>CAKVLD010000075.1 GCA_934755305.1 uncultured Clostridium sp. | reverse complement strand
GCTAAAAAAAGTGACTTCAGTTAAGATTAAATATACTAAAAATGCTTTTATAAAATTAAGATGTAATTTAGTTAAGATAAGCGTGGCGAAGCCACTTTTTTATGCCTATTTTCTACAAAATTTAAATAGATATGAATGAATTTTGCTTTAATATTTAGAATTATTATCTTTGTGTTAAAAAATAAATTTTTTAGCAAAAAAAATGTAATATGTTGTAAAGAAGAAAAGAAAAACAAATTACATAAAAATTGACATAAAAGTAAAAAAGATAATAAAACTTTTTAAGCCGTATAAGTGGAAAATAGTAATGGTAGTTAGTACCATATTAATATCATCTTGTTTGAATTTAATATTACCTATAATAAATCAGAAATTAATGGATGAGGGATTAATTGTACAAGATTTAAATGTAATTATTAAATGCTCCATTTTAAGTTTACTTTTAATAGTTCTTATATAGGGAGTTGGAATTATTGAAACTAAATATCGTACATACATAGAGAATATAATTTCATTTAATCTTGAAAAGTCAGCATTTAGACAGACATTAAAAATGAAGATGAATTTTTTTAATAGCACAAACTATGCACAAATAATGAATAATATACAAACAGATATTGGAAAAATATCTGGCTTATGTGATAGAAATACTTTTTACATAATGACAAGTGTTTTTAGAATAATAGTAGGTGTAATAGGAATATCTCTTATAAGTTGGAAATTATCTTTATTGGTTGTTATAGTAACTCCAATAAGATATATAATAGTAAAATTTTTAGCGGATAAAAGAAAGAAGATGTTTAAAAATTACATAAAAATACATCAAGAATATTCAGGGTGGCAAGGAGATACTTTAGCAGGAATAAAAGAAGTAAAAGCATGGGTGCTTGAAGATCTAAAAATTAGTGAATTTATTAAAAAGCAAAGAGAATTAATTAAACAGAATATAAAAATAGCTTATTTAGAAAATGCAAATATGATTTCAGAAGTAATATTTTCACAAATAGTAAGTACATTGATTTATATTATTGGTGGATATTTAATAGTAGGACAAGAACTTACAGTTGGGAAGTTATATGCGTTTATTACATATAGTGCTTATGTTACAGATCCTATATTTGCAATTATGAATATTAGATATACTTTTGCTGGAATATTACCTTCTGCAAAAAGATATTTTGATTTTATGAATGAAGAGTATGAAGGATATTCTTCAAAAGGTAAGCTTCTAAGAATAAAGGCTGAAGAAACATTAGGAACTATTGAATTTAAAAATGTTAAGTTTTCTTATAGCGAAAAAGAATCTATACTCAAAGGTATTGATTTTAAAATAAATGCAGGAGAAAAAGTTGCCATTATAGGAAGAAATGGAGCAGGAAAAACAACAATTATAAATTTAATTTTAAGATTTTTAACTCCAACTTCAGGAGAAATACTTTTAGATGGTAAGGATATTAATTCTATAAATCTAAAGGATTATAGAAATCTTATATCTATGGTAAGTCAAGAAATATATTTATTTAATAAAACAATAAAAGAAAACATTATGCTTAATTCTAAAAAAGAAGATAGTGAAATGTATTCTGTTATTAAAAAATGTGGAGCAGATAAGTTTATTGAAGAAATGCCAGACCAATATGAAAGCATTGTAGGGGAAAGAGGAAGTAAATTATCTGGTGGTGAAAGGCAAAAAATAGCTATGGCTAGGGCTTTACTTAGGGAGTCAAAGATATTGATTTTAGATGAAGCTACAGCTAATTATGATATAAAAGCTGAACAAGAGATAAATAATGTAATTAGAGAAAGCTATAAGGATAAAACAACTATTATGATAACTCATAGACCAGATGTATTAAAGCAAGTTGATAAAGTTATAGTTATTAATAATGGACAAGTTGAAGATATGGGAAATCATGAAGAACTATATGAAAGAAATGAGTTTTATAGGCAAATGGTTAATATACCTGATGGGGTGACTGTTTAGTGTTATTAATATAAAAACTTTTTATTAGATTATAAGAAAGCAAAATGATAAATAAAAAATATCATTTTGCTTTCTTATTTTTATTTATATGAATTTGAAATAATGTTTTTGTGAGAGATAAATTTACAATTTCATGGAGGGGGATATTTAATAGCGCTTTGTGATCCTTATAGAGATATAGCTATACAATATTCTAATGTAGCAGGAAGTGCAGAAGTATTTTTAAGAGATCACAATATTCCATTACCTAAGGTAATTATAGCAATTTCACCTTGGACTAATGCTGCTAACGATTTTCCTTCTGTAAAAGCTAATGAAAAGAAAGATATTATTTTAGGAGAGAAGGGCCTTATAATGAGGAACCAAATATATGATCCTATTTATTTTCAGGGAGCAAACATTAAAAATCCATATGTCTCACCAGTAAATGGGGATTATAAGGAAATTGGTAATTTACTTATTCAAGTAGGTGGTCATGAAATATTATTGGATGATGCTTTAAAAGTTGCCCAAAAAGCAAGAGAGACAGGTTGTAATGCTAAGATAACTGTTTATTATGAAATGCCACATGATTTTCAAGTTTTAATTCCACAATTAGAACAAAGTCAAAAAGCTTGGAATGAAATTAAAAACTTTATTGAAGAAAATATTTAAAAAATAATCTTTCTAGTGTAAGAGTGATTATACTAGAAAGATTATTTTAATTATAAAATTTTATTATTTTTTCTTTCTTTTTACCAACATACTAGTCATAGCTGCTAATAAAGAACCAACTAAACCTGTAGTGGTTGCTGCACCAGTCTTTTGGTGTTAGTACAAAGTAGTGGACATATTAAATCGAACTAAGTAAAATATTATTTATTTAAGAAAGGATATGTCCATTATGTGAAAGGGCAGAAGATATGATCAAGATTATAAAGATATGATAGTAGATTTATTTAAATATATTGAAGGTTGGTATAACAGAAAAAGGATACACTCTTCTATTAATTACATGACTTCAGAGAAATGTTAATTATTATCTAGAAGTACAGCATAGAAAGTTTGACTTTTTATGTCCAAGATATTGACATAAGACCACTTTCATAACTAGTTATTTTCTGTAGAATTAATATTAAATATAATTTAATTTATTTATTGTAAAATATTGATGAAGTGTAACGTAATTAGATTTTAACATCTGTACTGTAAAAGATAAAGTTTTTTATTGTATGGATTTTTTATTAAAGTTAATTGATGTATTGACAAGTAAATGATGGATTACTAAAATTATGAAGAATATGTTGGAAAGTTAAAAACTATGAATATTTACGGAGGATAATTAATGGATATAAAACAACTTAAATATTTTATTATAGTAGCTGATTGTGGAAGCATAAATAAAGCAGCAGAAGAATTATTTACTTCACAGCCTAATGTGAGTAAAGTTATAAGTTCTCTTGAAAAGGAAGTAGGCATAGATATATTTTATAGAAACAGCAAAGGTGTAAGAATGACTGAAAAAGGTGAAGAGTTATATGATTATGCACAGAGGATATTAGAAAATGTAGATATGATAATGTCAATTTCAAGCAGCAAGTATATGAAAAAGCTTAATATTTCATCTTATCCAAGTCATATAGTTTCAAGAGTTTTCTGCGATTATTATAAGAAGAATGAGTTTAAGGATTTAAAAGTGCAGTTCCTTGAAGGTAGTATTGAAGAAATTATAGAAAATGTAAAGGGTTGTATATCGGAAATAGGTATTGTATATATAATTGAACAGCAAAAGTGCTGTTTTAACCACACTCTTGAACATAAGAATATGGAATTTATTAAACTAGAGACTAAAAAGGCATGTATTTATGCAGGGAAAAATAGCAGCATATATAATAAAAACAGTATCTCTATTCATGAACTGCTTAAACTTAAGTTTGTTCAATCAACAAAGGATTTCTTTTCTGTGGAACAGTATTTAGAAAAGCTGTATTTAGTGAATAAAAGTGAAAACAACAGGTTTGATAGAGTTGTTACAACAAATAGCGATCATGCTATGATAGATCTTTTAATAAATACAGATTTATGCAGTGTGGGGGTTAAATTTATGAATGACAGATATAATCAGTATGATATAAGGGCTATTGACATTGATGGTTATACATATGAAATCTATCTTGGATATATAAAAAGAAAAGGTGAAATACTTTCTAATGAAGCTCAGGGATTTATAGATCTTCTTGATGAAATTATAAGAATTAATTGATAATGATAATCTATTATAACTATCTGGAATACCCCTCGTATGAAAAAGTGATATTAGACTAAAATTGTTATTATTGTTATACTTGTAAAATCAAATGATAATAGATATCAATTAAAAGGGGATGTAATAATGATATTTTCACAAAAGAAAATTATAAAAGTTCTGTCTGCTTTTATAGCAGCAAGTATGCTTCTTACTGGATGTGGAAGTGTAGGCAAAGGTAGCAAGGATACTAAATCACAACTTGTATATGCTAATTTTAGAGATTTAAGAGACTTAAATCCACATTTGTATGGTGGAGAAATGTTTGCTCAAAATATGATTTTTGAATCATTGGTCAAAATTGAGGATGATGGAAGTTTTAGTCCGTGGTTGGCAGAAAGCTGGACAATATCAGAAGATGGGAGAACTTATGTATTTAAATTAAGAGAAGATGTTTCATTCACTGATGGAGAAAAATTCAATGCACAAAGTGCAAAAGCTAACTTTGATGCAATAATGGACAATGCTGACAGACATACATGGCTTGAATCAGTACGTCTTATGCAGGAAGTAGATAAAAATGGTGGAAAGAGCTGTGAAATTACAGGAGAATATGAACTTACACTAAGATTAAGTGAAGCATATTATCCATTTCTTGTGGAACTTGGAGTTGTAAGACCATTTAGATTCATATCACCTAAGTGTTTTATAGATGGAACTACTAAAAACGGAGTAAGTTCAATTATTGGTACTGGTTCATATTATCTTGCAGAAAATCATGTGGATGAGTACTCAGTATTCAAGGTGAATGAAAATTACTGGGGTGAAAAACCTGAAATAGAAGAAATAGTTGCTAAGGTAATACCTGACAACCAAACTCGTGTAATGGCTCTTGAAAATGGAGAAATTGATCTTTTATTTGGTACAGACATGATTGATTCAGAAACATTCCTTAAATTTAAGGAAAAGGAGGGATTTGAAACGTTATTATCAGATCCTGTATCAACAAGAATGATGATTATAAATACTACTGATGAAATATTAAATGATGTAAATGTACGTAAAGCAATTCAACATGCTACAGATAGACAATCAATTTCAAAAAATATATTCTCAGGAATTGAAAGCCAGGCAGATACAGTATTATCACCAACAGTTCCTTATGCTGATATTGGATTACAACCTTATGAATATAATCTTGAAAAGGCTAAAGAATTATTGACACAGGCAGGATGGCTTGAAGTAGAAGGTAAATCATATAGAGAGAAGAATGGAAAAGAATTATCATTCAAACTGAATTACTGTAGTGATAATGTTACAGAAAAGACTATTGCTGAATTCTATCAAAGTGAATTAGATAAGATTGGAATAAAGCTTGATATTTCTGGTGAAGAAGAACAGGCAGCACGTGATAGAATGAAGTCTGGTGATTTTGATATAATCTTTAATATTTCATGGGGTGCACCTTATGATCCACAATCTTTCCTTGCAGGAATGAGAATGCCTGTATATGGTGACTATGCAGCTCAACAAGGATTAAAAGAAAAAGCAGAAATTGATGAAAACATATTAAATGCATTAAAGAGTACAGATGAAACTTCACGTCAAGAATATTATACATATATATTATCAACATTACATAATGAAGCTGTTTATATTCCTATAACTTATGAAAGAAACCGTGCAATATACAGTGATAAAATTGATAATGTAACATTTGATATTTCAAGATTTGAAGTTCCAATGGATAAAATGAAACTTTCAAATAAATAAAAGAATCTTGATTAAGAATAAAACCAGCTTGTATTTAAAGTAGTGCTGGTTTTATTCTTTAGATTTAAATATTAAAAGAATCTGTTAAGAATTATATGTCATTATTAACTAGAAGAAAGGAATTTTTATGAAAAAGTATATAACAAAGCGAATTTTGCTATCAATTCCAATGCTTTTTGCAATATCATTTATTGCTTTTATACTTATAAATTTTATACCTTCAGATCCAGCTGAAGTTGCATTAAGAGTCAATGAAATAATACCTACAGATGAAGCTATTGCATCAATGAGATCAGAGCTTGGATTGGATGATCCGTTTTTAATACGTTATTTCAATTGGCTTCTTGACTGCATTAAACTTGATTTTGGTGTTTCATATACAAATATCAACAGGACTGTTATAGGTGAAATATCAAGATGTATTCCAGCAACATTAAACCTTGCTACAATATCATTAATAATCGTACTTGCTGTAAGTATTCCAATAGGTGTATTTAGTGCTGTTTACAAAAATAGTGCATTTGATAAGATAATTCGTTTTTCTATTTTTATAGGAACAGCAATGCCTAATTACTGGCTTGGATTTATATTAATATGGCTATTTGGAGTGAAGTTTAAAATTTTTCCAACAAGTGGAGCTACAAGTTTTAAGCATTACATACTGCCATCAGTTACATTAAGTATGACTTACATTTCAACATATATACGTCTTATAAGAAACAGCATGCTTGACAATATGAATGAAAACTATGCTTTTTATGCAGAGGTAAGAGGTATAAAAAAGTCAGTAATAGTATATAAACATGTATTAAAAAATTCTCTTCAGTCATCCATGAATGCACTTGGAATGAGTATTGTACAACTTATAGCTGGAACTGTTGTAGTTGAAAATATATTTGCCATTCCTGGAATAGGAAGATTGTGTATTTCAGCAATATTTAATAGGGATTATCCTGTAATACAGGCTTACATATTGATGATGGGAGTAATGTTTGTATTTTGCAATTTAGCAATTGATATAATTCAATGTTTCATTGATCCAAGGCTTAAGAGGGGGATTAAATAGATGATTAAAAAATTATTAAAGGATAAAGTAGCAGTTATCTGCATAATTATAATTTCAATAGTTTGTATTGCTGGAATTTTTGCTTCTTTCTTTTCACCAAATGACCCATATCTGCAGGATGTAAGTAATAAATATGCTTCAATTTCAGCTAAGTATCCTCTTGGTACTGATTCTCTTGGAAGATGTGTTTTATCAAGGCTTATTTATGGAATAAGACCTACAATATTTTTGTCACTGCTTACAATGACATGTACTATATTCATAGGTACAGTCATAGGTCTTATAGCTGGTTACGCACAAGGTTTTGTTGATGAATTTTTAATGCGTATATGTGATATAATGCTTTCTTTTCCAAGTCAGGTTATGATACTTGCAATTGTAGGGGTTTTTGGAGTAGGGATTGAGAATGTAGTATTTGCAAATATAATTGTAAAATGGGCATGGTATGCACGGATGATAAGAGGAATTGTAATTCAGTATCGCAATAAGAATTACATGCTTTATTCAAGAGTTATCGAAAGTGGTAGATCATATGTAATTATAAAACATCTTCTTCCTAATATTCTTTCAGAAGTAATCATTCTAGCAACATTAGACATGGGATGGGTTATATTAAATATTTCGACGCTTTCATTTTTAGGACTTGGAGTACAGGCACCTGCACCAGAATGGGGAGCAATGCTGAGTGAAGCTAAAAATGTTATTTTAACAAAACCAAGCCAGATGATTGCACCAGGAACTGCAATACTTATAGTAGTAGCAGCATTTAATCTTCTTGGTGACAGTTTTAGAGATTTACTTGATCCTAAGGAGGTAAGGTCATGATACTTTCAGTTAGAAATTTGACGGTAGATTTTAAAGAAGGAAAGAATTTTAAAAATATAATAAACAATGTTTCTTTTGATGTAAAGAAAAATAAATGTATTGGAATACTTGGAGAATCAGGAAGTGGAAAAAGCATAACATGTAAAGCTATTATGGGACTTCTTGATAATAATTTTGTAGTGTCAGGAGAAGCTGTCTTTAAAGGAAAAAATATTTTAACCATGGATAAAAAAGAGCATGAAAAGCTTAGAGGTAAGGCAATATGTATGATAATACAAAATCCAATGACAGCTTTTAATCCGCTTTTTACAATAGGAAATATAGTGAATGAAACATTTAGGAAGCATTTATTACTTGATAAGGAAGAGAGTAATAAGCTGGCAGAAGAATCATTTAAAAAGATGAATTTAAACAATTGTGGTGAAATAATGAAGAAATATCCTCATGAATTAAGCGGAGGAATGCTTCAGCGTATTATGATAGCAATTACAATTGCACTTGAACCTGATCTTATAATTGCAGATGAACCTACAACAGCTATTGACTGCCTTAATGTTGTAGAAGTAATAAAGGAATTTAAACAGATGAAGGAAATTCTAAAGACATCAATGATATTCATAAGCCATGACTTAAGCGTGCTTAGTTCTGTATCAGATGAAATATTGGTTATGAAAAATGGTGAGATTCTTGAACATGGGAGTAAGGAAGATATACTAAATAATTCAAAACATGAACACACTAATTATCTTATTGATACAAGAATGAAACTTTTAAAAAGGTTTAAAGAAGTTATAAAGTAAAGGAATGATAAAATGTTATTGGAAATTGATGATATACATGTTACCTTTTCAAATAAAGAAGGAATTTTTAAAAGTAGTAAAAAACACATACTTAAAGGCGTATCATTTCATGTTGAAGAGGGTGAGTGTCTTGGAATTATAGGTGAATCTGGAAGTGGAAAGAGTACACTTGGACGTGCTATTTTAGGAATTGAAAAAATTGAAAATGGAACTATAAAATTTAATGGAAACAGTAATAGGAAAAACTGGCAGAGTAATCTTGATGTTGTATTTCAAGATTATACAACATCAGTAAACCCTCGATTTACTGTATTTGATACAATAAGCGAAGGATTGAGAAAATTCAATTTATCAAAGGAAGATTTAAGAAAGAGAATTGTAGAACTTCTAAATCAGGTTGGATTGAATGAAGAACATATATATAGATATCCACATGAATTGAGTGGAGGGCAGCTTCAAAGGGTATGTATTGCAAGAGCGATTGGAAGAAATCCAAAATTCATATTACTTGATGAAGCAATAAGTTCACTTGATGTATCTGTACAAGTTCAGATTTTGGATCTTTTAATAGATTTGAAAAAAAAATATAAATTATCTTATTTATTTATAACACATGACCTTACTACAATAACTTATATATGTGATAGAGTTATATTTTTTAAGGATGGAAACATTGTTGAAAGAGTTGATGATATAGATAGACTAAAGGAGGTTAAGGACGATTATTCAAAAGCACTACTGGATGCAGCACTTTATACAGATATATTATATTAAATAATAAAATGTTTTTTAATATACTATGTAAATTAATTTGAGAAGGGCAATATTAACATATATGAAAAATAAAACTAAAACGTTAGATATGACAAAAGGAAGCATTGGAAAGAGTCTTTTCTTGTTTTCAATTCCTCTATTTATATCAAGTATAATCCAGCAGATGTATAATACTGTGGACCTGATTTTTGTAGGAAATTATCTCGGAACTAATTCAGCAGCAGCAGTTGGAGCAGGCTCAATGCTCATTACATGTCTTATAGGACTGTTTTCAGGTCTTGCTGTAGGAACAAATGTTGTACTTGCAAAAATCTTTGGATGTGGAGATAAAGAGAGGTTTTTAAGAGGATTTCATACTGCCCTCTTAACAGCCATAATTGGAGGAATTATACTTACTATAATAGGAATAATTGGTGCTCCGTATTTCTTAAAGCTTATGAAAACCCCTCTTCCTATCATGAATGAAGCTGTTTCATACATAAGAATTTATTTTTTAAGCATAACTTCAATGCTTGTTTATAATACTTGTTCAGGGATAATAAGAGCAGGAGGAAATTCAAATATTCCAATGATTGCACAGTTTACAGGGGGGATAATAAATATTTTTGCAAATACTTTATTGATCTATATATTAGATATGGGGATAAAAGGAACTGCACTTGCAACATTATTTTCACAAACTACGGCAGCGTTATATGTTTTGTTACATTTATGTACAGGAGATAAAGAATTTGAATTTAACTTTAAAAATCTTAAAATCCATAAGGATATATTGAAAGAAATTATTATAATAGGTATTCCAGCAGGAATACAGTCACTTGTAATATCACTTTCCAATGTGGTTGTTCAATCGTATATAAATTGTCTGGATATAGATTCAATAGCAGCATTTATATGCTATATTAAAGTAGAACTTCTTTTATATTATCCTATAATGGCAATTGGGCAGGCTATAATGACATTTACAGGACAAAATATTGGGGCAGGAAATATTGATAGAATGAAAAGAGGAATCCGCATAAGCATAATATATGGAATATTTATGATAATTGTAGTAGGAAATCTTCTTCTCAAAAATGGGGAATTTTGGTTTGGGTTATTTGATAGTGATCTAAATGTTATATCAAAGGGAATTGAAATAATTTCAGTTACATTCCCATTTTATTTTGTTTATGTAGTTATGGAAGTATTATCATCTGCAATAAGAGGTTCAGGGAAATCTATACCTCCAATGATTATAATCTTAAGCAATATATGTGCTTTAAGAATTTTTATTTTATATATTATTTCTCCACATATAGAGGGGGTAAAGGGAATTGCAGTAGTATATCCAATAACATGGATTACAACTTCATTATTTATGGCAGGATATTATTTAATACATATAGGTAATTTAAAAAGAAACTTCAAATAATGATAAATAGTTAAGATTATTAATATGGATACCCAAATTAGTATTTATATTAGATTGCTTTCATCTTTTATGATATATAAAGACAGCTACAGTGCATACGGAACATACAAGTAAGTATATGTGGCAATATTTAAAATTAAATATACAAAAGGATCTTAACGCTCTATTTAAAGCTATTATTGAAAGTACAGAAGAATCTTCTAAGAAGGATTGTAAGAGTCAAAGATTTGGTATCTAGAAATCAAGAGTACTACATTGATAGAATTTAAGAAAAACATAAATTTTATCTGGAGGTTACTCATGTATATAAAATTAAATAATGATACTTGGGAAAAATACATAAATGAATATTTTTCTCTTGAAAATAAAATTTCCATAAAACAATTTTGTAAAGAACGTAATATTAATCCCAGCCAATTCTTTTATCATAGAAAAAGAATTGAAGCCCGAGATAAGCCAATAGTTCTTCAAGCTATTAATTTAAAAACTAGCGCTACTAAGAAAGAAAAAACTTTTTCTGAATCTAAGATAAATATACAAATTGGCAATACAAATATATCTATTCCTGTTAGTGAAACTACATTAATAAATTCAATAATTAAGGAACTATTACAAAATGCTTAATATAGATAGTGTAGATACAGTTTACCTTGCCTGCGGCTTATGCGGACTTTAAGAAAAAGTATTGATGGTTTAGTTATGATTGTCCAGAATCAGCTGAAACTTGATCCCTTTGATAAAGCATTATTTGTATTTTGTAATAAAAAGATGGATAAACTAAAGATTCTTCACTTTGATGAAGGCTTTTGGTTATATTATCATCGTTTAGAACGCAGCCATTTTAAATGGCCTTCGACTCCTGAAGAAGCATTAAAAATAAATATTGAAGAATTGCGATGGCTTTTAAAAGGTTATGAAATAAGAACAAAATCAAAATTTAAGCCAGTAACCAAAGCAAATTATTTTTAGAAATAATTGTTTAAAACTCCTTGGAATAAATCAATTTCAAGGAGTTTTGTGGTATAATATGTATATAATACAAGATAAAAGGGGTTACTTATGAATCACGAAGATATTACAAATGAACTTAATGAAAATACTAAACTATTAATTGCTAAAGTTGAAA
>CAKVLD010000074.1 GCA_934755305.1 uncultured Clostridium sp. | reverse complement strand
AGGTTTCGTAGAAAATATAAAAATATTCGTCTACACTATTTAGTATTTCAAATACGAGGAATTTATAAATTTTTTTTGATAATGAATACTGAATATTACAGGCTTTCAGTTATGTAAGATGGCAAATACGTTAAAAATAATTATAGTGCCTCAAAAGAACCAAAAAGAAAAATAATTAAATGGAATTTTTATAATGAATTATTTTTCTTTTAGAACCTTTTGACAGTCTAAAAAAAGTGACTTCAGTTAAGATGCATTAAATTAAAAAATATAATTGCTATTAAAAATGTACTTTAAAGTAATAAAAGCGTGGCGAAGCCACTTTTTTATGTAAATATATTTTATTAGTAATATATTTAGAATTGGTTTATAAAATATTAATATGTGAGGTAATTTTTAGGTTTAATTATAAATTGTTGTGTGAAATTTACCTAAAAAGTGATATTATTAATTATATAAAGGTATGAAGGGGACTAAAATTTATGCAAAAAGAAATTAAATTCCCATTAGTTATGGAGGACGGAAATAAAATAAGTAGTAAGGAAGAGCTTATGCGCTATTTAAAAATTAAAAAATATATAGATAAAGAATTAAGAAGAGATGGAAATTTAACTTCAGGAAGTGGATTAGGATCTGGATATGGAGGATATGGCATTGACTTAATTTAGAAAGGATTTTATTTAAGGTGATAGAAGCGTTTCATTCAAATTGGACAAGACCTTTTTTTGAGATGAATAAGGATGAAGAGTATTATATAGAAGATTTTGAAATATTAACCACTATGTTATCAGCTTTAATGTGGAGACAAAATAATGGTAAGATAAAGATGATCACTGATAGTATAGGTGCTAAATATTATAGAAAAATTGGTATTGAATCTATATGGGATTTAGGAATAGATACTTCTTTAGATAATATTAATTATAAAGAAATAAATCCTAATATTTTTTGGGCGGCTGGTAAGATATATGCGTTAAAAAATCAAAGTATACCTTGTTTGATGATGGATACAGATTTTATTATTTGGGATAATATTGAAAAGGAATTAATAGATTGCAATTTGGCAACAATTCATAAAGAAGCTATATCAGAGTTAGTATATCCAAGTGTTAAAAGTTTTAATATGAAGGAGGGTTATATGCTAAATAAAGATCTAGATTGGTCGGCTTTACCTAGTAATACTGCTATGGCATATATAAATGATGAAAATTTTAAAAACTACTATACTAAAACCTCAATAGATTTTATGAAAAACTTAATACTTAGTGATGATAAACTTATTAATATGGTTTTTGCAGAGCAAAGACTATTTTCTATGTGTGCTAAAATTAAGAATATTAACATAAAAGAGTTACATTCATTAGAAGAGTTAAGAAAATCAAAACAAAAACATTATACTCATGTATGGGGATATAAAGATGTTATGAGGAAAAACTTAAAAAAAAGGGAAGAATTTTGTATAAAGTGTATAAAAAGGATTATAAAAGAGTTTCCTAAGTATAAAGATATTATAGAAAGTATGTATGAATTAAGGTATTATTATAATCAACTAAAGAAATAAAATTATATGACTAAAAAGGAGAAATAGGATTATGGAATGGTATTGTGCTGTTTGGAATTCAGACAAGGTTAACAATGAAATGGGAGCACAGATTGTTTATGAAAAAATATGTGAAGGAGAACCTTATCTTGTTTCAGAATGTGAGGCTTTAAATAATTTTTATGAAGAAATTACAGAAAAGATATTTTTAGCTAAAGTAGATAAAGGCCAAGGATATGTGATTATTTCTTGTGATTTTGGTGATGCTGAAATTATAAATGATTTAGTTCAAGATATGGCGAAGAGATTTAGCTTATCATTTTATGAACCACAAAATATAACTTTTATAAAAAATAGAGATTAAATTATTATATAATATTTAGAACTTCATATGCAAAAGCATATGGAGTTTTTTGTTTGAAAAATATAAAACTTTTATGATGTTTTTTAAAAAAATTAATTTAAACTTAAGAAAAAGAGAAAATAGTCGAATAAATATCTATATGAGAATTAATTTATAAGATAAAACACATATATATAATTTTACAAATGAGAGGTATTGTATGGGAAAAACAAAAATTTTAGTTGTTGATGATTCACCATTTCAAAGAGTATTATTAAAAGATGCTTTGACAGAACATGGATTTGAAGTTATTGGAGAAGCAGGATCATTAGAAGAAGTTATTGAAGAGGTTAAAAAATCAAAACCAGATGTAGTTACTATGGATATGACTATACCAGGAACTGATGGTTTTGAGTGTACAAGAGAAATTCATAAAATTGATAGAACAATTAAGGTTATAATTGTAAGTGCAATGATGGATGATGAGCTTATAATTCAAGCTAATAGAGCTAATATATCTCAATATATTCAAAAACCTTTTGATTCAGAAGAACTTGCAGAGGCAGTAAGAACAGTAATTAGTGAAAAAGATTTATTTTTAGAATTAGAAAGTTCTTATAGAGATGTTTTTAAGCAATCTGTAATTGATTTATTTAGTAAGTTAATTAAAAAAGAGATAAAGATTAAGCATGAAGAAAATGTTTCAGGAGAAATATGCAGTAATGGAGTAGCTGTAGTTATGGGGGTTACAGGAAAACATTCAGGCAGATTAATATTTGACATGTCTTTTGAAACTGCTAAGAGTTTATCAGAAGTTTTATTAAAAAGAGAACCTAAAGATGATAAGGAAATATTAAATGTTATAGCTGAAATAACAAATATGTTTTCAGGAAATGCTTGCTCTAAAATTAATAAATCTAATAAAGCTTTTGGATTAAGAGTTGTTCCACCAATGGTGTTAAATGGGCAACTAATACAAATAGCATCAGGAAATTTACAAACTGAGTATTCGGTAGTATTCGAAAGTGAATTTGGTGATATTAAGATACATATAGGATTTGGAAGAGGTGAAGTTAAGTGGATGTAAATCATATTAATCCAGTGCTTAAAGCTTTTACTAATATTTTCCCGCAATTAGGGATGAATAATATTGAAAAGAAAAATTTAAGCCTAAAAAGTAAGTACATAGAAAGTCCTGGAGTAGTCATTATAATTGGGTTATTTGGTGATATAAAAGGAAATATAATTTATGGTCTTAATGTAGAAGATGCAAAACAAATAGCATCGTCTATGATGATGGGAATGCCAGTAGATGAATTAAATGAGTTAGCTCAAAGTGCTATATCAGAGCTAGTAAATATGTTAACTGCAAATGTAGCTACTAATTTTTCTGAAATGGGTATAATGATAGATATATCAACACCAACACTTATGTATGGAGAATTTACTGCAACAGCAAGTTCAGATAAAGTTATTTGTGTAGATATGGATGTAGAGGGAAAAACAATAGAAGTTAATATTTCTTTAGAAAAAAACAAATAAAGTATTTAGTTAATTAAAATAAAAATTAGTTTAAAAATCTATTTAAAGTTAGGTGATTTTAAAAATTACAGAATTTTAAATAGATTTTTTTATTCTTTAGGAAATTATATTGTATGTGAAGATATTAATAAGTATTTAAAAGTATTGAAATTAGGGATTTTAAAGAAACACCTAAAGAATAAAAAAATAAAATCATATTTATTTAGTTTACAAGTAGCACTTATTATCTTTTTTTATAGGTGTAAAATAAATCAAGCTTGATAAATTTAAAAAATAGGAGGAGCTAATTATGGCAGAAAAGATAATGCAAAATACATTTATAAATTTTTTAGAGAAAAAGGTTGGACAGCACAATCAATATGTGGTATGTTAGGAAACATGCAAGGAGAATCAGGAATTATAGCTGATATAGACGAAAAAAGCGGTGGAGGTGGCTATGGTTTAGTACAATGGACACCAAAAACAAATCTTACTAGTTGGGCAAATGCAAATGGATTAAATTATAGAACTGTAGATACACAATGTAGAAGAATACAATGGGAACTTGAAAATGGACAACAATTCTATAAAACAAGTGCATATCCATTAACTTTTAGACAATTTACTCAAAGTACTTCTTCACCTAAATATTTAGCAGAAGTATTCATACACAACTATGAAAGACCAGCGAATGCTAATCAACCTAACAGAGGTGTTTGGGCTGAAAATTGGTATAGTATTTTAGTGAATGGGACTACACCATCAACACCATCTGATGGAACAACATATACAGTTAAATCTGGAGATACATTAAGTGGAATAGCAGCTAAGTTTGTAGTAACAGTAGCACAGTTACAATCATGGAATGGAATTAGTGACCCAAATAAGATATATGTAGGACAAGTTTTGAAAATAGGTTAATTATTAACTAAAAAAGTAGTAATAGAGTAAAATCTATTACTACTTTTTTATCCGTGGAAATAACCAGTTCTTGAGTTAACAACAACATAAGGTACAGTTTTTCTATCTATAACTACATAGACTTGATATAAATCACCTTCTAAGGGTTCTATTTTAGTGATTTTTTCTTCATATGAATTGGAAAAATCAGATTCAAACATCTGTTGCCAATTATTTTGAATAGGAGCATTTTTTGTTATATATTCAGCAAATTTTTCTACTGAATCGCTTTTGCCTCCATTAGATATATATTGTTTATATAAAGTATTTAAGTCGACCTTTTCTAAAAATCTTTTGCTCCAATTAATTTTACTAGCTTCAGGTTTATCTTTTTGACCATTAAGAATATAATTTTTAACTTCTTCAATTATTTTTTTATTTGAAGCGTCATTTTTGCTTTTGGTATTATTATCTTTTGAAGATGTGTCTTTATTTTTTGATTGTGAATTAGTATCTTTTTCTTTTGAATTATTTGATGAGTTCTCAATACTACTATTTGTGTTATTAGAAGTTTGTAGATCTGTATCTTTAGAATCAGATGTGGAACATCCAGTAAGTAATAATGCAAGTAATAACAAACTTAAAACTGTTTTTTTCATTGTAAAGTCACTCCTTATAAATATTTCGATAATTAAATTATTTATTAATTATAACATAAGTGTTGTTTGTGTTATAAAAAAGAATTTTAGTTATATATTGACAAAGTATTCTTATAAGAATACAATATTTTATATAAATATAAATAGTTGACTAAAGAGATTAGAGACTATCTTTTAAGAACTAATAAGTTATTAGTTCTTAAAAGATAGTCTTTTTTAACGTATAGGAAGTTTTAAAACATTTTTGGAGGTGAACACTGATTATTACTGGCTTTCTGATAGGTCAGTTGTCAAATACGTTAAAAAGTAATTGTAGTGCCACAAAAGAACCCAAAAGAAAAATAATTAAATTATATTTTTATAATGAATTATTTTTCTTTTTGAACCTTTTGAATGGCCAAAAAAAGTGACTTCAGTCAAGATGCATTAAATTAAAAAATATAATTGCTATTAAAAATGTACTTTAAAGTAATAAAAGCGTGGCGAAGCCACTTTTTTATTTAGATAAAGATATTAGGAGATGAAAAAATGGCGAGAAGAAAAATTAATCTAGATTTAGCTGATGTAGAAAAAAGAGAAACTAGACTTGGAACTATTGTAGCTTGGAATGAAAGTGCTGAGAATTTAGTAAAAGCATCAGAATATGAAAGAAGAGGAAAGGGAGGAAAAAAAGGATGCACAGGATGTGGAGATGGTTGTAGATTATGTACAAATGCAGGTCCTTTTTCTCAAGGAACTACTTGTAGTTCTAAGATGGTTTCTTGTCAGGCTGGAATGGTTGTAGATGCTATACTAATTCAACACACTTCAATAGGTTGTGCTGTTGATGCCACTATTTATAGTACTACTTATCGTGTTGGATTAGCACTTAGAGGATATAAAGTTACAGATATTAGAACAGTAACTACAAATCTTCTTGAAAAAGATATGGTATTTGGAGCTTTTGATAAGTTAAGGCAAACTATAAAGGATGTTTGGGAAAGACATAAACCTAAAGCTATATTTATAGGTAATTCTTGTGCAACAGCAATAATTGGTGAAGATATTATAAGTGTGGCAGCTGAAGCAGAAAAGGAACTTGGAATCCCTGTTGTACCTTTAAGTTGTGAAGGATTTAGAGCTGAACATTGGACTACTGGTTTTGATGCAGTTCAACATGGGATACTTAGACAAATTGTTAGTAAGGAGCCTAAGAAGGAAGAGGATTTAGTTAATGTAATTACTTTATTTGGATCTGATGTGTTTACACCTATGTTTAAGGAAATGAATTTAAGGGTAAACTTTGCTGTGGATTTAGCTACTGTTGAAAATTTAAAAAAGCTTTCTGCAGTAGCTTGTACAGTGACCTTTTGTTATACATTATCTTCTTACATAGCTACAGGTCTTGAACAGGAGTTTGGAGTTCCTCAAATTAAATCTAAGCAACCTTATGGATTTAATGGAACAGATGAGTGGTTAAGGGAAATTGGAAAAGTCACTAATAGGACTAAGTTAGTAGAAGAATATATAGAAAAAGAACATAAGAGAGTAAAACCGATAGTAGAAAAATATAGAGAAAAGTTTAAGGGAATAAGAGCTATTGTGGCAACAGGTTCTGCTTATGCACATGGTCTTGTAACTGTTTTAAGAGAACTTGGTATAGAGGTGGATGGAACTATGGTGTTTCATCATGATCCTGTATATGATAGTGGAGATGTTAGGCAAGATTCGTTAAAAACGCTTGTTAATGAAACAGGAGATATAAAAAACTTTACTGTTGCTAATAGACAACAATTTGCGTTTGTTTCATTAATAAAAAGAACAAATCCAGATTTTGTTTTAGTAAGACATACAGGATTAGCTCCTTTATCAGCAAAAGTAGGAGTACCAGGTGCTGCAATAGGTGATGAAAATAAGGCTATTGGTTATCAAGGAATTTTAAATATTGCAGAAACAGTTAAAGCTGTATTAAGGAGAAGAAAGTTTAATGATGATTTAAAGGAACATATTGAATTGCCATATACAGATTGGTGGTTAGAACAAAATGATCCATTTATTTTAGCAAAAAATCCAGAAGTTTTAGAGGAAGATTATTAGGGGGGAAATATGTTAGGAAAATTAAATTCTTTTGAACAAACAAATACAATAGGAAAGCCTCGTTATGGTTGTGCAATAGCTGCTTTATATACTGCTATTGCTATTAAAGGAGCGGTCCCTATAACTCATTGCGGTCCAGGATGTGTAGATAAACAACATGTAGCTTTTTCTATGGCGAATGGTATGCAAGGGCGTGGAGGAACAACAGTTCCAAGTGTAAATGCAGGAGAAAAGGAAATTGTATTTGGAGGAGAAAAGAAACTTAGAGAATTAATTAAAGCTACTTTGAAAATAATGAAAGGAGAACTTTTTGTAGTACTTGGAGGGTGTACTGGAGAATTAGTGGGAGATGATATTGCATTGGTGGTATCAGAATTTCAAAATAAAGGTGTGCCTATAGTATATGCAGAAACAGGAGGATTTAAAGGAAATAATTTAGTAGGGCATGAATTAGTAATGAAGGCTATTATAGATCAATTTGTTGGTGAGTATAATGGAGAAAAAGAAAAAGGATTAATTAATGTATTTACTGAGGTACCTTATTATAATACTTTCTGGAATGGCGATTTAACCGAAATAAAAAGAATTCTTGAAGGTGCTGGTTTTAAAGTCAATATTCTTTTTGGATATGAAAGTAAAGGAGTTAGGGAGTGGAAAGATATACCTAAGGCACAATTTAATTTAGTACTATCACCATGGGTAGGATTAAAAACTGCTAAACACTTATAAAAAAAGTATAATCATCCATATTTGCATATTCCATCTATTCCTATAGGTGCAAAAAAAACTAGTAATTTTTTAAGAAAAGTAGCTGAATTTGCAAATGTAAATAAAGAAAAGACAGAGGAGTTTATAAAAAAGGAAGAAGATAGATATTATTACTATCTGGAAGGATTTTCAGAATTTTATGCTGAGTATACTTATGGCTTGCCAGCAAAATATATTGTTGTGGGAGATAGTGCTTATAATTTAGCAATTAATAGATTTTTAGTAAATCAATTAGGACTTGAACCATTACAACAAATAATAACTGATAATCCTCCTAAAAAATATAGGGAAAGTTTAATTAAGGAATACGAGAATCTTGCAGAAGATGTTTTTGCAGAAGTTCTTTTTATTGAAGATGGATATATAATAGATAAAACTATTAGAAATCAAAATTTTGGTTCTATGAAACCTATAATATTAGGAGCAGCATGGGAAAGAGATATTTCTAGAGAATATAAAGGGGTATTTTTAGAAACAAGTTTTCCTACTACTCATGAAGTTGTTATAAATAGGTCCTATATAGGGTATAATGGAGCGTTAAATTTAATAGAGAGAATATATTCTTGTTATTTAAATTTAAATGCTTAGATTGCTTTATATAGAAATATTTTTAAGTGATATATTATATGAAATTTGGATATAGTAATAGTAATACTATTTTTAAAGGAGAAGAATATGAGATATGTTATAGTATCTGTAATAAAAGGAGAAGCAGGAGAGTTTAATAATAATATAAGAAAAGAAGTATTTGAAAAATTCAAAGCAAAATCCTCAAAACTACCAGCACATTTTACTATAAAAGCACCCTTTGAATACGATGGAGATATTACGAAGTTAGAAAATACTTTAGAAAGGTTTACAAGTAAAGAAAAAGCTACTTCTTTATTAATAAATGGATATGATCATTTTGATAATAGAGTTATATATATGAAAGTAGATATGTCTAAAGAAGGAAAGGAAGTTCATGATAAATTAATAGATAAATTAAGTCGTCTTTCTTATATAAATTTTAATAAGAAAGATGGTAAAGATAAGATATTTCATGTAACTATATCTTCTAAAAAGTTACCTCCAAAATATAATGATGTTTGGAATTATGTTAAAGATATTCCATGTAAATTTAATTGTTTTTTTGATAATATAAGTATTTTTAAGTGGGAAGGTAACACGTGGCATCTTCATAAGGAATATGAATTAAATAAATAAAAAATATTTCAAGAAAATGTATTGCAAATTTTAACAATAAATGATATTATTGTATATAGTAATAGTAAAGAAAAAGTCAGTGATAAGAAAGAGTAGGTTTAGGAATTTAGTTTAAGAGAGTCTGGGATGGTGTGAGCCAGATACTGTAGCCTTTATTGAATGGATCTTTGAGACGATATTTGGAAAGAATTAATTTGAGTACAGATATACGGGAAGTCTACCGTTAAAATGACAGAGTATAGTTATTTTGTACTTGGTAAAGATATGTAACATAGGTGGCATAACGAGATTTATAGCATTTCGTCCTTTGGATGAAGTGCTTTTTTTAACGTATAGGAATTTATAAATTTTTTTAGTTAGTTATTTATATTACATGAATTTGGGTGGCACCACGGTCATTTCGTCCCATTAGTTAGGGAAGAAATGGCTTTTTTTAACGTATAGAAAACTTTAAAACTTTTTTGAGAGCGAGCACTGATTATTACTAGCTTTTTGATATGTAAATTGTCAAATACGTTAAAAAGTAATTGTAGTGCCGCAAAAGAACCAAAAAGAAAAATAATTAAATGGCATTTTTATAATGAATTATTTTTCTTGTAGAACCTTTTGCATGGCTGAAAAAAAGTGACTTAAGTTAAAAATAAATATACTAAAAATGCTTTTATGAAATTAAGATATGATTTAGTTAATAGAAGCGTGGTGAAGTCACTTTTTTTATTATACAAATTAAAAATATAAGCTGGGGAGAGATAAAAAGGAGGAAAATTATGATACAAACAATAGAAAGTAATTTTAAAGATAAAAGAAATTTAAAAAATGTATTTTCATTTATATCTGAATATAGAGGAGATGAAATAACTCCAATAACTATATTTAATGGATTAAAAGGAAGTAGAAAATTTATTTTTGAAGGAGGCACTAAGGAAAATCACTTTGGAAGATATTCCTTTTTGGGAGAAAATCCTTATAAAGAGATTCAAGGTGAAACTTTAAAAGAAATTGAAGAGATAAAAAAAGAAGTATCTATAAGTTTTGATATTTCAGATAATCCTTTCACTTTCAAGGGTGGTGCTATTGGGTATATGGGGTATGATTCTATTGCTTTATATGAAAAAAAATTAAATTTTAAAAATGAAGATGATTTAAATGTACCTACTATAAGATTTAATTTTTATAAGAAATATATAGCTTATGATCATGTAACTAATAAGGTTTATGTTGTGGAAAATATATTTCCAGAAGATAAAAGAGAATTTAAAGAAATTAAAAAGGAACAAGATGATTATTTTGATAATGTAATTAAAAATCATAATGGAGTTCAAATAAGGAGAGCTCCCAAGGAAGATGTTAAATTAAGATTTTCTATAAGCAGAGAAGATCATAAGAAAAATATAGAAAAGGTAAAGGAGTATATAAAAAGTGGAGATATTTTTCAAGTAGTAGTATCAAGAAGAATGTATTGTGATACAGAAAAAAGTCCATTAGAAATCTATAGAAGGTTAAGAGAAGATAATCCTTCTCCTTATATGTTTCTAATAGATTATGATGATTATCAAGTCATAGGTTCTTCACCAGAAAGTTTAATTGCAGTTAGGGAAGGTGTAGCTATAACTAATCCTATAGCAGGTACTAGGAAAAGAGGTAGTACACAGAAAGAGGACTTGGAATTTGAAGAAGAGTTATTACAGGATGAAAAAGAGAGAGCAGAACATGTAATGTTGGTTGATTTAGGTAGAAATGATATAGGAAAGATAAGCAAGATAGGTACAGTAACTGTTGATGATTTTATGAAAGTAGAAAGATTTTCTCATGTAATGCACATTACAAGTAAGGTTTATGGAGAGCTTGAAGATGGTAAAACATGCTTTGATGCATTAGCTTCTTGCCTTCCAGCAGGAACTTTATCAGGAGCACCCAAAATTAGAGCTATGGAGATTATTGAAGAACTTGAAAATAGAAAGAGAGGTATCTATGGAGGAGCAGTAGGTTACTTTTCTTATGGAGGGGATATGGATATGTGTATAGCTATAAGAACTTTAGTTTTAAAGAATAAAGTAGCTTATCTTCAAGCAGGTGGTGGATTAGTTTATGATTCAGATCCAGAAAGTGAATGTTTAGAAATTGAAAACAAACTTATGGCGTTAAAGGAGGCATTAAGATGATACTTTTAATAGATAATTATGATTCATTTACCTTTAACTTATATCAATATTTAGGAGAAATAGCACAGGTTAAAGTAGTAAGAAATGATGAAATTACAATAGATGAAATAAGAAAAATTAACCCAAAAGGCATAGTGATATCACCAGGACCTAAGACTCCAAAAGAAGCAGGAATATCTGTTGAAGTTGTAAAAAAACTAGGTGAAGAGTTTCCTATATTAGGTATATGCTTAGGCCATCAATCTATAGGAGAAGCTTTTGGTGGCAAAGTAGTTAGGGCAAAAGAAATATTTCATGGAAAGACTTCTCAAGTTTTAGTTAAAGAAAGTGATATTTTTAAGGGATTAGAAAAAGAAATTAAGGTAATGAGATATCATTCTTTAATTGTAGAAAAAGAAAGTTTACCAGAAGAATTAGAAATAATAGCAGAAACAAAAGAAGATAAAGTTATTATGGCGTTAAAACACAAAGATAAAGATATATATGGGATTCAATTTCATCCAGAATCTATATTTACACCAGATGGCAAAAAGATAATAGAGAATTTTATAGAGGTGATTTGTAATGAAAATAGATGATGCTATTGTGAAAATTATTAATGGAGAAGATTTAACAGAGGATGAAGCTAGAGGTGTAATAAATGAAATTATGAAAGGTAAAGCAAATAATACTCAAATAGGTGGGTTTTTAATAGGTCTTAGAGTAAAAGGAGAAACCCCTACAGAAGTTCTAGGAGCCTGCAAAGCATTAAGAGATAATATGACTATTTGTAATGTAGAAAGCAGAAGTCACTTAATAGATACTTGTGGAACTGGAGGAGATGGAGGAAAAACTTTCAATATATCTACGGCAGTATCAATAGTAGCAG
>CAKVLD010000073.1 GCA_934755305.1 uncultured Clostridium sp. | reverse complement strand
TTATCATTTCATATACTAATAAAAAGGAATATTTTCTTAAATTATCTTAGTAACTTAGAAAATATTCCTTAATTATTAATATGTATCTTTATTTATTATCTATAATTAAAATATACCTTTAACTTTTTCATCTACTAGTCTTATAAGTTCTTTTCTATCCTCTTCACTATTAACTACATCCATCTTATCCATATCTATAATTAATACTTGAGATGCATCATAGCTATTTTGCACCCAATTATCGTAATCTTTCCAAAGGAATTCATAATACTCTTTTAAAGAATCATCTATTTCAAAATCTCTTCCTCTAAGTCTTATTCTATTCATTACTGTTTCAAAAGATCCTTTTAAATAAACCATAAGATCAGGAGCTTTCTTTGGTAATTCTTCTAACTCTTGTAACATATTATTTAACAAATCTTCATATATTGACATTTCTAATTCAGAAATTCTACCTAGTTCCATATTTTTTCTTGCAAAATAGCAGTCTTCATATATAGATCTATCTAATATGTTGTTATTAGCATATAAAGCCTCTTTTATGCTTTTAAATCTAGTATTTAAAAAATATAATTGTAATAAAAACGGATATCTCTTTTTTTCTATTTCTTCTTCTGATTCACTATAAAATAGTGGCAGTATAGGATTATCATCTACAGATTCATAAAATACCTCTGAATTAAAGTGCTCACCTAAAATTTTAGCTACAGAACTTTTACCAAGTCCTATCATTCCTCCAACTACTATCACCATATTCACCTATCCTTACTTTTATGTTTTACACATAAACTAGAATACAAATATATACTATGTAAGTCAAGTACAAGATTCTACAAATTATATATTATTTATTAATCTAATGATTCATTTAATACTTTATCCCAATCTTCATTATCACCACCATAAATTTCAAATCTATTTTCTTTTATTACTAGAAGTATTTTTTTCCTAGTTGAATATATAATTCCAAAATAAATACCACATAAATAATAAGTGAAACATTTACTAAATAAAAATCTTTGCATTATTTGAGTAATTAAGCTATACTTAAAAAGTTAGTGTAAATATATATTATTAATTTAGATGTGCAATTTCAAAATTTTAATAAATAATTTATAAATCTATAAACGAAGGGAACTTTACATGGAAAAAATTACATTTAAAAATTTAAATTTAAAAGAAGATATACTTAGAGCTATTGAAGAATTAGGATATGAAACTCCATCTCCAATTCAAGCTCAAGCTATTCCTTTAGCTATTGAAGGTCATGACCTAATTGGTCAAGCACAAACTGGTACTGGTAAAACTGCTGCTTTTGGTTGTTCTTTACTTAACAACCTAGTTAAAACTGGTAATGTTGGTGCAATAGTTCTAGCTCCTACTAGAGAATTAGCTATTCAAGTTTATGAAGAATTAAATAAATTAGCTAAATATGAAAAAATAAACATAGTACCTATCTATGGTGGAGATTCTATTCAAAGACAAATTAGAGAATTAAAAAGAGGCGTTGATGTAGTTGTTGGTACTCCAGGAAGAGTATTAGACCTTATAAGAAGAAGAGCTTTACACTTAGAAAATGCTCAATTCTTAGTATTAGACGAAGCTGATGAAATGTTAAATATGGGCTTCATCGAAGATATAGAAGAAGTAATCCAAGAACTACCAGAAGAAAGACAAACTTTATTATTCTCAGCTACAATGCCACCTCAAATTGAAAAATTAGCTAAGAAGTACATGAAAAAAGATGCTAAAATAGTTAACATCAAGAAAGTAGCTATGACTGTTTCAAAGATTAAGCAAGGGTACTTTGAAGTAAATCAAAAGAACAAGTTTGAAGCATTATGTAGAGTAATGGATTGCGATACACCTAATGCTGCTATAATTTTCTGTAAGACTAAAAAAGGTGTTGATGATCTAGTAGAAGGTCTACAATCAAGAAACTATGTTGTTGAAGGAATGCACGGAGATATGTCTCAACTTCATAGAATGAGAACTTTAAAAAGATTTAAAGAAGGATCACTTAAATACTTAGTTGCTACTGACGTTGCAGCTAGAGGTATTGACGTAGAAGGTATAACTCACGTATTTAACTATGATTTAACTCAAGATGTTGAAAGTTATGTTCACAGAATAGGTAGAACTGGTAGAGCTAACAGAGAAGGTACAGCATACTCTTTCATCACTCCTAGAGAATTCTCAATGCTTAAGCAAATAAAGAGAGTTACTAAAGGAACTATTAACAAATTAACAGTACCAACCGTTGAAGAAATATTAAATGCTAAATTTAACAATAAGTCTAAAGACATAGAGCAAGTATTATTATCAGGAGATTATGATAAATATATAAACTTAGCTACTAGTCTTTGTGAAAATTACAATCCTGTAGATGTAGTTGCTGCATTAATGAAAATGCAATTTGATAAGGAAATGAGCTTTAAATATACTACTAATGAACTTGAAATGCCAAAGAATGAAGGACGTAGACATGAAGGAAAATCTTCTAAGAATCATAATGATGTAAGATTATTCTTCTCTATTGGTAAAAGAGATAATCTAACAGTTAAATCTTTAGTTAAGTTTATTACTGAAAAAGCTAATATTAACGGAAAGAAAGTTAATAAAATTGATATCCTTGAAAGCTTCTCATTTGTTACTGTTGATAAAGATGTTTCTGAAAGAGTTCTTAATAATTGTACCGGAAACAGAATTAATAAGAGAAAAGTTAACGTAGAAGTTGCTACAAGAAGAAGATAAATTTAATATTTGTCCAAATTAAACAGGGCACTGAAAAGCTCAAGTTTTTCAGTGCCCTATTACTAAAATAATATTTATTTAGATTCAACTATATTAACAAAGTCTTCTGAAATACTTCCATCATATCTAGTATAAGCATCCTTTTCAATTATACCAGTTTCTAAGGCTAATATTCCTTCATCTGTTAACTCATAATTACCTTCAGTATTTTTAGTAAAATCTAAAGTAATTTCTTTTGGTTCTTTCACTTCTATATTATTTAATTGATCTACAATAGAGTTAAACATTATTTCTTTACTTTCTTTAGCAGTTACTTTTCTATTTTTCTTTTCTTCTATAGTCTTATTAAAAGCATTATCTTTTAATTTATTAATATCTATTGGACTTATAGACACTTTTACAGATGTCTTATCCCCTTCTTCTTTACTTTCCTTAACTTCATATTTAACTTTACCTAAGGCTGTATACAAAGCTTTTATGAAAGTTGTTTGATCTCCATCTGTTCCATCTAAAATCATTACAATATTATAGTCTCTTTTATGAGTTAAATCCTTAATTTTATCAGATGTTTCACTAGTTTTACCTAGATATGCATCTAAATAATTCTTAGTAGCATCTTCTGCACTTGAAGCTTCCTTTTTAGCATCCTTACTATTATTATTATTTGTAGTAGTATTAGAGCTTTTATTATCACCTGAATTATTACTATTATTATTTCCACATGCAACTAAAGGTGATGCTAAAGCCATTATGCAACATGCTGTACATAAGTTTTTAACAAATTTCTTCATTTTTAAAATCCCTCTTTTCTTCTCTATACCTCTTATTAAATTATAGTTTTTTTCTTTGCCAATTCAACAATATTGTCGTAAAACAGTTATATATAATCTTGTAATTAGTTTTTCGTTAACTTACTATTTTATATTTAATTTTTAAGAATAATTACTCTTCTTTATCCATTCAAATATGTTATATTTTCTTGTCAAAAAAGGTTAGAACTAATACCCTTAGTCCTAACCTTTTTCCTATAAAACAAATATGACTTTATTCACATATTCCCTTAGAAAATGTTAAATAAAGTCATATTTCTATTAATTATATTTCAAATTCATCTAATGTAGACTTTAATGTATTAGTCAATCCATTTAATTCATTTGATCTGTTTCCTACATCTTCTGAACCTACACTTATACTTTTTAAAACAGTAGTTATTTCTTGAGCAGAAGCTGATACTTCCTCTGCAATAGCAGAAGCATTTTCAACCATTTCTACTATACTACTCTTTTCTTCCCCTATTTGTCTTGAAGTATCTGCCAAGTTATTTATTCTTGGTACTACCTCTTCAATTAATGTTACTATTTCATTAAATGAACGCATTGAATCTCCAATAACATCTAAAGAGTGATTTAATTTCTTGCTTACATCCCCACTAACATTAACGATATCTGAAGTTTCTGATGATACTTCTCCTACTAGTTCACTTATATGCCCTGCTGATTCTTTACTTTGCTCTGCAAGCTTTCTTATTTCTTCTGCAACTACAGCAAATCCTTTACCAGCTTCCCCTGCTCTTGCTGCTTCTATCGCTGCATTAAGAGCTAAAAGATTAGTTTGTTCTGATATGTTATCAATAAGTGTTGTTATATCATTTACTTTTGAAATATTATCCCCTAGTAAATCTATTCTTTCAATTAATTGTTTAAAAGTTTCTTCAATATAATTAAATGTAACAGATAGTTTGTCCATTTTTTCATTACTTACATTTGCACTTTTAGAAATTTGATTAGAATTAGTATTTAAATGCGATAAATTTTCTATAAAACCTTCAATAGCTTCTGAAAAAGAATCTAATGCATTATTAATTCTAACTAAATCGTTGGCTTGTTCTACCGTTCCACTTGTTACATCTTGTATAGATGCTTCAATCTCTTTTGTATTTTCCATTAAATCATTAGATATTTTGCTTAGTTCACCAGCCATATCATTAACATTATTTGATATAGAATTAACACCTAAGATCATTGTACCAAAGCTTCCAATAGCACCTTTTATACTTTGTCTCATTTCAGCAAATTCACTTTTACCATCGTAGTCAAATTCCATATTAAGCTTACCTTCTGATACATTTTTCAATATATCTTTAATTTCAGAAATTGACTTTCTTACAATCTTTTTTGTACTTATTGCAATAAATATAAAAAAGCCGGAACATAGTACTAATATGGTAAATATAACATTTTTAGCAAGGAAATATACCCTACTATCATTATCTAAAGCCTCATCAGTATATGAATCTATATAAGCAATAAAATTATCTATTTCTGTCTCAATAGATTCCCATACCTGTCTTATTTCCTCTACAACTACATCTCTTTCTGTTGATGGACCATTATTTTGATTTTCCGGAATAATCATTTCACCTTCTATATGAGCATCATTATTCGAACTATACTTAGATACTATATTTTCGCTAAATTTATAAAGTTCTATATACTTCTTTTTGATGTTATTAATATAATTAATTTCATCTTCATCTAAATCTGTGGAATCATTAATTGACTCAAAGAACTCATTTACTAATTTATTTTCCTTTTCTAGTATTTCTAAATTTCTTCTATTATTATTGCTTAAAGCTATACTTATACTGTTATTACAAATTTCTTCTAAGCTAACTTTAACATATAATATTTCTTCTTTCCACTCCTTATAATAAACAATTTCCTTTGAATTATTGTATATTTTTCCACTTGCTAGTAACCCTAAACTACCAGTAACTAAAATAAATAAACTTGCTAAATACGCAATGCTACTTAATACGTTAACTAATTTCATATTCTTAAATTTTTTTTTCATATTACCTCCTAATTTATTACCTATAAATCCATACTTGTTACTGTACACATAATTATCGCATTTCTCGTCATATTCTTTATACTTTTTTATTTTTTTCGACATTTTTCAAGTCCATATAAAGAAAAAGATTTAATGATAATTAAATATCATTAAATCTTTTCTCTTTTATTTTATGCTTCTGCTAATTTTCTATACTTTTCAAGTCTCTCCATAGCATCTTTTTCAGTTTTTTGGAATAATTGTTCTGCATGTTCAGGGAATGCTTTAGCTAAAGCAGCATATCTTACTTCACCCATTAAGAATTCTCTAAACTTACCATTAACTTCTTTCTTATAATCAAGACTAAATGGATTTTTTTCTCCAATTAATGTTGGATTATATCTATATAATTGCCAGTATCCACATTGAACAGCTTTTCTTTCTTCTTCTTGAGAATTTGCCATCCCTACTTTAATACCATGACTTATACATGGTGCATATGCAATTATTAATGATGGTCCTTTATAGCTTTCTGCTTCTGCTATTGCTTTAAGTGTTTGATTCTTATCTGCTCCCATTGCTATTTGAGCTACATAAACATATCCATAACTCATAGCCATCATTCCTAGGTCTTTCTTCTTAGTCTTCTTACCACTAGCAGCGAATTGTGCTATAGCTGCAGCTGGTGTTGATTTAGAAGATTGACCTCCAGTATTTGAGTAAATTTCTGTATCAAATACTAATACATTTATATCTTCACCTGAAGCTAATACATGGTCAAGTCCTCCATATCCAATATCGTAAGCCCAACCGTCTCCTCCAAAGATCCATTGACTTCTCTTAATGAAGAATTGTTTATCTTCTAGGATTGTTTTTGCTTCTTCTGTATTTAATGAAGTTAATACAGACTCTAATCTATCTGCTCTTAATCTAGTACTTTCTCCATTATCTTTATTATCTATCCAGTCTTGAACTACTGCTTTATCATCTTCTGATAAGTTACTTTGTTCAATTAATTTCTTTAATCTTGATTCTATTCTATTTCTAATAGATGTACTTGCTAAATGCATTCCAAGACCAAATTCTGCATTATCTTCAAATAATGAGTTTGCCCATGCTGGTCCATGACCATTCTTATTCTTAGTATACGCACTTGCTGGAGCTGATGAAGCCCAAATTGATGAACATCCTGTAGCATTAGCTATCATCATTCTATCCCCAAATAATTGAGTAACAAGTTTTGCATATGGTGTTTCTCCACAACCTGCACAAGCACCTGAGTACTCTAATAATGGTTGTTCAAATTGAACTCCCTTAACAGTATTCTTGTTCATTGGGTTCTTTTGAGTAACTTTTTCTACTGTGTAATTCCAAACATCAATTTGTTTACCTTGTGTAGCTTGTGGCTTCATAAATAAAGCTTTACCTGGAGCTGGACATACTTCAGCACAGTTTGAACATCCTGTACAATCTAGAGGAGTTACACCTATTGAGTAATGTAATTCTTCATCTGATTTTATTCCCTTAGGCGCTACTAGTTTAGTTCCTTCTGGAGCATTAGCCTTTTCTTCATTATTTAATAAGAATGGTCTAATTGCTGCGTGTGGACAAACAAAAGCACATTGGTTACATTGAATACAGTTTTCTGGTACCCATTCTGGTACATTAACTGCAATTCCTCTCTTTTCATAAGAAGATGTACCATGTCTAAAGCTTCCATCTTCCATTCCATTATCTAAAAATGTAGAAACTTTAATAGAATCCCCTTCTAATCTATTTATAGGTTCAACTATTTCTTTTATAAACTTAGGTGCATCTATTGCCTCTTCATCAACTTCTTCTGCATTTTTCCATGATTCTGGAACATCTATCTTAACTATAGACTCTATACCCTTATCTATAGCTTCCCAGTTCATACTTACAACTTTTTCACCTTTTTTACCATATGATGCTTCAACCGCATCTTTTAAGTACTTAACAGCTTCATCTATTGGTATTATGTTAGCTATCTTGAAGAATGCTGATTGCATTATCATGTTGATTCTTCCACCTAAACCAACTTCTTGAGCTATTTTAATAGCATTTAATGTATAAACTTCAATGTTATTTTCAGCAATGTATCTTCTCATATAAGCTGGTAACTTTTCATCTAATTGTTCTGGTGTCCATAATGTATTTAATAAGAATTTACCACCTGGTTTTAATCCTTCTAAAACATTATACTTTCTAACATATGCTTGGTTATGACAAGCTATGAAGTCTGCTTTATTTACAAGGTATGGTGATTTAATTGGCTTTTTACCAAATCTTAAGTGAGATACAGTAATACCTCCTGATTTCTTAGAATCATAGAAGAAATATCCTTGAGCATACATATCTGTATGATCTCCTATAATCTTTATAGCACTCTTATTAGCACCTACTGTACCATCTGAACCTAATCCCCAGAACTTACATGCAGTAATACTTTCATCTGCTGCATCTATATCTACTGGTTCTAATGATGTATTAGTAACATCATCTATTATACTTATAGTAAATCCGTTCTTTGGATTTTCTGCCTTTAAGTTTTCATATACAGCTGCAATATCTGATGGAATTGGATCTTTTGAACCAAGACCAAATCTACCCCCAACTATATTAGGTGCATTTTCTACTCCTTGGAATGTTCTAACTACGTCTAAGTATAAAGGTTCTCCTACTGAACCTGGCTCCTTAGTTCTATCTAAAACAGCAATTTTCTTAACAGTACTTGGAATTACTTTTAATAATCTTTCCATTGAGAATGGTCTAAATAGTCTTACCTTAACTAAACCAACTTTTTCTCCTTTTGAATTTAAATAATCTATAGTTTCTTCACATACATCTGTAACTGATCCCATAGCTATTATTATTCTATCTGCATCTTTTGCTCCATAATAATCGAAACAATGATATGTTCTACCAGTAAGTTCACCTATCTTCATCATATAATCTTCTACAACTTCTGGAATATCATCGTAGAATTTGTTTACAGCTTCTCTAGTTTGGAAGTAAATATCTGAATTTTGAGCTGTACCTACGGTCTTAGGATTGTTAGGATTTAATGAATTATTTCTAAAGCTAGCTAGAGCTTCTTTATCTACTAATTTTCCTAGTTCATCATATTCTAAAACTTCTATTTTTTGAATTTCATGAGATGTTCTAAATCCATCAAAGAAATTCATAAATGGCATTCTACATTTTATTGAAGTTAAATGAGCAACTGCTGCTAAATCCATTACTTCTTGTACTGACCCTTCTGCAAGCATAGCATATCCTGTTTGTCTTGCAGCCATAACATCTTGATGATCCCCAAATATGCTTAAAGAAGAAGTAGCTAGTGCTCTTGCAGCTACATGAATAACTCCAGGTAATCTTTCTCCTGCAATTTTATACATATTAGGTATCATTAATAAAAGACCTTGAGAAGCTGTAAATGTAGTAGCTAATGCTCCTGCTTGTAAAGCTCCATGAACTGCTCCCGCTGCTCCTGCTTCTGATTGCATCTCTACAACTTTAACTGTTTCTCCAAATATATTCTTTCTTCCTTTAGCACTCCAGCTATCTACATATTCAGCCATTGGTGATGAAGGTGTAATTGGAAATATAACAGATACATCTGTAAAAGCATAAGCTATATGAGCAGCAGCTGTATTCCCATCCATTGTTTTCATTTTTCTCATATTGTCAACTCCTCTTTTGTTTATTAAAAAAACTAACTTATATTATTATAGACATAAATAATATTATCTATGTACTTTATATAAACTATTATCTATTAATCAATAATAATTATTTGTTAAAAAAATAATATCACACTAAATTTTTATGTTCAAGTTATTTCTGTTTTTTAAATCAAAATATTTAATTTAACAACAAAAATATCAAAAAACATTATTAATATTTTTTATTTATATAGAAAAAAGAGTCTAAATTCCACTAACTTTAGACTCTTTTTATATAAATTTATTTAGTAACTTCTTCTATTATGTACTTGACTAATTCCTTAAATTCTTCAGGACCTTCCTCCATAGTAATTTCATTTCTCTTATATAATTTTTCCGCTGTCAAATTACTTTCCTTTACACCTTTTCCTTTAGTTGCATAATCAAGAATTAAAGGTTGTAATCTGTCGAGCATTGCCCCAAATTTAGCTTCTCTAGTCTTACACTCCTCAAATTCTTTCCATAAAACTTTAAATTCTTCCTTTTGATCCTCAGGTAATATACCAAATAGATCTTCCGCTGCTTTTTCTTCTCTATCTAATTTATCTATATACCCTACTTCATCAAAAGCAAAGGTATCTCCTGCATATATCTCAACTAAATCATGAATAAGAACCATTTTTAAAACTTTACTAATATCCACATCATCTTCTACATATTCTGATAAGATAGCTGTCATTATGCCAAGATGCCAAGAATGTTCTGCATCATTTTCACGTCTACTTCCATCTGCTATATATGACATACGGAAAATATTTTTTATTTTATCTATTTCTATAATAAAATCTAATTGTTTTTTCAATCTATTACTTATCATTTAGTTTCCTCATACTTTCTTTAGTTTAATCTATTCATATTATAACATAGCATTTATATAAATAATAACTATATATTACTTGAATATTCTACAACCCTAAAATAAAATAAAAAAATTTATTTTTTTATGTATATTTTTCTTATTTGTGTCAAGTATTAAAGGTGTAGTAAATCATCCTAAATAAATTTACACATTTACCTCAATAAAAATGTATACTATTAAGTTATATGTTTTATTGAATATAAAGAAAGGCTTTGGACTAAAACTTTTTTCATAATGACTACAGTTTCATTTTTTGAAATCTCCTTTATTTATTATTTGTTTACTTTATGTCCAAAGCTTTCTTTACATAATTCTATACTTAGAATTATCTATTTTTCTTTTATTTATAATTATCTTTTAAACTTTAAAATACAAAAGACTTAAAAGGTCAATTTCTATTAACCTTCTAAGCCTTTTATTTCAAAACCAAACATTCAATAAATATTATTCTTCTATAACAGCAGCATTGCTATACGAATTACCTAGTCCTTTAATAAAGACCCCTTCTTTTACAACTCTCTCTCCTTTAAAACTAGGCTTTCCATTATAATAAAAACTTTCACGTGTATACATATTAGTTACATATATAAATGCACATAAGTTTCCTTTATATTCTCCAATTTGTATATTTTTAATCTTAGAAGTTTTAGTTGAATTATATACAAAATAATGAGTATAACCAGGATCAAAAGTATACTTATAGAATAAGCTTGTCTCTACACCATTAATATACGCTTTTGTCTTATCAGAGTTACTTGAAACTGTATATTTACCATCTGGTGAAAAAGCTATAAGTTCATCAGAATTATACTGGTCTATGCTTACTGAATATTTATCATCTATAGTAATTTCTTTTGTTGCAACAACTCTTATATAATATTTTCCACTATCTAGCATATTGTCAAAAACTTTTCCTTGAGTATCTATAATACCTATTAATTGAAAATCAGAATTATATATTTCTACATTGCATTTATCATCACTTCTAGTAAGGTTTACTCTTACTCTTTTCTTTGAATCTAAATTAAGTTCTGCCCATTTATCTCTATGAGCTAACACTCCACTTAAAGTAGTAAATTTATCAGTTATATTTTGCCTATCATCAAAATTAGCAAAAGCAGCACAATAAACAGTTGCCTTTGCATTCGAATTATAACCACTTACTGATCTTAATTTTAAATAATAGTCTCCTGTTTTAAATTCTCCACTTATTCTTTGCCCTTGATTCATAGTTGCTAAAAGGTTTAAATTAGCATCATATACATCTATAGCATATTTAACAGAAGTATCACTGTTTACAAATGTAAATTGAACCTTTTGATCTTTATCAACTGTGACTTTAGACCACTTTTCATCATTTTGATCACTCAAAACAGAATTTATTGAATTTGGTATATAACTAGTACTTGTTAGATTATTTACTTTATCTTTATCAATGATAGAAATCATATATGGATTATCTGCATCACTACCATTTTCTGATAATACTCTAACATAATATGTGCCTTTAGGTAATAATCCAGTTACATTTTGATTTTGCTTTATAGTACAAATATTAGCAAAGTCTGAATTAAATATTTGCATTGTATAATTAACATTACTATTTGAATTAGTAAATGAAATAAATGAATTTTTATCTTCTGTTAAGTCAATCTTATACCAATCTTCATCAAAATCATTATCTATAGTTTTACTAATTGTTTTACTTGTACTAGGTGAAACACCTTCTATTTCTTTGCTGAAAAGAACATTATCATTTCCTTCAAATTCATCATATTTTTCTGAATATAGCAAAGCTAACTTAAATTGATTATCTTCTGAAAATCCTTCTGTGTCAGCTACACCAATAAAATAATAGCCTCCTTCACTTACATAACTTAATTGTTCAGCTTGTCCTGCACCATAAAGTGAATATGAAACATTTGTCACCTTTTTCTCATTTTCATCATACTTAAATAAATATAAATCTAAATTCATATCACTACCAGTATAGCCTAAATATGCAGTAATTTTACCTGCTGGTACATATGTAAGATACCATCTATTTTCACCACTTTTAGTAATTTTACCATCCGTAATAGTATTTAAATCAACTGCTTTTGCTTTGCCTATATCTGTATTTTCTTCTTCAGTTTCTGCCTCGCTTTCACTATTATTTAATCCATTTATAATTGATACCTTATTAGATATGTTATTATCTATTTGTATTGATTCATTATTAAGCTTGTTTGCTCCATTATTAACGAGAAGTTTATTAGAAATTTCTTTATCTATATTGTAGTCCCCTATTTTTATATTGTTCTCTGATACCTTACTTTCCTCCACTGTAC
>CAKVLD010000072.1 GCA_934755305.1 uncultured Clostridium sp. | reverse complement strand
GTGCAAGGTATATATTAAATTATTTAATTAGAGTAGAAGCCCATCTACCATACCAACAGTAGCCAGTTCTTCTTTCTTTATCAATTTCACTTAGGTTGTAGCGTATAATTCCGTCACGTCCTACAAAAATAGGCTTATTAGTTTCTGGTTCATAAAAACGTGCCCACATTGGTGAAGTACTATTAGGATCTTCAACAACAGCAACATCTCCATTAGCTTTAACTACTTTAATACCAGTTAATTTATTTTCCTTAAACCAATTTTGGGCGGCTTCTATAGATGCCTTGATTTTAGAAGTTTGAGGTCTAGTTTCTAAATATTGTACTATAGTTGCACTTTCTTTAGCACAAAGTGATGCTGGTTCAAAGATTCTAGCAGGTGCAAGATCTAATGTTTTTTCGTTATGTTGTTGTCCCCAAATAGTTAATTTACCATTAACTTTTACTTGAGTATTTAAAAGACAATCAATTCCTTTGTTAACAGCATTTTTACACTTTTTAGCTAATGATTTTGATACAAAAGAGAAGTTTACTTTTCTAGTAGAAGCTTCATCTAAAAGTTTAATAACATTTATCATAGCATCGTCATTATATGTTATACATGCATGATATCCAGATCCCTTATAAACTTGAGGCCATCCTCCATTTGAATATTGCATTTTTAATAAAAAGTTTATTCCTTTAGTTGCAGCTTTTGCATATGTGTTATTTTTAGTTTTAGTATATTCTTCTGCTAATTTTCTTATTTCTGTATAAGTTGCATCGTTATCTATAGTAGATTTTGACCATTCTCCACTGGTAGTCTTATAATTTTTTCTTCAGCCACCATCAGCTTGTTGATTTTCTAAAATTTCTGATATAGTTGCAGTTGCTACGCTTGATTCAGCAGCAGAAACTACTATAGGGTTTTGAAAAACTATTTGTGGTACTATGCTCATACTTACAGTTAAACATAGGGTTAGTATTAATGTTTTGACTTTTGATTTAATCATTTTTATTTTTCCATCCTTATTATTCATTTTAAAGTCTATATTAAAATATTAATATACAAGTTTATTAAATTGAATAGTGTAATAGTAAACAATTGAAAATTAATCGTGAATTAAGAAAAAATAGAAAAAACTTCTTGATATTATCGCTTTAGCGCGTTAAATTAATAATATATTAAAGAAAAAGGAAATGGAGAAGAAATTATGAAGTTAAAGAAAATAATAAAAAGTTTAACATTAACAGTAATAATAGGAGTTTTAGCAATAAGTGTAGTAGGATGCAATAAAGAGCAAGGTAGTACCTTAGATAAAGAAACATTAATCTTAGGATTTGATGATACATTTGTACCAATGGGATTTAAAGATAATAGTGGTGAATATACAGGGTTTGATATAGAAGTAGCAAAAGAAGTGGCAAAAAAGCTAGATAAAAAAATAGAATTTCAACCTATAGATTGGACTATGAAAGAGTCTGAACTTAATAATGGAAATATAGATTTAATATGGAATGGATACTCAATTACAGATGAAAGAAAAGAAAAAGTTCTATTTTCGAATGCATATTTAAAAAATAGACAAGTTATTGTAGTATTAGCTGATTCAAATATAAATTCTAAGGAAGATTTAAATGGTAAGATAGTTGCAGCTCAAGATCAATCTAGTGCAGTAGATGCAATAGGTGATTATAAGGATAAGTTCAAGGAATTAGTAACATTTTCTACTAATGATGAGGCTTTAAGAGATTTGGAATCAGGTAGAAGTGATGCTGTAGTAGCAGATGAAATTTTAGCAAAATATTATATGAATCTTAAGGGAAAAGAAAAATATAAAGTTTTAGATGATGATTTTGGAAAAGAAGAATATGCAGTAGGTGTAAGAAAAGGAGATTCAGAGTTTATATCTAAATTTAATGAAGCCTTAAAAGAAGTGATTAATGAAGGTAAGGCTAAAGAAATATCAGAAAAGTGGTTTGGTGAAGATATAGTAGAAAAGTAATACAAAAGAAAAGGAGGGAAAATATTTGATAGATTTAATTTTATCTCTAATGCCAGAAGTAATAGAAGGACTTATAATGACTTTAAAGGTATTTATAATAACTCTTGTGTTGTCAATACCGTTAGGTATTGGAGTATCTGTTGGAAGAATTTCTAAAATAAAAATAATAAAAAAGATAACAGGAATCTATGTATTAATAATGAGGGGAACACCTTTATTATTGCAATTAGTATTTGTATTTTTTGGCTTACCTTTAGTAGGTATAACAATAAATAGATTTATCGCTGCAACTTTAGCTTTTGTATTAAATTATGGAGCATATTTTGCAGAAATATTTAGAGGAGGAATTCTTTCTATAGATAAGGGACAATATGAGGCAGCAGAAGTTTTAGGTATGTCTTCTAAAGATACTTTTTTTAGAATAATATTACCTCAAGCTTTCAAAAGAATATTACCTCCAGTTGCAAATGAAGTGATAACTTTAGTTAAAGACACATCATTAGTTTATGTAGTTGGTTTAGATGAATTATTGAAAGTTGGAAAAATAGCTTCTAATAGATTATCTTCTTTAGTACCTTTGTTAATAGTAGGGATAGTTTATTTAATTATTATAGGAATATTAACCAAGGTATTAGTGAAAATAGAAGATAAGTATAATTATTATAGATAGGAGATTCATTTATGTTAAAGGTTAGTGGATTAAGAAAAAAATATGATAATATAGAAGTGTTAAAAGGTGTTGATTTAGAAATAAATAATTCAGAAACTATAGTAATTGTAGGACCCTCTGGTGGAGGAAAGACTACTTTATTAAGATGTATCAATGCTTTAGAAAAACCTGAAAGTGGTATTATAAAAATAGATGACAAAGTTCTTAGTGATGGTAAGAATTATGCTAATAAAGCTTTATTAAAGGAAATTAGAAAGGATATTGGATTGGTATTTCAAAGTTTTAATTTGTTTCCTCATATGACTATATTGGAAAATATTACAGAAGCACCACAAAGAGTATTGGGACAAGATAAAGAAGTAGCTATAAATAAAGGGAAAGAAATACTTGAGTTTTTAGGTTTAGAAGATAAGTGCAATAATTATCCATTTGAGTTGTCAGGTGGACAAAAGCAAAGAGTAGCAATAGGTAGAGCGCTTGCTTTAGAGCCAAAGCTTATGTGTTTTGATGAACCAACATCTGCTCTAGATCCAGGTCTTACAGATGAAGTTTCTAAGTTAATAAGAAGTTTTACTTCAAAAGGAATGTCAAATCTTATAATAACCCATGATATGAACTTTGCTAAATCCTTAGCTGATAGAATCTTTTCAATGAATAAAGGGGTGTTAGAAGAAGGGCTAATATTTGAAGAAGAACTAAATTAATATTTAAGGAGTTGTTGCATTCACATTTAAAAATTGTTAGCGACAAACTCCTTTTTTTAATATTCAAGTTAATTTAAAATTTATAGATGTATATTTTTTAAATGCATATATTCTTTTGATGTGTTTGATGCATATATGTTTTTAAGCATATATTTTTTGTGAGACAGTCCCTATTTTATGGAAAGAAATTTAATAAGATGAATTTAATCTGAAAAAATATTTTAAATTAAGTGAAAAATGCAAGAAAATAATGTATAATAATAATGAAAAAGGTAAGAAAAAGGTTTTTGGGAATTTTAAACTAAAGATAAGGGATGATACAGATGTTAGGGGAGTTAAGTACATTTGACAAAGAAAAGATAAGTTATGAAATTAAATTAAGGAAGGTTTTCTTACATATCAAAAAATATGAATATGATGAAGCTCTTTATGAGTTACAGGAACTTAAAAAGAGATATCCGTATATGTCGGATATATATAATTTTGAATTTAAGATTTACTGTATAAAGAAAAAATATGTATTAGCTAAAAGAGTAAGTGATGAAGCTTTAAAGAGATTTCCTAAAAATAAAAAAATAGAAAGCAATCAAAAATTTATTAATGATATTTTACTTAATTATAAAGAGCAAATAAATTTTTTTGATATAGATGAAGACATGGGGAATAATATTGAAAAGATAAAGAGAAAAGAAAAAAAAGAAAATAAGTTACAGGAAGTTATGGATCATCATTATTATAGAGTATTAAGCTATAGGATGATGAAAAGTGAATCTGAAGATAAATATTATAACGAAGCAAATAGAGTATATAAAAATTTGGAATCCGTTATAAAAATAATATAGCATATAGGGTCACAAAGTATATTTTGTGGCTCTATATTTTTAATGAATAGTAAAATATAATTATTTAAATAATAATTATATAAGGAGGCTTTATGGAATGGACTATAAGAAATTAGAAAATTGTGTACTAGGAGAAAAAATAGAAATACCTTTAATGATAACAAGAATTTTAGATGGAAATACATATCCTTTAAGAGTATTAGTAAGAGATGAAACAAAGGAATTAAGATGTAACATTAAAGTAGATGATGAAAAGCCAATAGAAAGTGGTAGTATAATATTAGCTAAAGGGGTATTAACAGATCCATTTAAAATAGATACTTATGAAATATTAGAAAATGAAAAATCTATAGATTATTTACCTAAATCAGAAAGACCTATTGAGGAGATAATGAAAGAAATAGAAGAGATAACAAGTAAAGAAATTACTTCACAAGAAGGTAAACTCCTTAATGATTATTTCTTTAGAAATGAACATTTTTTGGAAAAATTTAAAAATGCTATAGGTGGAGTATCAAATCATCATAATTATATTGGTGGCCTTGCAGAACATACTCTAGGTGTTATGTATTTAGCAAAAGAACTAGCTTATAGATATGATGCAAGATATAAAGAGATAGCTATCTTAGGAGCAAAACTTCATGATATAGGTAAAGTTTATGAAATGAGTTATGAGGGACCTTTTTCCTATACTTTAAAAGGGAATATGCAAGGTCATATAGTTATGGGAATTACTATGGTAGAAAAAGCATTTATGGAATATCCAAATGTTTTCACAGAAGAATTTAAAGAAAGAATAAAAGGAATAATAGTTCAACATCATGGAAAATTAGAATATGGATCTCCTGTTCAACCAAGAAGTGAAGAAAGTTATATAGTTCACTATGCAGATTATGTTGATGCTACAATGAATAAGATAAAGATAATTGGAAAAGGTGTAGAAAAAGGAGAATGGAGCTCTTATGATAAGAGAATAGAAGGAAGATTATTTCTATAATTTGCTATTTTGAAATGTCGAAATCAGTAGAAAGTAAATAAAATTCTAAATTTTATTTACTGAATAAAAAAAGGGACAAATGTATATAATAATAATGACCGAAAGGTTGCGTAGGTTTCTTGCCGATGGATTAGTCTGTCGGCTTTTTTTATGTAATAATTCTTTCAAATAAATATAAAAGATAGATGTATATTCTTAAAAGGTATTAAAATAATAATATTTTTACAATAAATCAAAGAAGATTAAATTTGTGTTTTAAAAAAGGGAAAATCATAAAAAAAGATATATACGAATAATAATGCAATGTATTAGAAATATAATACGTTAAAACACGAATGTTAATTTAAGTTTTAAAGCTAATATTGACATATAGACTCGAAAGTGATACCATAAAACTGAAAAAAGCGAAAAATATTTTTATATAAGCAATTAACGTTCGTAAAGACAAATAAATGTTTGGAGGTATTTAAATGTCTAATATCAGATGCATATTCGTTGAGAAAAAGCAAGGATTTGATGTTGAAGCCCAAAGCTTACTTAGCGATTTTAAAAGCAATTTAATGGTAGAAAAGTTAGAGGGAGTAAGAGTAATAAATAAGTATACTCTTGGAGATGTAAAGGAAGAGTATTACAAGAAAGCTTTATATACAATCTTTTCAGAATTAACAGTAGATAATGTATATGAAGAAGAAGTATTTATAGAAGATGGAGATACAGCATTTGGGGTAGAATACCTACCAGGTCAATATGATCAACGAGCAGATTCCGCATCTGAATGTTTTCAATTATTAACAGCAGAAGACAGAGTAGATGTTAAATCATCAAAAATTATTGTTTTAAAAGGAGATTTATCTAAGGATGATATAGAAAAGATAAAAAGCTACTATATTAATCCTGTAGATTCAAGAGAAGTAGATATAAATAATAGAGAGCTTAAAGCTCCAATGAACCAACCTAAAGATGTTCAAATCTTAGATGGATTTAGAGATAAAGATGTTAAGTCTTTAGAAAGTTTCCATAAAGAACAAGGACTTGCAATGAGTATTGAAGATCTTTTAATGATAAGAGATTATTTTAAAGAAGAAGGTAGAGATCCAAGCATTACTGAAATTAAAGTAATAGATACTTATTGGTCAGATCACTGTAGACATACAACTTTCTCAACTTCAATTAAAGAAGTTCAAATTGAGGAAAATAAATTCACTTATCCAATAAAGAAAAGTTATGAAGCATATTTAAAATCAAGAGATTATGTTTATGGAAAAACAGATAGAAACATTACATTAATGGATATTGCAGTTATTGTAATGAAAGAATTAAGAAAAAAAGGCATTTTAGATGATCTTGATGTATCAGATGAAATTAATGCATGTTCAATAAACATAAATGTTGAAACAGATGAAGGTATAGAAGAATATTTATTAATGTTTAAGAACGAGACTCATAACCATCCAACAGAAATAGAACCATTTGGTGGTGCAGCTACTTGTCTTGGTGGAGCTATTAGAGATCCATTATCAGGAAGAACCTTTGTATATCAAGCAATGAGAGTAACAGGCGCAGCAGATCCTACAGTTCCAGTAGAAAAAACTTTAAAAGGTAAATTGCCTCAAAGAACAATAGTACTTGGAGCAGCTCATGGGTATAGTTCTTATGGAAATCAAATAGGACTAGCAACTGGAGAAGTTTCAGAAATATATCATCCAAACTATGTTGCAAAGAGAATGGAAGTTGGAGCAGTTATAGCAGCAGCACCTAAGGAAAATGTAGTAAGAGAAGAACCAAAGCTAGGTGATATAGTAATTTTACTAGGTGGAAGAACTGGTAGAGATGGTGTTGGTGGAGCTACAGGTTCATCAAAGGAACATACAACAGATTCAATAAGTGAATGTGGAGCAGAAGTTCAAAAAGGAAATCCTCCTACAGAAAGAAAGATTCAAAGATTATTTAGAAATGCAGAAGCAGCTAAAATGATTAAGAGATGTAACGATTTTGGTGCTGGTGGAGTTTCAGTAGCAATAGGTGAGTTATGTAGAGGTCTTGATATAGATCTTGATAAAGTTCCAAAGAAATACGAAGGATTAGATGGAACAGAACTTGCAGTATCAGAATCACAAGAAAGAATGGCTGTAGTAGTACATGAAAGTAAAGCTGAAAGATTTATAGAACTTGCATCAGAAGAAAACTTAGAAGCAGTAGTAGTAGCTAAAGTTACTGATACAGAAAGATTAAGATTGTTCTGGAGAGGTAAGAACATAGTTGATATAAAGAGAAGCTTTTTAGATACAAATGGTGCAACTCAAGAAACTACAATTAAAGTAGAAGCTCCAGCAGATTATCCTTTTGAAGTTAAAGATGTAAATGTACATGATAAATGGTTAGAAACATTAAGAGATTTAAATGTAACATCTCAAAAAGGATTAGTAGAAAGATTTGACTCAACTATAGGAGCAAGAACAGTACTTATGCCATTTGGTGGTAAATATGCAAAAACTCCTGCAGAAGGTATGGCGGCTAAGATACCAGTACTTAAGGGAGATTCAAAAGATGCATCACTTATGACATTTGGATTTAATCCATACCTTGGTACTTGGAGTCCATATCATATGGCATTTTACTCAGTAGTAGAATCAGTAACTAAACTTGCAGCAATGGGTGGAGATTACAGAAGAGCAAGATTGACATTCCAAGAATACTTTGAAAGATTAGGTAAAAAGCCAGAAAGATGGGGAAAACCTTTTGCAGCATTACTTGGAGCATATAAGGCTCAAGAAGATTTAGAAATTGCAGCTATAGGTGGAAAAGATTCAATGTCAGGAACTTTTGAAGATATAGATGTACCACCAAGCTTAGTATCTTTTGCAGTTGGATATGAAAAAGCTGATAGAATAATTAGTCCAGAATTTAAAGAAGAAAAAGCTTCATTAGTACTTCTTACTACTGAAAAGTTAGAAGATGGAACTATAAATATGGATAAGTTTAAGAAAAACTTAGTAAATCTTTATGAACTAATTGGTGATAAGAAAATACTTGCAGCCTCTTCAATTAAATTTGGAGGAGTATCGGAAGCAGTAACTAAGATGGCTTTAGGAAATAAGGTAGGAGCTACATTAGTTAATTTAACTAAAGAAGATTTATTTGGATTAAATTATGGTTCTATATTACTTCAAGTAAAAGATGGATTAGACATAGAAAAGGAATTTAAAGATTGCTTATATAAGGTAGTTGGTAATACTACATCAGAAGAAAAAATAGTATGTGAAGAATTTGATATAGAATTTAACTTAGATGAATTAGATAAGATTCTTGAAGAAAAGTTAAGTTCAGTATATAAGATTAAAACAGAAGATACTAATAAAAAGGTAGAAGTTAAAACTTGGACAGAAAGAAGTAAAGCTTCACCAAAGGTTAAAGTACAAAATCCTAAGGTAGTTATTCCAGTATTCCCTGGAACAAACTGTGAAGATGACTTAACTAAAGCATTTGAAAAAGAAGGAGCTGTAGTTAGCCAAGTTATCTTAAGAAACTTAAATAAAGAAATATTAAAAGAATCAATTGATAAATTAGAAGCGGAAATAAGAACAGCTCAAATTATCATGATTCCAGGAGGATTCTCAGCAGGAGATGAACCAGATGGATCAGGTAAGTTTATAGCAACTGTATTTAGAAACGAAAAGATTAAAAATGCAGTAATGGATCTTTTAAATAATAGAGATGGATTAATGTTAGGTATTTGTAACGGATTCCAAGCTTTAATTAAATTAGGATTATTACCATATGGTGAAATAAGAGATATTGAAGAAGATATGGCAACATTAACTTATAACAATATTAATAGACATATGTCTTCAATAATAAGAACAAAGATTACTTCAGTTAAATCACCTTGGTTTAGCGAAGTAGATGTAAATGATATTCATAATGTAGCAATATCACATGGAGAAGGTAGATTTGTTGCTCCAGAAAGTCTTTTAAGAGAATTAGAAGCTAATGGACAAATAGCTACTCAATATGTAGATTATGATGGAAATGCATCATTAGATATGCCATTTAATCCAAATGGTTCAATGCTAGGAATTGAGGGTATTACAAGCCCTGATGGTAGAATACTTGGAAAGATGGGACACTCAGAAAGAATTGGAGAAAATCTTTACAAGAATGTACCTGGTGAATTTGATCAAAAGATCTTTAGAGCTGGAGTAAATTATTTCAGATAAAAAATGGGGGGATTAACTGTTATGAAAGTAGCGATTATTTTTGGAAGCAAGTCAGATGTTGATGTAATGAAAGGTGCAGCAAATGCACTTAAAGAATTTGATATAGACTACAAAGCCTATGTATTATCTGCCCATAGAGTTCCAGAAAAATTAACTGAAACTATTAAAAAGGTAGAAGAAGAAGGTTGTAAGGTAATTATTGCAGGAGCAGGCCTTGCAGCACATTTACCAGGAGTAATAGCATCTCAAACTGTATTACCAGTAATAGGTGTTCCTGTTAAAGCAGCACTTGAAGGAATGGATGCATTACTTTCTATAGTTCAAATGCCAAAACAAGTACCAGTTGCAACTGTTGGAATTAACAACAGTTACAACGCAGGAATGTTAGCAGTACAAATGTTATCACTACAAGATGATGATATTAAGAATAAATTATTAAAAGCAAGAACTGAAATGAAGAAAAAATTCATTGCAGATAACGGGGAAGGAGTAGATCTATAATGGAAAAATTAGAAATGCTATATGAAGGAAAGGCTAAGAAAATTTATAGTACAGCTAAGGAGGACGAAGTAGTAGTTTACTATAAAGATGATGCTACAGCTTTTAATGGAGAAAAGAAAGCTCAAATTGATAATAAAGGTGTACTTAACAATGCAATTACATCAGCAATATTTGAAATGCTAAATGCAAAGGGTATTAAAACTCACTTTGTAAAGAAGTTAAATGAAAGAGAACAACTTTGTAAGAAAGTTGAAATAGTACCTTTAGAAGTAATAGTAAGAAATGTAGCAGCTGGTTCAATGGCTAAGAGATTAGGTCTTGAAGAAGGAACTAAGCTTAAAACAACAGTATTTGAAATATCTTATAAAGATGATTCTCTAGGAGATCCATTAGTTAATGATTATCATGCAGTAGCAATTGGAGCTACAACTTTTGAAGAATTAAAAGTTATATATGATATGACAGCTAAGATAAATGACATACTAAAAGACTTCTTCAAGGAATTAAATATAGACTTAATAGATTTTAAGATTGAATTTGGTAGATACAATGGAGAAGTAGTTTTAGCTGATGAAATTTCTCCAGATACTTGTAGATTCTGGGATGCAACTACAGGAGAAAAGCTAGATAAAGACAGATTCAGAAGAGATTTAGGAAACGTTGAAGGCGCATATGTAGAAATATTAAACAGAATTAAAGGGGAATAGAAATGATTAAAGCAGATTTTGATTTAATAATGGACCCAAGTCTAGATAAATTTAAAGATGAATGTGGAGTTTTTGGAGTTTATTCCAAAACTCCAATGGATGTAGCAGGAATGACTTATTATGGACTTTATGCACTTCAACATAGAGGACAAGAAAGTGCTGGTATAGCAGTAGGTAATGGTAAAACTGTTGAAATACATAAAGGCTTAGGTTTAATTACTGAAGCTTTTTGTAAGGAAGATTTAGAAAAACTTAAAGGTCATGTAGCTATTGGTCATGTAAGATATTCAACCACTGGTGCAAATACAGTAAATAATTCACAACCTTTATTAACTAATTCTAAACTTGGGCCAGTGGCCTTGGCTCATAATGGAAATTTAGTAAATGCAGATGTAATAAGAGAATTACTTGAAGATGGTGGACATATTTTTCATACTTCAATAGATTCAGAGGTAATAGCAACTTTAATTGCTAGAGGTGCAAAAAAAGGATTAGAAAATGCAGTGGTTGATGCAATGCAAGCTATAAGAGGTAGTTTTGCAATGGTTATTACATCAAAAGATAAGTTAATTGGTGCTAGAGATCCTCATGGTATTAGACCACTTTGTATAGGTAAATCAGGAGATGCGATAATTTTAACTTCTGAAAGTTGTGCTCTTGATGCAGTAGGTGCTGAATTTGTTAGAGATGTTAATCCAGGAGAAATGGTTATTATAGATGAAGAAGGTATTAAGTCTTATCAATATTCAGAAAATGCAGGATGTCAAACTTGTGCATTTGAATATATTTATTTTGCAAGACCCGATTCTACTATCGATACTCTAGATGTTTATACAACAAGAATTAGAGCAGGAGAGCAATTATTTAAGGAACATAAAATTGAAGCTGATATAGTAGCAGCAGTACCAGATTCAGGTATACCTGCAGCTATGGGATATTCAAAAGCTTCAGGAATTCCATATGGTATGGCTTTTATAAAAAATAGATATGTAGGAAGAACATTTATATCACCTTCTCAAGAATTAAGAGAAAAGGCTGTATCTGTTAAGTTAAATCCTTTAAAGATAAATGTAGAAGGAAAGAGAGTAATACTTATAGATGATTCTATAGTAAGAGGAACTACTTCAAGACATTTAGTAGAAGCATTAAAAAGAGCAGGAGCTAAAGAAGTTCATTTTCTAGTAGCTTCACCAGTAGTTAAGTTCCCATGTTATTTTGGAATAGATACTCCATATAGAAGTGAACTTATTGGAGCTAATTATACTGTTAAAGAAATAGGGGATATGATTGGCGCAGATTCTTTAGGATACTTAAGTATTGATGGAATGTATAAATCATTTGTTGGAAAAGAAGGTTTCTGCGTAGGTTGTTTTAATGGAGTTTATCCAGTAGCAACACCAATTGAAACTGCTAAAGATCATCTTGAAAGGTAGGAAATATAAATGATAACTTATAAGGAATCAGGAGTTAATATAGAAGAAGGATATAGATCAGTAAAATTAATTAAGGAATATGCAGCTAGAACTATGAGTAAGTATGTTCTAAATGGACTTGGAAGCTTTGCAGGAATGGTAGAACTTCCAGAAGGATATAAAAAACCAGTTTTAGTTTCAGGTACAGATGGTGTTGGAACTAAGCTTGATATAGCTTGTAAAAAGAAAAAGTATGATACTGTAGGTATTGACTGTGTTGCAATGTGTGTAAATGATATACTTTGTCATGGAGCTAAGCCTTTATTCTTCTTAGATTATATTGCTTGTGGAAAACTAGATGCAGAAGTTTCTTCAGATTTAGTTAAAGGTGTTTCAGATGGTTGTATGCAATCTGATTGTGCTTTAGTAGGTGGAGAAACAGCAGAAATGCCAGGCTTCTATAAAGAAGGAGATTATGACATAGCTGGTTTTGCAGTAGGTATTGCAGAAAAAGATGAAATAATTGATGGTTCTAAAATAAATACAGGAGATAAACTTATAGGAATTGCTTCTTCTGGTATTCATTCAAATGGTTTTTCATTAGTTAGAAAATTATTTACAGATCTTGATATGGAATTTGAAGGTCAAGAGGTTTGGAAGAATTTAATTACTCCAACTAAGATATATGTTAAGCCAGTTCTTAAACTTATGGAAAAATTCGAAATTAAAGGTATGTCTCATATTACAGGTGGAGGATTCATAGAAAATGTTCCAAGAATGTTTAATGGTAGAGAACTTACAGCTGTAATTAATAAAGAAAGCTATCCTGTACCAAGTATTTTTAATAAGATGATTGAACTTGGCGTAGATAAAGATCATATGTATAATACATTTAACATGGGTATAGGTTTGGTACTTTGTGTTAATGAAAAAGATGTTGAATCTATCATAAAATCTCTTAAAGAAATGGGAGAAGATGCTTATGAAA
>CAKVLD010000071.1 GCA_934755305.1 uncultured Clostridium sp. | reverse complement strand
GTTTATTCTTAAAATTTTTATTTATAGATATAGTAATAGTAGCTGGATCTTTAGTAATTTGGTGTATAGATAGTGAACTTGATTTTTATGGATCTATATCAGAAACAGCTAAAAGAGCAATTGCATCTATACCAGATGGTAGAATAAGCTATAGAGTTATTTGGGATGATAATACCATTATGCTAAAGAATATGGAAAATTATCTATATTTATTAGCAAGGTTAATGATAGCAATATTAATAGTAGAAGGAATATTTTTACTTCTTCAAATAATGTTTGGTACAGCAAGGAATAGGAGAATATTAAAGCCCTTAAATGAAATAGCAGAAGCCACTACAAGATTAAGTGATATAGAATTTGATGAAGAGAAATTTCATAATCTAGAAGATGCTATATCTAAAATTAGTCCAGAATCTTCAAATGAAAAAATTCATATAGGAGATAGCGAACTTCAAGGGTTAGAAGATGCTATAAATAACTTGTTAGATAGAATGAGAGAGTCCTATAGAGAGCAAGCAAGATTTGTATCAGATGCTTCTCATGAACTTAGAACACCTATTTCAGTAATTCAAGGTTATGCAAACATGTTAGATAGGTGGGGAAAAGAGGATGAAGAAGTATTAGAAGAATCAATAATAGCCATAAAGAGTGAGTCTGAAAATATGAAGAATTTAGTAGAGCAGCTTCTATTTTTAGCAAGAGGTATTAATGGAAAAACTAAGCTTAATGCAGTGGAGTTCTCTCTTAATGATATGATGAAAGAAGTATATGAAGAATCCAAAATGATAGATAAAGATCATATATATATTTATGAAGAGGTAGAAAAGATATATGCTTATGGAGATACATCATTATTAAAGCAAACAGCAAGAATACTAATAGAGAATGCATCAAAATACACAGATAAAAATGAAGAAATAATATTAAAGATAGGTAGAAACAGTAAAGGAGAGCCATATTTTTATGTGCAAGACAATGGTATAGGGATGGATGAAAATGATGTGCCTCATATATTTGAAAGGTTCTTTAGAGCAGATACAGCTAGAACTAGAAAAACAGGAGGCACTGGTCTTGGACTTTCCATTGCAAATTGGATAATTAAAAATCATAAAGGATATTTTAGTGTTATAAGCAGAAAAGGAATTGGCACAAGAATTACAGTGTTTTTACCATGTATAAACTTAGGAGGAAATGATAAATGAGCAGAAAAATAATTTTAAATATAGCAATGAGTATAGATGGATATATAGCTGCAGAAGATGGTAGTTTTGACTGGATAGGTGGAGATGGAAATAGCAAGTTAGATACTAAGGAAAAGTTTAACTTTGAAAGTTTTATGGAAGATGTAGACTTAGTAGTAATGGGGAAAAATTGTTATGAACAAGGTTTTGCAGATGATTATAATGACAAAACTGTATATGTAGCTACAACAGAATCCTTAGAAGATCATGATAATGTAAAGTTTATAAAGGGAGATATAGTAAAAACAATCTTAGAAGAGAAAGAAAAAGAAGGTAAAAATATATACTTATTTGGTGGAGGAATCTTACTAGATCCATTCATTAAAGCAGATGTTATAGATGAATATATAATTGGTATAATTCCAACAATACTTGGAAGTGGAAAAAAACTATTTTTATTAAACAATCCTGAAATTCTTCTTAATTTACAAGAATATTATGTAGATAATGGAATAATAATAGGAAGATATTCTAAGTAAAAGGAAGTGTGACTTTTGTTAGATAGAATGAATTATGAAGATATTCTAAAGATAATAGCAGATAGATATAAAGAAATACTTAAGGGTAACTTAGTAGGAATTTATGTATATGGCTCAATAGCTTTTAACTGCTTTGACCATGATAAAAGTAGTATTGACTTTATAGTAGTTATAAAAAATAAAATAAGTACAGCTCTTAAAGAAGAACTTATAGAATTATTATTAGACTTAAATCAGTTTGCTCCTAAAAAAGGTTTTGAAATGAGTGTAGTACTTTTAGAAAATACCCAAAACTTTAAATATCAAATACCTTTTGAACTATACTTTTCAAATGCTTATATAACAAGCTGTAGAAAAGATTTAACAAAATATTGTGAAACTATGAAAGGTATAGATAAAGATTTAGCATCACATTTCACTGAAATAAAAAAGGTTGGAATTACTATCTATGGTTTAGAAATAAATAAGGTGTTTTCAGAGAGGACTAAAGATTTTTAAATATAAAGGATGTATCAAAAATCACTTTGATACATCCTTTTGTAATTTTTAAATTTTCATTATCTTTTCAAATCTAAATCCCCCATAAGATTGTTTTAATGTGGATGAAAATGGTATATAATAAGGCTAATTAAAACATAAGGAGGAATATTAAGTGTTAGATTTAAAATTTCAATTAGCGAAAAAAAGTGATTTAGATAAGATTTTTGAAATGTATACAGATGCAATAAAAGAGATGGAAAAGAATAATATTCATCAATGGGATGAATTATATCCTGATAAAGAAATATTAGAGGAAGATATAGAAAAGCAAGAGATGTATTTAGCCTTTGATGATGATAAAGTAGTAGCAGCATATGTATTAAATGAAGTTTGTGATGAAGAATATTTAGATGGAGAATGGAAGTTTCCTGATGCATCTTTTAGTGTTATTCATAGGTTATGTGTAAATCCTAAGTATCAGAGATGTGGGGTAGGAAGTAAAACTGTAAAGTACATAGAAGATAAAGTAAAACTTAAGGGGATTGAATCTATTAGATTAGATACCTTTACTTTGAATCCATATTCTTTAAGGATGTATGACAAGCTGGGATACAAGAAGGTGGGAATGGTTCATTGGAGAAAAGGTGATTTCTATTTGATGGAGAAGAGGCTTTAGAAGAATATATGAAGCATAAGAATATATGCATTGAAAAAATATATACATTATAAGAATATACACATCAAAAAAACATATGCATTAGAATAATATATGCATATGTTTTTTGAGTGAAACGGCTTGGTTGCTGGGGTTGTGAAACGTGTTAATTTTGTTTTGCAGTAGGAACTTTGGGTGGGAATTTAATAAATATTTTATAGAAAATTGACAATACTCCAATGCCATCTTACAATTTATACATAAAATAAATAAAAATGGATAAGTAAAAAATAACTACATAAAATATAAAATAATTTTGGATGGAAAAATAATAGGAGGAATGTCCTGCAAAGAAAAAGCACCAGGAGAAATGTGGCTTCATAAAAGTAGGAGAAACAAAGCCATTAAAAGAACATAATGGTTTTCATTTGTTTATCTGTAAAAAAATAGCAAAATAGAACTAATTAAATTAAGGAGATAGAAATGAATAAAAAATTAATATCAATTATATTTGCACTATTAGCAGCTATATTCTACTCAATAAACATACCATTATCCAAAATTCTATTACAAGAAATAGATCCAATATACATGGCAGCATTCTTATATTTTGGAGCAGGAATAGGTATGCTAATTTATTCAAAAATATTTTCAAAAGAGAAAGAAGAACCAAAGCTAACAAGAAAAGAGTTACCCTATACCATAGGAATGATTGTTTTAGACATAATAGCACCAATATCATTAATGCTAGGATTAAGTACAGCAAGTTCAGCTAATGCATCCTTACTAAATAACTTTGAAATAGTTGCAACATCAATAATAGCTTTAGTATTTTTTAAAGAAAAGATATCAAGGAAAATGTGGTATGCTATTTTCTTAATTACATTATCAAGTGTTCTATTATCCTTTGAAGGAGTAGAAAGCTTTCAATTTTCTTATGGCTCTATTTACATTTTGATAGCTTGTGTTTGCTGGGGATTGGAAAATAATTGTACAAGAATGTTATCTTCAAAAAGCACTACAGAAATAGTTATATTAAAAGGAATTTTTTCAGGGTTAGGTTCATTAATAGTTGCATTAATTACTCATGAACAATTTACTTCAATTATATATGTTTTATATGCATTACTATTAGGTTTTATATCTTATGGCCTAAGTATCTTTTTTTATGTAAAGGCTCAAAGTGTGTTAGGTGCAGCCAAAACAAGTGCTTATTATGCTGTAGCACCTTTTATAGGTTCATTTTTATCATTTGTTATATTTAGAGAAGAGTTATCTAAGAATTACTTAATAGCTTTAATAATTATGATAATGGGAACAATAGTTGTAATTATGGATACAGTTATCATTAATCATAGTCATATGCATAAACATGTAATAACCCATACACATGATGGAACTACTCATGAGCATGTTATAGTACATGAACATCCACATAATCATATGTTTAATAGAGAAAATCAACATCTTCATAAGCATATTTTAAAAGAATAGAGATAATTAAAATGCTTATTATTTTGATATACCTTTTGAGGAAACTTTGATTCGCCATAGTAAAAGGGACAAAGCTAATGAATTTGGGGAAAAAGAAATGAAATCTTGGTGGAAGGAGAAGGACTTTTTAGGGGCGGATTTTGAAAAGGTTATACATAAAGATATGAGTCTTAATAATGTTGTAGATATGATTTGTAATTATATTTCTTTTAAGGATTCAGAAGGTAATGGATTAGATAGCTTTAGTTAAAGTAACACCATAGTGGAATATAAATTATTTAAGCCTATAAAGGGCTTATTTTTTTGTCATAATACCAACTGAATTTTATGGAATTTAGATTCATATGTTGAAAAAAATAGAAAAATTGTTATAATGTTAAAGGGTCTTATAATAAAATGTAATTAGCTAGGAGAGATAGATGAAAGAGTTATCAGAAATGACATTAGAGGAACTATGGGAATTGTTTCCTATAATAATTAAAGATTATAATCCAGATTATAAAAATTGGTATGAAGTAGAAAAAATAAGCTTAACAAAGGAATTTAGCAATATCATATTAAGGTTAAATCATATTGGAAGTACCTCTGTAGAAGGTTTAAAGAGTAAGCCAACAGTAGATATTCTTATGGAAATTTCAACAGATAGTGATATTAAAAAGGTACAAGACAAGTTATCTTCTATGGGATGGATATTAATGAATTCTACAAATAGGCCTAAGTTCAGACAAGTTTACAACAAAGGTTATACTAAATATGGTTTTGCAGAGAAAGTATATCATCTTCATGTGAGATATAGAGATGATTGGAATGAGCTTTATTTTAGAGATTATTTAATTGCTCATAAGGAAGTAGCTAAAGAATATGAAAAGTTAAAGGTGAAACTTTGGAAGGAATTTGAACATGATAATAGCAAAAAGTTTTATAGAGGGATTGTTGAACATAGTCTAATTGATAATGAACTACCTTTAATATTTGTTGCAGTAGATAATGGTGTACTTTTAGGAACTGGTGGTATTTGGCGTGGAGATTTACTTTCTCGTCAGGAATTGTATCATGGTTTTCTGCACTAATAGTAAATCCTGTATATCGAAATAAGGGTATTGGTGTAGAAATACAAAATCATATTTTAGAATATTGTAAAACAAAAGGGTACAAGGAAATATATCTCTATACCGATTTAGTAGGATATTATGAAAAAAATGATTGGATTAAGTTTGATATAGGATATGAATATTCAGGTACTGAGGTTTGTATTTATAAACATACTTTATAGTGAAAAATATGTATAATTGTAAGTTATATAAAGGATATATACTAGTGGGGATATTGGAGGAAGATATATGGGAAAGAAAATAGATAAAATTATAGAACTTATAGTAGGATTGTTAATATTATTTATTATATATAAGTTTTTAAATGATCCATATAATATAAACAATTTAAGAGATAGTCTAATAGGATTAGTTGAAAAATTGCTTTTAATAGGAATTAGTACAATTATTGTAACTTTAGTGGTAGATTTTCATATAAAATATAATAAGAGAAAACAATATTTAAATAGTGGAATAGAAAATATAGATAAATTTTCAGGAATACAATTTGAAGAATTTTTGTTTACATATTATACGGAGCTTGGATATAGAGTGGAGTTAACTCCAAAGACAAATGATTATGGAGCTGATTTGATTTTGTATAAAAATAAAGAATCTATAGTAGTTCAAGCAAAACGTTATTCAAACAAGGTAGGAATCTCAGCAATTCAAGAAGTTAGTGCTGCACAAAAATATTATAATTCGAATAAATCTATAGTTATTACTAATAATTATTTTACTAATCAAGCTGAAAACTTAGCTAAAAGGTGTGATGTAGCTCTTATAGATAGAAACGGTCTAATAGATATTATGAGTAAGATAAATGGAAAAGCAAAAACAGAAAATATAATAAATAATACAAATAATAAAATTAATACAAGTAATAAAATTATATGTGATAAGTGTGGAGCTGAAATGGTAGAAAGGAAAGGAAGATATGGAGCTTTTTTAGGGTGCTCTAATTATCCAAAATGCAAAAATACAACTAAAATCAAAAGATAAAATAGTATACCCATAAAAAAAATCTTTACATACAAAGTTTTTATATTGTATTATATAATGTATGAAAGATTAGAGATAAAGGAAGTAAAATAAAATGAAACTACTAAGAATGCAAAAGAAATTTATAGGCAGCAAACCATTTGAATTGAATATAGTAAAAGGAAAATCAAATACGGGAAAAAGTGAAGCTATACTTCACAGAATACTAAAGCTAGTAAATAATTTTGCTTTTCAAGAGGAAGATAATATTTTAGTAGTTCATAAAAATGCAAAGCAAAAAGAAAGTTTTGCAAAAAGATATAAAGAAGTTAAAGAGAAACATAATTATTCCTACATGTCTCTTTTACCTTCAAATAATGAACCATATTTTATTTCTTTATCTGAACTTGTAAATAAATACTCTAATGAAAAAAAGACAGCTACTTTAAAACAAAAAGAAGAAGCTTTTAAAATTGCACTTTCAAATAATGCAGAAGAATATAAATATTGCAAAAAGCTAGACTATAATAATCTTCATCTAGTTTTAGGCGAAATTAAATTTATGAAAAATCATAGAGTAGAATTATTAGAAGATTATATGACATTAATGGGGGCACCTTTAAGACAAAGAAAGAACTCTAGAGCTAGAAAGTCAATGTTTACCTTCTTTAATAGTTATAATGAAGCTCTTAAAAATTTAGGTGTACAAGATGAAGAGGACAAGATTTTAGAAGCAATAAAGAATGTAGAAGTCTTTAATAAAAAAACTTATGTACATATTTGTGCAGATAATGTAGAGTCATTATCAAAGCTAGAATTAGATTTTATATTAAAATTAGCTAACAAGAAATCATACGGAACAGTAACTTTATCAATAGACGTAGATAAAGCAGAAAATATATATTCTTCTTTAGTTAAAAAAGGTAGGGTATATGGTAAAAAAGTTTTTGGAGCAAATAAAAAGATATTTAACTTTAAAACTGATGTATTAAATAGAAATATAGAAAATATGCCAAAAGTTAAGGAAGAAAAGACTTATGATAGATATAACTTTATTGACTTAAAACATAGAAGAGAATTTGATTTCTCTCTTGAAGATAATGGTCATGAAGTTAGTTTAGTTGGTGAGGAGAAATATAATAAAAATGAATTAGAAGATGTACCTGTGTTTAATAATATAGCAGCAGGGGCACCTATTCTTATTAATCCTACTCAAGAAGAAACTTTTGCACTACCAAAGTATTGGGTGAAGGGATCAAACAAGAAGTTTATCCTAAAAATTAAAGGTGATTCTATGATTAAGGTTAATATAGATGATGGAGATTATGTAGTTATAGAACAAAATCCATCACCAGTTAATGGAGATATAGTAGCAGTAAATATAGATGGGAATGCTACACTAAAAAGAATAAAAATTGAAAAAGATAAAGTTGTATTATTACCAGAAAATGATTTGTATGCACCTATTATTGTTTCAAAGGATCAAGAATTCTTTGTATTAGGTAAAGCTATAGGAGTTATTAAGAAAAAATAGTAATAAGTATTTATAGCCTTATGTTGCAATTAAATGTTATGTTAATTTGTACCATAAAGCTATATATATTTACAGTGGGCAGTGTTTTTTATTGAAACGCTGCCTGTTTTTGTATATTATAGAATAAAGTAGTTGAAGGGGGGAGTTTTAGTGAAAATATTAGAAACAAAAAATTTATTCAAAAAATATAAGGAGTCTATAGCAGTTAATGGCATTGATTTATCTATAGAAAAAGGAAGTATCTATGGGATTTTAGGGCCTAATGGAGCAGGAAAAAGTACTACAATAAAAATGATATGTGGCTTACTTACAAAAACATCAGGTGAAGTAATTTATGATGAGAGTACAAATAACATAAGAAATTGGAAGGAAAACATAGGAATAGTTCCTCAAGAATATGCTCTATATATGGATTTAACAGCAGAAGAGAATATAAGTTTCTTTTGTTCATTATATGGATATAAAGGAGCAGAACTTAAAAGACGAGTAAATAGAACTCTAGAATTTGTAGGTTTAAGTGATGTTAGAAAGAAAAAAGCATCAGAATTTTCAGGAGGTATGAAAAGAAGATTAAATATAGGTTGTGCTATAGCTCATTCTCCAAAACTTATAATTATGGATGAACCTACAGTAGGTATTGATCCTCAATCTAGAAATCATATATTAGAATCTGTACTAAAGTTAAGAGAAGAAGGCTCAACAGTTATTTATACATCCCATTATATGCAAGAGGTAGATGATATTTGTGATAGAATTGCAATAATAGACAAAGGGAAGATAATAGCTGAAGGAACAAGTGAAGAACTTAAGAATCTAGTATCTAAAAATAACACCTTCAAATTTACCTTAGCTAGAGAAATTAAAGGCCTTAAGGATCAAATATTATTAATGGAAGGTGTAAATAAAGTTATTTATGAAAATAATGAATATACTGTTTCTACTGATAAAAATGTTAATCCAGTTAGCAAAATAGTTGAATGTGTAGTTAATAATAATGGGATAATTAGAAACATAACTAATGAAGAGCCTAGTCTTGAAAATGTATTCTTATCTTTAACTGGCAAAACACTTAGAGAGTAGGTGAAGGAATATGTTGTTTTCAATTTTAAAAAAGGAATTTACTGAAATATTTAGAACAAAAAGTTTTATTGTAATGATGTTTGTATTTCCTTTAGTTTTAATTACTACTTTAGGCTTAGGCCTTAAGGATATTATGACTAATAATAATATGTTTAGTGAAAATGATGAATCTTCTAAGGTTTACTATACATTAGATGAATCTTCACAATATGCAAATGGTTTTAATGAGGCTAAGAAAGGCATTGAAGATGCTATAAATGTTAAGTTTGTTGAAAGTTCTTCATTAAGTGAGGTAGAGGATGATGTTGATAATTATAATGCATATTTTCATGTGGAGATAACAGATGATGGCTTTAAAGTATATTCTCCAAAGTCAGGAGAAAGGCAAAAAGGTAAAATAGTAAGAAATGTTTTTGAATCTGTCTTAAATCAATATGCCTCACATATTACTATCTATAAAGAAAATCCACAAGCTATGCAAAACCTTATTAAAAGTAAATATGATGAGTATGTAGTTAAAGATTCTGATAGTTTAGAGGATTTAAGCTCAACCCAATATTATACTTTTGCAGAATTAGCTTTAATTATATTTTACATCTCATCTACTGTAGGAGAGCTTGTATATAGTGAACGTAAACTTAATACTATTGATAGAGTATTTTTATCTAAAGCTAATGAAGCTAGCTTTTTACTTGCAAAAACAATAGTAGGTACTATAATAGCTTTTTTGCAAACTATAACTGTATATTTATATTCAACTTATGTTTTAGATGTTGATTGGGGCGAAAATGTTTTAAAATTTATTTTAATATTTGTATGTTTTGGCTTGTTTGTTTCTATGCTTGGAGCAGTTACAGGCCTTATATCAAAAAATGATACTACAGTTTCAGGAGTTTTAAATATTATTACTATAATAGTATGTTTCCTTGGAGGATGTTATATACCTTTATCTTTGATAACTACAATCCCTGTAATAGGAGATTTAGTTATACTAAGTCCTATATATTGGATTAATGCATCTATAGGAAGTATTTTGTGTGGAGCTGAATCAAATGCTTTTATGGTGTCTATAGGATCATCTGTAATAGGTACTTTTGTATTACTTATTGTTTTTGTTTTAGCTTTAAGAGGTAAAGGAGGTATAGATAATGTTTAGCTTAATGAAAAACTTAACTAAGATATTATTTAAAAGAAAAAGTTTTGTAGTAACTACCTTTATAGTGCCTATACTAATTATATTTGCTTATACTGTTTTACTTGTTAGCAATAATGAGATAAAAGTTGCTTTAATTAATAATGATAATAAAGAATTTGGTAAGTTTATAGAAAATGAATTAAATGATATCGATGGAGTAAATGTTGTTAATTTAGATAAAAATGAAAATTATATTGAAGATTTAATTTATCATAAATATGAAATGGTTCTTACTTTAGATGAGAATTTTACAGATAATATTATAAATGGAGATTATCCAGAAATTAAATATAAGAGTATGTCTACAAGCGATTCAGAGGCAATTGTAAAAAATATTTTAAATAGTGAAGTTTCTGCCTTAGTAGATATATGTAATAATGTTGATGTTACTAGTGTTGGAATAGATAATGTTTTAGATACTTATAATGATTCAAAACCAAGTTATGAAAGAATAAATGATTTTGGGAAAAAGACTAATATAACACAATCTATAGGCATAATATTTTATTTAATATTTATATCTACTTCTTTTTCAGCAGCATTTTTATTGGAAGATGAAGTTTTAGGAACTAGAGATAGAATATTTATGGGTAAGTTAACAGAGAAAACTTATTATTTAGCTTATTCATTAGTATTTTTAATATTTGCATTAATACCATCAATAGAGTATTTTATTATGAATTTAGTTTTAGGATATGATTTTGGATTTGAGAATAAAGCATTATTTTTAATACCATGTGCTTTAATGTCAATTTTAGCAGTAGTTTTTGGTGTATTTATTGCATCAATTGTAAAAAATAAAAATGTGTATTCCACTTTTGCAAGTGCCTTATCTGTACCTATATTTATGCTTAGTGGTTCCTTTTGGGATTTTGAGTTTATGAGTGAATCTTTACAAAGGATTGGAAATGCACTGCCTCCAAGATGGATATTTATGATTATAGAAAAACTTCAAGAAGGTAAATCTATTCTAGATACCTTACCTATGATAAGTGGAGTTTTATTAGTTTGTTTGATTTTACTGTGTCTTAGTGTATTTTTTACTGGACATAAAATTGAGCTTGTTAAAAGTAATATGTAATAAAATCTTTATAAATAAGGTAAGCTATGATATACTTTAAAAAAATAAAGTGAAATAAGGAGAAAAGCATATGACAAAAATGATATCATGGAATGTAAATGGCCTTAGAGCAGCAGTTACAAAAGGATTTATAGATATATTTAATGAAATAGATGCAGATATATTTTGCCTTCAAGAAACTAAACTTCAAGAAGGACAAATAGATTTAAATTTACCTGGGTACTATCAGTATTGGAATTATGCAGAGAAAAAAGGTTATTCAGGTACTGCTATTTTTACTAAAAAAGAGCCTTTATCAGTTAAGTTAGGACTTGGAATAGAAGAGCATGATAAAGAAGGTAGAGTAATAACTTTAGAATTTGAAAATTATTATGTAATTACAGTATATACACCTAATTCTCAAAATGAGCTTGCAAGACTTCCTTATAGAATGACATGGGAAGATGCTTTCAAAGATTATTTAAAGGAACTTGAAAAGAATAAACCTGTAATAGTATGTGGAGATTTAAATGTAGCTCATAAGGAAATAGATTTAAAGAATCCTAAAAACAATAGAAAGAATGCAGGTTTTACAGATGAAGAAAGAGATAAGTTTACTAATCTTTTACAGTCTGGATTTATAGATACTTTTAGATATTTTAATCCTGATAAAGAAGGAATATATTCTTGGTGGTCATATAGATTTAAGGCAAGAGAAAAGAATGCAGGATGGAGAATTGATTATTTCTTAGTTTCAAAAGACTTAGAAAGTGAGCTGGTAAGTGCTGATATCCATACTGATATATTTGGATCTGATCATTGTCCAGTAGAACTTGTTATTAAATAGATTTTGAAATTTTTATAATACATGATATACTAAAACCATGTGTTTAAATAGATGGGAGTGGAATCATGAGTAATATTTCAGCTGTAAGCATACTTTTATGTGTATGTATGTTTTTCTTTTTCTTGTATGAAGTAAGTTTATTAGTTAGAAGTATAAATAAAAATATTAAAAAAAATAGATTAATGCATATTCTGGGTGTACTAGCTACATTTTCATTATTTGTATTTGTAGTTGCTAGTACTTTAAGCGTAGAAATAGAGTCAACTTTTATAGTTTATATTGTAGTTATACTTTCTACTTTATTTTATATTATAAATGGATTAAGTTCATTATATAAAATTAAACGTTAGAAAGGAAAGGTTGTTTCAAATCATTTTGAAATAGCCTTTTCTTTTTATATAGGAAAAGAGAAGTTTTCTCCGAAAAAACTTCCCTTTTTGCTATATGCTATATTCAATTGTATTTATATTATTAACAGTTATAAAGTTTTTATACATATAATATTGAATTTATTTCTTTTTTGTGCAAAACTTAATAGTAAGTTAAGCATAAGGAGAGGTATTGTGATTAAGATAAAACTAGAAAGAAATAAAAGATGTGAACCAGTATTTAAAGTAGCTCTTGCAGATGAATATATAGATAAATATAGAATATTAAAAAGAATTATTTTTGAAAGCAGAAAGCTAAAAGGTGAATATAATTATAATATTCCCATGAGGTTTTTTGAAATATTTTTAAGAACTATTCCAAAAGATGAAATAGAAATACATAATGATTCAATAGATTTTTATTTAGAGTATTCAGATTCCTATGATGATAAATATTATTATAGGACAGAAGCTAATGCAAGCTATATGAAGAATTGGAGATTAGAAGGTTGTCCTGTAATTTATAAAGTAAATATACATAAAAACGAAAAAAAGTTAAGTAAGGAAATTGCCTTTAAAAAATTAAATAATTTAATAAGATAATATAAAGAGGATAAAAACATGTAAAGATAGGAATGTTTTTATCTTTTTTGTTTCTGTTTATGCAATAAATTTTATAACTTGTGACACTTTCCAAATTATAATAAAAATTTTTATTCTTTTCATATAAGTAAAAATGTAGTAATATTACATGTATATAGATATGTGTTATGGAATACATAATATCTACAAAAATTTTGATGATTTTTGTAGAAGTGGGGGGATTGCATGGAAATACTAAGTAATAATCATAAAAAATTACAGAAGGCAATTGGTATTATTATCAGTATAATAATGTCTGTACAATTAGTAATGCCAACTAGCTTAGTAAGGGCAGATGATTCAAACTTTATTACAAACGTAACCATTACAGATTTAGATGGAGCACCTTTAGGAGAAAAAGTAGATGTTAAGCAAAGTATAAAAATATTCTTTGAATATAAGTTTGATTCTTCTATATATAAACCAGGTGTGAAATATAATATTAAATTTCCGATTGAAATTAAATCAGAGGAAACACAATATGAAATAATGGTTAGGGATATAAAAACAGGTAAAGAAATAAAGTTAGGTACTTTTTTCTTAGACAATAATGGTAATGGCTCAATTGAATTTGAAGATTTTGGAGATAAATCCTTAAAGGCATCAGGAAATTTCGTTATTACTACTGGCTTTAATGGTGATGCTATAGGTGATGGTGGTAAAAAGAAAGTTACTTTTACTGTTGGTGCCAAAAATACTGATATAATGATTGATTTTGATACTAATTCATCTAAAGATGATCCAGATAAAGCAACCATTACTAAAGAGGCTACTATCTATGATAGAATGGCTAATGAAGTAACTTGGACTATTAAAGTTGATGCAAAGGAAACTCCAAAAAGTGGGTTATATATTGTGGATACTTTAGGAAATACGAAAATAAATAAAGATAATTCTAAATATCCAAGACAAGAGTTTTATGAAGATTCTCTTTATGTAAATGGAGTAAAGGCAAATCCAAGTACGTATAGTTTTGAAGGTGGTAAGCTAAAATATAACCT
>CAKVLD010000070.1 GCA_934755305.1 uncultured Clostridium sp. | reverse complement strand
GCATAGCTCAGCTGGGAGAGCACCTGCCTTACAAGCAGGGGGTCACAGGTTCGAGCCCTGTTGTGCCCACCAAAGTATGGCTCAGTAGCTCAGTTGGTTAGAGTACTGGCCTGTCACGCCAGGGGTCGAGGGTTCGAGTCCCTTCTGAGTCGCCAAAAGCATCAACTTATGTTGATGCTTTTTTTGAATAAAAATTTAAAGCTTAATAAAAAAGCAGAAACATTTATATAACTGTTTCTGCTTTTTATTATTTAGATTTTATTTTTTCAAGATTTAATAGAAGTCTTATATCATCAGAATAAAATTTACAAAGCTTAAATTCACCAATTAATCTAGAATAAATACGTTCACTATATATTTGAGAGAAATATCCCAATTCGATATTTGTTGATATTAACATCTTTTTTTTATGTAAAATCTTTTTGTTTAAAAGATTAAATAATTCAGTTGTAGCAAAGTCATTTCTTTGTTCTGCACCAAGATCATCTATTATAAGTAAATCGCAATTTATAAGTAAATCTTCAAGGTGAGTATTATTATTAAATCTAACTTCTCTTAAATCTTTAATTAGTTCATCAGATGTTTTATAAATAACTAGATAACCTAAATCAAGCAATTCTTTTGCGATACAATAAGATAGATAACTTTTGCCACTACCAGGACTACCATAAAATAAAAGATTGGTATTTATAGAATCAAACTTTTTTATATAGTCATTCCATACGTATTTACAGATGTTTTCCATATTTCTTCTAGGAGAATATTTTCCTTCATCACTTCTATGGGGTGAAAATAAGGACAAATTAAAATTTTTGAAATTTTTTTCTTTTACAATATCCTTTAATGAAGAATTATCATAGTATAGTGAAATTAATTTTGATTTATAGCAAGAGCATTTTATATTTCCTTTAATATATCCTGTATCTTTGCATTTATTACATCTATAATGAATATTTAGATATTCTGGATCATAACCTTTTGCTACTAACATCTCGTATTTTTGAGCTCTAAGATCCATTATTACATTTTTATATTCTTCTAAAGTTTTAGTTCCATCTTTTGATTTTAATATTGCAAGAGACATTTGTAATGATAGTTGTTTAACTTTATTATCTATATCAATTATTTCTGGATGTAGTTTTTCTATTTCTGCAAATCTCTGTTTTAATTTTTTTGCTTCTTCTTCTCGTATTTTATCATACATATCTAAAATTTTAGATTGATAACCACTAATCATCATTATCCCATCCTAACAATTTCTTTTCTAAAGAATCATAATCATAACTTCTAGCTTCAAAGTTATTAAAGCCTAAACCTATTTTTGAATTATTATTCTTTGAATATTTATTTTGATTATACTTTTTAAATTGTCTATCTTTAAGAGCTACATCTTCTAGAGTTTTTATATTTTCATTAAACCATCTTGCTAGTATAGCATCGATATATTTAAAATCTGTTTTATTAAGTCTTTGAAAACATATATCGCAGGCTTTTTCTATCAATTTTATATCAAATTTATATATAAATAACCACTTTTCTATCATTTCTTCTTGAGGTTTCATTATATTTGTATTTTGAATACCCAAAAATGACAATACTTTTTTTATTTTAATCCATTTATCTTCTGTTTTCTTTATATGATTTTGGGCTTCATCTATAGATTTTATTCCTATATCATTCCAAGCTAAAGCAACTTTTTCTATATATCTAAAGTCTGTTTTTCCTTTTGAAGCACAATATTCTACAAGTATCAATATTAGTTCGGAAGTAAATGAAAAATCTTTTTGCCATCCAAGATATAACTCCATTTCTTTTGTAGAAAGAGATCTTCCTAGAATTTTTTCTATATCTCTTAACATATCAGTAGTTTCAGAATTTTCTAGTGCATCTAGAAGATTTACATCTTGTGTTTTAGTAATATCTTCTTCTAAATTTAAAAATTCTATACTGAAATTATTCATTTTATCAATAGAATTTAATTTTATTACACCTTGCTCATTCCAATAATTTAAGGCATTCATTACGTCAGATTCTAAAAGGTTCAAAGAAGAAGCTATTAAAGAACCATCAACGCCAGGTTCGTTAGCAATATTATACTTTAGCATAAGTAAATAAACTTTAACAAATTCACCTCTAGCTTTAGGCATATATTTTTCTATAAATACATTACTCACAGGAGTGAATTTTATATTGGTGTTTTTAAGCATAAAAGTGCTCATTTGTTAATCTTCTCCTTTATAAAATAATAGTTAAGTACAATAAATATTAAAGTACAAAGATAATTATAACAAACCGATTTTCAGATAACAACTTTAGAGATAAGTATAAAATCTTTCAAAGTGGGAAAAGTAGATTATGTGTTTCTATTTAGAAAGGATGAGATATGAAAAAAAGATACAGAATTAAGTTAAAAGTTACTTTTCTTATATTGATAATATTAATAGATGGATTTTATAGTATTAAGATAAAAGGAGAAGAGATAAGTTTTAAAGGTTATTATGAAAGATATTTTAGTGAAAATGAAGGGGAACTAAATAAAACTAATAAAAAAAATAATCTTGTATTATGTTCTAAAATGAAAAATAGTGAGATATTAGGGCTAAGGGACAGAAATTATGCTTTAATATTAAGAACTAATGAAGGAAAAAAGATAGTAGAAAAGATTAGAGATAAATATATAGAAAAAAGTAATGTAGATGAAGGTGACATACTAGCAATAGAGGTTAAAACTAACATAAAATATGAGGATGGAGAAAATCTAGAATTAGAAGAAGGAGTTATAGATTCTATAGCAGATAGTATAATAGAGGAAAACCAAGATGATTCTATAGTAAAAGTTGACTTTGAATGTAGAGAAGTTAGGTTAGAGGAGATACCCCCAGGGATAAAGAAGGTAGATAATAATGATTTATATATAGGAGAAAGTACCACAGAAGAAGGTGTTAATGGAATTAAAGAGGTTGTGGCAAAGGTAAGGTATACAAATGGAATAAAAGTAGATGAAGAAATTTTGGCAGAGAATACTTTATTAAAAGAACAGGATACTGTGATACATATAGGTAGAAAAAATCCTATCAATGATGGAGTGGCTTTTTTAAAACATCCAACTAATGGTGGCATTATTACATCAACATTCGGGAATAGATGGGGAAGAAGTCATAATGGAATAGACATAGGGCATAAAGAAGGGGACGATATTTTTTCAGCTTTTGATGGAGTGGTTAAAGAATGTAGATATGATAGTGGTTATGGAAATAAAATTGTGGTGCAACATGAAAATAATATAGAAACAGTTTATGCTCATTTAAGTAAATTTGATACTCAGGTAGGAAAGGAAGTAAAGGCTGGAGAATTAATCGGAAGAGTTGGAAGTACTGGTAAAAGTACAGGACCCCATTTACATTTTGAAGTAAGGATAAATGGAGTTCCGGTTAATCCCCAGACATTTATAAGAAGTTAGATAGGAAGTTTAGAGATATCAATATATCCTTCACCTATATTATCTAATTCAGGACATTCACAAGAAAGTTTTAATAGAGAGTAGATGTCTTTAAAGGATAGATCAGGTTTTTTTTCAAATAGTAGAGCACAAATTGCACTAATGAATCCCACTGCTAAAGAAGTACCTGAAAAACTTTTATAGTAAGATTCTAATTTTTTAGGATATAATTTAACTCCGTCTTTTTCTGATATATAAGATAGATCTGAATTTAAGGTCGTAATATTTACAGCAGCAGCACTTAAATCGGGTTTAGTTATATTTTTATATTTACCGCAAGATGAATAGTCATAGGCTTTAATAGCTTTTGAAGTATCTAAACCTCCAACAGTAATGCAGGAACTAAGAGTTGCAATTCCTGTTATGGATAAACTTGAATTTAGGTTGCTGCCACTAGGGACTATAGGAATAATACCTTTATTAATAGCGTTTAAAAAAGTTGAGTCAAAAGATTTTGTTATAAAGATATTATGTGTTAATAATTCAAAGGGTAGACAAAGGATTTTAATATTATTTTTAGAGCTAGTATTTATTAAATCTTCTATTGCAAATAATATATCAGATGCAAATCCTTTTCCAAGAGCATCAAAAGCTTTATAGCAATAAAGAGAAGCATGATGAGCTATTCCTCTATAAAGTCCTTTGGATTTTTCACCACTACTAGCAATTAATCCTGAAATGCATGTTCCATGACCGTTGTCATCATAAGGATAAGATAAATTATTTATCAAATCTTTGAAATAATTAATTTTACTAGTAGGCTTTAATAGATCAGAATGTGGATAAACTCCACTATCAACTATTCCTATACCAACACCTTTTCCAGATAGATTACATTTAGATGAAATACGAGTATTATTTGCAGTGGAAACGCTCATGCCACATAAAAATAAATATTCATCTAAAGTTATAAATTCAACTTCTGGATATTCAAGTAATCTTTCAAGAAGTCTTTTGGATATTTTGGCGCAAATTAATGAAGAAAATTCAAGTTCGTATAATAATTCACCTTTTAAAGAGGTGATTTTTTTTATTATACTTGTTTTTATATTTTTATATTTAATTAAAACTCTATAATTTCTATAACAATTATTAGTTAGAAGGTATCTTAAATTACTATCTAATTTTGTTTTATATGAAAACATAGTATTACTCCTGATTAATGTTCTTCTATATATTATATGAATGTTACAAGGAATGTTAATAAAGAAAAAAAGCTATCTATTATAATAGACAGCTTATATTTTATATGTTTCACCTATATCAATTAATTTCAAATCATCATCATTTATATTAGCAAGAGTAGTGTATGTTTCTGAAAAGTTTTCTAGTGAAATTTTAAATGTTTTATAGTGAACAGGAATCATTGCTTTAGAATTCATGTTTTTAAACATTCTATAACTTTCCATTGGAGTACAATGCATATAAGTAAATCTATCTGGCTTATAACAACCAACAGGCATTATAGCTACATCAGATTTAAGGTTGTTAAAATTATCAGTATATGCAGTATCTCCTGCAAAGAAAACAGATTTTCCATTTCTTTCTATTAAATAGGAATTACTTTCATCATCAATACCAACATAGAATCTTCTACCATCATGTTCAGCTTTAAAAGAAGAAATTTTTATTTTATCATCTTCATAAACCTCATTATGTCTAAGGACTACAACTTTTTTAAATCCAATAAGTTTCATTAATTTTTTATAACCTTTTGGAACTATAATAGTTGCGTCTTTATTTAATTTTATAAGAGAAGTAAAGTCTGTATGATCCATATGTCCATGAGATAACAAAATATAATCAAATTTTATATTTTTTAAATCATAGGGTTTTTTTACAACTCTTTTAAATATACCTAATCTATTAGAAATAACAGGGTCAGTAATTATTAACACTTCAGATAAGTTCATAATAGTAGTTGCATGACCATACCAATTCAAAGAATCTGTTAAAATTGGATCACAAGAAACTTCTGCTCTTTTATTAAAATATTCTTTTATGTTATTACAAGTTAAATGAGATAAAAATACTATGTTACTAAAAAAGTTCATTTAAATACTCCTTAAAATATTTATAAATCAATGTTTCCATTTAAATACTATAATACCAATTAACATAAATGCAACACCTATAAATTCTTTTAAGGTAAAATTAAGTTTTTCACTTCCAAAAAGACCAAAAGCATCAATTAGGGCTGCAGCAACTAATTGCGCTATCAATATAATACCTATAGCGTATGTAGGGCCTAAATCCCCTATGCTTTTCATAACAGTAAATGTAATAACAACTGCTAAAGCTCCTCCTAGAAGATATAGTTTGTTTGCACTTCTTAAATCTCTGTAATTTCCATCTCTAAGAAAAAGTGAAATCAAAAAAGTTAATACAAGTCCTATACCTTGAACTAATACATTTGTTTCCCAAATACCTATTTTTTCGCCTAAACGTGTATTAAATACACCCTGAAGGCTCATTGATATTCCTGAAATAATAGCTAAAATTATTGAAATCATAAATTAAATCACCTCATAAGTTAGTATTCCCAGGAAATATTTTTATATAAAAAATACTCTCCAATATTTATTAGAGAGTATAAATATTAAAATGATTCTTTTGAGAAACTATCTAAAATCATCTTTTCTGTAAAACCTAAACTAATACCTAAGCTTAAGTAATCTTCAGCTAAAGTTATAAAGTGGTCCTTTGATGGAGATATTACCAAGTCGTTTATGTCTATGTACAAATTTAAGAATTGATCACTTAAGCAATATTCACTAAGCTCTATATCTAGTTCTTCAATATCGTTATATGAATTATATAAACCTAATGCAATAATTTCCTTAAAACAAGTAATGTATTTTTCAAAAATTTTATTGTTATCTAATGTAGTGTTATCGTTAACCAAATAAGTGTAGCACTTAGTTTCATTTGCTAAGTCACTAAGTGAAATATGTAATTTTACATGTTTTCTAGCTAAAATTTTATACTCGCTGAGAGTTGGATCTACTTTCAAATTAGAACTAATTTTGTTTTGAATTTCAAATAAATTTGCAATATTCATATTTTTTTCCTCCTCAATAAGGCAATCCTCTTAATCTATTTTACAAAAACTTTACTTTAAATAAAAGGGTGGTAAACGAATACAAAAAAATAAATATATAAATTTATTTAAAAAACAAAAGTTTCAGTTAATTGAAAATTAACTGAAACTAAAAATAAAATAATTTTTAAAAAGTTTTTAAAGGGTATGTTTTTATAGAAGTTTCTTTTTTATTATTTGAAATCTTCCATATTTCAAATCTATCAATTTTAAGGGTAAGATTTTTACCACCTTTTCTCACCATGTCACAGGCAACATAATTGTTAGTATTATGAGGTCTTCTATTATCTTTATTAAAATATGTAATATTAGCCATAGAAATTGCTAAACTATTATCTTGTAGTTCTTTTGAATGGATTCCATAAAGAGATAAGGTATCTTTTAATGAACGAGCTATCTTTGTTATATATCCTTCATTTAAGATTTTTAAATTTATAGTTTTAGTAACTTCATTTAAAGAAACATCACTACATAATTCAACTTTAAATTTTTTATATGGTTTAAAAACTTTATCCACAACAGTATATAATTTATCCATATTAGGATTATCTAAAATGTTTAGTGCAATATAAGGCATGGGAGAATGTCTATTGCCTCTAAATTTTTTGGATAAGTTTTTTTGAATTGGTGCTATAGATTCATAAGAATCATCATCAAACATTGCAACAATATAATATTTCATAAAGTAAACCTCTCATTTTTTTATATTTGGTATAAAAAGTAAACCAACTTATTATAGATTATACCATATTAGGAATTATAAAAAAATAGAATAGTGATTAAAAAGGTTATATACAGGTATATATTGGTAATATATATAGATGTATATAACAAACAATGGGGATAAATGTAAATGTATCTTGAAAGGGTGAAAGTAAGAATAAATTGGATTAAAAAAAATATTTAAAATAGCATAGTTTATGATATAATGAGTAAGATAGACTTAGAATACAATAGGATTACAATGTCTGAGTCAAGTGAACTGGATAAAAATATGAATTTTGGGAAATTTAAATATATATATAATCTGTGAATAAGGGTGAAATTGGATGGAAAAATTGGTAATTAACGGAGGCAAAGCTCTTAAAGGTTCTGTAGAAATAAACGGAGCAAAAAATGCAGCAGTAGCTATTTTACCAGCTACTGTAGTTGCTAGCAAAGGAAAATGTATAATAGATAATATACCGGATATTGAAGATGTACATTGTTTAGAAAGAATTTTAAAAAGCTTAGGATGCGTAGTTAACAAGTTAGATAATAATACATTAGAAATAGATAGTAGCAATGTAAGTAATTTTGAAGCATGCACTGATGATGTTAGAAGAATGAGAGCATCATATTACTTCATAGGAGCATTACTTACAAGATTCAAAAAGGCTACAGTTCAACTTCCTGGAGGATGTCCTATTGGAGTTAGACCAATAGATCAACATATAAAAGGATTTGAAGCATTAGGTGCAGAAGTTACAATAGAACATGGTGCAGTTATTTTAAAGGCAGATAAGTTAGTGGGAACTAATATATTCTTTGATGTTGTATCAGTAGGAGCTACTATAAATGTAATGATAGCAGCTACTTTAGCAGAAGGTGTAACAACATTAGAAAATGTAGCTAAGGAGCCACATGTAGTTGATGTTGCAAACTTCTTAAATTCAATGGGAGCAGACATCAAAGGTGCTGGAACAGATGTAATAAGAATTAAAGGTGTTAAAGAATTAAAAGGATGCGCATATAGTGTAATACCAGATCAAATAGAAGCAGGAACTTTTATGATTGCAGCTGCCGCAACAAGAGGAGATGTAACCATAAAAAATGTTATACCTAAACACTTAGAATCTATTACTGCAAAACTTAGAGAAATGGGTGCTATAGTTGAAGAAGGCGATGATAGTGTTAGAGTAACTGTAACAAATGAATTAACAGGGGTTAACATTAAAACAACTCCATACCCTGGATTCCCAACAGATGTACAACAACCAATGTCAGCATTGTTATGTACAGTAGTTGGTAGAAGTTTAATAACTGAATCAATTTGGGAAAACAGGCATAAACATATAGATGAATTAAAGAAGATGGGTGCTAATATCAAGGTTGAAGGTAGAATTGCTATACTTGATGGTGTTGATAGACTTACAGGAGCAGTTGTTAAGGCTACAGACCTTAGAGCAGGAGCAGCAATGGTAATAGCTGGCCTTATGGCTGAAGGTGAAACTCAAATAACAAGTATAGAACATATAGATAGAGGATACCCACATATAGAAGATAAATTCCAAGCGTTAGGAGCAGACATAAGAAGAATTAAGGCTTAGGAAAAATTTGGGGGAAGTAACATGATATTTTGTTCATTATATAGTGGAAGTAGTGGAAACAGTATATTTGTATCAGAAAATAACTCAAATATATTAATAGATGCAGGTCTTCCTGGCAAAAAAATAGATGAAGCTTTAAAATCAATAGGACAAAAACCAGAGGATTTAGATGGAATCTTTATAACTCATGAACATAGTGACCACATCAAAGGAGTAGGTGTACTTTCAAGAAAGTATGATATTCCTATATATGCTAATGATAAGACTTGGTCAGCATTAGAAGGATCTATTGGTAAAGTGAAGGAACATAATATAAAAATTATGGATAGAAGAAGTACTGTAGAGGTAGGTGACCTCTCAATAAAATCTTTTATCATACCCCATGATGCTATCGCTCCTGTAGGTTATACTATAGCTGGTAAGAAGAATCAGGTTAGCGTTGCAACGGATTTTGGTGTGTTTACAGAAGAAATATTTAATAATATAAAGGATTCACAAACTATTTTATTAGAATGTAATCATGATATTAACATGCTAAAGTTTGGTCCATACCCATATAATTTAAAAAGAAGAATATTAAGTGAAGTCGGACATTTATCAAATGATGATTGTGGTGAAGCGTTAGTTAGATTAGCTAAAAGTGGGTTAGGAAAAAACTTGATTTTAGGACACTTAAGTAGAACTAATAATCATCCAGATTTAGCACTTCAAACTGTTTTGAACATAATAAATGAAAAAGGAATAAAACAAGGCGAAGATATACATATATCAATGGCGGACAGAAATAAGGCAAGTGGTTATTTAGAATTGTAATAATATGAAGATACATATACAAATTTAGGTAAAATTAGTTGAAATCGACGACTATAGTTAGTATAATTTGAGTAGGTAGTATTATTAAATTAAGATTAATGAAAGAGGAGAGAAATATGAGTTTATATAAGAGTTGGACAGATATGGTTGTCGATTATGTAAAAACAAAAGGAGAAAATGCGTTTTGGAGAGAATATAGCTCTTTAGAAACAAGAATATATAAAGATTTACTTGCAAATCATCAAGAAGTTGTTAAAACAACAATTGCAGATTTAAGCAAAAAATATGAAACAACAGATGAATTTATAATGGGATTCGTTGATGGTATCAATGATAGTTTAAATAATCCATACGATTTAGAAACAGTAGATAATTCAACAGAATTAGCTTTCGATATAAATTTAGAAACATTATATTACAATATGCTTGATGCAAAAGCAGAATATCTATATAATTTACCACAATGGGATGGAATTTTCTCAGTAGAAAAGAGAAAAGAAATACAAAAACAATACAAGGATTCAAAAACTGTTAAAAACGAAGTTAAAATCGGAAGAAACGATCCATGTCCTTGTGGAAGTGGAAAGAAATATAAGAAGTGCTGTGGTAAATAAGACAGAATTCTAGATTATTACAGGAACTCATACATATATATGAGTTCCTGTTTTCTATATAAATAAAGGAGTAAAGGTATATGGATAAGAATGCAGAATGGCTTAGAACACAAGTAGTTACAAGAACAATTAAATCTCTAGAAGAAAATAATATGAATGGATATTATGTAGAAACAAATGAAGAGTTAATAAGTAAGATAGATGAAATTGTTAATGAGGGGGCAGTCGTATCTTGTGGAGGTTCTATAACTTTATTTGAAACTGGTGTTATAGACCATTTAAGATCAGGAAGATTTAAGTTTTTAGACAGATATGAACCAGGGCTTAGTAAAGATGATATAAAGGATATATATAGAAAAGCATTTTCAGCAGATGCATACTTTGCTAGCTGCAATGCTGTTACAGAGAATGGTGAATTATATAATGTAGATGGTACTGGTAATAGGGTAGCAGCTATGATGTATGGTCCAGATAAAGTTATACTAGTATGTAGTATAAATAAAATAGTAAAAGATGTAGATGCAGCTATTGATAGAAATAGAAGAATAGCAGCGCCTATTAATGCAAAAAGATTAGATAGAGAAACACCTTGTGCAAAGGTTGGATATTGTATGGATTGCAAGAGTAAGGATAGAATCTGTAATGAATTTACCTTAATAGCAAGACAGAATATTAAAGAAAGAATACATGTTATATTTATAAATGATAACGTAGGTTATTAGTATAATTTGTGTCAAATTGGGAAACATTTAATACATATATAGTATGATGCTTAAATTATAAGGAGAAATGGTATATATGTTTGGAATGTTTCCTTTTATGTTTAATAATAATAACAATAATAATTCCAATAACATAAATTCATTCTATAGCTTATTAAATGGAGACTTCTTTGATTCTATAGTAGATCAAGTATTAAATAGTGATACTATAAATGGACTTGTAAATGATATGTTTCAGGAAGATGATTATGATATTGAACTAAAAGATTATGATGATTATTATTTAATTAGAGGATATTTGCCTGGTTTAACAGCTAAGGATGTTAGTATAGATTTTGAAAAAAATAAAGCAATACTTACTATTAAAAAAAGGCAAACCTATTCAAATGGAAATAACTTTATGATGACAGTAGTTCAAACTGGAGGAAATTTAGTAAAGAATTTTTATATAGGAGAGGTAGATGTAAGTAACATGAGGGCATCTTTTGAGAATGATGTACTTCTACTTGCAATACCTAAGGTTAAAAGGATTGAGAAGAAAGAAGAAACTAGTGATGGAGCTACTATAATAGATGTTGATGATTATAAAGTTGAATAGGGTGATTATTCCTCCTTTTTCACAATAGAGTTGTTGTGAAAGTAGGAGGAATTTAATTAGGGTTTAAATTGACAAAAATGTAATTTAGAAGTAGAATGTAAATAACAATTTTTGAATTTAGAAAGGAGAACAAGATGAGTACTTTAGCTTAATTATTTTAGATTTGTTTAACAATTTAAGAGGGATATCTTATTTGTTGTGCATAAAAATAGTTTTAAGCTTATTATATTCATTTGTATATGTTCTTCTATTAGAAAGTTTAAGTCAGGAAAAGTTATATTTATATTAGATGAGAACACTGTAAATGGATTATAAGAATTATCATTTACAGTTTTTTTATTGTCAAAAATATATATTTTTTTGATGCGTTTGATGCATAAGAATATATATTTTTTTAATGCAAAAGAATATATATGCATAAACATAAGATATTGCCTTACTTTATGAGGTGATAATATGACAATTTTATTAGAGTGTAAAAATGTAACAAAAGAATATGGAGATGCAGTAATATTAGATAAAGTGAATTTAAATATAAAGTTTGATGAAAAAATAGCACTTGTAGGAACTAATGGTACAGGGAAAACTACGTTAGCTAATATTATTTATGGAAGTGAAGAAGCGGAAGGAAGTATTGTATGGAAACTATGATATGTTAATTTTAGATGAGCCAACTAATCATCTTGATTATTTAGGGGTAAGCTGGCTTATTAAAAATATTAAAAAATTTAAAGGTACAGTCTTAATAATATCTCATGATAGATATTTTTTAGATAGTACAGTAAATCATATTATAGAAATTCAAGATAAAAAATTAATTAATTATAATAGCAATTATACTTGGTATAGAGAGAAGAAAAAGAAGGATTATGAAGATTTTTAGATATGAAGGTGGAATTGATGAATATCTAAATAAGAATCAAGAGAAGAAAAAGGAAAGTTCAAAAGAAGAAATTATGATTTTGGAGAATAAGATATCTTCTACTCTTGGAAAGTTATGTTTAGTAGCTGTTGGTAGTAAGGAATATGTAGAGCTTGATTTAGAGTATAAGGAGCTAATTAAAAAGTTTAATGAATGTAAATAATAGAGATTCTTTGTGGTAATATATTATTATACACACAGGAGGATTTTTTTATGAATATAACAGTTATTGCAGTAGGTAAGTTAAAAGAGAAGTATTTAAAACAAGCTATAGATGAATATGCAAAGAGATTAAGCAGATATTGTAAACTTGATATTATAGAACTACAAGATGAAAAAACTCCAGATAATGCATCTGAAAAAGAGGAGTTAATGATAAAGGAGAAGGAAGGTAAGGCTATATTATCTAAGATAAAAGATAATGCTTATGCAGTAGCTATGGATCTTAAGGGTAAGCAAATTACTTCAGAGGAGTTAGCTTCTTTTATTTCTAATTGTGGAGTTATGGGAAATTCTAATATTGTATTTGTTATAGGGGGAAGTTTGGGGCTTTCTGATGAGGTTATTAAGAGAGCTAATTATAAGTTATGTTTTTCTAAGATGACATTTCCACATCAACTTTTTAGAGTTATGTTATTAGAGCAAGTGTATAGGGGATTTAGGATTATTAATAATGAACCATATCACAAATAGGTGCGGTTTTTATTAAAATTCAATATAGGTGATTTGATAAGTATTTTATAAGATAATAGGTAAATCTTATACAATTTAAAAGATTATTAAATTGTATAAGGTCTTTTTATTGTAAAAATAAGTTTTCAATAATAATCAATAAATATATTAGGGAGAGATAACGGGGGAATAAGGATTCTTTAAAGTTGATAATATGGTAAAATATACATAAAGAATAGGATTTATAAAGCTGTGGAGAAGCAAAGCAAGGAATTAATATTAAAATTTTAAAGGAGATGAAGGTATGAGAAAAAGTATAAGTGCTGCTGTTGAAAGAAGAATATATGCTGAATCTATGGGGAGGTGTATGAATCCAGAATGTAAAGCAGAATTGTTTAAAGAAAGTGGCGACATAATGGAAAAGGCACATATAATTCCGTATTGTGATACTGAAGACAATTCATATGAAAATTTAATTATTTTATGTCCAAATTGCCATACAAACTTTGATAAAAACGGCGCATTCAGTGTAGATGAGGTTAAAACGTGGAAACAAATACGTAAGGATGAATTTGAGCGTTTTTTTAGTAAAGAATATGCTACATTTGAGGAATTAAAAAGTGAAGTAGTTCCATTGCTATTACGTAATCAAGCAATTTTTGAAAATTATTATTTAGGAGATAGAAGGAAATTGTGGGATGTTTTTGAGGGAGAGATTTTATCAAATAATAGAATAATAAAAAGTATGTTAAAGCATAATACTAAGTTAATTCAAGCGCATTCTAATGAAAGCTACTCAAATTTAGCGATAGTACAAAAATTTATGATTCATATTGATGAGTTCGAAGCTACTCGATTAAGTGGTCTTATGTCAATATCTTGGACACAAAAAGTCAAACTTTCTATGCTGTACTTCTAGCTAATAATTCACATTGTTC
>CAKVLD010000069.1 GCA_934755305.1 uncultured Clostridium sp. | reverse complement strand
TCAGTAGTTAGAACTGAAATGACAAGTTTAGGTGGAGTAGAAACTCTAGTAGGAATATTAAATCAAGTTGATAGAACAACTGAAAAGAATATAACTGAAACTTTAGAAAGAGAAGATGCGGAATTAGCTGATAGAATTAAGAGTTCTATGTTTGTATTTGAAGATATTATTACTCTTGATGATGTATCTATTCAAAGAATTCTTAGAGAAGTTGAAGTTAAAGATCTTGCACTTGCTCTTAAGGGATGTTCTGAAGATGTTGGAGAAGCTATTTATAGAAATCAATCTAAGAGAGCTGCTGCTTCATTGAAGGAAGATATGGAATTCTTAGGACCAGTTAGATTGATGGATGTTGAAAAAGCTCAACAAGATATTGTTTCAATAATTAGAAGATTAGATGATGCAGGAGAAATAATTATTTCAAGAGGTGGCGAAGATGCAATCATCGTATAATCTAGTTAAAAAGGGGCAAGTACTAGAAGGGGATAGTAAAGTAATTAATACCGAATATATTCCACCGAAACATATAAGTAAAAAAACTGAGATAACTTGTGATCCAGAAATATATATAGGTAGTTATGAAAATATAGCAAAAAATATATTAGAGGATGCAAGACAAAAAAGTGAAAATATAAGAAGTGAAGCTATAGCTGAAGCTAGAAATATTGAAAAAGATGCTTATGAACAAGGATATTTACAAGGTAAAAATAATGGCTATGAAGATGGAAAAAAAGAAGCTATAGAAAGTGTTTTACCTCAAGCTACAAATGAAGCCAATAGAATTAAATCTGAAGCTAGTGAATTATTATTAAGAGCTACTGAAGATTATAATAATTATTTGGAAGAAAAAAAGCTTGATATAATAAAGTTATCTATTACAATTGCCGAAAAAATATTGAGAAGAGAAGTTTCTGTTGATACAGGAATAAATGATATGATTGAGGATGCCTTTAAACAAGTAAAAGGAGAAGAATCAGTAGTAATTAAATGTAATGAAATGTATATAGATGAGATAAAAAGTAAAATTGATTATTGGAAGCAAACATATAGTATATCAAAAGATATATTTGTTTTTAAAGATAACTTAGATTATGGGAGTGTAATTATAGAAAAAAGTACTGGAAAAATAGAAATGAGTATAGAAAATGGATTAGATAGTATAGTTAAATCTATACTAGGATAAAAGTGAGTGAGAACATTGAATTTAGACTTTGAAAATCTTATAGAGAGAGTTAAGGAAACTACAACTGTTTATACAGAAGGAGTAGTAAGTAAAGTTATAGGTCTAACAATCGAAGTTAAAGGAATTAAGGCTTTTGTTGGCGAATTGTGTAAAATATACAATGAGAATGACAAAGTAATAAATTGTGAAGTTGTTGGATTTAAGGATAAGGATGTTGTCTTGATGCCTTTAGATGAAGTTATTGGAGTATCTGCTGGATGTAGAGTTGTGCCTCAAAGAAAACCTTTAGGGGTACAATGCTCTGATAAGTTACTTGGGAAAATTTTAGATGGATTAGGGAATCCTTATGATAGTGTAGAAGAATTCTTAGGAGAGAGTTATCCGTTAGAAAACGAGCCACCAGATCCATTAAAAAGAAAGAGAATAAAAGATATAATGCCTACAGGGGTAAGAGCTATTGATGGTTTTTTAACTGTAGGTGAAGGTCAGAGAATAGGTATATTTGCAGGTAGTGGTGTTGGTAAGAGTACAACTCTTGGAATGATTGCAAGAGAAGCAGAAGCTGATGTAAATGTAATTAGCCTTATAGGAGAAAGAGGTAGAGAAGTTCTTGAATTTATCGAAAAAGACTTAGGACCTGAAGGGATGAAAAAATCAGTAGTAGTTTGTGCTACATCAGATAAACCAGCTCTTATCAGAATGAAAGGTGCACTTACTGCTACTGCCATAGCAGAATATTTTAGGGATAAAGGTAAGAAAGTTATATTAATGATGGATTCAGTAACAAGATTTGCAATGGCTCAAAGAGAAGTTGGTCTTGCTATTGGAGAGCCACCAGCAACTAAAGGTTATACACCATCGGTTTTTGCAAAGTTACCTAAGCTTATGGAAAGAGCAGGAACATCGGAAAAAGGCTCTATTACTGCTTTTTATACTGTACTTGTTGATGGTGATGACTTTAATGAACCTATAGCAGATGCTGTTAGAGGTATATTAGATGGACATATAGTGTTATCAAGAAGTTTGGCTCATAAGAATCATTATCCTGCTATAGATATATTAAATAGTGTAAGTAGACTTATGCCAACTATTGCAGAGAAGGAACATAAGGATGCTGCATCTTATGCAAGAGATTTATTAGCTACTTATAAAGAATCAGAGGATATGATTAATATAGGTGCATATGCAAGAGGAACTAATCCTAAAATAGATTTAGCAATAAAATTTAATGATCCTTTAAATAACTTTTTAAGACAAGGTATTGATGAAAAATCTACTTTTGATGATAGTGTAGATATTTTAAAAACTATGTTTAAGAGGTAATAAGGAGTATTTATGGTAAAAGGGTATAAATTTAAGCTTGAAAAACTTTTAGAAATTAGAACTGAAAAAGAAGAAGAGAGTAAAAGATTATTTTCAGAAAGTAAAAATAAAAAAATGTTAGTTGAAAATGAACTTAATGATTTGAAAAATAAATATGACTCTTATAAAGGAATAAAACCAGGAGAAGATGTAGTTTATCAAAAAATAAAGAGACGCTATCTTTTTGCTCTTCAAGATGGGATAAAACAAAAAGAAAAAGAATTAGTTCTAAAAGAAAAGGAAGTTGAATTTAGAACTAAGGATTTGAATAAGAAAACTATAGAAAGAAAAACAGTTGAAATTCTTAAAGAAAAACAAAAAGCGAATTTTTATAAAGAACAAGAAAGACTTGAACAAATTAATTCAGATGAACTTGCTCTTTATGCGTATATGAGAACTTTGAAGGGAGGTGAATAATGTGAAGATGGGTATGGAATCAATGGAAACATTACAATCTATTACTGAAACTAATAATATTGCAAATACTAAGAACAATAAATCAGGAGTTATTGTTAATTCATTAATAGATAGTAAGCAAACTAAATATAAAGAGAATAGTACTTCCTCTGATAAATCTTTTAATAATGTTTTAAATAAGTTAAAAACTGTAACTAGTAAAACTTCTGATTATCTTAAAAAAAATATAAAGGATGTAACTAATAATACTAAAATGATTAGTAAAAGAACTAAAAAAGAAGAGATATCTAGTAATATTGAAGAATTGGAAGAAAAAATTGAAAAATTAACTGTAGAAGAAATAATTCAAGCATTAAATACAATATTTTCTATGATGAATGAACTAGTAAATTCAGATTCTTTAGTAATTAATAATGTAAATACAGATATTACTGAAATGGTAAGTTCTATTATCGATGTTGATAATAAAGTTGAATCTAATATGATGAATGCTCTAGGACAGGCTATAAGTTCTACACAGGAAAATCCAGCTACTGTGTTAGCTAATATTCTTGAAATGATGAATAGTAATGGCTTAGATGAATTTATTAATAAAGACAATTTAAGTATTGCACAAAAGTTATTAGAACAATTAAATATAAAAATACAAGAAGATTCTTCAATGGATAATACTTTTATTAAGGAACTTATTAATGAATTACAAGTAAAAGTGGAAAATTTAACATCGAAAGTCACTAATCAAAGCAATGCAATAGTTAATAATAATCCTATAGTTGATGTTAACTCACTAGTAAAAGAAGAAGCTAATAGTAGTAATAGTGAATCCAACAATTCAAATTCAGATGAAACTCATACAAATACTTCAAAAGATGAAAAAGTACTTAATTCTATTTTAAAAAATGATAATTCAAATACTTTCTCATCATTTACAAACAGTTTAAATAGACTTAATAATACAAATATTATTACTGTGAATAATGTACAAGCAGTAGATGCTGAGAATATGGTACAAGATATAGTAAAAGATGTTAAATATATGTCTACTGTAAATATGAAGGAGATGGTTGTTAAGGTTAATCCGGCGAATTTGGGTGAAATTACTATTAAGCTTGTAGAAGAAAATGGTGAAATGAAGCTAAATATAAAAGCATCATCTAAAGAAACTTATAGTTTATTATCTCAACAACTTGGAGATTTACATGACCAATTAAAAGATCAAAGTATAAAAATTCAAGATGTAAAATTATCATTATATGAAGAAGATACAACTTTCTTTAAAGATGGAGAGTTTAATAATGAATCTTTTAATAATGAAAATTCTAGACAACAAAGTTCAACTAAAGTACAAGATAATATGGTAAATGAGGAAGAAGAAGATTCGTTAGAATCAGAGAGTTTAAGTAATATTAATATGTTAGCTTAGGAGGGGTATTATGCCAATAAACGTTAATGATTATTCAGGTGTTTCGGTTACAAGTAAAGGAACTAAAATAGTAACTTCAGGTGATAATCTTGATAAAAATTCGTTTCTTAAAATTTTAGCAGCAGAACTTGCTAATCAAGATCCTACTCAAGATGTAGATTCAGCACAATATGTTACTCAATTAGCTCAATTTACTTCATTAGAACAAATGAGTAATCTAAATGAGGTAATGACTAAAAATGCAAATGAAGGCTTAGTTGGTAAAGGTGTTACAGTAAGTGATAAAGATGCAAATGGTCAATGTTATACAGGAATGGTATATGCAGTTAATTCTGGTGAAAAACCTGTAACTATAACATTACAAGTAAATGAAAATGGTGAAAATACTTATAAGAAATTTAATATTTCAAATGTAATAAGTGTTGTAAATGTTGAAGACTACTCAATTCCGCCATTAACTAGTATAAATGGTACTACATCATTTTTACTTGCTTCATCATTTATGGATAAACAAGTAGAATTATCTGAAAAAGATGAAAGTGGAAATGCTTTAACAGGAAAGGTAATAGGGGTAGTTAAAGATAATGGATATGTAAAAGTAAGAGTAGAATTATCTTCAGGTGAAGTTAAAGAATATTCTTACGATAAGGTAGTTAAGGTAGGGGACTTTGTAGAGAAAAGTTCAACTACAGAAGATTCTAAAACTGAATAGTTAGAAAAAGGTGATAATGTGGGCTATAGAATAATTAATGGTGTAGCTTATCCTGTAGGTAATATAGGAGTAGTTAATAATATTAATACATCTAATAATAAAAAGACTACTAATAATAATGGGGAAAATTTTAAGGATGTATTAAATAAAACATTAGATAAAAATAGCGGATATACTTTATCAAAACATGCAGCTGAAAGAATAAAAGATATTGGATTCACAGAGAGTGATATGCAAAATATACAAAAAGGATTTGAGCTTGCAGAAGATAAAGGTGCTAAAAATTCTGTTATGGTATATAAAGATGTAGCACTAATTGCAAGTATTGAGAATAAGACAGTAATTACAGCAGTGGATAAAAATAGAGCAGAAAGTAATGTTTTTACTAATATAGATAGTGTTGTATTACTATAGGCTGGACCTAATATAAAGGAAGCCTAAAGCTTGTTGAATGATAGATACAAGCAAATTCAAATTTATGGAGGTCGATTAAATGTTAAGATCAATGTATTCAGGAATAAGTGGGATGAAGGTAAATCAAACAAAGTTAGATGTTATAGGTAATAATATAGCAAATGTTAATACTACAGGATTTAAATCTTCAAGAGCAACTTTCTCAGATTTATTAAGTCAAAACAGTAAAAGTGCAACTGCACCATCATCAACTAGTGGGGGAACAAACTCTCAACAAGTTGGTCTAGGTGTACAACTTGCAAGTATCGATAAGATAATGACTCAAGGTTCTATGCAAACAACTAATAGAAATCTTGATGTTGCAATAGATGGAGAAGGGTATTTTATGGTGAGTTCTGGTGGTGAAGTAACATCTGATACAGGTATACAAGTAAGTCATAAACCAGGGACTCATTCAATATCCTCTAATACAGAAGGTTCAATAAGTTATACAAGAGATGGAGCTTTTATTAGAGATTCAGAAGGAAATTTATTAAGTAGTGATGGATACAGAGTGCTTGGATATTCATTAACTAATGATGATTCTTCAATGGCAGCAACTGCAATAAGTCCAGATGCAGTTAATATAGGAAGTTTAGTATTTTCATTTGGAGCTGGATCACAATTAAATGGTTATAACATACAAATAGGAACAATATCAGCAGGTACAGTAACTTCAGCTACAATTGAAAATAATACTATAATTATCAATGGTGATTTTACAGAAGATTCTACTTTAAATACAGAACAAATAGAGAAAGCTATATCTAAGGCTTTAGCAGCAAAAGGGATTTCTCAAACAATAAATGTAGGGGGAACAGTACCAAAGTATTCAAATGTTGCTTCTGCTAAAAAGATATCTGGTGGTACAGATGCAGCTGCTCCTGATTATGTAAAGCTTGGAGGACTAAAGATTTACTTTAGTAAAGGGGATACATTAAATGGATATCACTTTGAAATTACAGATGTATCAGCTCAAGATCCAACTGCAGAAGTTGATGTAGATAACAAAACAATAAAAGTTTCAGGTAATTTTGTAGATGGAAAAATTAATAATACAGCTTTATTAAAAGCAATTAATGAAGCAATAGAAGGAAAATTAGGAGTAAAAGATGCAGTATCAAAAGTTGATGGTAGTGTAAGTTTTACAGGATTAAAATCAGAAGTAACAGGTACTGCAAAAGAGTCTAAAGCACCTACTTTAAGTCAAGATTCAATTGCAGGAATAAAGATTGCTCTTGATCCTAATAGTAAAGGAGCTGGATTAAATAATTATACTATTAAGTTAAAAAATAATTTAAATTCTGAACCTACGGTAACATTTAGTAACAAAACATTTGTTATAAGTGGTGATTTAAGTAAGATTAAGCAAGGAAGTAATATAATAGATGATTTGAATACTAAAATTAAAAACATATTAAAGCAAGAATCTATAACTGATGTATCCTTTAGTATAGATTCAACAAGTAATTTCACTGCTTCACTAAATATTAATGAAACTATAACTATACAAGATGGTGTAACATCAACTTCTGCTGGTAATGTTAGTGTTGGTGGATTTAAGTTAGAATTACCAACTGCAGATGAGTTAAAAGCTCTTGGTGTGGCTTCTAATGCTTTAGATGGATATACTTTTAAAATTGCTGATATAAATGTTGAAGATACAACAGTAAAAGTACAGGGGAAAGAAATATTAATAAGTGGTAATTTTGCAGCACCTAGGGGCGTTGAAAGTGACAACTTACAAAGAGAGTTAAATAAAGCAATAAAAGATTCAATAACTAATGGTATTGATGTTGGAGTAAAGATTTCTAATGATAGTGTAAGTAATAAAGTATATAGTAATAGTAAATCAGAAGAAATTTCAGGTGGATCATTATTACAACAAGGTGATTCTATAGAAGCATTTGGATTCTCATTTACTCCAACAAGTGGGGGAGCTTCATTAAATGGTTATAGCATAGAAATAGGAAATATATGTAACCAAAAAGGTGTTGATGCAAAAATAGATACTGATTCTAAGAAGATAATAATAAATGCTGACTTTGTTAATGGAAAAATTACAGAGACAGAATTAAAGAATGCTATTAATACTCAAATAAGTAATTCCACTTTAGGTTCTAACGTATCAATTGATGTTAAATCTGTTGGAGATCTTCCAGATCTTGCTGATACAATGACAGAAAATGTTTCTGGAGGTACATCTGTACAAAGTTTAGCGACTGATGGAACAATAAATTTTGTTGATGGAAATTCTACAGTGTATGCATATGATGGCTCATTAAAGACTTTAAAAATTCCAGAAACAGTTATGAAAAATGGTGTTGCAGTTGCAGTACAAGATTATTCAATATCATCTAATGGTGTAATAAATGTTACATTAGCTGACCAAAGTATAGCTGCAATAGGACAAATTGCTATGGCATCTTTCTCTAACCCAGCTGGTTTAGAAAGTATAGGAGGAAATTTATTTACAGAAGGTGTTAACTCAGGTACAGCTACTATAAAGAGTGGTATAAATACAATAGAAGATGATAATAGTAGTGCTTATGGAAGTAATCTTTCTGGATATTTAGAAATGTCAAACGTAGATTTAGCAGAACAATTTACTGATATGATAGTTACTACAAAAGCATTCCAAGGTTCATCTAAAATGATTACTACTGGAGATGAAATACTTTCAGAGATAATTAATTTGAAGAGATAATTTAGGTTGATTTTTACTAAGGTAGAATTAGGATATTCCTAATTCTATCTAGTTAATTTACATAACTAAAGTTTTAAGGGGGATTTAGAATGATAGAGGTTACTGGTATGAATAATAAAGAGTTTGTTTTAAATGCTGAGCATATAGAAAAAGTAGAAGAAGTTCCTGAAACTCTTATAACATTAACAAATGGAAAAAAGTACATTGTATTACAGAGTATAGATGAAGTAAAAGAAGAAGTTATAAGGTATAAAAAAAGAATTTTTAATAATAAGTTTTAGGAGGCAATAAAATGAAAAAATCAGATACTTTGACACTCATAGGTTTATTAGGAGGAATAGTATTATTAGGATTTAGTATGGCAACCGGTGATGGAGGTCTTGCTATATTTTGGGATTTTGCATCAGTATTAATTACTGTAGGTGGATCATTTGCAGCTGTTTGTATGACATATCCTTCAGATATAGTAAAGAAGGTTGGTGTTATTTTAGGTCAAGCGTTTAAAGAAGATGCATCTTCTGGAAAAGAAATTATAGCTCAATTTTCTGATCTTTCTAAAAAAGCAAGAAGAGAAGGGTTACTTTCTTTAGAAGATGAGATTAATCAATTAGACGATAAGTTCTTAAAAAAGGGTTTACAAATGGTAGTAGATGGTATAGAACCAGAAACAATTAAAGAAATATTAGAACTTGAAATTGAAGCTATGGAAGCTAGACATAGTAAAGGTGCAGGATTATTTCTTACATGGGGAGGATATGCACCAGGGTTTGGTATGTTAGGTACACTTATAGGTCTTATTCAAATGCTTCAAAATCTTTCAGATGCATCAACTATAGCATCTGGTATGGGTACAGCACTTATTACAACTTTTTATGGTTCATTATTAGGTAACTTATTCTGTAATCCTATTGGAGCTAACCTTGCAAAGAAAAGTGAAGCAGAAGTTGTGTTGAAACAAATGGCATTAGAAGGTATCTTAGCTATTCAATCAGGTGTAAATCCAAGAATTGTTGAAGAAAAATTAATTACTTATTTGGATCCAGAAGAAAGACTTAAATTCTTAGAAAGTAACACTGAAAATAGTGAAGGAGTTGCATAAGATATGGCTAGAAAGAAGAAATCAGGTCAAGGACCTGCAGGTGCAACTTGGTTGGATACATATTGTGATACTGTAACCTTGCTTATGACATTCTTTGTTCTTTTATATTCAATGTCATCTTTAGATAGTGAGAAAATAAAGCAATTATCAAATGCATTCAATCAAGTAATGGCCGGGAAAAGTGCAAGTTCTATTTTAGAATATAACTTATATGATGGTGAAGTTCCTTTAGTAGGTGGGGAATCTAAATATGAAGATCAAACTACTGATCAAAGTACATCACAACAAACTTATGATGAAGTTAATGAATATGTTCAAGATAATCAATTAAATGATGTTTTATCAATAGTTCAAGATGAAAGAGGAATAATTCTTCAAATGAAGGATAGTATCCTTTTTGAAACTGGAGAAGCAAACTTAAAACCAGAATCAAAAGCTATATTAGATAAAGTAAGTGATTTAATTGCAACAATGCCTAATAACATAATAATTGAAGGGCATACTGATAATGTACCAATAAAGACAAGTCAATTTGATTCTAACTGGGAGTTATCAGGAACAAGAGCTATAAAAGTTTTAAGATATTTTACAGAGACTAAAAATCTTAGTCCAGACAGATTTTCAGCATCAGGTTATGGTGAACAAAAACCTGTAACAGGAAATTCAACAGAAGAAGAAAGAGCTTTAAACAGAAGAGTAAATATACTAATTGTTGCGAGCAATGAGGAGTGATAATAATGGCAAAGAAACAAAAGGATGAAACGCAAGAATCAAAAGGTGGCGGCAAAAGTAAAGTTATGCTTATAGTTATTTTAGGATTATTAGTAGTAGGAGCTGGAGCTTTTGGTGGCGTATATTTTTATTTACAAAGTAACAATAATGCAGAGGTTAAAGTAGTTACTACTAACTATGTATTATTTAATGATGTAACGCTTAATTTAAGTGATGAAAATGGAAAATCATATTTAAAGACTTCGTTAACTATTGAATATGATCAAGAAAATGCAGATTTAGCTGCAGAATTAGAAAAAAAGAAAATAAATATACAAGATTCAGCAATTTGGTATTTAAAATCTAAGTGTTCAAATGATTTTAGTGCAAGTAATGAAATAGCTTTAAAGGAAGGATTAGTACAAGCTATTAATAGTCAACTTGAAAAAGGTCAAATATTAGACGTATTTTTAGTTGGTGAAGAAGGAACTGGCTTTGTAGTACAAAAGGTATAGAAAATAAGGTAAATGGATATTATAAAAACTTTATTGAATCTTGTATTTGCATTAATAATAGTTTTTAGTCTTATGATTATTACCTTTAAGTTTATGAATAAAGGGATAAAGAAGACTACAAACAATAAGTATGTTAAAATAATTGAGAAAACACAAATATCGAAAGATAGTTTTATTATAGTGTTACGTACAGGAGATGAAGGTATGATGATATTAACATCTCCTGAACATACTGAAAAACTGAAAGACTTAACAAAAGATGAAATAGAGAATTTAGAAATAAATAAAGAACAATCTATTAAAGAGATAGATAAATTTTATGAAGATATTTTAAATACTTCAAAAGATAAAATACAGCTTGCTATTAGCAAAATAAAGTCAAAGGATGATAAGCATGAAAAAAAATAAAAGAAAATGGTTATATATAATTTTATTTTCTATGTCTATACTTGGCTTCTCGGGTATCGTTGCTAATGCTGCACCAACTGATATTTCCTTACCAAATGTTAATATAAATGTTGGTGGAGAAGGAACAGCTAATGATTATGTTTCAAATATAAAATTACTTATATTTTTTACTATATTAAGCTTATTACCTTCAATAATTATAATGATGACATCCTTCACACGAATTGTTGTAGTTTTTTCATTCTTAAAAAATGCTTTAGGAGCATCATCTTCAATACCTAATCAAGTATTAACAGGTCTTGCAGTATTTTTAACATTGTTTATAATGCATCCTGTATATAGTAATATGAATAATGATGCTATACAACCTTATTTAGAAGGAACCATTACCCAAGAACAAGCTATTGAAAAAGGTGGAAAACCATTAAGAGATTTTATGAAGAGTCAAACAAGACAAAAGGATTTAGAGCTTTTTGTTGAAATATCAGGAATAAATCAAGAAGATTTAACAGAAGATAATGTTCCTTTTTATATATTAATACCTGCATTTGCTATTAGCGAATTAAAAACAGCCTTTCAAATAGGATTTTTATTATATTTACCATTTTTACTTATAGATATGGTAGTTGGAAGTGTTCTTATGTCTATGGGGATGATGATGCTGCCTCCAGCAATGGTATCATTACCATTTAAGTTATTATTATTTGTAATGGTAGATGGTTGGTATTTATTGGTTAGATCTCTTGTAATGAGTTTTAGTTGAGGTGAGAGTTTATGAGTGAAAGTATGGTAATTGGAATTGTTAAAGAAGGGATTTTAACTGCTGTAAAGGTTGGAGCACCTATTTTAATAGTTGCAATTGTAATAGGGTTAATAATTAGTATTTTACAAGCTACTACACAAATTCAAGAGCAAACTTTAACTTTTGTTCCAAAATTACTAGGTATAGCCTTTGTAGGTATTCTTACAGGAAATTGGATGTTACATACTCTTATGGCTTTTACAGAGAAAATTTTTGAACTTATAGTTACAGTTTCAACATAGGAGGTAGTGCAGTATGATTAATACAGCCTACTTTCTAGCACTTTTTTTATGTTTCTTAAGAATTGTAACATTCTTTTATGTTGTAAATATATTTTATCCTAAGGGAACACCAAAAAAATTGAAGGCGTGTTTAGGTATAATAATTTCATTATGTGTTGTATCTCATATTGATACATCAGTAGTTTTAGGTATATCCAATAATTTTATGTTGATTATTTCTATAGTTAACGAAATAATAACCGGAATTATATTGGGGTTTATTGTAAATATAATTTTTGAATGTATTCAGATGGCAGGAGCTTTTATAGATCAACAAGTTGGGTTATCTATGATGAGTGTTTTAAATCCTACTACAAATACTAATAGTACTTTTTTAGGAAGTTTATCTTATTATATAAGTGCAGTGATATTTTTTATAACCGATAGTCATCATGTATTAATTAAATGTTTAGTGGCAAGTTTTGATATTATTACTGTAGGAAATACAATAATGTTACAAGATAGTTTCTATGTTTTATTACAAAGTTTTATAAAGTTTTTTGTGATAGGTGTTAGGATTTGTTTGCCAATTGTATTGATAGCCTTAATTACAGATATAACTTTATCACTTATATCAAGAACAGTTCCTACAATAAATGTAATGATGTTAGGTATGCCAATTAGAATAGTGGTAGGAATAGTTTCATTTACAATTTTCTTACCTATATTTTGTAAGTTAATTGTATCTACATTTGGAATGATACCGGATGTATTAAGTGATTTATTAAAGGTATTACAGGCAGTACCAATTGTATTGATTTTTGCTGGAGATGATAAGACAGAAGAAGCTACTCCTAAAAAGAAATCAGAAGCTAAAAAAAAGGGTCAAGTAGCCCGAAGTAAAGATGTTGGTTTAGCACTAACTATGATTGCATGTACATTAGTCATATTATTATTTAGTGCTTCAATTGTTAAGAGCTTAAGAGAGTATATGCAAGTCATTTTACAAGGTGGCATTTTAGATAATGTTGATAATATGTCAGTTAAATATATAGTTAACAATGTTATTTTTAAGGCTTTAATTGCAGTATTACCTGCTGTTGTTCCAATAATGATAGCTGGAATAGTAGGTAGTGTAATGCAGACAGGTTTTATGTTTACAGGAGAGCCTTTAAAACCGTCTTTTGGGAAATTAAATCCGATAAATGGATTTAAAAACATGTTTTCTAAAAAAAGTATAGCAGACTTAATAAAAAACTTAGTTGTTGTTTCTATACTATCATTTATCGGATATAAATATATAATAAAAAATTATGACTCTATATTACAAATATCGAGCGCTTATCTTCCTTCTTTAGGGGAAGATATAAAAAAAATAATTTCAGGTGTATTTGCTCAGGTTTGTATGGCCCTTGTATTAATTGCGGCTATAGATTATTTTGTACAATTCAGATTCTTTAAAAAAGATATGAGAATGAGTAAGCAAGAAATTAAAGAAGAGTATAAACAAATGGAAGGTGACCCTAAAATAAAGGGTAAGATAAAACAAAAGCAAAGAGAAATGGCGACTAGAAGAATGATGTCCCAAGTAGCAGATGCAACAGTTGTAATAACTAACCCTACACATTTAGCAATAGCGTTAAAGTATGAAGAAGGTGTTAGTGAAGCACCAAAGGTAGTTGCAAAAGGGGCGGATTTAGTTGCTATAAAAATAAAGGAGTTAGCAAAAGAAAATGATGTTCCAATTATGGAAAATAAAACTCTAGCCAGAATGATATATAAAGAGGTTGAGATAGATCAAGATATACCTCATCATATGTATCAAGCAGTAGCAGAAGTTTTAGCTATGGTATTTAAGCTTAAAAATAAATAAGCTTATGTGTAACGTATTACAAAAAGGATGGGATTAAATTGGCGAATGGGAATAAAAATAAATTCAATATTAAAAGTAATCTTGATATAGTAGTAGCATTTGCAGTAATCGGAATAATATTAATGATTATTATTCCATTACCTAAGACGTTACTAGATATTTTGTTAGCACTTAATATAACACTTGCTATAGTAATTATATTAATAACTATGTTTACTACGGAAGTATTACAATTATCTATATTTCCAACCTTATTATTAGTAACTACCTTGTTTAGGCTTGGATTAAATGTATCGTCAACTAGATTGATTTTGACAGAAGCAGATGCAGGAAAAATAATTCAAGCTTTTGGTGAGTTTGTTGTCGGTGGTAATTACGTAGTTGGTATTATTATATTCTTAATAATTGTAATTATTCAGTTTATAGTTATAACTAATGGTGCTGGTAGAGTATCAGAAGTATCGGCAAGATTTACATTAGATGCTATGCCAGGTAAACAAATGAGTATAGATGCAGATTTAAACTCAGGTATAATAGATGAAGCAACAGCTAAGAGAAGAAGAGAAGATTTACAATTAGAAGCAGATTTTTATGGATCTATGGATGGTGCTTCTAAGTTCGTAAAAGGAGATGCTATTGCGGGATTAATAATTACAGCTATTAATATTATTGCTGGTATTATTATTGGAGTATTAATGAAGGATATGGATGCGGCAACAGCTGCTCAAACATATACTAAGTTAACTGTCGGTGATGGACTTGTAGGGCAAATTCCAGCTTTATTAATTTCAACAGCTTCTGGTATTATAGTAACTCGTTCTGGAAATAAAGATAATTTTGGTAAGACACTAGCAACTCAATTAACTGCTTTCCCAGTAGCTTGTGCAATAGCTAGTACAATAATGTTATTTTTATCTCTTGTTCCTAATATGCCTAAGTTAGCTTTTTTAGTAGCATCAGGAGCAACTGGATTTTTAGCTTATACATTATATAAAGAAGAAGATAAAAAGAAGCAGTTAGAAATAGCTATGGAAGAAGACGAAATAGTTGAAATGGAAAGAACAGAACCAGAAAATGTTATGAATTTAATATCTGTTGAGCCAATGGAAGTGGAAATTGGTTATGGTCTTATACCATTAGCTGATGAAAGTAATGGAGGAGATTTATTACAAAGAATTGCATCT
>CAKVLD010000068.1 GCA_934755305.1 uncultured Clostridium sp. | reverse complement strand
TTTTAGCATTTACTCAACAGGTTATATTGGTTAAAGCTTAATAATAAAAATATACCTGCTGAAAGCTGATTTCTGTATTTTACAGGAGTCAGCTTTTTTAAATATTTGTATGGCAAAATAGCTTTGGCACATCTTTATGAAATACCTGATTATTATAAAAGATTAAAAATTCTTGAAGAAGAAGGAAAGAGATATTGGAAATATAAGTGCTAGATAGGCTTTTTTGCCTATTATATTTTTCAATGAAATATATCCTTTCTAGAGTATAACCTCATAGAAATATATTCATAGTCGCCTTGTGGCGATTTTTTTAACGTCTAAAGAAAAATAAGTAATTAAACAGTTATTTTTATAATATAAATAAAAAGTGAACAAAAAGGAAAGACGTGATTTTAGGTGAAAAAGCTACTAATAGTTTTACTGATTTTATCAATGTTAATTATGTTACCATCATGCAGCAAAGTTAACAATACAAATACAGCCAAAAACCAAATATCTATTTATGTAGGTCAAAATATATTTACAAATAGTTTAGATCCAATAAAAGGGGCCATGAGCTATGGATACTCATTTACAAATTGTGCTCTTACAAAAGTAGATTCGGATTCAAAATATGTAAAAGACCTAGCAACAGATTGGAATATAACAGATGATTCACTTTGTTATACATTCAACTTAAGAAAAGATGTAAAATTTCAAGATGGCTCAGATTTTACAGCTGATGATGTAGTATTTACTTATGAAACAGTTAAGAAAAACCAAGGTGAGAATGAAAATGTAGACTTAACAAAATTAGCAAAAGTAGAAGCAATTGACGATTATACAGTAAAGTTTACATTAAGTGAAGCATACTCACCTTTTTTTGATTTAGTAGCAAAACTAGGAATTGTTCCAAGTGATAGCTATGATAGTGCAAAGTTTGATAAATATCCTATAGGAACAGGACCTTGGAAGGTTGTACAGTATGATACAGAACAACAAATTATAGTAGAAGCTAATAAAGAGTATTATGAAGGTGCACCAGAAATTGAAAAAGTTACCTTTGTAAATATGGATGATGAATCAGCTTTCTCTAATGCAAAATCAGGACAATTAGATGTTGTTATGGTTTCTCCAAACTTTACTTCAGAGAAAATTAATAATATGAATTTAGTTAACTTTGAAACTATGGATGTACGTAATATAAGTCTTCCTTGTAGAAAGGAAGAGGAAGTTATGGATAAAAAAGGTAATAAAGTTAAGGTTGGTAATAATGTTACAAGTGATTTAGCAGTGAGAAAATCTCTAAGTATTGGTATTAATAGAGAAAAAATTATAAATAATGCCTTAAATAATATAGGAAAGCCAGCTGAAGGTTTTACTAGTAACCTTAAATGGGGTGGAGCAGTTTCTTATAAAGATAATAGAAAAGATGAAGCAAAGAAAGTATTAGAGGAAGCAGGTTGGATTGATTTTAATAATGATGGAATAAGGGAAAAAGGTTGGTTAAATTGTGAGTTTACAGTATATGCTGCAGCTAATGACGAGCAAAGGTATTTGTTAGCAGTGGCAGTAGCAGAAGAGGCTAAAGAGCTTGGGATAAAAATAAATGTTAAGCAGGCTCCTTGGAGTGAAATTTATACTACTTGTAATTCTTGTGGAGTAGTATGGGGATGGGGTGAATATAGTCCTATAGTACTTAAAAATCTTTTACATTCAGAGGAATTTTTAAATGGTGGTACTAATAATGCAGTTGGTTATTCTAATAAGCAAGTGGATGAACTTATAAATAAAGCTTTAAATTCAAATAATCAGAAGGACGCAGTTAAGTATTGGAAGGAAGCTCAAGTAAAAGCAGCTGATGATTATCCATATCTATATATTGTAAATATTGAACATAGCTATTTTATTAATGATTCAATAGATGTATCTCAAGGTACTGCTATTGCTCATCCACATGGTCATGGTTCTCCTATAATTTGTAATATGAAGGATTGGAGAATTAAATGAGTAGGGTAAAATATTTAGCATCAACTTTTTTTAGAATGATCACATTATTAATTGGAGTAAGTGTACTTTCATTTATACTTCTAACCTCTTCACCTATAGATCCATTAACATCTTATATAGGAGCAGAATCCACAATATCAGAAGAGGCTAAGGAGGAAATTGCAGAGCATTGGGGACTTAATAAGTCAAAGGGGGAAAGATTTATTATCTGGGGAAAGAATGCTCTTTCTGGTGATCTTGGTAGATCTATTGCATATAAGCAACCTGTCCTTAATGTAATTGGTGAAAGATTTCAGTATTCTTTAGCTCTTATGATTGTATCTTGGCTTTTGTCAGGTATTTTGGGATTTTTAGCTGGAGTTATTTCAGGAATATTTAAGGGGAGCATTTTTGATAAGATTACAAAAGTATTTTGCATAGTACTTCAGTCAGCACCAACTTTTTGGATTGGACTACTAATTCTTTGTTTTTTCTCAATTTATTTAGGGTGGTTCCCTATAGGATTTGCTGCACCTATTGGAAAGGCTGCTTCTGATATTACTTTATGGGATAGATTATATCATCTTATTTTGCCCTCTATTACTTTAAGTGTATTAAGTATGGGAAAAATCACTTTATATACTAGACAGAAGGCTATTGAAATATTAGATAGTGACTTTATTTTAATGGCAAGAGCAAGAGGAGAAAGTAATTTTCAGATAGTAAAGAGGCATGTTCTAAGAAATACTGCCCTTCCTGCTGTTACTGAACAATTTGCTTCTTTTAGTGAACTTTTTGGTGGTATAGCTTTGGCGGAAACAGTGTTCTCTTATCCTGGACTAGGTAGTGCTACTACAGCTGCTGGTATAAAAGGGGATGTACCTTTATTACTTGGAATTGCAATTTTTAGCGCTATATTTGTTTTTGTTGGAAATATGACAGCTAATATTTTATATAGTGTTTTAGATCCAAGAGTAAAGGAGGCGGAGGATGTTTAGTAAAGCTTCAAAGTTAAATGAGTCTTATAAACTTAATAATTTAATTAATACTAGAAGTAAAATAATAATTTATATAACTATTTCAGTAATATATTTATTAACTATCTTTATTTTAGGTTTAACTATGGATGAGGAAAAATACGCTGTTTGTTATTCTCAAAAGTTTGTAGCACCTTGTACTTCTCATTTGTTTGGAACTGATTATATGGGAAGAGATATGTTTTGGAGATGTATTAAGGGCTTGTCTAATAGCATTCTTATAGGAATATTTGCTTCTTTGGTAAGTTCTATTATAGCTTTAATTTTTGGAATTTCTTCTGCTTTAATTGGTGGTAAATATGATAAATTTATTAACTGGTGTATAGATGTTTGTATGGGAATTCCTCATCTTATTTTGTTAATATTAATTTCTTTTATGTTTGGAAAAGGTGCAAAAGGTGTAACTATAGCAGTAGCTACAACTCACTGGACAGCTTTAAGTAGATTAGTAAGGGCAGAGGTACTTCAAATTCGTTCTACTCAGTATGTTAAGGCTTCTTTTAAGATGGGAAAAAGTAAATTCTTTGTAGCTAAAAATCATATTTTACCTCATGTTATTCCTGTGTATCTAGTAGGAGTTTTGCTACTTTTTCCACATGCAATTATGCATGAAGCTTCTATAACTTTTTTAGGATTTGGGCTTTCAGCTGATATGCCAGCTATAGGTATTATTTTAGCAGAGGCTATGAAACATATAACTACAGGAAAATGGTGGCTTGCCTTTTTTCCAGGTTTAATGCTTTTAATAGTTGTATTGCTATTTGATGTTATTGGTGAAAAATTAAAATTATTACTAAATCCGAGTAGTGGTAATCAGTAGGAGGAGTATATGGATGATAATAGAAAACCTATTTTAGAAGTTAATAATCTTTCAGTTGCATTTAGTATGTATGATAGGGCATTTAGAAAAAAGGATTTAGAAGTAATTCATGAATTAACTATGAGTGCTTATGAGGGAGAAATAATAGCAGTTGTTGGTTCTAGTGGTTCAGGAAAAAGTATTTTAGCTCATTCAGTAATGGATATTTTGCCAAGGAATGCAAAGGTTAAAGGAGATATTAAGTTTTGTGGTAAGGACTTAACTCATGAGTATATTGAAGATATAAGAGGGAAGGAAATTGCCTTTATTCCTCAATCTGTAGATTTTTTGGATCCAGTAATGAGAATTTATAAACAAGTTATTGGAGTTAATGGAAGCAAAGAAAGGATGAAGGATTTATTTAAAAAGTATAAGTTAACTGAAGAAGTAGAAAAGATGTATCCATTTCAATTATCAGGAGGCATGGCAAGAAGAGTTCTTATTTCAATGGCAATGATGCATGAAGTTAAACTTATTATTGCAGATGAACCTACTCCAGGATTAAGTTTAGATTTAGCACTAGAAGCTTTAAATAGTTTTAGAGAACTAGCAGATAAAGGTTGTGCAATTATTTTAATAACTCATGACATAGATTTAGCTTTAAAGGTAGCAGATAAAATTGCAGTATTTTATGCAGGAACTATAGTTGAAATAGCAAAGGCTAATGATTTTAAAAATGGAAAGGAATATTTAAGACATCCATATAGTAAAGCATTTATAGATGCACTACCTCAAAATAGTTTTAAAGGTCTAGGAGGTTTTCAACCTTATGCAGGCAAGCTCCCAAAGGGATGCTTATTTCAAGATAGGTGTCCTTATAGAAAGAAAGAATGTAGTGAGAAGATAAATATGAGGAGAGTAAAGGGCGGGGAAGTGAGATGTATAAATGCAGATTAAGCTAAAAAATATATGTTATAGGTATAAGAAAAATATGCCCTGGATATTAAAGAATTTAAATTTTAAAATAGATTCTAATGAAAGAGTTGCTTTAGTAGGATCATCAGGTTCAGGAAAAAGTACTTTGTCAAAGATAATTTCTGGATATATAAAACCTAGTAAAGGTAAAGTTTTATGGGGAGATAGTGAGCTTGACTCAAAGGGGTATTGCCCTATACAAATGATATATCAACATCCTGAAAATGCAGTTAATCCTAGATGGAAAATGGGGAAGATTCTTAATGAAGGATGGGATGTTTCTAAGGATATAATTAAGAAAATGGGAATAGAAGAATCCTGGTTTAATAGATGGCCAGGAGAATTGTCAGGAGGAGAGCTTCAAAGATTTTGTATAGCAAGAGCACTTGGACCTAAAACTAAGTTTTTAATATGTGATGAAATAAGTACTATGTTAGATGTTATTACTCAGGCACAAATATGGAATGTTCTATTAGGTATTTCTAAGAAAAATAATATAGGTATGCTTATTGTAACTCATAATATTGAACTTGCTAAAAGGGTTAGCGATAGAATTGTTTATATGGATGACTTAAAAAGTTTATAGATTATAAGATGAAAGTGTATTGATTCTAAATAAAATAAAGAATTAATACACTTTTTTGTTTTATATAATAATATAGATATAATCTCATAAAATTTGGCTCCTCAAAGAAAATATGAATTTCACATAAAAAACATTTAATGCAAAAAAACATTTGATGTAAAAGAATATTTAATGCAAAAAAATATATATTCTTTTTGGGAAAATGGCTTGTTTGCTAGGAATAAGTTAAGTTTGTATTGAGTAATAAGATGATATTTCTATAGCAAAGTATGAATTTAGATGTAAACTTTAAAAAATAAGGTTATAATATAAAGGATATATATAACAATACAGGATATAAAAACTAGAAAAATGGGGGTGTTAAAGTGAGTAGCAAAGTAGTAGGAAGAAGAAAAGTAGATATGCTTCATGGAAGCCTATTTGATAAGCTAGTATTATTTGCAATACCTCTTGCAGCAAGCAGTGTGTTACAGCAATTATTTAATTCTGTAGATGTTGCTGTTGTAGGAAAGTTTGCAAGCAGTCAGGCACAAGCAGCAGTTGGCTGTAATGGATCAGTTATTAATTTGATTTTAAATCTTTTTGTTGGGATTTCTGTTGGTGCAAATGTAGTTATTGCAAGATACATAGGGGAAAATAAAAAAGAAAAAATAAAAGATGCAGTACATACAGCTATGTTAGTAGCAATAGTCAGTGGAATCTTTTTACTTATAGTAGGAATTTTTATTTCTGGATATATTTTAGAATGGATGAACACTCCAGAGGATGTTATTGAACAAGCTATTATTTATTTAAGAATTTATTTCTTAGGTGTACCATTTATTATGATTTACAATTTTGGTGCAGCTATACTTAGAAGTGTTGGAGATACTAAAAGACCATTATATTGTTTAATATTAGCAGGATTAGTTAATGCAGGGTTAAATATGGTTTTAGTAATTTGTTTTCACTTAGGAGTAGCAGGGGTAGCAATTGCAACAGTAGTATCGAATATAATTAGTTCAAGCATGATTATATATATTTTAACTCACGAAGAAGGTTATATAAGATTATCACTTAAAAAATTAAAGATTTCAATACATGAACTTAAAGATATATTAAAAATAGGATTACCAGCAGGTCTTCAAGGTGTAGTATTTTCTGTTGCTAATGTATTTATTCAGACAAGCCTTAATGGATATGGTTCTGATGCAGTTGCAGGTTCAGCAGTTACACTTAATTATGAATGTTATTCTTATTTTATTGTGGCTGCTTTCTCTCAAACATGTGTTACATTTACTAGTCAAAATTTAGGTGCAAAACAATATGACCGTTGTAAGAAAGTATTTGTTTATTCACTTATTATGAGTATTGCTGTAAGTTGGGGAATAAGTTTATGTTTCGTATTTGGAAGAGACTTCTTTATATCTTTATTTACTTCAGAACCAGAGGTAGCATATTATGCAGGAATTCGTATGGTACATTTATTAAGTTGTTATCTTTTAGTAAGTCTTTATGAAGTAAGTGGTGGTGCTCTTAGGGGAATGGGATATTCTATGACACCTACAATACTTACTATCTTTGGGACTTGTATATTAAGACTAGTATGGATAGCTACAGTATGCAAATGGTATACTGGTTTTGAAACATTAATGAATGTATATCCTGTTTCTTGGTCAATTACTGGTGCAGTAGTAATGATAAGTTATTTTGCAATAAGGAAGAAAGTATTTTTAGAGGCTGCTTAGGAAAAGATTGGTAATATTAAAAAAAGGATCATAAGTTGAATACATTAAAACATAACTTACAAGATAGGCAATAACAAGAGTCTATTTTGTAAGTTATGTTTTATTTTTTTGTTTTTAAAGATATCTTTTTAATAATAATGAAAATATAAAAAAATAATTAAATTAAGGGGAAAATAAAAAAGTAAAAGAATTATGGGTAAATAAATTATAAAAATGCAAAGAATATGGGGCATTATTGAATAAATGGTAAAGTTATGATAAATTGAATTTAGGTAGAGAATTTATTGGAATTTATATAACTCAAGAAGGGAGTGACTTAATGGCATTAAAGGGTAATTTTAAGATTAAATACAATGTAAAAGATCATATAGAGTTTATTAATGATATATTTAATTTTATTAATGAAAATAATGAATATGGAATAGGATATCCAAGATGTGATGATTTTAATGAATTAGCATCAGAAGTACAGGTTTATGAAAATACTGTAGATAATAGTATTTGTTTGATTTTCCATGAAGATAAGTTGATAGGATTTGGAGGATTTTTGTATACTGAGGGAGAAACAAGTGGATATTTAATTGGACTATTATTAAAGAAGGAATACCATACTAAAGAAAATATAAAAGAAATTATAAATTTAATTTTAGAAAATAGTAATTATAAGTTTAAATCATTAATTGGTGTTTGCCTTAAAGAAAATACTGTATTAAATGAAAGCTATTTAGAAAGTGGATTAGTACATAAAAGTACTCAAAGAGAAATGTGCTTTAATATAGATAAAAAAGAAAGAAAAGTTGATTATAATATTAAAGAACTAAAAAATGAAGAGGTAGCAAATAGTGAAGAGGTTTTTGGAATATTAAGTAAGACTTTTGAATGGGGAGAAGATAGAGAGAATTTTGAGGAACTATTAAGAGATGAGTATAAAACAGCATGTGTTTTTAATGAAGAAAATAAAATAGTAGGATTAGTTGTTTGGGCATTTTTGCAGGATGTAAGCTTTTCAAGACTTGAGTATTTAGTGGTAGATGAAGAATACAGAAGAAGAGGTATTGGAAAGGCTATGATAAATTATGTTATTAATGATTCAAAGGATATGGAAAATATATATTTAAGTACAGGAATTAAAAATAATGCAGTTAATCTGTATAGTAAAATTGGCTTTTATGATACTTTAGTTTCAAATATATATGAGAGGGTTTTTCCTTAGATTTTAGAAAAAGACTCTATATAGATAGATATCTTTTAATTAGTATCTATTATATAGAGTCTTTATATATTCTTTGATTTTATTCTTTAAAAGCTAACTGTCCAATAATAATAGCTAAAGCAGTTGGTGTAACCCATCCAAAGCCTATAGAAGCTAATGGTAAAAAGCTTAAGTTTAATCCAGGTATTAATAGTAATACAGAAAAAACTAAAGAAGTATAAACACCTAGTTTACCTGCTTTTGCTTTAAGATAATTTTGCATAAAAGCATAAACTATTATTGTTATAGAAACAGGGTAAAGTAGATTTAATATAGGTGCAGAGTAAACTACTATTTTATCAACACCAAGTAAAGCTACTCCAAAGCTTACTATAGAAATTGCAAAAACATTAAACTTATAACTTAGTTTTCCATTACTAATAGTTTCAAAGAAATCTGATCCAGCAGTTATTAAACCTATAGATGTTGTTAAACATGCAAGTCCCATAGCTACACCTATAAGAACAGGACCTATATTTCCAAGTACATTTCTAGCAATTAGTACTAAAAGGGCTGTTTTGTTAATATCTTCAGATATAAGATCTGAAGTTTGAGCACCTATAAAAGTAAGTCCTCCATATACAAAAGCAAGACCAATAACTGCTACTAAACTTGCTTTTATAAGTACTGAATACTTTTCTTTCCCCTCATAACCTTTATTTTTAATAGATGAAGTTATAATAGCAGCAAAAAGTAAAGCAGCAATGGCATCCATTGTTTGATATCCTTCTAAAAGGGAAGTTGAAAATACGCCAGTAGCATTATTTGCTTGAATAGAACCAATTGGCATAATAATTCCTTTAACAATAAGTACCACTAAAATAAGTATTAAAGCAGGTGTTAAAAACTTACCTATAGTATCAATAATTGATGATCTCTTTAATACAAAGAAAATATTAATAGCAAAGTAAACTAAAATCACTACCCATGATGGGATGTTTGGAAAAAATGGATTTATAGCTACTTCAAAAGTGGTAGCAGCTGTTCTTGGAACTGCAAGTAATGGGCCAATGGCTAAAAATAAAATTCCAGTAAAAACTATAGCAAATTTCTTGTTTATTTTTTCAGCAATACTTTCGAAAGTTCCATCTCCTTTAGAACAAGCAAGGATGGCAAGTAGTGGTAGTCCTACACCTGTAGTTATAAAACCAAGCATACCAATAAGATATTGTGAACCAAGTTGATATCCTAGATGACCTGGGAAAATTAGGTTGCCTGCTCCAAAGAACATTGAAAATAATGCAAAGCCAATGATAATTGCATCTTTTGTCGTTTTTTTCATTTGTGTATCAGTCCTTTTTTAGATTTGTTAACATAATGTTCAAAGTATATCATAAGTTTTTAAATTTTGATAGAGATTTATTAATGAAATATAAGAAATGTATAAGGTAAATTTTAAATTATTGTTTTTGTTACAAAATTATTTGTATGTTTTAACAAAAAAGATTATATAAAGAAAATATTTTGATAAAAAAAGAGGAAAAATAGATTTGTGGAGAATTTTTATAGTGGGGGTGATGAATTTGGAGAAGATTCATAGTTATGGAGAAATATTGATTTTTGAAACTGTACCTAAAGTTTTTGAAAAGGTAGATTTGTTTGGAGACTATATTTTTGAATATTATTTAATTGTTGAATCCAATAAAAGTTCTATAAAAGATTTAAATCAAGAAGAGATGGAAAGCTTCAAGAATCAAGTAAATCTAAAGAATAAGTTAATTAGATTTGATAAAGCAGTTAGAGATACAACTTGTAGTTATAAATATATATACAAAGTACCTATACAAGTGAATTAGAAAAAAATCCTTTGCTTAAGTAATATGTAATAAGCAAAGGATTTTTTTTAGGTTTAGCAAATTATAAAATCTTTAGGGTGACAAAGTTTTATAACTATAATGTTATACGATATTCAACAAGGTAAAATATTAGAGAGTTAGGATGAATAAGAAATTATATTAACATTTTTAATAAAGACCAAATTAAATCAAAAAAAATAATATAATACATAAAATGATTAAAATTTAAAAAAGTAAAAAAAGAAGAAAAAAATAAAAAAATATTGAAAAAAGTATAAATAAGGAATATAATAAAGAAAAAGGAGGTGTTACCAATGGAATTCGAATTAAATGAATTAGAAAATGTAACTGCATTAGACGCAGTAGATGATTTCATAACAGGTCTAAGTCTTGGACTAGCTTTAGCAGCTGCTTTCGGAATCTGCTAAAAAATAATTATAAGATATACATAGAGAAATTGGGGGAGCTTAAAGATGGAATTTGAATTAAATGAATTAGAAAATGTAACTGCATGTGCTTCAGGATGGACAGCTGTAGGCGTTGTTGCTGGTATAGGATTAGCAGCATTAGCTTGTGATTAATTAACAAGAATAAAGGTTGCCTATAAAAGTTAATCTGTAAGGAATAATCTAATTCTTATGTTAGATTATTCCTTGAAATTTAAGGAGGAAGCCTATGGATAATAGTAAAATATTAATGATTTATGTAATTATAGTTTCATTAAGTAACATAATATTTAAAGGAAATATTAGAAGTAGACTAAATAGATTGTATTTAGCAATAGCTATAATATTAGGAGTGATATTCGTTGTTAGAAAATTTAAATAAACCATTAGTAAATAAGGATATAGAATATCATTCTACTGATTTAGGAATTTTATTGAGAAACAAAAAGACAAATAGAACATTTTCAATTGGAAAAAGAGAATTGGAGCTATTAAAAAGTTTTGATGGAACGTTAACTATTGAAGAATTAAAAGAAAAAAATAAACATTTGGTCAATGCTAGAAGTATGGAGAAATTTATACTATTAGCTTATAAAAATGAGTTGTTGGAAAAAGATATCAAGGAACAAAAAAAGTTTAATATAATACAAGTGAAATTTCCGTTAATAAATGTATCTAAAATATTAAAAAAAGGTATTTGTACTAATATTTTAATGAATTTTATATTCTTATCAGCAATTATATCTATTATTTTCATAGGAAAACTGTTTGTGGAAAATGGGGGAGACATTGTTTCGAAAATATTAACTAACCAATATATTCAATTTAAAAATTTAATTTATTATTTTGGTAGCATATTAATTATTGGATTTATACATGAGTTCGCACATGCTATAACAATAATTAATTTAGGAGGACAAGTCTTTGAATTAGGATTTATGTTCAATTATTTTCATCCAGCTTTTTATGTGGATATTACAGGAGTGGGTAGACTTAAGAAAAAGAAAGATCGAATAAGCGTATGGATAGCTGGGATAGCAGCACAACTTATGATTTTAGCCCCATCTCTATATTTAACTTTTGACATAAATAGTAAGTTTTATTCAAATGATTTTCTGCTTGTTTTTAATATTATTAATGTATCTATGATATTATTTAATGTTTTATTTGTAATAAAGTTAGATGGTTATTATTTATTATGTGAAGCATTAGAAATTAAAGATTTAAGAGAGAAATCTATATCATATATTAAAAATATTTTTACTGAAAAGAATAGTGATGAAAACTTAACAAATAAAATAATATACTTAGTTATGGGATTAATAGTAATGACTTATTTACCTGTATTTGTTGCTAATTTAGTTATATTTATTACAAATACATTTTTTCCTGAACGTGTACATTTAGTTGCTATAGTTATGACTGTATGTATATGTATCAGTTTGACAGGTGCTATTATAAGGGGAATACTCAAGTATATAAAGATAAGGACGGGAAAAATATGAAAGAAAAGTATTACTTTAATCCTTTTGTCTTTATATATGAGGATGAAGTAGGATATATAATTCAAGATGGATTGAATTTTAAGATAAATTTAGACAAAAATAAGGGAAGTCAATTATTAAAAAGAGTAAAAGAAAATAATGGATTTACCATATTGGAGTTAGTTGATTATTTTACAGAAAATGAGATAATATCATTATTTTCTAATAATATTTTAATAGATTATATACCAGATACAGAAAACAGATACTCTAGAAATGAAGGCTTTTTTTATACAGCAAAGAATATAAAAGGATTTTCAAATTTAAAAGAAAAGAAGGTATTTCTTTTAGGAGCAGGAGCTATAGGAACTCATATAGCATGGATGTTTTCTACTTTAAATATAAAGAAGTTAACAATTTTAGATTATGATGTAATTGAAGAGAGTAATCTAAACAGACAGATGTTTTATGAAATGAGTGAAGTTGGAAAAAGTAAAGTTGAAGTGATAAAAAATCATATTAATAAAGTAAATCCAGAATTAGAAATTGAAACTATAAATGATAAGATAGATTCTGAAAGTAAGCTTTTATTCTATTTACAAAAAGAAAAATATGATTTGGTTATAAGAGCTATTGATACACCTGTTCAGATATCATCATGGTTAAATAGAGTTTGTTTTAAGTTAAAAATTCCATATACTTCAGGTGGATTTGTTGGAAGTAATGGTGTTCTTGGACCAACATATTTACCTGGAATTACATCATGTTATGAATGCTTTGAGAATGAGCTTTCTCTAGACATTAGTAGAGAATATGGTATAGGAGGCACATTATCAGCGCTTACAGAATTAGTTGCTTCTAAAGTTGCATTTGAAGGTATTAAAATTCTATGTGGTAATAAGTGCAGTTATATAGGGCAAATGGAATGGATAGATCCAATAAAAAATAATAGTATTATGAAAAAATTGGATAGGAAACAAAAGTGTCAGGTATGTGGAAGTATAAGTAATAATAAAAAAGAGAATAGTAATTTATTTATTAGTAATCTTATATATTTTCTTATAGTTGCGTGCATACCAGTTTTGATTTCAACACCTAATTGGCCTTTCTATGGAACATTATTGTTAGTTGGTGGATCTCAATTAATATTACAGTTTGGGAGAAGTGCAGAAAAAGTATTTCAAACTGCATTTATTGGTGGAACATTATATGGATTGGTGAATATAATACTAACCTTTAGGCTTAATATACAGATATTAAATTTAGATCAAGAATTTATCTTTGCATTAATAAGTGTAATTATGCTGGTTATAACTATGATTTCTATGGCTATTGTAGTTTTTATTTTTATAAACACACTGCTTTTTATAATTAGAAAGAAGTTAATAGATAAGCTTGCAATAATTAGATTAAGCAAATAGGAGTAAGAGTTTTATATGGAATTAAAAATTTGTAATTTAGTTAAAAAGTATGGAAAACATACAGCTGTAAATGGAATAAGTTTTACAGTAAAAAAAGGCAGTCCTTTAGCTCTAATTGGAAGAAATGGAGCAGGAAAATCAACAACAATCAAAATGATTTTAGGTCTAGTAAGTGCAGATAGTGGAACCATTGAAATGGACAGAAGCTTAAAGGTTGGTTATTTGCCAGAGGAAAGAGGAGTTTATCAAGATGCAACTGTAGACGAGCATTTAGATTTCTTTGCAAGAATTGCTAAAGTTAAAGATGTTAAGAAAGCAAAAAGTTATTGGCTTGAAAAATTTGAACTTTATAATTATAAAGATTTCAAATTAAAAGATTTATCAAAAGGAAATGCTCAAAAAGTTCAATTAGCCATAACTTTAATAAATAATCCAGATATAGTGATTCTAGATGAACCTTTAAGTGGCCTTGATCCTGTTAATATAGAGTTATTTAAAAAGATAATTAATTCAGAATGTAGAGACAAGTATTTAATAATGTGTGGACATCAAATGAATCATATAGAAAGTTTATGTGATAATGTAGTTTTGATGAAAGAAGGAAATGTTGTTGCTCAAGGAAATTTAAATGAAGTAAAAAGAAAATATGGAAGAAAGAAAGTAATAATTAATTATAATAGTAAATATTACGAAAAGCTAAAGGACTATAATATTAAAAGAGATAATAATGATATTATCATATATGATATTGAATCTTTAGCTGATTTGGAAAAATTAATTTCTAAATTAGATGATAATGTACTGTATATAAAATATCAGTTACCAACATTACAAGAATTATTTATTAAATTATTAGAGGGTGCTGAGGGACAATGAGAGATTTAATTTCGATATATACTTTTAATTACAAAAGAATGTTAAAAACATGGATGATATGGATTTTTACTGGTATTATTTTTGCTGTAATTGCTGTAGGGTTGCATATATATACATCTACAAATGAACAATTTAATATTTATTTTAATAATGATGCAAGTATAGAAATAACTTCTTCATCATTAGAAGAAATATTAAGTAAAATATCTTCTAATAAATATAAGGTTACTGATGGATATGAGAATATTTCAGATTTTGATGAATCTTGTATGGGAATTACTTTAAGTAATGAAGAAGGAAAAATTTCTATAAGGTATGATTATAAAACTAGTGAAGATATTAAGGTGGATGTAGAAGAATGTGTAACTGCACTAATAAAAGATACTAATACAATGATAATACTTAGTGAAAATAATATAGAAGCTGATTTAAATAATGTAATTGTTAATAGGAATATTAGTAATGATAATGAAGCAAGTATTGTTAGTTATATAATTTTATTTATTATATATTGCTTTACTCTTTTATGTGGAGCAACTATAACTAATAGCGTAGCTACAGAAAGAATCTCAAAAGTATCAGATTTAATAGTATATAGAGTATCGCCAGTAAAATTAATTTATGGTAAGATACTAGCTTTATTTACTATTGTTTTACAACTTATAGTGGCTGTTGCACTTGAAATTGTGATTTTAAGTAAAACTAAATTTATAGATTTAGATGTTATATTTGATATTTTTAAGA
>CAKVLD010000067.1 GCA_934755305.1 uncultured Clostridium sp. | reverse complement strand
TCTTTTTTTCTTATACCTTTTATTTTTCTCTCATAAATCTTTTTTCTTATACCCTTTTATTTTTCTCTCATAAATTTTTTTTCTTATACCCTTTTATTTTTCTCTCATAAATCTTTTTTTCTTATACCTTTTTATTTTTCTCTCATAAATCTTTTTTTCTTATACCCTTTTATTTTTCCCTCATAAATCTTTTTTCTTATACCCTTTTATTTTTCTCTCATAAATCTTTTTTTCTTATACCTTTTATTTTTCTCTCATAAATCTTTTTTCTTATACCCTTTTATTTTTCTCTCATAAATTTCTCTTAATATTGATTTAGCCCTCACCTCCTAAAATAGATATTCCCTTATTACTTTATCTTAATAGTCTAAACTAAGTAGCCTTTACTTGGAAACTGTTGATATTTTTTAAATTTTTCTCAAGTTTTTAATAAGTAAACCTTTTCATTTGTTACTATTAATTTATCATATATCCATTCTTTAGTAAACATTTTCATCATGAAATAGACATATTTTATCTTGAAAGTATCTTTTTTGTTTTACCATATTTTAGATATTTATTTATTCTATTTTTTCCCTTTTGTACTACAAAAATTTACACCTTTCTTCTTTTGTGAAATCATGATTAAAATTTATCACATCATTGTATACTAGTAAAGCTTTTTTTCTTTAAATACCTTTTTCTTTTCTTAAAGTATATAAATAATTATTTTAAGTATTCTATGAAAATTTTTCTTCCATATCATGCCTTTCGCCTTGATATTCTTTCTAAAATAAATGTTGGTAACCTTTTATAAAAATTATTTACTACATCTTTTTTTATACTCTCTAAAAAGTTTATTATGCTAAAAACTTATAAGCGAATAATAATTTTCCACAAGCTAACAACATTTATTTTAAAAAGCCCTAAATGTATAATTCTCCAAAGCAAAAAGGTCCCTAAACTCTTTAAGAAACCTAATTTTACCAAAACACTTCGTTAATAAGTCCTCTTCTATAGGCATTTAACAAAAGTTTCAAATCTTCAATTTGTCTTTTTATATTATTACCAATATCTGTATCCCCCACCGTTTTCCTTTCCAACTTTTTCTCAACTACCATTATTGTTGATAAAATATCTGTTTCTTTAACAATAGCATCTTCTGTAGATGCAAATGGTTCATGAGAAACTAATTGTAAACCATATGAATTATATATAAGAGTATATCCTGCAATGCCTGTATCAGCTCTATAAGCTTTAGCAAAACCACCATCAATAACTAATAGTTTACCATTTGCCTTTATAGGACTCTCTCCTTTTATATTTTTAACAGGAACATGTCCATTTATTATCATAGACTCTTCTGGATTAAGACCAAATTCCTCAAAGATCATTCTGCACATATCTTCATCATCTCTAAACTTATAATAAGAATTCTTAACTTCTTTATGAGTTCTTTCATCTTTAATAAAATATCTTTCAAAAGTTGCCATTTCTTCTTTTCCAAATAAAGATGATAGGGAACCGGTCCATAGATACCACATAATATCCATTCCATATTGCTTTTTAGCCTTATCACTTTTATTAAAATATCCCTCTCTAGCTAAAGATTCGAATTTTTCAAGAAGAAGCTTTCCTTTATACTTCTTACCATTTATAGTCATACTCTTAAAAGATTTATCCTTATTTAGAGGTATACATCCATGAAACAATAAATTTGAATTATACTTTAAATACATACTACCTTTTGCAAATAAGAAACTTACATGTCTTTGTAGCTTTTCGCTATTAATAAAAGAGGATTGCAACTTTTCAATCAACTTTTCCTCTTCTTCTGTAAGTTTAAATGGATTATTCTTATCTATAGTAGGAAAATATTTATCACTTAATTCATAAATCTGTCCTTTCAAATTAATATAACCTTCATCATAATTTATCTTATCTAAAAGAAGTCTATCTTCCATTTTAAATTCTGGTCTTCTTTTAATTATTTCATATTCTAATTTGAATTGTAATATAGTTATTGCTTTATGCATCTTTGCAATTAATTGAACTTCATAATTATTATGAATATCATCCTTATCAATTTTAGGAATAAATGCTTTACAAGGATCATTTTCATAATATCTAAGAGCAAAAGTTGCTAATGGAAGTAAGTTAATTCCATAAATATCTTCTATAACATCTAAATTTGAATATCTAGCTGAAATTCTTAATACATTAGCTATACTAGTCTTAACCCCAGCTGCTGCTCCCATCCATAACATATCATGATTTCCCCACTGTATGTCAACTGAATGATAATTCATAAGGGTATCTAATATAATATCCGGCCTAGGTCCTCTGTCATATATATCACCTAGTATATGAAGTCTATCTATTACTAATCTTTGAATAAGCTTAGATAAAGCTATAATAAACTCATTAGCTCTTCCTATATCTATTATGGTCATAATTATTCTATCATAGTACTTTTGTTTATCCTCCTCTTCCCCTCTTTCATGTAATAACTCTTCTATAACATATTTAAAATCATCTGGCAGCGCCTTTCTAACCTTTGATCTAGTGTATTTAGAAGATACATGTCTACAAAGTTCTATTAATCTATATAAGGTTATTTTATACCAATCATTAATATTGCTTTCTTCTTTCAAGATTAGTTCTAATTTTTGTTCTGGATAATATACTAATGTTGCTAACTTTTTCTTTTCACTTTCCATTAAAGAGTTTCCAAAAATATCATCAATCTTTCTTCTAACAACTCCGGAACCATTTTTTTAAACATGTATAAAAGGTTCATATTCTCCATGAATATCTGTTAAAAAATGTTCAGTTCCCTTTGGTAAATTTAATATAGCTTCTAAATTTATTATCTCTGTTGAAGCTGATGCTATTGTAGGATATTGTTTTGATAATAATTTTAAATAGGCTTCTTTTGTTATTTCTTTTTTTATTATATTATCCTCACTTAATTCTTCATACGCCATCATTTAGTTACACTCCTAATTATAAAAATATATTTTCAAAGTTTATTATACAATTTATAGTTAATATTTAGTTTTTAGAATTATTTACAATTATCTGAATATATAAAAAAATGGCTTCGCCACGCTTTTATTACTTTAAAGCACATTTTTAATAGCAATTATATTTTTTTAATTTAACGCATCTTGACTGAAGTCACTTTTTTTAGCCATTCAAAAGGTTCAAAAATAAAAATAATTCCTTATAAAAATTCCATTTAATTATTTTTCTTTTTGGTTCTTTTGAGGCACTATATTTATTTTTTAAGGCTTTAACTTCTTAAATACCAAAAACCTCTATATTTATCAGTATTCATGTGTCAAGAAGTTTTATAATTTCCTAAGCCTTAAAAAAGTGCTTTGTCATACTTCTATAGATTTACTATATAATTTTAGCATGTAATACTAATAATATTACATGCTAAAATTATAACTATCTTATAAACGATGCTCTCATTCTTTTATTTATATGATTTACTGCTCTCATCTTAAATCTTTCCATTTCCTTATATTTATAAAAATTTTCCAAATCTATCATTAAGAAAAATGAATCAACTATCAAATACTTAAGATCTCTTAAATCATTAATCTCATCTTCAGAAACTTCTATTTTATCACTTTCTTCTTTTAGATTCTCAAAAAATTCCTTAGCTTCTTTAAGCTTTAACTCTATTTCTTCCTCTGAAACTAAATTAAAATCACTCTTTATTAATCCATCTATAAAATTCATGTATAATTTATTTCCCACATCATATTTTTCATAAGTATTTACTAAATTCATAATTTCGACCTCTTTTTTCTTAAAATATATTCACTATATTAACACATCCGTTAAGTACTTTCATCTTTTTATTGATAATTTAACAGCATATGCTGTATTATATGTTAAAATTGTAATATATAACTTGAAAGGAGTAATTCTGATGAATGAAGTTTTAAACAATATTCTAACAAGAAGAAGTGTAAGATCTTTTAAAGAAGAGCAAATAAGTAAAAATGACTTAGAAATAATTTTAAAAGCAGGTACACATGCACCTAGTGGAATGAATAAGCAATCATGGCAATTTACCGTAGTACAAAGCAAAGAAAAAATCCAAGTATTGGCTAAAGTAATAAGGGAAGCTTTAAGAAAAGATGAAAGTTATGACCTATATAACCCACCTACTATAATTTTATTATCTAATGATAAGGCTAATACAAATGGTTTAGCTGACTGTTCTTGTGCATTAGAAAATATCTTTTTAATGGCTAATGCCTTAAATATAGGATCTTGCTGGATTAATCAATTAAAAACTATTTGCGATAATCCAATAGTTAGAGAATTATTAAATGAATTTGAAATTCCTGAGAATCATATAGTTTGGGGAATAGCAGCTCTAGGATACGCAAATATAACGCCTAAAGCACATCCTATAAAAGAAAACATAATAAAATATGTAGAATAATGATGTGATTTATCAATTTTAACAAAAAAGAATTCTGGGATAGTCTTAATTAATTTTCTCCTAGAATTCTTTTTAAAATAAATGTTGTTATTCTATAGTTATATATTCATTTTTACTTAAAAATTCGATTAATCCCATACAATCCTCTGTTTCTATATTATTATTTTCTGCATATAGTTTTAATTCTTCATCTGTTGTTATATCTTTATTCTTAATCTTTTTTAAAATTTCCATAGATAACTCATCTAGTAAAATAGTATCAAAAGTTTTAGTATTAAAAATCTGAAATCCGTCTTCTTTTTTAACTATTCTAAGTGGAATATTTACACTATTTATATTTATCATATTTACTATCTCCTTTATTAATTATTTTCTATAAGTTCAAAAAATCTGCTACAGTCCTTTACTTCTCTTTTATTATTTAAATTCATAGTCAAATAACATGGATAACATTTATTTTTAAAATATTTACACTTATTACATGGTACCATATTTGTTTCATATTCTTTACTTTCTGTGGCTGCAAAAGCTTCTTCAAACTCTTCATTACTCCATATATCAAAAAACTCTTTTTTATTAATATTATTTTTTTCACTTGTTTGTCCACCTATTTTATTATACAAATATCTATCACAAGGATATATATAGCCTAAATTATTTAGAAAAGCAAAATTTGTCCCTGCCCCACATGTATGAAAAACTTCTGGAAAAGGTAATTTTAAAACTTTTTCACAATAATCTTTTGCTATTGGCCTAACAAACTTAGGTGTTATCTTAATTTTATTCATAACTTCTTTATATTTTTTAGCTATTCTTTCTACTAAAACCACCTCTTCTTCTACAGTAAGGCAATCATTACTACTTTCTGCATTTCCTTGCTTTATTAACTGCAATAAATCTAATTCATCTACCCCTAGATCAATACAAAAATCAACCATATCTATTATATAATCATAATTAGCTTTACTTACCACAGTATTTACAGTTATGTTGAATTGCTTCAAATTATTTTCTTTTTTAAAATTAATTATTTCTTGTAAGTTTTTTATTATTCTATTAAATACATTCTTTCCTCTAATAACATCATTCACCTCAGAATTTGGGCCTTCTAAACTTACAATAATATTTCTTAAATTTTTATTTTTTAAAACCTCTCCATATTTATTCAAATTAAAATTTATACAATTTGTATTAAATCCAAAGTCTATATCCTTCTTCTCTAAATAATTAAATATCTCCCCTAAATCATTTCTTGTAGTAGGTTCTCCTCCTAAAAAATGAATATAATCTATTTTTACACTGGATGAAACCTTATCTATTATAGCTTGTACTTCTTCTGTTTCTAATTCTTTAACTTTATTACTTAATAAACTTGCATTTATACAATGTTTACAAAATAAATTGCATTTATATGTAACATCCCACTTTAAGCTTAATCCCATTTATTTTTATCTCCTTATTTTTATATTTGTTACTTTATTTTACATTTATTCAATAAAAATATTTTATCTTTATATCTATAATATGTCAACATTTTTCATAACATAAACTATAATATGTCTATTTATTTTCCAATTTTATTTTTTATAACAACATTTATCTTAAAAAGAATTCAAAGCAATTATATTATTACTTCCCATAAAATTCATTCTACAACATTCTACATTTTGCACCTAATCCAATATTAAGCTCAACTTACATTCAATTGTTGGAGCTCCACAAGACATTGGCACTCTAAAGCCATCCTTATTGCACCACATATTTTTTGTCCATTTAAAATCATCTCCAACTCTTGTTATTGAATCTAAAAAAGAATAGGTTTCCCCCTTAAGCTTAACTTTATCTAAATATCCTATTACCTTATTATTTTTAACTACTAAAATATATTTTGCTTCAACAAAAAATTCTCCATTAATACAATGATCTCCATTTGTATATTCTTCTAATAAAATTCCTTCCTTAAAGTCTCTAATAATTATTTCTGTACTAATTTCTCCAGGAAGCAAGGCAGTATTTCTCATTCTAATTAAAGGAAAATCTTGATTTTCAAAACTTCTAATTCCTCCAGCAACCTTTTTATAACTCTTTTCACTTCCATCCTCTCCACTTAATACTTCACTTAAGACTCCACAATCAACTAACTTAATGTCATAAGTTAAGTTCCCTTCCCCATCTATATAATAGCTATTTGGGATACCATTTCCTTTAGAATAATCAACAATTGATATATTACTTTTACAGATTTTCTTTCCCACTAGTTCTTCTCTAGTAAAAATATCACCTTCACAATCATGACCTATGCTTTCATGAACTAACCCTCCACTAAAGGCTGGCTTTACAAGACACGTTACCTTTTTGCCACCTAAAATATTTATTACATTTTCTTTTGAAAGTTTAGGTAAAGAATTAATATATATAATCCTATCAATTTTTTCTTTTAACTCTTTTTCAATATCTCTATTACTATCATCTTCTGAAATATTTATTACTATGTTTTCAACTTTATTTTTATACCTAATATTAAAGAAACATAATAAATATTTTATTATTCTATACTCAAAACTACCTTTACTAGAAACAACTATCTTTGCAAACTCATTATATGTAGCTCTTTTATCTATAAAACATACATTACCATAATTATTAGTTAATCTAAAAAATATTTGTGATACCTTCTCAAAAGTCTTGTTAAAATCCCAAAAATTATCCTTTTTTATAAAAATATTTTTTAACTTTTTACTACCTTCTATACAGTTTAAAGATTGTAGCCATTTTTCTATATCTACTATCTTATTAGTATTATTATGATAATCTATCCAAAAACCATATTCTTTTCTTCTAAAATTACTTCCTACCTTAACTTTTTGAATATGGTTAACGGCACCATTTTCCAAAAATATACAACATATTTTTGTCTCAAAGATTTCCAATACGGAATTTTCTGATAAGTAATTGCACAACCTATAATATTGCTCTATTTTTTCCATAAACTCCTCCTTCTATAACCATTTTTACCTTAATTATTCATAAGTAAATTTTAACACACTTATTTTTAATTTAATAATACAAAAAAGCTAGTAAACTTAAAATCTCCTTAAACTTTAGAAAATTTTATAATTTACTAGCTTTTAAAAATAGCTAATAGCTATTTTACTTATCTAATTTTGCCACTAATTCTTCCATATACCCATTTTCAAATGGACTCTTAAGCCCTACATTATGAAGCATATTAATAAAGCTATCCTTTGCAGATTCCTTTGAAAATGCTAAATACTTATTCCATGCATCATTATAATTTTCATCCATCTTTATTTTAAATTGTAAAGCACAAGTTTGAGCTAAACAATAATCTATATAATAGAAAGGACTCATATAAATATGTCTTTGAGTTTGCCATCTACGACCTTCACCTTGGAATTTATCATTTTCATATCTTAAGTGTGGTTTGTATTCTTTCTCCAAGTTCTTCCAAACATCTCTTCTCTCTTCTGGAGTAAGTTCTGGCTTAGAATAAATTATTTCTTGGAACTCATCAACCATACATCCATATGGAATAAATGCTATTGCATCTTCTAACTTCATTTTTCTACAATCATCTGCTCTATCCTTATAGAATAATTCCATCCACTTGTCAGTAAAGAATTCCATAGACATTGAATGAGTTTCAGCAGTTTCCATCTTTATATTATTATGTTCCATTATTTCATCATTTCTTGTAATGAATCCTTGGAATGCATGACCACTTTCATGAGTTATAACATCTACATCTCCACTTGTTCCATTAAAGTTTGCAAATATTATTGGTGCTTTATATGTTAGTAACATATCCATATATCCACCACCAGCTTTATTAGTTCTTCCAAAAACATCAAATAATTCATGATCTATCATAAAATCAAAAAACTCTTTAGTTTCCTCAGATAATTCGCTGTACATTTTTTGACCTAAAGCTAAAATTTCTTCAGCATTTCCTACTGGAATTGGATTTCCTTCTTTAAAGTAAATTCCTTCATCAACTGAATCTAACTTTTCTATTCCTAGTCTATTTCTTCTATTTTCATGTAACTTAGTTGCAAAAGGTACTAAGTACTTTTTAACTTGATTTCTAAAGTTTCTTACTTCTTCTATTCCATAAGTAGTTCTTCCCATCCTATAGTAACCAAGAGTTACAAAGTTTTCATATCCTAATTTTTTAGCTTGTTCAGTTCTGTTTTTAACTAGCTTATCATATATAGAATCTAATTCATCTTTAATTTTTTCAAGTTCTGCTGATTTAGCTTTTACAGCTTCAATTCTTACATTTCTATCTTTAGATTTTGTATACTTTTCTAATAAAGACATGTTAAGCTCTTCACCTTTAAAGTTTATCTTTACTTTAGCAAGTAATTTACTATATTCAGCTGTAAGAGTATTTTCTTCTTGTTGTAAAGATATTATAGATTCATCAAATGATTTTAATGAATAATCTATATCCTTAAATGCAATTTTTCCTATCTTTTCTTCTAAGAAAGATCTAAATTTACTATTAAATAATTCTTTCTTATACTCATTTTCAACTGCTGTAACTTTTGGAGAAATTTCATTATAATAATTATTTTCATCTTCATAAAACTCATCTACAACATTTCCATCATGCCTTAAAGTAGATAAAACTATTGCTGTATACATTTCTTTTATTAAACTATAATATTTTTTATGAACTTCAAATTGTTCTTCTCCTGATTTTGCATTTTTAAATTCTTCTATAAGATTCTTTCCATTTGCTTCGAAATCTTCAATTGTTACTCTCTTATATGGAAGAGTACTTAATTTAAAATTGTTTTCTGTCATAACTTTCCCCCAAAATATAATTTAATTTATATAGTAATATATAATTTTATATATACTTATTCACTAATTAATAGCTTCTATACTTTAATTATTTTCGATAAAAATTTTATATTTTCATTACTCATCGACATATTTCTAAAAAAATACTTATTAATAACATTATATCACAAAATATTAATTTATACTTATATTGATAATATTTCTAACAAAAAATTAAAAATTATAAATGCTAAATGATAATTGTGTTTTTAATTTATTAAAAAATGAAAGTTGATATTCTATTTTATCTTTCCATATAACTGTAGCTGTTTTTGTAGCAAATTCTACTTCTTTTAACTTATTAAGCTTTCTGATAAAAGTATCCACAAACTCCTTTTTTTCTGATAATGATTTTTTATCAAATTCATTTATCCTTAAAATATCATATATTCTATACACATCAAAACGATCAATATTATCTGCATCTGAAACAGTTACTGCAAAAGTATTTTCTATCCCTTTAAAATCTGATTTTCCATCTACATGAATAGCTATTCCATAACAAATATCCTCAATATCTTTTTCTGAAATATTTATTTGTTTAAGATATTCTCTAGCTATTTTGGCTGAATTTCTACCATGATTTAACCAATCATCATCTTCTTCAAATGCATTTGCATAACTCACATCATGTAATAAACAAGCAATTATCATAGCTTCAACATTTAATCCTTCTCTTTCTGCTATCTCTTTACCAATATTGGCTACTCTATATGTATGCTCTAAACGATACTCCTTTTCATCTTTATGTTCTTTAAAATAATTGCTCTCCTCAAACTTACTAATTAGAAACTCTTCTGTTGCCTTAATGTTATCCATATCATTTCTCCTTTTTTACATTTTTTTCTATTTTATCATCTTTATATTTAACGACCAAATTCTAAGAATAAATAAAAGAAGTAAGACTAAATTAATTTTTCTTTCAGTCTTACTTTTTTTTATATCATTCTATTTCCAGTTAAAATTTATATATTTATAATTTATACTTATTAAAAAGATATTTTTTCTTTTCTTCTTGATTCATATGTTTAGTAAAATCAGCCTTTTCCTTATTTTGTTCATAATATTCCTCAATTGTTTTAATAACTCTTGCTGGAACTCCTACTGCAACCGAATTTGATGGAATATCCTTAGTAACTACTGCTCCACATCCAATAATACAATTGTCACCAATAGTTACATTAGGCATAATTATACTATTCCATCCTATGTGAACATTATTACCTATTATTATTTTCCCGAAAATATCTGCATTAGGTAACTTATTCATATTCCTCAAAACCCATACTCCTCCATCGTGAGTAACAAACTTAACACCATTTGTTATCCTAACATCATTTCCAATCTCAATTAAATATGGTTCACTTCCAAATTCAACTTCCGGAAAAACTTCACATCCTGTCCCTATCTTTACCCCTTTTTTTCTTAAGAATTCTAAACGTTCATCCCTATTCATACGTCTATATCTTATTTTATCTATAAATCTCATATCTTCCTCCAAGCTATATTGAAAAAATCTAGCCATAAAATTTAACATATGAACTAGATTTTTTTTTACAAGAATATGATATAATTCCTGCTTACATAGATTTTAATTATATTATACGGACATTTATATCTTACAGTCAACCTTTTAAATTTAACTTACTCCCAAATTTCCTCTCCAAAAGAACTTATACGTAAACTAATTTTTATCCATATTACACAAATACATATTATCACCCCTTTTATGACACTAAAAATTCCATAATAGTTACATTGCCTGAAGATTGTATTTCTATTTTATGATTTTTTGTAATTTCTTCTTCTACTAATGATGTCTTCTCTGAAAAATCTCCCCAACCATTATGAAAAACTTGAAAGCCTTCTTCATATTTTGTAAACCCTTCAATTTTAATAACATTAGTATTTGTGTTATTAATAATAGCACCTTTCATATATTTATCTCCAAAAATAGGATTTCCTAAAATAGATTTTCTCTTTTCACATACTATTGATTTATTTAATACACCTTCTAAAAAATTAGTTAAAAGCTGCATAATTATATAATGACCATTATCATTAGGATGAACTTCGTCAGCCTCAATATCTTCCCATTTAAATCTTCCTTTTTCTATTTGATCTTTAATTACATCTTTATAACTAATCATAGAAATAGAATACTTCTTTCCTATTTGTATTTGCTGTTCTTGAACATTAGTAAGAGTTTCTAAACTCATAAATACTTCTATAATTCCTGGTGCATTTGGCCATAATAATATCTTTCTAATAAGACTTTCATACGCAACCTTACAATAATAATCATCTCTATCATTAACTGCAAAATCTATAAATATTAAATCAGGCTTTAACTCTAATACTTGTTTTTCTACTCTGTGAACTCCTATAACAGAACCTGTAGCACCAACCCCTGCATTTATATATTTAATCTTTGCATCTTTAAATCTTTCTTTAAACCACTCATAAGTTCTATATCCATAACTAGTTTCATGAACTCTTGCATGACAACCTTGAGTTATAGAACCACCTAAAAAGGCTATTGTTACTTATTCTCCTTTTTCACATTTACTTAAAGCTTTAAATATCTTATTTGTGTCACCAACATTTACAATTCCTTTATCTTTGATTTCCTTTTCTAATGTAAAATTCATAAAAATCTCTCCTTTTAACTTCTATAATTACTAAAACTCATCCATATGTTCATTTATTATATATTTGTATTTTTTTTATATCTTGAATCAAATTAATTTATTTAATAACAAATAATTTAAACATAAAATCTTCATATTTTCTAGCTCTTTGTACAAATTATTAAACAACTATATAATATGTTATATATTCATTATATATATCATTATACAGTAAAAGTTATACTTTATTCTACACTAATTATAATTTAATCTGTTCGAAGGAGAATATTATGAGTTTTTTCAAAACTCCCTCTACTAGTTCCTAATATATCAAAACTTCATAATACATTTAGATACTAATTATAAATAGTACTCTTAAGAATTTAAATGGTTATATAAATGATAAAAATAATAAAGTTACTTTAATCACTTTAACTTTACCATTTATATTACATGAAATTAATTCTTAAAAAGTTTAGGAGATAGATTTCTTATACATAAATCTATCTCCTAAACTTTATATTATTTCAACTCCTAAATTTTCTTGAACCTCAAAAGCTAAATCCCATATATCACAAGCATCAGTATTTGATAATATAATGAATGTTGTATCTATTTCTGGATAATAATTTACTACATTAGCTACTCCTGCATTGCTTCCATCTTTCTTTATACAAAATACTTTATTATCTCTTTTTCTTAAAACATGTTCAAATCCATAGCCCATATAGTATATTCTTTCATTATTTTCTCTATATAATTCTTTAAAATTTAATATTTCTTTTGTTAGCTTTTCTGAAAGTAACTTATTATTAACTAATTCTCTAAAAAACTTATCTAGATCATATAAAGTAACATAAGCTCCTGCATCTGCTGCACCTATAGGCGGATATGAATATATATTTTTTCTCCAACCTATAATTTCTTCTCCCTCTTCTATAGGTACATACCCCTCTGCTGTATTTTCATTAATTCCATCCATGCTTAAAAATTCAGTATCATTCATCCCTATTCTGTTAAAAATACTTTTCTTAACATATTCACGGTAGCTTACACCTGTTAATTTTTCTATAACTAGTCCTAATAATATAAATACGCAGTTATTATATCTACAGCCCTTTCCTGGCTCAAAATTCGGTTCTCTATGTATGAAATTTTCAAGATAATCTTCTAATTTTCTAACTGAATAATTAGGCTTACCTTTCCATATATCTTCGTAAGATTCTCCTGCTTCTTCATCAGCATCATCACCTATTCCTGAAGTATGAGTTAAAAGATGATATATTGTAACTTCTTTAGATATCTTTGTATCTTTTATATTCAAAATATCTAATACTTTTTCTTACAATTTCAATAATCTTCCTTTGTAGCTTTTATAAATAATTCTCTAATTTTATTAATATCCATGTTCTATCACCCGTTCATCATTATAGTATAAGCTTATCACCTTTGTTATATTAGATCCAAGATAAAAAACATTTCTGTATTAAACTTGATACTTTTTTTATAGAAAAAGCAGATAATATGTCTTTTTCACATATTATCTGCCTTTTTAGGTCATAACTATATTTTACTTATTCTTATTATCCGTTTTATGCTAGATTCACTTAGAAAATATAGAGTTGCAAGCTCTTTAATTGATACTCCGCTACTGTATCTGTTAAAAATTTCCTCATTTCTAGCTTCTAAATTTTTTAAAACTCCACTATTCTCCCCCCAAGACTTTTTGTTTTCACTTTTTCTTGGGATATATAAATATGTTCCATCAATATAATTTTGAATTATCTTAATAACTTCTTCTGGTAAAATATTTTGAGCTTTTTCATATTTCATAATTAACACTCCTATCTGTAAATTCTTTTATTTGCAGATATTCGTATCAATTTATAAAATAAAGCTCTCTATCTCTTACAATAAGTTGTTGTAACTATTGTAAAGAGCTTATTCTTCAAACAAGCATCTTTATCATCCTCAATACCTCCTTAACTTTTGTATATATTTTATTATATTGAAATATATTCCACAAAGCAATTAACTTTTAAAAATATTCTCTCAAATAATTTTCTTCAACTTTACTCCAATCTATTACATTCCAAATATTTTTTACATATTTAGCTCTTAAATTTTTGTACTTTAAATAATATGCATGTTCCCAAACATCAATTGTTAATATTGGTTTCATTTTTAAACTTAATGGGGAATCTTGATTTGGCGTTGATATCACATCTAGCTCTCCTTTATCATTAACCACAAGCCAAGAATACCCAGATCCAAATGTATTAATTGCCACCTTAGATATTTCATCTTTTAGCACTTCTATATCCCCATACTTTTTCTTTATTTCTTCTAATGTTTTCCCTCTGTAAACTCTTCATATCCTTCAATCACTTTATTTAATTTATCTACATATGACTGTAAGTGCTTTGTATAATGAATACATACAGTTTCTCTATCAATATATGGTTCTAAATCTTTAAACCTATATTCTAATGGCCATTTATCATACTTCATTTAATAACACTCCTTTCTCAATTTATAATATTTTATAAATCATTTTTATATTACTAATCATATTCTTGTATATTTCTTCAATTTTTCGTAATATTTTATAAAATAATGAATTTTCTACTTATTTTTCTATATTTGAGTGCTATTATTATTTATGCAATGAGTTAATAAAAAAATAAAAGGAGATATTATTATGAACAAAACATTATGTAAAATTATATCAGCTACTATTTTAGGAACATCCTTAGGTATTATGGGAACTACTACTATGCCATCTTATCCTGTATCCGCTTCCATTGAAGAAGATGGATTAAAAAATCAAAGTATTTATCGTGAAAGGGACTATATAATAGCAAAAGAAAATGCCTCTCATTTAGCATTAATACAAACTGTATGGATAGATATAATAAACTGATTTATATATTGATGTTTTTCCAGCACCATTTACCCCTGCAAATAAAGTATAAGTCCTCATCATTATATATTCCATAAACTTAGTTTTCTTGCCTTAATCGCGTAATTTCTTCTATGGTTAATCCTGTTTTTAAAGATATAGTTTCATCATTTAATACATCTAAAAGGTTTTTAGCTATTTCAATAGCTTTATTTCTCTCTCCTTTTTCCATTCCTTTTCTCTCAGCTTCATTTAATGCACTTACCTTATCTTTTAAAATCTTAGCTCTCATTTCGTATGTTTCTCTTTGCTCTTTATCATTGCTCATACGGATAAGCTCATCTTTAGCTTCTCTTATTTCTTCTATACTCATCTCAAGACTTCTTACCTTTTCACTTTCAGGATCTCTTAAAAATTCTGTCCAAGCCATTAACATATCTTTTTCATCAGAATCCTTTGAAAGCTTTGGGTCAAGTAATCCTCTCATCTTTTCACCTCTATCTTTTTGTTATTTAAATTATATCCTATTATCCTGTTTATA
>CAKVLD010000066.1 GCA_934755305.1 uncultured Clostridium sp. | reverse complement strand
GCCAGATACAGATATATCAGATACAGATATATCAGATATAGATAAACCAGATACGGATAAGCCAGATACAGATATATCAGATAATGATATTGAAGAGGAGGATTCTAAAATATCAGATTCTTTAAATACAAATATACCTTTACAAGATATAAAGGAGGATAAGGAGAATACAAGAACTGGCGATAATGTATTTTCAAATTTAACATTAATAATAAGTTTACTTGTATTTTCTGCTTCAACTTTTATATACATAATACTTAAAAAATTAAGATACAAGGCAAAACATTAAACTGAAAGTTTTACTAAAAATCCTAGTGTATAAGAATATTGTACATTAGGATTTTTTATTTTTGGTTGAAATGACATGCAATATATTCTGTAATGTCGAATATTATATTATATAGGTTAAAACAAATGTTAACTATTATTTTAATAAAAAAACAGGTGAAGTGTATGGATGAAACAAATAAAGACACTGTAGAAACTAATATGATTCCATATAGGGAAGGAGAAGTATTAGTTAAGTTCCAAAAGGATGCTACTAATTTAGAAAAGATAAGTCTTATTAATTCAATAGATAATAGCATAACTATAGAAAATATAAGAAATGTAGAAGATGATTATTTACTAGTTAATATACCTTCTGACTTTACTGTAGAAGAGGCTATTAAAAAATATGAAAATGATCCTTTGATAGATTATATTCAACCTAACTTTATGTATAAATTAGAAGAAAGCACTATAGAAGCAAATGTAAATGACCCTATCATTCAATATCATTTACAAACTATAGGAATGTATAGTGCATGGGATTACTTTAGAAGTGGTACTAACAATAATATTTCAGTGGCTGTTTTAGATACAGGTGTTGATACTACTCATCCAGATTTAAAAAGTAATATTAAATTTTCTAGAGATGCCACTAATAATTTTAAAGCAATAACTGATGATATAACAGGTCATGGTACTCATGTAAGTGGAATAATATCAGCTGTATGTAACAATGGTATTGGGGTATCTGGAGCAACTTATAATAAAGTATCCTTAATGTGTATAAGAGTATTTAAATATAAAAATTCATCTTTAGTTGCTTATACTAGTGATATCTTAAAGGGCTATGAATATGCAGTTAATAATGGTGCACGTGTAATTAATATGAGTTTAGGTTTTTTAGGTGCAAAAGGATATTATGATAAGTTGTTAGAAACAGCTATTAATTCTGCAGCAAATAAAGGTGTTGTTACTGTTTGTTCTGCTGGTAATGAGAATTCAAGCACTCAACATTATCCTTCAGATTTTGAAGTTTGTATTGCGGTAATGGCTACTGATAGTAACGACAAAAGAGCAAGTTACTCCAATTATGGTGATACTAAAGATATATCTGCACCAGGAACAAGTATTTATAGTACATTACCAAATGGAAAATATGGAGCTATGTCTGGAACATCCATGGCATCACCCGTTATTGCTGCTGTAGTAGCTTTGATGCTTGTTAAAAATTCAAAGTTAACAGTTGATGAGGTAAAAAATATATTATTTAATACAGCAGTTGACTTAGGTACCAAAGGTAAAGATATATATTATGGATGGGGAAGAGTTAATGCTAAAGCAGCTATAGAGAGAGTTATTTCAAATATGCAAGGAAAAAAAGTCACTTATCAATGTCATGTTCAAAATATAGGTTGGCAAAATTCTGTGATAGATGGTGCTACAGGAGGAATATATAACGGAAATAATAATATAGAATGTATAAAAATTTCTTTGCTTAATGCTCCTTCAGGAGCTAAGATTAATTATCAAAGCCATGTTCAAAATATAGGTTGGGTTAGTACTGCATCTAATGGTGCTTTATCTGGTACCACTGGTAAGAATTATGGTATAGAATCTATAAAAATATATCTTACTAATTACCCTGGGTATGCTGTTCAATATAGAGTTTCAATTAAAGGTCATGGATGGCAAGATTGGGTTAGTGAAGGACAAATTGCAGGTACTACTGGCAAAAATCTTCAAATAGAAGCTATACAAATTATAATTACTCCTAAAATAACATTAGTTAAATATCAAGCTCATGTTGAAAATGATGGATGGCAAGCTTGGGTTGGGGATGGGCAAACTGCAGGTACTACTGGTAAAAACTTAAGAATGGAAGCTATAAGTATAAACCTAGTTAATCAACCTAAAAATGCAAAAATTAATTATCAAACTCATGTACAAGATATAGGATGGCAAGCTTGGGTTAGTGATGGGCAAGTTGCAGGTACTACTGATAAGAGTTTAAGAATGGAAGCTATAAAAATAACGCTAACTAATTATCCAGGATATAAAGTATATTATAGAGCTCATGTACAAGATATAGGATGGCAAGCTTGGGTTAGTGATGGGCAAGTTGCAGGTACTACTGGCAAAAAGAAAAAAATCGAAGCTCTAGAGATAAAATTGATAAAATCATAAATTCAAAGTAATACACAATAAGTTTAATTTTATATTAGATTTATTGTTTTTTAAACATATATTATTTTTTACCATAATATGGTAAAATAGGTTATATAAATTTTTCTTCATTTGTATACTATGTAGAAATGAATTTATATTTATCTTAGTAAAAACATACTAGAAGGGAGAGTTGATAAATGGAAGAAGGGAAGTTGAAGTCTGGTAGGCTTATTAGAGTTGTTATTATATGTATATGTGTATTAATTCTATTCTACTTTGCTATGACTATATTTTTTGCAAAACATTTATATTTTGGTTCAACTATTAATGGTATAAATGTGTCAGGTAAATCAATAGAAGATGCAAAGGATACAATTTTGGTAGACTCAGATTCCTATTCTTTAGAATTAAAAGAAAGAGAAGATGTAACTGAAGTTATTAATTCTAAAGATATAGATTTAAAATGTGAGAATTTAGATAAAGTTGATGAAATTCAAGATAATCAAAATCCATTATTATGGGTAGTTGGTTTGTTTGAAAATAAAGATTTTAATGATTCTAGCATGATTTCCTTCGATGAAAACAAATTACAACAAACAATTGATAAACTATCTTGTTTTGATAAAAATAAAATTATTGAACCTGAAAATGTAAGTTTTGAATATAAAGACAACAAATTTCACATGGTAGATGAAATTAAAGGAAATAAGATAGATAAAAACATACTAACTGAAAATATAAAAAGAGCCATTAAAGAAGGGCAATCGGTTTTAGATTTAGAGGAAATAGATTGTTATGTAAAGCCTAATTATACTAAAGACTCAGAAGAAGCTAAAAATACTAATGATTTACTAAATAAATATGTATCTACAAAAGTTAATTATACTTTTGGAGACATTAATGAAGTATTAGATGGTACTATAATAAATCAATGGTTAAATGTAGATAAAGATTTGAACTTTAATATTAATAAAGATAGTGTAAAAAAGTATGTAAAAGAATTAGCAAAAAAATATGACACAGTAGGTATAGCTAGAGAATTTAAAACAACTGGTGGTTCTTCTATAAAGATTGAAGGCGGAGACTATGGATATGAAATAAATCAAGCTAAAGAAGTTAACGAATTAATAGAAATTATAAAAGGTGGTTCAGAAACTTCTAGAGAACCTGTATATTCCCAAAAAGCTTTATCGCGAACTGGTAATGATATAGGTAATACTTATGTGGAAATCAATTTAAGTGCACAACATTTATGGTTTTATAAAGATGGCGCTTTAATAACTGATGGTTCTATAGTTTCTGGAAATATTAGTACTAATTGTGCAACTCCTTCTGGTGTGTATAATTTGGATTATAAAGAGGAAGATGCAGTACTTAGAGGTGTTGGATATGCTAGTAATGTTAAGTACTGGATGCCTTTTAATGGCGGAATCGGAATTCATGATGCAAGTTGGCGAAGAGGAGAATTTGGTGGAAGTATCTATAAATATGCCGGATCACATGGCTGTATAAATGCACCTTATAGTGTAGCTCAAGCGATATTTAACAATATAAAAGAAGGTACTCCTGTAATATGTTATTATTAGAACAAATCTCCTAAATCTATACAGTATAAAATAAACTCTATCATTTTTTTTGATAGAGTTTATTTTATTGTATTTTTTTAGTATAATAGTTTGGAAGGGAGTAAAGGTGATGAAAAAAGAAAATGTTTTAAGTGCTAAAATTTTAAAAAACAAAAGTTTTAAAGGTATTATAATCGCTATTGTAACTCTAATTATTATTTATTTAGGGTTAGCTATTTATTTTAATAATCATTTTTATTTTGGAACAAAAATAAATGGAATTAGTGCTTCAGGCAAAACTGTAGAGGCTTTAGATACGGAGATAGCATCACTATATGAGTCATATTCATTAACCTTAGAAGAAAGAGATAATATAGAAGAAATTATATCATCATCTGATATTGGATTAAAATATGATTCACAAGGTAAACTTGAAGAAATCAAGAACACTCAAAGTGCTTTGGGATGGATTTTTGGTGTGTTTAAATCAAAAGATTATGAAATTGCAGATGTTATTTCTTATGATGAATCAGTACTAAATACTACATTAAAAAATCTTAAAGCAGTAACTAAAGAAGATATAATAGAGCCTAAAAGTGCTACAATACAATATATTGATGGGGAATATACTATTATTAATGAGGTTTATGGGAACAAAATAGATCCTACTTCATTAAGTGAAAAAGTTTCTGAAGCTATTTTAAGAGGAGATGAAACTTTGAACTTAGATTCTAGTAAGTGTTATGTTTCGCCTAAATATATATCAACAGATGATAAAGTAAAAGAAGCATGTGATCTTTTGGAAAAATATGTTTCTACTGAAATAAAATATGAATTAGGAAATGATTCAGAAGAAGTAAATTCTGATATTATTAAAAATTGGATTTATGTTGATGAAGATTTTAATGTATTAATAGATAGTAATAAAGTAAAGAAATTTGTAAATACTCTTTCTGCTAATTATAATACTTTTGGTAAAACTAGAAGTTTTACTACTAGTTTAGGTAATACAGTTACTGTAGAAGGTGGAAACTATGGCTGGATGATAAATATTTCTAAAGAAGTAGAGGCTATATTAAATATTATAAAAGAAGGACAATCTGTAACTAGAGAACCTATATATGTACAAACAGCTGCATCACATAGTAGCAATGATATTGGTAATACATATGTAGAAGTTAATTTAACTAAACAACACTTATGGTTCTATAAAAATGGAGCTTTAGTGGTAGAAGGAGATGTTGTAACAGGTAATGTTGCTCAAAATACATCCACACCAGCTGGTACTTATAAATTAAATTATAAGGAAAGAGAATCTATGTTAAGAGGTGAAGGTTACAATACCTTAGTGCATTATTGGCTGCCTTTAAATTGTGGTATAGGTATTCATGATGCTTATTGGAGAGATGCTTTCGGCGGTCAAATATATTTAACTGAAGGGTCACATGGTTGTGTAAATGCACCATCTGAAGTAGCAGCTACAATATTTGAAAATATTGAAGCAGGTACAGCAATTGTATGTTATACTGAATAATGAAAAAAACATCCTATTTAGATAGGATGTTTTTTTGTACTTAATTATATAAATAGAAAGAGGGATAGTATGAATTCAAATAAAAAAGAAAGATTTTTTAGTAATAGTATAAATCTTCTATTATTAGCTATGTTATGTACATTATTATGGGGCAGTGCTTTTCCTGGTGTGAAAATAGGATATAAATTATTTAATATAGAAAGTGGTAATATATATAGTCAAATACTTTTTGCAGGTGTGAGATTTACCTTATCTGGTATAGTAACTATTATTGTTTGTTGTTTGATAAACAAAAAAGTTGTACTACCTACAAAAAACAATATTAAAGGTATTAGTATTTTAGGAGTTATACAAACTACAATACAATACATATTTTATTATATAGGTATGGCTCATACTACAGGAGTTAAAGGCGCTATCATTAATTCTATAGCTCCATTTATAGTAATTATAATATGTCATATTATAACTACTGACGATAAGTTAAATGCTCAAAAAATATTAGGTTGTATCCTTGGTTTTTTAGGTGTAGTAACTATAAATTTAGGTGGAGGTAACACTGGAGAAACTTTCTCACTGGTTGGTGAAGGTTTTATAATTATTTCAGCATCCTCTTTTGCTATAGGTTCTATATATAGCAAAAGAATAACTAAAAATGAAGATCCTATTATGATAACTGGATATCAATTATTAATTGGTGGCATAATTTTAGTTTTAGTTTCATTTTTAAATGGTACACCTAATATTGCTATAAACATAAAGGCTTTAGTTCTTTTATTATATTTAGCTTTTTTATCTTCTGTAGCATTTACTATTTGGACTATGTTATTGAAATATAATAATGCAGGTAAAGTATCGATATATAACTTCTTAACTCCTATATTTGGTACAATTTTATCAGGTATTTTTTTAGGAGAATCCATATTTAATTTGAAAAGTCTTTTTGCATTACTATTAGTAAGCTCTGGTATCTTTGTTATTAATAAAAGAAAAAAATAGTATAATAAATGCTCTTAGGCTAATATAGTCTAGGAGTATTTATTATACTATTTTTTAACTAGATTAGTTATATTTATTGACAATTCATAGATGATTATCTATATTAGATATAGATGTATGTCTATATTGTTTTGAACAATAGTATTAAATAGTTATAGAAGTGCATAAAATAAATTGTGTTTATAAAAGTTTTAGATTATACATTTATACTAAAAGCAAAATTTATGTTCTAGTAATTACAACAAAGAGAGGATATATAGATGTTAGAAAAAATAAAGTCAAAATGTACGAATAAAGATTTGCTACAAGGAAATATAGGGGTAGAAAGAGAAAGTTTACGTGTAAATTATAAAGGAGATTTATCTAAACAAGATCATCCATTATCTTTTGGCAATAAAATGAATAATCCGTATATAACTACAGACTTTTCTGAAAGTCAGGTAGAAGTTATAACTCCGCCTTTAAGTACTCCGGAAGAAGTATATAATTCTCTATCATCACTTTATGATATTGTATCAATGGAAATTGGCGAAGAATATTTATGGCCACAATCTATGCCAGCAATTGTTCCAGATGATAAGGATATTCCTATAGCAAAATATGATAATAGCGAAGAAGGGGTAAAAGCTAGATTATATAGAGAAACTTTAATATCTAAATATGGTGGTAGGAAACAACTTATTTCAGGTATACATTATAACTTTTCTTTTAAGGAAGATTTTATAGAAAAATTATATGATGGTGTAGGGGAGTATAAGGAGTTTAAAAATAATTTATATCTTAAAATGACAAGAAACTATTTAAGGTATAGATGGCTTATTATTTATTTATTAGGTGCTACGTCTACAGTCCATACAACATATTATAAAGATTGTGATGGATGTTTAAATAAAATATCTGATTGTACTTTTTCTAGTAAAGGAGCATTATCTTATAGGAATGATAAATGTGGATATAAAAATGTTGTAGACTTATTTCCATCTTATGAATCTGTAACTAAGTATATAGAAAGTATTAAGAGTTTTGTTAATGATAAATTAATAGCTGAACCAAAAGAGCTATATAGTCAAGTTAGATTAAAAGCAAAAAATAAAGAAGATATTCTAAAGTCTTTAGAAGAAGATGGTATTAGCTATTTAGAGTATAGAAGTATAGATATAAATCCATTTGATAAATGCGGAATCTCTTTAAAAGATTTAACTTTTCTTCAACTATTTAATATTTATTTATTAGTTAAGGAAGAAAGTGATTATAAATCATGGCAAGAAGAAGCTTTAGAAAACCAACATGTTATCGCAAGAAAAGGAAGAAATGATGTCAATCTTTTAAAAGATGGTTCTTATGTTTCTAAGAAGGAATGGGCGTTAGAAATCTTAGAAGAAATTAAAAGCATTAATAAAGAGTTAAATTTGAATAAAGAAAACATAATTGATGAAATGATAGAGAAGATTAATAATCATAAATTAACTTATGCATATAAGATTTATAAGAAGGTAAAAGAAGAGGGATACATACAAGCTCATTTAAACTTAGCTAAAGATTATAAAAAAGATGCTTTTAATAATAGATTTAAACTACATGGTTATGAAGATCTAGAGTTATCAACACAAATTCTTATAAAGGAAGCTATTAAAAGAGGTATAAAAGTAGAATTAACAGATAGACAAGATAATTTTATTTGCTTAACAAAAGATGATAACGTACAATACATAAAACAAGCTACTAAAACTTCAATTGATAATTATGTCACTGTACTTATTATGGAAAATAAAACTGTTACTAAAAAGGTTTTAAGAAAATCTAATATTAAAGTGCCTGAAGGAATGGAATTTAAATCTTTTGAAGAGGCTAAAGAAAATGCTAGTAGATATGTATCTCAATCTGTTGTTATAAAACCAAAGTCAACAAATTTTGGTTTGGGTATTAGTATATTTAAAGATGGAGCAACAGAAGAGGAATTAATAAAAGCTTTTGAAATTGCATTTAAACATGATAATACTGTACTTTTAGAAGAATTTATACCTGGTAAAGAATATAGATTTTTGGTTATAGATGATAAAGTAGTAGGAATTCTTCATAGAGTACCTGCAAATGTAGTAGGAGATGGAGTGAATTCAATAAGGAAACTTGTTGAACTTAAAAATCAAGATCCATTAAGAGGCAAGGGATATAAAACACCTTTAGAAAAGATTAAACTTGATGATAATGCAGCTTTATTTTTAAGTAATCAAAATAAGGATTTTAATTATATTCCTTTAGAGGGCGAAACTGTTTATTTAAGAGAAAATTCAAATATAAGTACTGGTGGAGATAGTATTGATTATACTGATTTAATACCTAATAAATTTAAAGATATAGCAGTAAAGTGTGCTAAAGCAGTAAATGCTAAAATATGTGGAGTAGATATTATGCTAGAGGATTATTCTGACGAAAATTCTAATTATGGAATTATAGAATTGAACTTTAATCCTGCAATTCATATTCATTGTTTCCCTTATAAGGGTACTGAGAGAAATATTGGGGTAGAGGTTCTTAAATTATTAAACTTAGCTTAAATAAGGGGGTGTTTGCATGAATGAAGAATTTAAGAAAAACGCAAAAATCTTAAAAGCTTTAAGTGATCAAAATAGATTAAAAATAATTAATATATTATCTTGTGAAGAGCAATGTGGTTGCGATATTCTAAATCATTTTAAATTTACTCAACCAACCTTATCCCATCATATGAAGGTTTTAATAGACTGTGGGTTGGTTATTTCTAGAAAAGAAGGTACTTGGAATAAGTATAAATTAAATTGCAAAAATTCTAAAGAATTATTAAAGTTTTTAGAAAATATATTGTGTAATAATAAAAAAATGTAGATTAAAACTTGTATTGTTAAAAAATCCTAGTATATATACTAGGATTTTTTAATTTATCTATTTACATTGATTTTCATAATTTATTTCAATTTCGCTCCCTTTATTTACATTGATTTTCACAAAGTAAATAAATAATAATTTAAAAGTAATTTATTATGAATTATTATATAAAACAAATTATTTATACAAATATAATATGTAATTTTATTTTTAAATGACATTATTAAAAAAGATAAAGATATTACAAGTAAACTTATACATTTTTTGATATATATTACTCTAATTGATTCTAGATAAAAAAATATTTATAAAACATAATAGAATAAATATAAATATTAAAATGTTTTTTTCAAAATATAAAATTCTCAATAATTAAACGTTGTATTTTTATTGAAAAAATCATTTTAAAAGAGAATTTTAAAACTTTTGTTCTTCATTAGTTTTTTAAAATAAAGTAAATAAACAAATAACGAATTTAACAAAAAATACATTTCAAGTTTTATTAATTACTTATTTATTATTGATTTTGATAAAAGTTGAAATTAAAATTTCACACAAATAGAAATAACTATTTTGAAGTGATTTTTATCAAAATTTATTCTAATAAGAGTTTTGTTGCTCCATCTATTTAAGTTTTATATCACGCAAAATATTGTTAAGATTACTATGAAAAATCAAACTCCAAATAATTAAGTGAAAACATTAGAATATTTTAAGCTTCAAATAGATTTAAAAACAGATAATTTAAACATATAGATTACAATTGAAGTTGTTATAAATCAATGTTTTATTTTTAGAAATAGCATTATTTAATTTCGCTAAATATACATTTAGCGAAATTCGCTATGTTGAAACAAAAAATAAGCTGTGATATAATAAAATCAACGGTTTAAAGCATATTCGGAGGTAAAAAAATTGAATAAAATACGAAATAAATCAGGAAAATATAAAAATTACGAATACACAGAAGAAATCAAACAAATTTTAAATCAAAACTTAACCCAAACTGATAAGAAAAAAATTAATAGAATATATAAAGAATATGAAAGCTTAAACATTCAACGCGGATATGAATTTATAATAAAAGATTTATATATCCTTTCTGTAAAAGAAAAATTATCTACAAAGAAGCTTTCAGAAATATATGGAGTTGGAATAAGAACAGTACAAATTTGGCTAAAAGAATTAGGACTGAATAGAGATTCTAAATCTGCAGCTAAAGCAACCAAGAAAAGTAAGGATATTATAATAAATAACAAAAATGAAAGTTCGCCTAAAGAAAATAATACAAATCCTTTTGGAATTGTAATTCCTGAAGAAAGTATATATCCAGATTCCTTGACAGATTTTTTTAATTATTTAGAGACTATAAAAGGAAAATCTCCAAACACCATAGAAGGTTACTCTATTGACTTGACTATGTTTTTTAGATTTATGAAAGTATATAAAGGTTTAATTAGAGATACATCTTTAGAATTTCACGAAATCCCAATAAATGATATAACCAGCGAATTTATTAGAACAATTAAATTAACTGATATGTATGCCTTTTTATCTTTTGTTGAAAAAAACAGAGAAAACGGTACTTATGCTAGAGCTAGAAAAGTCGCTTCATTAAAAGCATTTTTTAAGTTTTTGCAAGTTAGAGCTAAAGTTATAGATGAAAATCCTACGTTAGATTTAGAATCTCCTAAATTAGTTAAAAGGCAACCTGTATATTTAACTTTAGATCAAAGTATAAATTTGCTTAATTCCTTAGATAAGACTGATAAAAATTACGAAAGAGATTATTGTATATTAACTTTATTTCTTAATTGTGGCATGAGACTTTCTGAGCTTTGTTCCATAAATATAGATAAGATTAAAGGTGATATTTTAACTATAGTAGGTAAAGGCAACAAAGAAAGAACTATTTATTTAAATGAAGCTTCTATAAAGGCCATTGATGCATATTTGAAAGTTAGAAATACTGATAAAGTAAGTGAAGAAGATAAAAAAATTCTATTTTTATCAGGAAGAAATAAACCCATCAATAAAAGAACAGTTGAAATTTTAGTAAAGAAGCATATCGGAAATGCTGGTATAATAAACGGTAAATACACGCCACATAAATTAAGACATACCGCAGCTACCCTTATGTACAAATACGGAAACGTGGATATTAGAAGCTTACAAAGCATTTTAGGCCACGAAAACATATCGACAACACAAATATATACTCACGTAGATGATGAATCTCTTAGAAAAGCTGTTAAGTCAAATCCTCTATCTAAGTTATAGAGGATTTGACTGCTTTTTAACCTAAAATAGGATCTCCTAATATATCTTTCAAATCAGTTAATGTAGTTTCATTACTTCCGTCATAAATTACTATAATTCTACCCTTTTTATATACATGAGGAGCTGCTGTCCAAGTTATAGCTTTACCATTTATAGTAGCTCCATTATTAGTAATAGTCTTAAGGTCGTTCATTAATTTTTCACTATCACCAGATCCGTACTCATACACAGAAACTCTATCTCCGTTTATAGTAAAATCTTCATTATCAACAGAAAACAAAGAATCGTTTTTATCCATATTACTTATTGCAATACCTTTACTTTCTAAATCTTTTTTGAATGTACTTAAATCATAGTCCATTGTAGTATCTTTTACTCTATCAACTAAATTTTCAGTTGTATCAGCAACATTGTCTCCTAAATCTTTTACTCCTTCTTTTACATCTTCAGCACCGTTTTTAACATCTTCTTTTACAGTTTCACCACAGCCCACTAAAGATATAGAAAAAGCCATGCTAGCTGCTAATAATAAGCTTGTTAGCTTGTTTTTTAACATAAAAATCACCTCATACTCTCTTAAAGATTTCAAATATATTTTTTGAGGTATAAAGTGATTTTATACTAGTTATTTAGTTTTCTTTTTTAAAACACGAACTCCAGGGAATATTTCTTCTGTTAATTCTTCCAACTCCCCTTCTTCTAATAAGTTTTCTTCAGCTTCATAATCTATATGATCAAAAGCATCCTCATAATCTTCTTCGCTTAAATCTATATTATTTTCTTCTTGGAACTTCTTATAGGCTTCTTGTAATTTTTCGTAAGCATCAAAACCTTTATCTTTATCTTCTTCTCTTTCTTTTCTTTCTGCTTCAGCTTCAAGTTCTCTTTTAAATTCTTCTTCTAATATTTTATTTTCTTCAACCGTCTTAGCAATATCCTCTATCTTTATAGCCTTTGTATCTATACCTTGCATTTCAAGGCATTTACCACAGTTATCACAGATTTTCTTTTCGTAAATATCGCAGTAATCATCTTCAGTATATTTTTTCATTTTAGATACACCACCTATCAAATAAATCAAAGTTCATTATATCAAAGTATTAACCATTTAGCAAATTTTTATACAGAACATAGGTTTTGGGAACATAAGTTTGATATCCCTTTGATGATATGCTATAATAAGTTAGAGTATATTAACTTAAAAGAGGTGTTAATATGATGGAGCGTAAAGATAAACAAACTGAAATATATAATTTTTTAAAAACATATACAGAAAATAAAGGATATCCACCATCAGTAAGAGAAATCTGTGAAGCAGTATCTTTAAAATCAACTTCTACTGTTCATGGACATCTTAAAAGATTAGAAAAAAAAGGCCTAATAAAAAGAGATCCAACTAAACCAAGAGCTTTGGAAATTGTTGAACTAAATACTTCTAAAAGGGAAATGTTAAATATTCCTATAGTGGGAAAAGTAACTGCTGGTTTACCTATACTTGCAACAGAAAATATAGAAGAAACATTTTCTCTTCCTTTAGACTTTGTTAAACATGACAGAGAATTATTTATGCTTAGAGTAACTGGAGAAAGTATGATTAATGCTGGAATTCGCGAAGGTGATTTAGCTATTATAGAAAAGCAAGAAGATGCTAAAAATGGTGATATCGTTGTTGCTTTAATCGAAGACGAGGCAACTATAAAAACTTTTTATAAAGAGAAAAATCACATAAGATTACAACCAGAGAATGATACTATGGACCCTATTATAGTTGATTCTTGTAGTATACTCGGAAAACTTGTAGGATTATTTAGACAATATTAAGTACTACTATTATGTAAAGAACTATATATTATAATATATAGTTCTTTTAATTTTAGGAGGATTTTTAGTATGATTATTACAAGTGACTATCCAAACTTTTCAGAAGAAATATCTGACGATTATATATTAAAAGCCTTAGACAACAATTCATTAAAACAACAAAAAAAATATTCATATTTAATTATGAGTATAATTCATTATGTTCTCTCTTTCTATTTAGGATATAATCTATTCTATTTCGGAGATAAATTTACTATATCTATAATATACTTTTTAATATATATTGTATTAATTATAACTTTAGTAGTTTTAGTTCATACATGTTTACATTGTGTTCTCTTTCCTTATAACACCTGGTCTAATAGTTGTTATATAGGTATATCTTTTAAACATATGACCCCTTTTTGTTATTGCAAAAAAGAATTGAAAAGATGGAGATTAATTTTATCAACTATTTTCCCTTTCATTTTTCTTACAGTAATACCTTTTACCTTTTATATTTATACTCCAACCAATATGTTGCTTTATTCGATAGTATATTGTAATTCTATTTTATCAGCTTTCGATATATATAACTTTTATATTTTAACTTTCAAACAAATTTCTCAAAGAAATTTATTAATAAAATCTAATAATAAATTTTATTTAATTAACAAAAAATAAAACAGCTTTAGAATAGAGGTAAAGCTGTTTTATAATTGCTATTATTGATTTTTTAATATATTATTTAAAGCTATTAATATACCTATTTTAGCATGGTCAAAAGTTAAACCACCTTGTAAATATGCTATATAAGGAGCTCTAATTGGAGCATCAGCAGAAAGTTCTATTGATGAACCTTGAATAAATGCACCAGCTGCCATTATAACCTCATCTTTGTATCCCGGCATTGCCCATGGTTCACATTCTACATGAGAATCAATTGGAGATCCATGTTGTATTCCCTTACAGAAATTTATTACTTTTTGAGGATCACCGAATTTTATAGCTTGGATTATATCACTTCTTTTATCGTTGTATTTAGGTAATACTTCAAAACCTGCAAGCTCCATTATTCTGGCACAGAATATAGCACCTTTTAAAGCTTCCATAGTTATGTGAGGTGCCATAAACAAACCTTGGAACATTGTACGCATTAAACCGAATGTTGCACCGCACTCTCCTCCTATACCTGGTATTGTTAATCTATAAGAAGCTTGTTCTACTAATTCTTTTTTTCCAACTATATATCCACCAGCTGGAGCTAATCCTCCACCTATATTCTTTATTAAAGAACCAGCTATTAAGTCCGCTCCAACATCTGTAGGTTCAATAACATCTATAAATTCTCCATAACAGTTATCTACAAAGATAGATACATCATTTCTTATTTCTTTAATAAATGAAATAACTTCTCCTATTTCAGATACTAAAAATGCTTTTCTCCATCCGTATCCAGTACTTCTTTGAATATGAATTACCTTAACTGTAGGATCTTTAAGTTCTTCCTTAATTGTATCAAAGTCAAACTTTCCATCTGCAGTTAAATCAACTTGACCATAATTTACACCATATTCCTTTAAAGAACCTATATTTTCTTCTCCACTAATTCCTATAATATTATGTAAAGTATCATAAGGTTTACCTGATACAGCAAGAAGTTTATCATTAGGTCTTAAGTTACCAAATAAAGCTGCTCCTATAGCATGAGTACCATTTACAAAATGAGGTCTTACTATAGCTGCTTCTGCATTAAATATTCTAGCATATACCTTATCTAAAGAATCTCTTCCTATATCATCATATCCATAACCAGATGAATTAGTAAAGTGCATATCACTTATGTTTTCTTCTTGAAATGCTCTAAGCACTTTTATTTGGTTATATTCTCTTATTTCATCATATTTTTTGAATTGTTCTTCAACATCTTTTAAAGCTCTTTCATAAAGATCTAAAGTTTCATTTTGAAACTTATAAGTTGTTTTTAGTAAATCTTTTGTTACATTTAGCATGAGCACCCTCCATTTATTTAAGTTCTATATTTTATTATAACAATAAAAAAGTGGCTTCGCCACGCTTTTATTACTTTAAAGTACATTTTTATAAAAATGCCATTTAATTATTTTTCTTTTTGGTTCTTTTGCGGCACTATAATTATTTTTTAACGTATTTGACAA
>CAKVLD010000065.1 GCA_934755305.1 uncultured Clostridium sp. | reverse complement strand
AACGTTCTTCAATTATTAAGATAATTAATTGATTTGAATATAGTTATATACATGGCCACAGGGATTTCCTTGTGGCTTTTTTAATGTATAAGAACTTATAAAATTTTCAGAGTAAGAAAACCTGATTAATACAAGGCTTTCTGCTATCTAAGAAGCTAAAACGTTAAAAAATAATTATAGTGCCTCAAAAGAACCAAAAAGAAAAAAAGTCAAAAATATTCTTAAAATGAATTATTTTTCTTTTTGAACCTTTTGAATGGCTAAAAAAAGTGACTTCAATTAGAACTAAATATACTAAAAATGTTAGAAAGTAATTAAGCATAATTTTAATGCAAGATTAGTATTTGAGTACTCACATGTGTTTAAATAAGATAATAGTATTTAAATATTATTTTAGAAAATGATTACATAATCTTAAAGAAAATGATATAATGGTTGGGTAGTATTTTACTATAAGGTAAAAATTTAACATAAGATTATATGATTTTTTTATACGAAAAATTCATTAAACTTTAATTTTATAAAAATTGAAAAAGGTATAAGAATTTATAATATTATGAAGATGTTTTAAGGGGGAAATATGAATAACAATAAAAAAGAACTAGTCAATCAAATTATTAAATCTAAAGAATTATTTATAGCATATAATGCATCAGCTAGTTATCTATATATAGATGAAGAGAATAGAAGCTGGATTTTTACTAAAAAAGAGAATGCAGAAAAAATAGTTGAAGACCTTAAACAAAATAATAGTTATATAAGAATGGGGGAAATAAATCCACATAATAAAAGTGTCATTCTATCAGAATTACATAGATTAGGCATTGAGGAAGTAGTAGTAGATAAAGGTACTTTAGATACAGTAATTGAAAGGAATGAAATAATAGCACCTCAAAGCTTTGATAATATGCTAGAAGAAAATATTCCTGTAACCAATCCTAAAATACAAAACTTTATTATAAGGTATTTTCAAAATCTTAATAATAAAAATAAATATGAGGGTAAAGATGAGGAAATTATAAAGTTACAAGAAAATTTATTCAAAGAGATTGTTAATGGTAAGTTTATTATTCCAATAAAAGTTGAAAATAAACTTGTATCAGAAACAGAGGGAGATAAAGTAGAGGTAAAAAGAAAAAGTGCTATTACATGTATAGCAAGTGTTACTAATAAAGCAGGTGAAAAGTGGTTACCAGTTTTTACTGATTGGTTTGAATTTAGAAAGGTTTTTGACGTTAATGAATGGAGTGGTAATGTAGTTGATTATGATGAAATAGTACTTTTATCTAATGCTAATAGTGGAGCTGTTATTAATTGTGCAGGTATATCTGTAAATTTAAACGATGCTAATAAAAAGGAAATTGAGAAATGCAAGAAAAAATGTTAATTATTTAACAGAAAGTTATTGACAATTAATACATAAAGTTCTATTATTAAGTTAAAATAGAGAATAAATAATAAATTGTTAATTTTTTTTAAACATATTAAAGCATAAAATTTCAAATTTAGCTTTTAAAAGGAAGTTTGTTAATTAAAAAATTATCAATTTACTTTTAATAAGGGGGATAAAAATGAAAGAAGTAGTAATTGTTAGTGCAGCAAGAACACCAATAGGAAAGTTTGGAAAGGCATTTAAAGATGTTACAGCAGTAGAATTAGGAACAGTAGCAGTAAAGGAAGCTATAAAAAGAGCAGGAATCAAGGTAGAAGATATTGATGAAGTAGTTTTAGGTAATGTTATTCAAGCAGGACTTGGACAAAATGTTGCAAGACAAACTGCTGTAAAAGCAGGAATTCCAGAATCAGTACCAGCTTTTACAATAAATAAAGTTTGTGGTTCAGGTTTAAGAGCAGTTTCATTAGCAGCTCAAATGATAAAAGCAGGAGATGCAGACGTAGTTGTAGCTGGTGGTATGGAAAACATGAGTAGAGCTCCTTATGTTGTTAATGGTTCAAGATGGGGAACAAAAATGGGTAACGTTGAAATGGTTGACTCAATGATAAATGATGCTTTATGGGATGCATTTAATAATTATCATATGGGTGTTACAGCTGAAAATATAGCAGAAAAATGGGGATTAACTAGAGAAGAATTAGATGAATTTGCAGCAACTTCTCAACAAAAAGCAGAAGCAGCTATAAAGAATGGTGAATTTAAAGAAGAAATAGTTCCAGTTGTAATAAAGAACAAAAAAGGTGATATAGTAGTTGATACAGATGAACAACCAAGATTTGGTAGTACTGTAGAAGCTCTTTCAGGATTAAAACCATGCTTTAAGAAAGGTGGAGTTGTTACTGCTGGTAATGCTTCAGGTCTTAATGATGGAGCAGCTGCTTTAGTAGTTATGAGTGCTGATAAAGCTAAGGAACTTGGAGTTACACCTTTAGCTAAAATAGTATCATATGCATCAGCAGGTTTAGATCCAGCTATAATGGGATATGGTCCATTCTATGCAACTAAGAAAGCTTTAGAAAAAGTAGACTTAGATATTAAGGATTTAGATTTAATAGAAGCTAATGAAGCTTTTGCTACTCAAAGTCTTGCTGTAGCTAAAGATTTAGGATTTGATATGAGTAAAGTAAATGTAAATGGTGGAGCTATTGCTCTTGGACATCCGGTTGGAGCATCAGGAGCTAGAATATTAGTTACATTATTATATGCTATGAAGAAGAGAGGGGCTAAGAAAGGTCTTGCTACTTTATGTATAGGTGGAGGACAAGGTACATCTTTAATAGTAGAAATGTAATTATTATATAAAATTATAGATATTAATTTAAGATAAAAAAAGCTTTATATATTTTAGGATGTTAGTATGTTCTATAAAAATATATAAAGCTTTTTTAACGTATAGGAATGTTTTTTTGTTGCTAGATTTTTTTTACAAATGATACTTTATAATGTAAAAAATATTAAGTTTATAAAGTGATAAGTAAAAAGAATGTAAAAAATAAATAGTTTTTTGCGAATTATAAAATTTATATTGCAAAAAATGTTCGTATATTATAGAATACAGAGGAAGATAATAACAAGGCAAGTATAAACTTACTTGTTAAATATTAGGGGGAGTACAATGATTAGAAAGCATAAAAAACTAACATCAATTTTGACAGCTTTAGCAGTATTAGCAAACTTTATGTTACCTGCTACATCAGCAAAGGCAGTTGAAGGAAATGCACCTATTAGTACAAACAGTAAGGTAACTAAGGAAGATGTTAACGAAAATCAAACAGAAAGTACAGAGGGCTCAACAAAGGAGACAAGCACTATTCAAATTTTAGCAACAACTGATAGTCATGGTAAGTTTAAAGATTATGATTATGCTTTAAACAAAGTTGACGTTGGTGGAATGACTCAAGTAGCAGCAGTTGTTAAAGAAGAAAGACAAAAAAATCCTAATACTTTAGTAATTGATAATGGAGATACAATTCAAGGTAATTACAATCATATATTCTTAAAAGATGATTATTTAGCAGAGAATACAGATCCTATGATTCTAGCTTTAAAGACTATAGGTTATGATATTTATAATTTAGGTAATCACGAATTTAACTTTGGTATAAAAACATTAAATACAATAATTAGTCAAGCTGAAAAAGGAGATAATCTAACTGTATTATGTGGTAACCTTTATAAAGATGGAAAAAGAGTTTACAAGCCATATAAAGTAAAAGAAGTTGCAGGAGTTAGAGTAGCTATAATTGGTGTTGTTACTCCTAACATAGTTAACTGGGATGCAGAAAACTTAAAAGGATATGAAACAACAAATCCTACAGAAGAAGTTACTAAAATAATAAAAGAAATTAAAGATAAAAATGAAGCTGATGTATTTATAGTATCAGCACATATGGGAATTGATAGTGAATATGGTAGAGGAGATTCAGCTACTGAAATAGCTAATGCTAATCCAGAAGTATCTGTAATAGTAGCAGGACATAGTCATCAAAGCCATGAAGAAGTAGAAGTTAATGGAGTATTAATTACACAACCTAAGAATTTAGGTAAAGAAGTTTCAAAGATAGAATTAGAAGTTGAAAAAAATGCTGATAAAGTTTCAGTAAAAAATAAAAAAGCAAGCTTAATAAAGTTTGATAAAAATTCAAAAGCAGATGTAGAACTTACAGAAGCTTTAAAGAAATATGATGAAGCAGCTTTAAATGATGGGAAGACCAAAATTGGGGAATTAGTAGGGGAAGATCTAGCTTCACCTAATGAGGTAAAAGGAGTTTGCCAATCTTATGTTACACCACAAGGTGTTACTGATTTCTTAAATGAAGTTCAATTATATTATGCAAACAATGCTTTAAGAGCTAAAGGAATTGATCCAGATAAGATTCATAATATATCTGGTTCTGCAATGTTATCAGAAACAGCAAACCTAAAAACTGGTGTTATTACAAAGTCAGATGTTGCTAATATCTATAAATATGATAATAAGTTATATGTAGTAAAAACAAATGGTAAACAACTTAAAACATATTTAGAATGGACATCAGGTATTTTTAATACATTTACTCCTGGAGATTTAGTAGTTAGCATAAATCCAGATTTTAGAGGATATTTATATGACACTTTAACAGGTGTTAATTATGAACTTAACATTTCAAAAGAAATAGGTTCAAGAGTTGAAAACTTAACTTTCCCAAATGGTGATCCAGTTAAAGATACAGATGAAGTTTATTTAACAGTAAATAATTATAGAATGGATTCATGTTTGGCACAAAGATTTGATGAAGGATCTTTTGAAAAAGTATATGATTCTACTAATGAAAGTCTTTCTGATATAAGAGATATGGTTGCTGACTATATTCAAAATGTTAAAGGTGGAATTATTTCAAAGAAAGTAGCAAACAACTGGAAGTTAACTGGTGTAAGCTATGAAAATGAAGCTTTAAGAAATAAAGTAGTAGAGTTAATTAATAATGATAGTGTAACTTATAAAACTAATTTAAAAATAGCAGATGTTAAGTCAGAATTAGAAACTAAGGGATTAACTTCGGAATTAGAAGAAATCAATAAGTTAGAACAAGGAAATACGGGAAGTACTAAGACTATTGATGTATTAAGCTTTAATGATTTCCATGGTAATGCTTTAGAATCAGGTAAGAATGTTGGGGCTGCAAAACTTACAGGTGTTATTAAGTCTTACAAAGAAAAAGAAACTGATAACTATGGTGTGATTCCAGTAACTGGTGGAGATTTATATCAAGGTACTGCAATTTCAAACCTTTTACAAGGTGCACCAGAAACAGCAATGTTAAAAGCTATGGGAATAGCAGCTTCAGCAATAGGTAATCATGAATTTGACTGGGGAATAGAAAACTTAAAGAAATGGTCAGAAGAAGGAAACTTCCCATTTATAGCAGCAAATATGGTAGATAAAAATACTAATGAAGTTTCAGAATACGCTAAGCCTTATGTAATAGTAGAAAAGAATGGTATTAAGGTTGCATTTATAGGGATTGCAACACCAGAAACTTTAACTTCAACTAAAGCTTGCAATGTAGAAGGATTAGATTTCTTAGATCCTACAGAAACATTAAATAAATATGCTCCAATAGTTAGATCAGAAGGTGCAGATGTTGTAATCGCCCTTACTCACTCAGGATCATATCAAGATAGCAAAACTGGTGAAATTACTGGTGAAGGTGCTGAAATAGCTAAAAACGTTAAAGGTGTAGATGCAATAATTACAGCTCACAGCCACAAGTTTGTATCAGGAAAAGTTAATGGAATTCCAGTAGTACAAGCTGGTTATAATGGTAGAGGTTTATCTAAATTAACATTTACATTTGATAATAATAATAAGTTAATTGATGTAGTACCAGAAACTACTCAATTTGCAAAAATACAATCTACTTTACCTGTAGATGAAGAAGTTTTAAGTATAATAGCTAAGCAAGAAAAAGAATTAGAACCAATATTTAGTGAAGTTATTACTACATTAGACGAAAGATTAAACAATGATGATAAGTATGAAAATTTAACTGATCTTGGAGTTGCAGTTTCAGAAACAATAAGACAAGTTGTAGGAACTCAAATTGCTATAAATAATGGTGGTGGAATTAGAAGAAGCTTAGAAAAGGGTAATGTAACAGTTGGAGATATGTATGAAATATTACCTTTTGATAACAGTATAGTAACATTTAAGTTAAAAGGTTCGGATTTAGTTCAAGTAATAGAACATGGTATAAAACCTGAAAGTGTTGGCTGGGGTCAATTTGCAGGAATTAAAGTTTACTATGATGAAGAAACAGGAAAAGTAAATTCTATGAAATTAGTAGATGGAACTCCAATTGATATGGATTCATATTATACAGTTGCCGTAAATGACTTTATGTTAACAGGTGGAGATGGATATGATTTCTCAAAAGCTGTTGATGTTATAAATACTAATGTAGTTATGAGAGATTGTGTTGCAGAATACTGGAAAGAACATGGTGTACCTCAAGTTGATTATAAGTTATTAGTAGCAGGAAAAGATGACAATTCATCATCTAATAATAATAACAATAATAATGATGGTAACACTGGAGATAACAATAATAATAATGGAAACAATGATGTATCAAAACCTAATGATGTTATTGATACACCAGTAGTAGGTTCAGAAGAAGTTCCAGCAGATGATTCAATAATAGCTGCTTCTGCTAAGACTTCAGATAATAGACAAATTGAAATAATGAGTCTTGTAATTTTAATGACAATAGCTGCTTCTGTAGCATGTGTATTCAAAAGACGTAAAAATAAAAATGCTTAATATTAGATAAGTATAGAAGTTAGGTACTGGTTATTAACTAGTGCCTAATTTTTAATATATATTAGGTGTAAGATTTGAATATACAAAGCTTTCTAAAATAAATGTTGTTAAAGTAAATTAAGTGTTTATAAATAAATTTAACAACATTTATTTTAGAAAGAATATTAATGTGAAATGTTGAAATGAACGTAGGGGGAACAATGATAGAATTTAAAGAATTTGATTCATCAAAAATAGAAGAAGTAAAAAAGATTTTCAAAAAGGAGTCATGGAATTCTTATTTGAATGATGATAATAAATTAATTAGGGCTTTTGATAAATCTTTATATATTTTAGGAGCCTTTGATGGAGAAAAATTAGTAGGATTAATTAGGTGTGTTGGAGATGGAGAACATGTTTTAGTTGTACAAGATTTAATAGTTGATAAGGAATACCAAAAGCAAGGTATTGGAACACATTTATTTAAAACAATTATGGACAAGTATTCAGAAGTAAGAATGTTTATGGTTATAACAGATATTGAGGATAAGGTTGACAATAAATTTTATCAATCATTTAAGTTGAAAAAATTAGCGGAAAAATGTATGGTTGGTTATATAAGATAAAGATAGGGGAAAAATGAATATGGATAATTTAATAATCAGGGATGCTGAAGTTAATGAGTATTTAGATGTAGAAAATATATTGAAGCAAGTACAAGAATTACATGTGAATTTAAGACCTGATATATATAAACCTATGGATGTAGTAATGAGTGAGGAAAGTTATCTAGAATCAATTAAGAAAGATAAATTTATGGTAGTAGAAGTAGAAGGTGTACTTTGTGGCTTATTTATATTAATTGAGAGGATATACAATATGCCTACTCATATAAAAAGAAAAATTATATATTTAGATACAATGGTTATTGATAAGGAATATAGAAATAAAGGAATTGGTACTAAGGTATTTGAATACATTAAGAGATATGCAAAGGAAAATAAATATGATGGCATTGAACTTCAAGTAAATGCAAGAAATGTAGTTGCTAGAAAAATGTATGAAAAGAATGGTTTTACAGAGAAATCTATAAATATGGAGATAAGTAATTTGTAGTTTATTAGAAATAGATAAAGTGAATATATTAGCAGCTTTAAGATGCTTATTTTATTATTAGAATTATGTTAACATTAATTCTGTTTTTTAAAATTATACATAAAATACCAACACTTATTCAAAACAGAAGGTGATAATGAAGAAGAACAAAAATGGCTAATATACAAAAACAGGATTTGGTGCTATAATGTTACAAAACAAAAAAGGGGGGTAATTCTTTGGATAAAGAAATAAAAAAGAGAACTATAATGATATTTCCAGAGTTTGAAAATATAGAAAAAATTAATGAAATAAGAAAAAAATACGATCCACTTTATAATCATGTTAGACCTCATATAAGTATAGTATTTACATTTGATAGTGAAATTACAACAGAGGAATTAAAGAATCATCTAACAAAAGCTTTAAAAAATGAAAAGAAATTTAAGCTATGTTTACAAGGGTTACTGAAGGTGGATAATTCTCTAGGTAAGTATTTTTTCTTAAATATAGAAGAAGGTACTGATGTAATAAAAAGAATGTGCAAAAAACTATATACAGGAATATTAGAATTATATAAACCAGCTTGGCTAAATGAGAATACCTTTATGCCACATATGACAGTAGGTACCTTTGAAACAAAAGAAGAATTGGAAGTAGCAAGTAAAGATGAAAGAATTAAAAACTTTAATGAGAAGTTTGAGACTATTGTAGAAAAGATATCAGTTGAAATTATAGATAAAAATGATGATTCTATAATTGAAATAGAACAAGAGTTAGGTTTAAATTAGTAAAATTTAGGAGAAATTACGTAAATGGAATATTTTAATATAACAAATAATGATATAAGAAAATTAGCAGAAATATATGTAGAAACATTTAATTCAGAACCATGGAATGATAAATGGACTTTAGAAACAGCAGAAAAAAGATTACATCAATTAATAAATGTTGAAGATTTTTATGGTATTTATGCCTGTGATAATGGGAAGCTATGTGGAATGATATTAGGTAGTGAAGAGCAATATTATGATGGGATAATGTTTAATATAAAAGAGTTTTGTGTAAGAAATGGATTAAGAGGGCAAGGAATAGGTTCAGAAATTTTTCAAGAATTCCTATGTAGATTAAAAGATAAAGGTATTAAAGATATTATATTGTTTACAGCAAAAGGTGATTATACAGAACATTTTTATCACAAACATGGTTTAGATTCATATAGTAAATTAACTCTTATGGGAAAAGAGTTATAATATTATGTATAGAAAGGAAAAGTACTATGAAAAAGTATATATTGTTTGACTTAGATGGGACATTAACAGATCCTATGTTAGGTATAACTAAATCGGTAAAGTATGCTTTAGATAAGTTTAATATTCATGTAAATGGTTTAGATGAATTATGTAAGTTTATTGGACCTCCATTAAAGGATTCTTTTATGGAATTTTATAATTTTAGTGAGGAAGAGGCAGAGAAAGGAGTTACTTTTTATAGAGAACGTTACAGTACAAAAGGTATTTATGAAAATATTGTGTACGGAGGTATTGAAAGACTTCTTAAAGAATTAAAAGATAATAATAAAACTATAATAATAGCAACATCTAAGCCAACAGTTTTTGCAAAGGAAATTGTAGATTATTTTAAATTAGGTAAGTACTTTGATTTTATATGTGGTAGCAACTTGGATGGGACAAGAAGTAAAAAGGTAGAAGTTATTGAATATGCATTAAAAATAGCAGGAGTTAAAGATAGAAGTGAAGCTATTATGATAGGTGATAGGAAGCATGATATTATTGGTGCTAAACTTGCTAAACTTGAATCTATTGGAGTTTTATATGGATATGGTGACTTTGAAGAATTAAAGAAAAGTGGAGCAGATTATATTGTAGAAACTGTTAATGAATTAGAGAGTTTATTAAGTAAATTATAAAGTTAGAGATGCATTAATGGATAATAAAATGTAAAGGCATGTAAATACTTTCAAATAAAATTGAATTAATTTACATGCCTTATTTTATGTATTAAATTATGCTTAAAAAATTGTGTTAACCAAGTAATAAGCTTCTTATTTCATCAAAACTAGAAACTTCATAAGTAGGTTTAACATCTGTTTTATTTTCTAATCTTTTAGGATTAAACCAACAAGTATCAATACCAAAGTTAATTCCACCTTGTATATCAGAAGTTAAAGAGTCACCAATCATAAGAATTTCATTCTTTTCAACCTTTTCTAGGTTTTTAAGAGCATGTTCAAAAATACCTGGATTTGGTTTAGATATTCCAACCTTTTCTGATATAGTTATGTTTTTAAAAAATGTGGGTATAGTAGAATTTTTTATTCTATTTTCTTGAACCATAGTAACTCCATTAGTAATAAGACCTAAAATGTATTCCTTACTTAGATCTTCAACTAATTCTTTAGCACCTTCTAATAAATAAGAGCAATTACCTAAGTTTTTTATATAAGTATCTGATAATAAATTTTCATCAATATTTATATTTAGTTTATTATTTAATCTTTTAAATCTTTCAGTTTTTAATTTTGCTTGAGTAATAAGTCCAGCTTCTAGTTCATTCCAAATAGCATTATTTATTTCTTTATATGCAGCAAAGTGATAATTTTCATCATAATCATCACAAAATTCTTTCATAGCATTTTCAAAAGATATCTTTTCTGAGATTTGAAAGTCAAATAGAGTATCATCTGCATCAAATAGTATTATTTTATATTTCATAAATTAAATCTCCTTAAATAGTTTTTTTAATGTATAGGAAATTTTAAAACTTTTTTGAGAGCGAGCACTGATTATTACTAGCTTTCTGATATGTAAGTTGTCAAATACGTTAAAAATAATTATAGTGCCGCAAAAGAACCAAAAAGAAAAATAATTAAATGGTATTTTTATAAGGAATTATTTTTCTTTTAGAACCTTTTGAATGGCTAAAAAAAGTGACTTCAATTAAGATGCATTTATAATTAAGATGTAACTAGTAATTCAAGATGTACTATCAATAAACAAAAGCGTGGCGAAGCCACTTTTTTATATTATAACATATATTATGTGTAAAAACTTATATAAAGTTGAAATTGGAAATTGTATCAATTAATATGTATAATTTGTAATAACTAATTGCAAAAAATATAAGTACATTTATAAATTTTAGATAAAAGTTAATAAAAATTAAATTATTTCACGAATTAGAAATAATGTATTGAAAATATAATTCGCTTAATGTAGAATGAACTAGAAAAATAAGAGAACATTGTTCATTTAAACTAGGGGAGGAATAACATGTTTAATAAACATAAGAGGAAAATTGCCATTTTAACTGTATTAACAATAGTTATGGGGATATTAATACCAGGTAATGTTAATCATGTACAAGGGGCAGAAGAAACAAAAGCAATTTATTCAAAAGATGATGATATTACTACAATAAAAGTATTGTCAACTACAGACATGCATGGAAAATTTAAAAATTTTGAATATGCAACTATGTCGGAAGCTGCAGGAGGAATGAATCAAGTAGCTAAGGTAATTAAAGAAGAAAGAGATGAAAATACATTAGTTATTGATAATGGAGATAATATTCAAGGAAATTATAATCATTTATTTTTAACAAAAGATTATTTAAATAATAATATTAATCCTATGGTATTAGGTTTAACAGAAGCAGGCTATGATGCATTTGTTTTAGGAAATCATGAGTTCAATTATGGCATGGACACATTATTTACTATAGCTAAACAATTAGAAGATGGAAATGTTAATGTTTTAACAGCTAATTTGTATAAAGATGGCAAAAGAGTATTTAAACCTTATGTAGTTAAAGAAGTAGGTGGAGTAAGAGTTGCCATTATTGGTGTAGTAACTCCTCACATAACTAAATGGGATACTGAGAAGTTAATTGGATATGAGCCAACTAACCCGGCAGAAGAAGTTAAAAAAGTTATTGATGATATAAAGGAAAAAGATGAAGCTGATATATTTATAGTATCTGCTCATGTAGGATTAAATAATGAATATGGTGATGGTGATAGTGCTATAGACATAGCAAATTTAAATCCAGAAGTTTCTATGATAGTTGCAGGTCACAGCCATGAAAGTATAAAGAGTCAAATAGTAAACGGAGTTTTAATAACTCAACCTAAGAACTTTGGAACAGAAGTTTCTAAGGTTGAAATAGATGTTAAAAAAACTGATAAAGGTGTAGAAGTTGTAGATAAAAGAGCTTCTTTAACAAGACTTACAAAGACTTCTGAATCAGATCCAAAGATGGATTTAAGCCTAGAAAAGTATCATAATGAAGCAATTAAAGATGCTACTAAAATAATTGGTACTTTAGTAGGAGAAAACTTAGCTAAAGATAATGAAGTTAAAGATATACCACAATCCTTTATAAGTGATGAAGGTGTTACAGATTTTATTAATGAAGTTCAATTATATTATAGTGATAAGCATTTACAATCAATAGGTATAGATACTTCTAAAATACATCATGTTTCAGGGGCTGCTATGCTTTCAGTTAAAGCAAATTTACTTTCTGGAGATATAAGTAAATCAGATTTAGCTAATATTTATAAATTTGATAACAAATTATATACTATAAAAACTACAGGAAAGCAAATTAAGACGTACTTAGAATGGACAGCCAATATATATAATACATTTAAGGAGGGAGACTTAACAGTTTCATTTAATCCGAAGTTTGAATCTTTTAAATATGATATGTTACAAGGTGTAAGCTATCAATTAAATATTTCAAAGCCAGTAGGACAAAGAGTTGAAAATTTACGTTTTACAGATGGAAATGAAGTAAAAGATACAGATGAAGTTTATCTTACAGTTAATGATTATAGATATAATTCAAATTTAGCTCTTATTTTTGACCAAGGTGAATATGAAAAGATTTATGAAAGTACAAATGATTCACTATCTGATATAAGAGATATGATTGCTGAATATATTGAAGATGTTAAAGGTGGAGTAATTACAAGAAATGTAGATAACAATTGGAGTCTTACAGGAATTACTTATAATGAACCTTTAAGATCAGAAGTAGTTAAATTAATTAATGAAGGAGTACTTACTCAAGAAGTTAATTATTCATTAGTTGCTAAAGCATTAACTGTAACTGATTGCATAAATCAACTTGAAGCAAAGGGGAAAGTCCAAGAAGTAGAAAAGATTAAATCATTAGTACGTAATAAAATTGATGTTATATCATTTAATGATTTTCATGGTAGTGTTATAGAATCAGGAACAAGTGTTGGAGCAGCTAAGCTTGCAGGATATATTAATTCACATAAAAATAATATAAGTGATGTTTATAATTTTATACCAGTATCTGGTGGGGATATGTATCAAGGAACTGCAATTTCTAACTTAAAGGTTGGAGCACCAGTTTCAGATATGCTAAGAGAAATAGGTTTAGAAGTTTCAGCAGTAGGTAATCACGAATTTGATTGGGATAGAGCTAATATAGCAAAATGGGCTAATGAAGGTGGATTTACTTTCTTATCTGCTAATATGGTTTATAAAGCAAATGGAGAATTAGTAGAGTTTGCTGATCCATATAAGATAGTTGAGAGAAATGGAGTTAAAGTAGGATTTATAGGTATAGCAACTCCAGCTACAGCAACTCAAACTTTACCAGCCAATGTAGAAGATATAGAATTTTTAGACCCAATAGAAACAGTAGATAAATGGGCTCCTAAATTAAGAGCAGAAGGTGCAGATGTAATAATAGCACTTACACATTGTCCTGTAACTCAAGAAAAAGATGGAAAAATAACAGGGGAAGCGGCAGAGATTGCAGCAAATGCTAAAGATGTAGATGCAGTAATAGGTGCACATAATCATGCATTTGTTAATGGCAAAGTTAATAATAGACCAGTAGTTCAAGCTGGAAATAATGGTAAAGGTGTATCAACCATAAGCTTTACTTTTGATGGTAATAAAAAATTAGTTGATTTAACTAGTGAAACAATTAAGTTTGCATCAATTCAAGATTTATTACCAGTAGATGAAACAGTAGATAAATTAATAAAAAGTCAAGAGGAAAGTTTAAAAGATATTCTTAAAGAAAAAGTAACTTATATAGATGAAGCTTTAGATCATACTAGTAAGTCCTTTACAAAGCTAGGTACAATTATTTCTGAAACTATGAGAAAAGTAACAAATTCAGAAATTGCTTTAACTAATGGTGGAGGAATAAGAAGAGGCTTAGAAAAAGGTGATGTTACTGTAGGGGATATGTATGAATTGATGCCTTTTGATAATACTTTAGTAACTATGGATCTTAAAGGATGTGATATAGTTAAGGCTATAGAACATGGAATAGCTCCTCAAGGCTTTGGCTGGGGACAATTCTCTGGTGTTAAGGTTTGGTATGATGAAGAAACTAATAAGATAACTTCAATAAGACTTACTGATGGTACACCTTTAGATATGAATAAGTATTATAAAGTAGTAGTAAATGATTATATGTCAACTGGTGGAAGTAATTATGATTTTACAGCAGGAAAAAATGTTAATGAAACTAATATTGTAATGAGAGATGCTATATCTAAGTACTGGAAAGAAAATGGAATGCCTTCTGTAGAAGATGACTTATTAATAGCTGGAGAAGATACTACAATAAAAAATCCAAGTATAGATATTCCAGGAGCAAATAAGCCGGAAGTTGATATTCCAAGTGAAGATAATTCGAGCACAGATATATTAGAAGAAAATAATAATTCTAACAATACTCTAGAAAATAAGGTGGAAAATCCAATATCTGAGTTAGAAGATAAGAAAACAGGAGATGATATAAATATTGAGGTTTTTGCTTTTGTATCATTAATGGCAATAGCAGTAACAATTATGTTTTTTTCTAATAAGAAAAGAAAAACTATATAAATAGGCCTTTACAAATTAAATTTATAAATATATAGAAAAGAAGATGTATTGAATACTAATTTAAAAGTTAGTTACTATACATCTTCTTTTAACTTTTTAAATATGAATAATCTTTTTAGCTAATCTTAATATACAATTTAATTATATACATAATAATATTATTGGTGTAATTATTGCAAGTCCTAAAATGTTATATAAAGTAAATCTTTTTATATAAGTATAATTATCTTTATTTTCTTCAATATACAATTTGTAGGAAATTAAACTAGCCATAGAAGCTATAAGTGTTCCGAGTCCTCCGATATTAACCCCTAATAAAAGTTCTTTAAAGTTTTCTGTAAATGAAGATAAAAGCATAGTGCAAGGAACATTACTAATTATTTGGCTAAGTATAATAGAAGAAAAATATGTATTATTCTTATTTTCTAAAATATTTGACATAAATGTTTTAACCCAATCTAAAGAAGATATATTTCCTATAAAGATAAAGAAAAATACAAATGTTAATAGTAAGGAATAATCTACTTTTGTAAATAAGTTTTTGTCTAAAATGAATACTACAACTACAGTTAAGATAAATGCATATATATAATCTATTAAATGAAAAACAGAAAGTAATATAAAAATAAATAATATAAAAAAGTAAATTACTTCTTTTTTGTTTGTTATATTAACTTTTTCTAAGTCAAATGTAAGTTTAGTTTTAGGCATTTTTAATAATAATATACCTAAAAATATTATTGATAATAAAAGTAGAGGCAATGTAATTTTAAAAAACTCTAAGGGAGGTAAATTGAAGTAGGAATAAATATATAAGTTTTGTGGATTTCCCATAGGGGTAAAGCTACTTCCAAGATTAGCTCCTAGAGTTTGAAAAATTATAATCTTTTCAGGTGATATTTTTGCCTTATTACAAATTATTATAGTTAAAGGTACAAATGTTATTAAAGCTACATCATTAGTTACAAGCATTGAAGATAAAAAAGTTATAAGTACAAGTATAATACCAATATTTCGATAGCTTGTACATTTTTCTAATAATACAGTAGCAGTACTATCTAAAACTTTTAACTTTTTAAAAGCAGCAACTACTATCATTAAATTAAATAATAAGGCTAACACTTTAAAATCTATATATTCAATTTTAGGTATAGATATAAGTGAACTAAAAATAGCTAGAATAAATGATATAAAAAGAACAGTATCTTTTTTTATAAAATTTATAGTTTGTAATCTTAAGTTTGTATTAACGGTCATTTTACACACTCCAAAATAAAAAAATTCATATTTATTATAGCAAAGAAAGGAAG
>CAKVLD010000064.1 GCA_934755305.1 uncultured Clostridium sp. | reverse complement strand
GATGGCTTTTAAAAGGTTATGAAATAAGAACAAAATCAAAATTTAAGCCAGTAACCAAAGCAAATTATTTTTAAAATAATTGTCTAAAACTCCTTGGAATAAGCCAATTTCAAGGAGTTTTATGGTATAATATGTATATAAAGTGCGATAAAAAGGAGTTACTATGAATCACGAAATTATTACAAATGAACTAAATGAAAATGAAAAATTATTAATTGATAAATGGTACTATGTCAAGAAAAAGTACAAATTAAATTCGGATAAATTATATTATTACATTTTTCATAGTTAACATGCATTTTTTATATTTTCTGAGTAATATTTATCTTCATATTCATTTGGGGATAAATATCCACAGTGACTATGTATTCTTACTGTATTGTAAAAAATTTCTATATACTCAAAAACAAGCTTAGCTTATTAAAAATAGATTAGATAAATGTAAAAAATTCTATACTATTAATATAAATCTAAGGGTATTTGTAACAAGTAACTATAATCTTGTTTCTATATTTTTACTTAATTATTTAGGACAATAAAGGATGACTTGACATGGACGCAAAGTGTTAAGGGATAAAATAATAAATTTTTTTAACCAATTAAAAAACTACTTAAAGTTTCAACTCATATTCCATATGAAATAGGTTCTAAAGCTGAATATGATTTTGATAAATTAATTTTTGATACGAAAAAGATTTAGTTGAAAAACATATAGATGAAAATTATGAAACTTAAAATGTAATTTACAAAATTTTTAATTATGAGTTATTTGATAGAAGGAAACTAGTGTTTTTTGTTGATGATTTAGATAGATGCTTATAGTAAAAAGTTATAGGATTTGTTGAATCAATAAAATAAGTTTTGAATTTTAAAAACTATATATTTTTATCTATATAATATATAATAAAGAATATAATTTAATAAAATTAAGTTTCATTATTCAAGAAGGTAAGTTTGATGTAGAGGAGTTAGTGAAAATTAAAAGCAACTATCTATTTGAATAAAAACTAAGAAATACTATTCTTAAAGAGCTTATGGGATAAAGAATGATTAATATTTATACGATGTACTTGAAAATAAAGTATTCTATACTAAATTAACTGAATTTATGGAGTAAATATATAATATTGTGTTACAATACGTATGAAATTAAATGATTAACTGAATGTTAGTTTTTTGAGTTTATGGGTTTAGTTTTTTATTGTGAATTTTAATAGAAAAATGGGAGATAATCAAATAAATTATAAAAAATAAGGATGTGAATAATTTGGAGGAAAATAAAGTTATTGCAAGACCCAACAAGGACTTTTTTATTAATATGCTGACTAAAGATATTACATTGAATAAAGCAATATTTGATTTGATTGATAATTCGATTGATGCTGCTATAAAAAAAGATAATGTTTTAAAAGAAAAGGTTATAAAAATAGATGTAAATAAGGATTATTTTAAAATTTATGACAACTGTGGTGGAATAGATAAAGAAATAGCAATAAATTATGCATTTAATTTTGGTAGACCTAAAGAATATTCTATAGAATCTGGAGAATATATAGGCAGATTTGGTGTGGGAATGAAAAGATGTATATTTAAATTGGGTAACAAATTTATAGTAAAAACTAATGATGGCAAGAGCAGATATGTGATAGAAGAAGATATAGCTAAATGGAAAGATAAGAAGGAGTGGGAATTTACACTTAAAGATTTTAATAATGATAACTTAAAGCCAGGGGAAACAGTAATTGAAGTACACGGACTATATGAAAATATAGTTACAGAATTTTCAACAAAGGATTCTTTAGATAAATTAAAAAGAGAAATATCATTATATTTTTCAATGTTTATCATGGCTGGATTACAAATAGAGCTTAATAATAAAAAAATAGAAGCAAAGGACTTCAATATTATTTATAAGGAAGGAGTGTTAGAACCTAAGCAAACAACTTTAAATTTTGAAGGTGTAAAGTGTACTGTTCTTAGCGCTTTAGCAAAAGAACCAGAAGGGGCGAATGATAGCCCGAATGAGGCTGGTTGGTATATATATTCTAATAGAAGATTGATTGTAGCCGCGAATAAGGATTCAATGACAGGATGGGGAGAAGAAGGTATACATCCATTTCATAATAATTATGCAATGTTTAGAGGATTTGTATTTTTCGAAAGCAAAGATATTGAAAAGATACCATTAAACACAACGAAAGATGGTGTTGATGAAGAGAATAAGATATATATGTTAGTTAAAGAAGAAATGAAAAAACATATGGAAGAACAATTTAAGTTTTTGAAAAAGATAAATCAAACTGCAAACCTAAAAATAAAAGGAAAGGTTAGGTCTTTTGAATCTACAGTTTTACTAAGTAGACTAGATAAAGTTTCATATAAGGAAAAGTCAATGATAAATTATAGTGATATATTTCCTAAGAAAACATCAAGTGAGATTACTATATCGTTTAAAGTTCAGAGAGAGAATTTTGAAAAGGTTAAAAGTGAATTAGGCGTCACTACTAAAGAAGATGTCGGAAAAAAGGTATTTGAATACTATATAGACATGAATGAATTGTAGGTGATGATATGGGGAAAAAAATAGATTATAGAGTGAGAACGGCAAAGTATATTGAAAGAAGAATGTTATTGGATGTATTTAGGAAATTTAATGTTTTCAATAATATAGAAGATTATAGGTATATAGGAATGGGATCAATATATTTTACAGATTTTATTTTGTTTCATAAGTATTTAAATATATCAAATATGATAAGTCTTGAGAAGAATGAAAAAGAAAAAGAGCGGTATTTATTCAATAAACCATATCATTTTATTGATGTACTTTTTGGGCTTAGTTCAGAAATAATTGAGTTTGCAATAGATGATAATAATAATAATATAATATGGCTTGATTATGATTCGTTTTTTGAAGCTAAGGAGGTTTTAGGTTCAATAAAAAAGATAATTCCAAAAGTTAAGTCTGGAACATTTATGGCATTTTCATTTAATATTCAGAGAAATATTGAAGAACAAAGTGAAATAGAGAAATTTCAAACATCAATATCTTCATATGTAAATCTTGAAACTAAAAAGGCGGATTTTTCAAAACTAAACTATCCTAAAACAATACAGAAAGTACTAAATAATTATATTGAAAAAAAATTGAACACATTAAATGCTAGTATTAATGATGTAAATGAAAAATTAGAATATAAACCATTAATTTTTATGAAATATAAGGACAGCGTTGATATGTTAACTGTAGGAGGTATTTTTGTAAAGTCGTGTGATAATGAAAAATATGAAAGCATGAATTTAAAACGAGATTTGGACTTTGTTTCATTTGATGACAATGTATATTGTATAGATGTTCCTATATTAACTACTAAAGAAATTCAATTAATAGATAGTGAAATGATTGAAACAAGTGGGAAATTAAAGAAGATATTAAAAGAAAAAATAGAAAAGTATAAAAAAATATATAGGTATTATCCGCATTATGTAGATAGTAATATTATGTAAATAAATATGTGATAGAATTGCTTCAGTAATTCTATCACATTATAAGTAGTATTAGCATTTATTCAATGATAATCTCACAAACTGCGAGCTCCTATCTCCATATCCAATCTCCTGAATAACATAAGAAGGCTCCCCAATTCCACAAGCTGAACCAGAAGAAAGCGCACACACTTCCTTATCAGCCATATCCTTAATAAACATATCATTAACTATCCCAGGAATAAGCATTCCAATAACTCCAGGAATATGATTGTCAGGATCACCTAAGAATTCAACGCCAGGATACTTTTGAGCAAACTCCTTCTTAGTTTCTTCTTCCTTAATAAGTATCTTCTTAATATACTCATTCATATCTCTTTTAGCAATTTCACAAGCCTTACCGAAACCAACTATATTATGAACAGCAGAAGTTCCAGCTCTATAGCCGTTTTCCTGTAATCCTCCATGTATAAGAGAAGTCATCTTATAAGAAGTTAATCCTTTTTGTCTTACAAAGGCAGCACCTACCCCTTTAGGGCCATAAATCTTATGAGCTGACATTGATAGAAAGTCTATTGGAGTTTTCTTTACATCAATAACAATTTTTCCTAGAACCTGAGTAGCATCAGAGTGGAATAGTATATCCTTTTCCTTAGCTATAGCACACAAGGTTTCTATGTCATTTAAAGAACCTACCTCATTGTTTCCCCATATGAAAGAAGCAAGTATTGTATTATCTTTTATAGCATTTCTAAACTCATCAACACTCACTTGTGCATAGCTGTTTACAGGAAGGAAAGTAACTTCATAGCCTCTATCTATTTCTTTAGTCATAGTCTTTTTCTTTAAGAATTTACTAGCTACTGATTTATCTGAAGTATTCCAGAATACATCTCCATTTAAGAATTTGCAGGTTTGTAGCACTGATTTATGTTCTACTGTAGAAGTTATTATGTGATTTCCGCCTTCTTCATAATACTTTTTGTAGTCTGCAACACCTTTTAATATAAAGTTATTGCTTTCAGAAGCTCCACCTGTAAATATTATTTCTTTTGGGTTAGCATTTATTAAAGCAGCAACTTGTTCTCTAGCTTTTTCTACTGCATTATTTGCATTAACAGCTAGAGAGTAGTATCTGCTTGAAGGATTGCCATACTCTTCCTTTAAATAAGGAAGCATGGCATCAAGTACTTCAGGATCAATAGGAGTAGTAGCACTATTGTCCAGATATATCATATGTTTTCACCTTCTTTGATTAATTTATTATTAATAAATTTCTCTAAGTTGTTCTTAGAATATCTAAAGTCAGAATATAAAAGTTCAGCACCTCTATCCATATGAAGCTTCATATATTTAGGATAGTATTCATCCTCTGTTATGTTACGTCCTAAGTTCATTTCTATTAAAGCCTTAAATATAGCGTCATATTCACCAGTAACTGTTGATCTTTGAAGTTCTAAGCCATTAACGTCTTTTTCTTCTTCTTGGTCTATTGGTTCTTTACTTTTTAAAGAAAGGGAAACAGCTATTTTACTTAAAGCGAACGGTTTAAGATTATAACTTCTACCTACTTCTTCGAAAATTTCTTTTGTTTTTTTTGATGTTTTTAATCTAAATCCCATGGTTACACCTCAAAATATCCCTTCTTAACTTCAGTTTTACGTAATTCAGTATTGTATAATAGCAGATATTCATCACAAACATATGGTTTAACAACTTGGTATAATTCTGAATCAATTTCCTTATTAGTTGAAAGAATTATAACTTGTTTACTTATGTTAGGTAAGTAAGTAGTTGTTAATGCATTTCTATGAGTCTCATCAATACGTGCGTAAGGTGTATCTATAATGAATGGTATTTCAACACCTGAACTCTTTATTATTGCCCATATTAAGCAAAGGATATATATCTGCTTTTCTCCATTAGAGAAGTCATTAATATTAATCTTAGTGCTTAAAGTTATGTAAGCTAAAGAGAAGTCTTCATTAATCTTTTGTAATAAATCATCATGATTATTTACATTGTAGTGAACAAATAAATCATCAATGAATTTAGCACCATATTTCTTTATTACACCATCAAATCCTAGATTATTTATTACATTTAATATCTCTGTTGGAACATATTCTTTATTTATATAAAGAGTGGTATTAAAAGTATCATCAATAACAATACTATTTACGTAGTTATCTTTTCTTATGATTATCTTAAAGATATTTATAAATTCTTCTTCAATAAGTCTAATCTTATCTTTAGTAAGGTTAGCTAAAAGCTCAGTTAAGTAATTTATAAGTGAAGTTGACATATCTAAAACATTAGCATTTTGTAATAGGGCAGAGTATTCATTTTTAACTCTAGTTAAATGATATTCTAACTTGCTAAGTTCAGCTTCCTTATTTTCAAGAGAAGATTTATTTACAGCTACTGTACTTTGAACCTTAGATATTTCTTCATTTAATCTGTGCATAGTTTCTAAGTAAGTATTTAAAGCATCTTCAGAAATAGAAGACTTTAACTTTTCACGTAGCTCTTTAACATCATTATTAATGTTAGATATTTTAGTAAACTTATCTGTAGTAGACTTTGTTAGGTTACCTTTGTTAGTAAGTATCTTATTAATTAAGTGATTAATGCTGCTTTTTTGTTCATTCGAAAGTTGAAGGATTGATTCAACCTTATCAAGTTCATTTACATTAAACATATTATTAAGAAGATCTAAAGCAATTTCATTACATACATAAGCATTGATGTCTTCTTTAATATGATTGTTTAAAGAGTTCTTAATTATGTTGCCTGATAACTTTTCTTTAACTGTTGTATAAGATGTAAGGTCATCTTCATCACTTATTTGTTTTTGAGTCTTTTCTAATAAGTCTGAAACTAGTAAGAATGGAAGAGTGTCATTACAGAAATCTTTTATCTCTGCATTTAAGTTAGCTCTTTCATTTTCTTTATTAGCTATCTCAGCATTGATTTCAGCCTTTTGTTCTTCTAAAAGACCACCACTGTTTTTGAAGGTATCTTCAGTTTTTTCTCTTTCTGAAAGAAGGTCTTCTAATCTTTCTTCGTTTTCTAAAGTTTCCTTCTTTAAGTTTTCAATAACAGCCTTCATTTCATTAACAGCAGCTACTTGTTCATCATAAGAATTTCTAACTTCATCAATCTTCTTGTGAGACTTTGTTTGTGCTCTTTGATGAGATAGAAGCTGTTTCTTTAATACTTCAAAAGTATCATAGTTAAATAACTCAAGTATTGATTCCTTTAAGTTAGAATTAGCACTTTTACCTGTAAAGAAGTCACTTAATTCTTCACCATTAAAGAAGAAGAAATCAAATAATGATGGTGGAAGTACTGATTTTAAGTATTTATCAAAGTATAACATTTCTTCATCATTAAGTTCTTTATCATCTAAGAATACCTTGAAGGTTTCAACAACTCTTTGATTTACATAGTTCCATGAACGCTTTAAATAGTAGTTCTTTATTTTAGTACCATCTTTAAAGGAAAGGCTAATTCCTAAGTAACATTCTATATCTTCATTTTTAAAAGCATTATTATTAATGTTATTTTTTATTTTAGTTAAGTAATTTGAATTTTGTCCAAGGTATCCATAAGTAATAGGCCCATAGATACAAAGTTTCATTGCTTCAAATAAAGTAGATTTACCTGCTCCGTTTTCTCCACCTACTAGTACGATGTTTTTATTATCCTTTGGTTCAAAAGAGAAGGTAGTTTCGTCTTCGTAAGATCTAAAGTTTTTTAATGTTATACTATTAATTATCATTTTCTATCTCCTCAAAAACTGATTTGTGTAAATGTCTAGCATTAAGTATTTTAGTTATTGATTTATCTAATACAGTTTTATTTGTAAAGTGCTTATATTTATTAGTTTGAATAAGAAGTTTTGTTATTAAACCAGTATCAAGATTATGCTTTTCACAAAGGTTAGTTATTTCATTTAAAGTAGTTTCATCGAACATAGGCTTTTTGTATTCATCCCATGGAAGTCTTTCACCAGTAACTTCATAGTAAAGGTCAACTAAAGTTCTACGAGATAAATCTTCTTCTTCATCCCAGATTTTATCTATAGCTTCAAGCTCTTCTAAAGTTATTAAATCTATTTCAAATTCTTCATTTATAAGTTTATTAAGTTCTAAAAGTTTTCTAAGAATAAGCTGTCTTCCAACAAAGTTGAAAGGTCCATAACCAAGAACATTTACATATTGACCATTTTCATCTTCTTGAATTTTTGATTTATCAAGTCTTATGTCATCAGAGTTATTTGTAGTTATTAGTGGCAACATTTCTAGATAAACTTTATCTTTATCATCTGATTTACGGATGTTACCTTTTTCAATTTCTGATTGCGAATTTTTAAGATCAATATAACCTTCATTATTATTATCAGCAAAGATAATATCTGGATTTATAATGTAATCATCTAACAAAGAAAGCTTTGAAAGATAAAGTTTAGTATAGTAGTGACTACCATCACGTTTATATTGCATTCTATATTCATGTTTATTACGGATTCCAATAAGCCATTCTCTAAAATCTAATAGTGGTTGAAGCCATTCTTCACCGCTTTTGATAAATCCAGTTAATGATTTATCTTTATTAACTACAGTACATACCCAGCATCCAAATCTTGAGTTACCACATGATGGAGTATCTTTATCATTAGTTGTAGTAAATGGGCATTCACCACCATCTCCACCAGCATAAAGAGTAAATAAATCGTTATTACTTCCACCCCATGGAGCAGCACCATTATTAGATAATAGTATTCCCCACACATCTTCAGTTGTTAATTCAACTATAGGATTATATACATATGTATTATCTAATATAGGATGAGGAGTTAATATATATCCATCAATTTCACGATTTTTTATTCTAATACTTCTTGCAATACTTTCAGCTTTTCTAACTCCAAGAAGAACAACAACTTCACCGTTTTCTTTAACTTTTTCTTCTATAAATTTGTTTGATGGATTTATCTTTAAACGACTAGTACACCATCTGAATTTTATAGAAGTTGGAGTAGGAAGACCTTTTCCAATAATATTAGTCCAATATGTATTATCATAATCAGGGTGTATCATATTAGTATATAAACGTAAATCTTTTTCTTTAGCACCTTCGCCTATAAGCTTTGAGTTTTCTCTTAAATATGCAAGGACTATTGGATTTTCAATAAGTGTATCAGATGAAACAACATAAACATCCTTATGTCTTTCTTCTGGAGAAAGCTGCATAAGCATTGTAAATACAAGCTGTACAACTGTTGTACTATCTTTACCTCCACTATAACCTATAACCCAAGGACGGTCATCGTTTTTATATACTATTTTCATTTCTTCAATTATTTTCTCAGCTTTTTGTATGTATTCATTACTCATCAGTTAACCTTCCTTTTATTATCATTTTCATGTTTCAATTCATCTTTAGTAAGTGACAGACCTAATTTTAACTTAATGAGATTATAAGTTAATTTAACGTAATTAGAACTTTTAATTATTCTGCCAGTTGGGCCGATAACTCTATTTTGCCAATCATCTAAGTTTGTTCTATGCCAGTCAATATCCTTTATATTAGAAAGGATTTCTTTCCAATCATCAGGATGATTGTTATATAGGTAGTTTCCAACTAACCCTAAAGCTTCAAGAACAACTCCATTGGAACTTATGTAATCACTTCTAAATAAGTGTGGATTTATGTCTTTGTTAAACACAAACTGCCATTCTCTCATGTTCTCACATAGAACATCCCAGAATTCATTAACGAATGAAATGACCTTTGGATCATTAACATTTAATTTTGAAAGCAGTTTCTTATTAGTTTCATTTACACTGCTTAAAGTAAATAACTTAGGCGAAAACTTAGATAAAGAAGGATTCTCTTTATCAGTAAAGTGTTTTAGGTAATTATTTTTTTCAAGCAATGACTTTGTAATTATTGCAATAGGGTCTCTTGAATCATAAAGAATCCCAATTGATTTTGATACATTAACTGCATGCTTATTTAAATCAGCAAAAATCTGTTGGCTTCTTTTTAAACCTTCATCTATAAATAAAACAACAGAGATGGTTTCGTTACCTAATTCTGGATATACTTTTAAAGCTTCTTCTATAGCTGCACGTCTATGTTGTCCATCATTTATAAGTAATCGGCTATCCATTGCAACCTTTAAAGTTCCGATTGTTTGATCAAAGTTTTTATCAATAGGGCTGAATTCACATTCGCCATCAATTGATGCAGTTAGAGATGAAAAAACATAGTCATTTGGATTGTTGACAATGTAAGAAGCCATCTCTGGAATACGAATCTTATTGATAATTCTTTGAGCTCTATGTTCTGGAGGTAAATCATCATCATTAAATATAAATAATTTTGATAATATTTTTAAAGGACACATTATTATAAAGTAATCTCTAGAAGCTTGCTTTCCTTTAATTGCAGGGAATGTATAATGGTAATTATTAGTCATAACATACCTCCTACGTGCGTAATATATATCCTTTTTATTATATTACGCACGTAGTGTAAAGTAAAGGTTTTGTTTTTAAATATATTATCATATAATATTAGGAGAATTTCTTACATTATTCTAGTGGAGGTAAATAATGATAAACAAAAGTAAATATGAAAAGGATATGGCTAAAATGAAAACTAATATGGTTAATAGCTATAAACTATTTTGGCTTAAAGGAATATTTTTAGAGGTTATTAATGGAAAAAAAGATATAAGTTTTAAATGTATTGTCAGTAGGATGATTTCTGAGGCGTGGAGCGTTGTATTAAAGTATCATCCAAACTTAGGAACTTCAGATCAATTAAATGATTCAATCACTACGTTGAAAGAAAAGTATTTAGATTACAGTGATGAAGATAAAGAAAAGATATATGATGAATTAGTAAGAACTACAAATAAGGAAATAGAAGATATATTATCAAAGTTTTATCCTTATGTTCCTTTCAGATTATTATCATCTTTTTATAAAGAATACATAGAAGGGAAAAAAGATAGTGAACAAAATAGAATTATAGAGGAAAGATCTCAGCAAGATGATAATGTTGTGTACAAACTATATCATAAGGATAAAAAGATAAGTGTAAATAAAAATTGGATAGCATATTTCAAAACTAATAGTGAGGATGTTGAAAAGTGGATTGATTTTGAAATAAGAAAATATATTAGTAGCAAAAATCCTGGAATTGTGTTAAAAGACAATGAAGTGAAAAATTTAATTTTCAAAAAAGAAGTAGATAAAAGTACACTTACAGGTAAAATAACAATACCAGTAAAATCAGAAAAACCTGTATTAAATAATTTAAGCAATGAATTAGAAAAAGGTAAGAGCCTTCCAATAACACTTGTATGTAATGAAATAAGATTTAATTCAAGTATTGTATGGCCTAATATTAAAGATGGCAGAAATGTAATTCAAATATCTTTCGATAAAAAATTTAAGGAATATATAAGCAAAGAATTTAATATAAGCTATAGTTACATAGTTGAAAATGAAGACAAAGTAAGTAAAAAGAGAGTGAAAGTACCTGAAGAATTTAAAGAGTATATGGAGTTTTACCTATCAGAAGAAAAAGACACCTTCATAGTAAAGCTAATAAAAGCATCCACAGAACAAGAGGAAGAAATAGAAGATGAAGAAGATCTAGAAATAGATGAATCTCCAGACGATTCAAACATAATAAAAAACTACAGCATAGAAGAATCCCTAGATTTCATCTACAACTACATAACCTCTTCAGGCTACACCTATAACAAATCCCTAATCAAAAACATCTACCTATCCCTAAAAACAAAACCCTTCCTAATCCTTAGTGGAATCTCAGGGACAGGTAAAAGCAAAATAATAGAACTATTTGCAAAAGCTCTAGGAGCAACCTCAGAAAACAGCAGATTCAATCTAATACCAGTAAAACCAGATTGGAGTGATAGCACAGAGCTTCTAGGATACAAAAATATAGAAGGAAAATTCATCCCAGGAAGAATAACAGAAATCTGCAATGAAGCAATGATGCATAAAGAACTTCCTTACTTCATAGTCCTAGATGAAATGAACCTTGCAAGAGTAGAATATTACTTTAGTGATATCCTTTCTATTATGGAAACAAGAAGTTTAAATAAAGAAGATGGAGAAATAGTAACTAATAGATTCTTTGACAAGAAGTCTCTTGAGAATACAGATAGTGATGCTTACATAAAATACTGGGATGTTTATCTTCCTGACAATGTTTATATAATAGGAACAGTTAACATGGATGAAACAACCTTCCCTTTCAGTAGAAAGGTTTTAGATAGAGCTAATACTATAGAGTTTAACAAAGTAAACTTAAGCTTTGACTTTGATAGTATTTTTGCAGAGCAGGAGGAACCAAGAGTTTTACATAATGACTTCTTAAAATCAAACTTTTTAAAGCTTGCAGATTGCAGGGCTAGTAAAGATATAGCTGTTAAAGTTATAAATAACCTTATGAAGATTAATGAAATCCTAGAAAATTACAACTATCATTTTGCTTATCGTGTACGTGATGAAATTACATTCTATGTTATCTATGCAGTAGAAAATGATTTATTTACCTTTGAGGAAGCTATGGACAGATGCATAGTGCAAAAGATTTTACCTAAGATAAGTGGAAGTAGCAATGAGTGTTTTGAAGCTTTAGTTGATCTTTTTGAGTATTTTACTAATGTTAAGTTTGATAATAGAAATTGTCTTGATGAAAGCGAATTAGATAAAAAGGAAAAGGATATTAAAAAGACTCTTACTTCTGAAAAATTAAGCCTTATGATTAGGAGGTTCATTAAAGATGGATTCACAAGCTTCTGGTAAAAATGAGCTTCTTAGTTTTGAAACTTCTAACCTTGTATTTGTCCTTAAGGGAGAAAAATATGGGACAAACAATCAGGCAGAGTTTAAGTTAGATACTTATGAGGAAGAGGTAGAGAACCTTAATTTTATACAGGGACTTCACCTTATGGAATATTCTAATTATGAAATTATCATTGAAAGCAAGAATGGAGCTTCTTTAGAGTTTTATCATGATAACTTAAATATAAGAAATAAGGTGACTAAAGTTACTTCAAGGTCTAAGAATCTTAGTGGAATAATTAACTTTAAAGGGGAAATGGGATTAACTGACTTCATTGTTAAAGTTGATGGAATAGAAAAGCTTAAGATAACTTTAGAGGTTTATCCTTCAAAAATTAGTTATAAGGAAGATTATCAAAACATCTTAAAAGACGTTAATGAGGAAATTTATAACCTTGCTTATGGTTTCCTTGGGAGAACTTATTTAAATAGTGAGATCAACAATATGAGGAATAATGATGACAGCGAGTTTTATAGTATCTTAAACTATGTTCTTGAAAAATTTATTAAAGCTATAGATATTGTTTTAAATAATCCTTATCATGCTTTAACTAAAGAGGAGAGAATTGTTAAGTATCATAATATAAAAAATGTTACTAGTGAAACTATAAGATATCTTGAAAAAAGACCTTACCTTATGAAAAATGTACAGGGTAGGTTACTTCCAAGTGAAGCTCTAGTTGTTAAGAAGACTGTTACTAATAATGTTAAGGAAAATAGGTTTCTTAAGTTTATTTTAGAGAATATTTTAAGGAAGATTGATAGGTTTATTATTAAGTTTAAAAATTCTGGTAGGGATGTAGAATATCTTGAAAAGATTTATGGTTTTAAGAGAGATATTAAAAGAAGAATTAATGGTTCATTATTAAGAAATATAGAATCAAAATTTACTAATGCTGATACATCTCTTGTATTTACCATGGCACCAGGATATAGAGAAGTTTATAAGTATTATCTTATGCTTCAAAAAGGTCTAAGTATAAATTCAGATATTTTTAATATTTCTATTAAAGATCTTTCTCTTTTATATGAGTATTGGTGTTTTATTAAGATTAATGGGCTGCTTCAAAAGAAATATAAGCTTGATAGTGCTGACTTTTTCAAGGTTAATAATAATGGTGTTAATGTTAAGCTTAGAAAGGGAGAGCAATCTTCTTTAACTTATATTAATCCTAAAACTAATGAAAAGTTCTCTGTTATCTATAATGGAAAGAGGGAATCTAAAACTTCAGGGCAGTATCCAGACAATATTTTGTCCCTTAATAAAGAAGGTAGTTCTAAGAAATATGAGTTTATATTTGATGCAAAGTATAAGATCGATAATTCAGGAGGAATAAAAGGCCCTAAGGAAGAGGATATTAATACTATGCACAGGTATAGAGATGCTATTGTTTGTAGAGATAAGAATAGGTACAAGCATACTATATTTGGAGCTTTTGTTCTTTTTCCTTATGATGATGAAGAGAAATTTAAAGATCATCCATTTTATAAAAGTATAGATGAGGTTAACATAGGGGCTTTCCCTTTCCTTCCTTCTACAACATCTCTTATGGAGGAGTTTTTAGATGAGCTTATTTTAGAATCTTCTTATTCTGGTTATGAAAGACATATAGCACATACAGGAGAAGAAGATTATTTGAAGGATGAGTATTTTAATAATAGGGAAGTTTTAGTTGGAACTTTAAAGAATAAAGAACAGTTTGAAATATGTATGAATTATAATTTTTATCATATACCAAAGGGTCAGATTAATTTATCTAAGCATAATGTGAAATTCATTGCCTTAGCTCAATCTAAGAAAGTTTTTGAGAAGGAAGCAGGTATTTTGTGGTATGGAAAAGTTAAATCTGTAGAACCAGTAAAAAGATCTGATATTAAGGAGATTCCTAAAAATAGTGATGATATTTATTATAGATTTGAAATTGAAAAGTGGATTAAGCTGCCACGTAAAATTGAGGTTAAAGGATATCAGGTAAGACGTTTTTTATATACTAGTATCTATCTTCTTAAAAATGCAGAGAATATTTCTGAAATTTGCATCAAGAGTAAGGAAGAGTTTAGGCTTTGGAAGGAACTTAAGAGATATAACAAGGATATCAAGACTCAAGGAAAAGATAATGTTGTGAGTTTTATATTAGAAGATATTACATTTATTATTGATGATGAAAATATTATGGCAGTTAAAGATGGAATGGTGAAAACTGAAAGTAAAGAAAAGTTTGAAAAAACTCCAATTAAAATCTTGAAAAATCTAATTAATTTTAGAATAATATAATAATTAAATAGTTATATTTTCAATAAATATGTTTATAATATATAATTATGTTAATACTTAAACTAATGATAAAATTATAAGGAAGTTAAGTTAATGAAAAATAAAGAACAATACAAAAAGGACATTCATCATATTCATGATAAATCATATAAAGATTTATATTCTAAGAAGGAAATAGCACTAGATTTATTTAAGTCTTTACTAAATGAAGAGTGGACTAAGTATTTAACTAAAGAAAGTCTAACTTTAGTAAATAAATCTTTTGTTACATCAGACTATGAGGAAACAGAAGCAGATATAGTATATAAGGCCAATATAAGTGAAAAAGAAGTATATTTTTACATACTATTAGAATTTCAATCTACTGTAGACTATAGAATGCCCCTTAGGTTATTATTTTACATGTGTGAAATATTACGTGAACATGCTGTTAATACTGATTATAGAAAGAGAGATAAGAATATAAAGGTACCAGCAGTAATACCTATAGTATTATATAATGGTGAAGAAAGATGGAATGTACCAAATGAATTTAGAAAAATAATATATAATGAAAATCTATTTGGAAATGGACTTTTGAATTTTAAATATGATGTTTTTGATATAGGTAATGATGAAGAATTTAGCAAGGAGAAACTTATAAAAAATAGAAATGTTACATCAGCTATTTTCTTGTTAGATCAAAAAATGAATGCTCTAGAATTTTTTGAAAGGATAAAAGTAATAGCTTTATATTTTGATGGTTTAACTGATACTGAAAGAAAAGCAATAAAGAATTGGATTAAAAATACAATGGTAGATGAATTGGCAGAGTCAGCTATTGATATATTAAATGCTAAGAAGGAGAATGTTGAGATAATGGTAGCAAGAAATGCATTTATATTACAAGAGATGGAAGAAGAAGCTATTTTAAAAGGCATGCAAAAAGGCATGCAAAAAGGTATGGAAAAAGGTATGGAAAAAGGTATGGAAAAAGGTATGGAAAAAGGTATGAAAAAAGGTAGAGAAGAAGAAAAAGTAGAAATAGCTAAAAATTTATTAGATATTTTAGATGATGATGTTATATCATTAAAGACAGGATTAGATGTGGAAGTAGTTAGAAAGCTTAGAGCAGAAAAGTAAAATGTGTTTTTTAAGTATTAATTGTTAATAAAAGTTTATGAGACGGATTAGTTTTATAAGCTTTTATTTTTTTTACGTCTAGGAAAGTATAAAATTTGAAAAAGCGGGAAGGCTGATAATTACAGGGGTTAAAGGTATCAAAGAGGCTAAGACGTTAAAAAATAAAAATATAGTGCCGCAAAAGAACCAAAAAGAAAAATAAATAAATGGTATTTTTATAAGGAATTATTTTTCTTTTTGAACCTTTTGAATGGCTAAAAAAAGTGACTTCAGTTAAGAT
>CAKVLD010000063.1 GCA_934755305.1 uncultured Clostridium sp. | reverse complement strand
AGTATATTCTTGAAGATCTTTATCCATATTAGTATTTATCTTTAAACCACCATTAGCTAATAATTTTGCTACTTCCTCATCAGAGTATTTATACTTTTTCTTTAAATCTTCCTTTACTTGAGATATTGTAGGATTAATATACCATTCATAATTAAGGGTATAACTTTTCTTAGCAGAGTGGAAAGTTAATTTTCCTGCATCTATATCAGCTATAGCTTGAAGGTATTCCTCGTTGGTAATTTTCCCTAATTCTTGCATTTTACTTAGAACAGTTTTGGTTCTATTAATGTAAGGAGTAGGGTCTTTTTTGTTATTTTCATTATAAGCACTATAATAAGTTGGTGCTTGAGTAATTCCAGCAATATAGGCACATTCTATAAGGTTTAAATCTTTAACTGATTTACCAAAGTATAGATTAGCACCAGCTTCAACTCCATAAGAAGTTCCACCAACTGGAATAGTATTTAAATATTGATTTAAAATTTCGTCTTTGGACAATTCATTTTCTAGTTTAATAGCTAGATATAATTCTTTTATTTTTCTTTCTACTACAAAATCTACATCTGTTAATATTGTGTTTTTTAATAATTGTTGAGTAATAGTAGAACCACCATGCATTCCACTTTGTCCTCTGAATATTTTTGTAATATCTGTAACTATTGAACCTGCAATTCTTATAGGATCTATTCCTATATGCGATTCAAATCTTTGATCTTCAATAGATATGAAGGCGTTTTTTAAGTTATTGGGTATTTCATCATAACTAACAACGGTTCGGTCTATTTCAGAATGTACAGTATCCATATAAACACCATTTTTATCATATAAGGATGAAGGTTGGCTTAAATTTTTAACAGCTTCTATATCTAGTGGTGGAGTACTCTTTAAAACAGCGAATACATATCCAGCGCAAATAACCATTATAGTTAGCATTAAAAAAAGTAAACCTAAGAAAATCTTTTTTATAGTACTAAAAACAGTTTTCTTTTTCTTTTTTCCTTTTCTTTTTGAAGTACTTCTTTTTTCAGAAGTTCTTCTACTAGGGGCCTGGTGTCTTGTGGATGTAGATTTAGTGGTAGTAGTTCTACCACCTGTTCTTTTATCTATAGACATATTTTCCTCCTAATTAACAATATTGAGTTATAAAAAAATTGCTATAGCATAATTATAATATGATTAAATAAATAACTCAATATAAAGGTGTCTAATGAAATATTATGTAAAACCTAGAAAGTCTAAAGTAAAGCCATATATTTTGGTAATTATTGCCATTTTAATTATTTTTAATCTTTTTCTATACATTTTTGATTCTAGGGTATTACCAAACGTATTAATTAAATCTGAAAGTATGGTTCAAGCAAAGGCCGAAGATATTATAAATACAACAAGTATGAATATATTTAATGAAAAATTTAATTATGGAGAGATGATAATAATTAATAAAGATAATGAGGGGAATATTAATTTAATACAAGCTAATACAGTTAGACTTAATGAATTAAGTTCTAGGATATCACTAAAATGTAATGAAGAATTACAAAAGATGGGTGAGGTGGGGATAGATGTACCAGTAGGATGGTTAACAGAAAAAAGTATATTTTATAATCTAGGACCTAAAATAAATGTTAAGGTAGAACCAATTGGTAATATAAGCATAAATTATGAATCAAAATTTGAAAGTGCAGGGATTAATCAGACAAGACATAAGATTTATTTAAATATTTCTGCTACAGTTAGAACAATAGTACCATTACATAGCCAAGAAATAGAAGTGAAATGTGAGGTGCCAGTAGCAGAAACCATAGTAGTAGGAAAAATACCCCAAACAGCTATTGATTTTGGAACAAGTAATTGATAGTAAATAAGAAAGGTAAAGTTAAGAATGCAAGCTAAAATAATAGTTAAGGACAGATGGGAACAATAGTATTTTAAATTTAAAATTGGAGAGTGAGAATTAGACTTAAGATTCTCACTCTCCAATTTTTAAATTTTATATCTTAAATTTTAGTGCTACTTTTTGATTTTTTAATGTACATTTAAATCAAAGATTAAGCTTGGATTTTTAGGGGTATAAAATTCTTCTATTTTTCCATTTTCAATATTATAAGTAAAAAGGCTAGCAGCTTTACATTCAATTTCATCTAGATTAAAAGATTCAGCATTTTTTTTGCTGGCAGTAAAATAAATTATATTCTCATCCTCTGAATATCTTACTATATATGGATTAATAAAGCTTTCAATTAGAGAATCAGATTTATTAATAACTTCACTATCTAATATTAATTTTTTTAATGTCTTATCTTTTAGAGTTAATTCATATATACCAAATCCAGTGTCAGAGTTTATATTTTCACCAAATATGAGTACTTTTGTACCATCTTTTGTTATATCAATTGAAGATATAGTGGATGCTGTTATATTTGTAAGTTCTTCTTGAGAATCCTCTGAATTCACTAAAATAATTGTATGAGAAAGTAAAGGATTACCATCTTCACTTTCTTCCCAAGCTTTTAACTTTTCAGAAGAAGAAACTGTAGATTGAATAATAACATTATCAGATATACTGAAACATTCAACTTCTCTATCAGTATTCTCTTTATCTATTATTGATTCTTCTTTCTTTTCGAGATTATATTTAAATAGTTTTATAGTATCTTCTGAATCTTGAGATAAATAGTATATATATCCATCCTTTGAGAATCTAGCATTTACTTTACCTTTTTCAGTTGTTGTTAGTTGTTTAGAATTATTTCCATTTAAATTAGATACAAATAATTGCCAAGGGGAAGTATCATCTAAAGCATCTATGTAAGCTATCTTTGATGAATCAGAAGATATATCTCCAGTTATTGCTACATTTTTATTTTTAATATTTACTTTTTCTTTTTTGGTAGTAGGATCTATTGATGTTATAAAGCCTTTTTTATCTTTTGATAATGAAGAGACAATTATTTTATTTGAATTACTATCATTTGAATTATTAGTAAAATTAGTAGAGCAACAAGTAAGAATAAAAGAAATAAGAATAAAATTTAAAAAAATATATATTTTTTTGCTCATGATTTAAAACCTCCTTTATAAAATAAAAAATATTAAAAAAACTGTATTATGTAAAATATAATACAATATAAATAATACAAATACAATAAAAGTAAAAAATGCAAAAATATGTTGACTATTATGGCAAAAAATGTTAAAATTTAAATATAAAAATAAATCTAAATCAACAAAAAGAGTAAAGGGGGATTTACAATGAAGAAAATAAGAAAAATGGCAACTACTTTAGCAGTATTAGTAATGGCTGGAGGAGCAGCTATGGGAGTAGGTTCTGTTGATGCATCAGCACAAACTGAATCAGGTAAAGTATCATGGTATAACGTAACAGGAAAGAAAACAGCTTCTGGAAAGACTGGAAAGGCTACTACAGCAGCTCATAAGACTATAGCTTTCAACACAAAAGTTACAGTTAAGAATACTAGTAATGGTAAGACAACTACTGTTTATATATTAGACAGAGGACCATATGTTAGTGGAAGAATCTTAGATATGTCTAAAGAATCTTTCTCAAAGGTTGCTAAAACATCAGCTGGATTATTTGACGGAAAAATTACTTGGTAAAATTTTTTATACATTAAAAAAGGGATGGTGCAAATTAATGCATCATCCTTTTTTGTTGCGTTAATTAAAAATTATTAACTATTTATCTTCCCAGTTGAATACATAAGGAACATTTCTATAATAATTACTATAGTCTAGACCATATCCCACTACAAAAACGTCTTCTATTTCAAAACATCTATAATCAGGAGTTAAATTTGCTTTTCTTCTTGATGGCTTATCTAAAAGTACACAAGTTTTAACAGAAGCAGCTCCTAAAGATTTTACGTGGTTTACTATGAATTCCATAGTGTATCCAGTATCAACTATATCATCAACTATTAATACATCAAAACCTTCTATGTTATCAGGAATATCATTTACTATTTTAACTTCTCCTGAACTAACTTCGCTATTACCATAACTTGAAGTTGTCATAAATCCTATTTTTACCTTAGTATCTATAGATTTTACTAAATCAGAAGTAAACATAAAGCTACCTCTTAGTAAAGAAAGAATATAAAGTTTCTTACCTTCGTAATCTTTAGTTATTTCTGCACCAAGTTCTACAATTCTTTCTTCTATAGTTTCCTTAGATAAAAGTATGTTACGTTTTTTATTTTCCATGAGAATCCTCCATTCTAAATAAAAAAATATGTATTAAAAAAATAAATTAAATCTGCTATTAATATTACAGAGTTTTTCAAGAAGTTGCAACTTTATTTTTAATTTGTAATTAAATGGAATAAGAGGAAGGTAAAGCTTAATGAAAAGTTTACAAGTAAAATTAGATAGTATAAAATTAAAGGAAAGTTGCAAAGAATAGGTATATACGAGGTGATAAAATGATTAATGGAAATATAGACGGGGTAAAGAAAAGTTTTTTAGATCAATTAGAAGAAATATATAAAATTAAAAATTTGAAAGATGAAGCTGTTAGTTTGGAAATTATAGATATAATGGTTAGAGTTTCTACAGCTTTAGATAGAGAAGTAAGTGTAGCAATAGATAGAAGAGGAAAGGTTCAATCAGTTGCAATTGGGGATTCATCTTCTGTAGAACTTCCTTTATTAGATATAAGAGAAGGAAGACTTTCAGGAGTTAGAGTGATTCATACACATCCAAATGGATTATGTAATTTATCTGCCCTAGATTTATCAGCTCTATTAAAGTTAAAACTTGATGCTATAGTTGCTATAGGTACATATGAAGGAAAGATTATAGATTTTTCAATAGGCATGCTTTCTGTATTTAACAATACTTTAATATATGAAGAAAGTAAAAATTTATCTATGGAAGAACTTCTTGCAATAAATATATTAGATAGAGTTAGACATGTAGAAAGTTTAATTAAGGATAATGAAGTTGTAGAAGATGATGAAGAAAAAGCTATATTAGTAGGTTCTGATACTAGAGAAAGTTTACAAGAACTTGCTGAACTTGCTGATGCATGTAACATACCAGTACTTCAAACGGTTTATCAAGGAAGAAGTAAGATAGATCCTGCTTTCTTTATAGGTAGAGGAAAGGTTCTTGAAATAGCAGCATTAAGACAAACTGAAAGAGCTAATGTAATAATATTTGATGACGAATTATCAGGTTCTCAAGTTAGAAACTTAGAAAATGCTTTAGGAGCAAAGGTTATAGATAGAACTACTCTTATATTAGAGATATTTGCAAGAAGAGCAAAGAGCAAAGAAGCTAAGATTCAAGTAGAGCTTGCTCAACTTAAATATAGAAAGAGTAGACTTCAAGGTTTAGGTACTGTGTTATCAAGAACTGGTGGTGGAATAGGTACTAGAGGACCAGGAGAAAAGAAGCTTGAAACAGATAGAAGACATATAAATGAAACAATATACGATTTAAATAATGAACTTAAGAAAATTAAGAAAAACAGAGAAGTTCAAAGGGAAAAGAGAAATAAGGAAAGTATTCCTAAGGTATCATTAGTAGGGTACACAAATGCAGGAAAGTCAACTTTAAGAAATGCTATTTGTGATAAGGCAGCTACTAAGGAAGGAAAGAATAAGGAAAAGGTTTTTGAAGCGGATATGTTATTTGCAACTTTAGATATCACTACAAGAGCTGTAACTTTAGAAAATAAAGGTCTTATTACTTTAACTGATACAGTAGGGTTTGTAAGAAAGTTACCTCATGATTTAGTAGAAGCTTTCAAGTCTACTTTAGAAGAAGTAATTTATTCTGATTTACTTTGTCATGTTGTAGATGCATCATCAAGTACTGCTTTAGAACAAATAGTAGCAGTAGAAGAGGTTTTAGGAGAATTAGGTGCACGTGGTAAAGAAACTATATTGGTTTTAAATAAAATAGATAAGGCATCAGAAGAAGCTTTAGCTAATATAAGAGAACATATTCAATATGAAGATATAATAGAAGTATCTGCTAAGGAAGAGATAAATTTAGATTCTTTATTAAATCTAATTGAGGAAAAATTACCTTATAGTTTAATTAAGGCAGAGTATCTAATTCCTTATGATAAGGGGGATGTAGCATCTTTTTTACATAGAAATGGTAGAGTGTTCCAAGAAGAATATACAGAAAATGGAACATTTATGGTTGTAGAAATTGATGAAGAAACTTATAATAAAAGTAAAGAATATTCAACACAAGTACTAAATTAAATAAAAGAGTGCGATTATACTTAGAGTGGAAGCTAAGTATAATCGCACTTTTTAGTTGAAAAAAATTAAACTGATTTTTAATTGGACTTTTCAAATTGATTATGTTAATAAATTGTAAAAAAATGAATTTGTATGTTAATATATAATAGATTAACGTATTAAGGGTGAGTTTGTAGTATAAATAATGGCTAATTATGGGAGAATATAAGTATAAATAGAGCAAAGGATAAATTATATTAATACATAAGGGGAACGTTATGGAAGAAAAGATAGAGATTAGTGACATATTAATTAAGTATAATAAGTTAAATATGGCTCTAGAAGTTTTAAAAGAAGTAAGGGAGAAAAGTTCAAGTAACAAGGAAGTTCTATATAGGATTGCAGAAATATATGAAAAACAAGGTAGTTATAATAAATCTTTAGAGATATTAAATGAGATTAAAAATATAGATTCTAAAGATGGGAAAGTATATTTTAGAATGGCAATTATATATGAAAAGATGAAGGAGTTAGATAAGTGTGATGAATGTTTAACTTTAGCTATTGATAATGGGGTTTGCAGTCCAGAGGTCTTTTTCTATAGGGGAATAGTAAAAGAATATTTGGTAAAATACAATGATTCTATTCATGAGTATAATAAGGCCTTAAGAAAAAATAAAACATATATGGAAGCTAGATATAGAAAGTATTTAGTATATATGAAACTTGGTATGATAGAAGAAGCTAAGGTTACCTTAGATGAAATGATAAAGTTTAATGGGGATCAATATGACGGGTATAGAATAAGGGTAAATCTTGCTTTAGAAGAAGGTAAAAGCAAAGAAGCTTATGGGTATTTAGAAAAAGCAAGAAGTGTATTTAATGATTATTCTCCGTTAAAGTTGGATTTTATTAAGTATTATATTAAAGAGCAAAAGTATGAGGATGCTTTGGAAATAATCGAGAATATTTCAGATGATGAATATTATATGAAATTTATGGTTATTAAATCTAGAATTTTAATGATGAAAGATAAATGTGAGGAAGCTATTGAGCTTTTAAATGATAATAGAGTATATAATGAAGAAAATCATGAAGTAATGTTTTTGTTGGCTTTATTAAATTATAAGGTGGGTAATGTAAAGAAAGCTATAAATAATATTGATATTCTTTGTGCTGGTGATGAGTTAACAAGTGAATATAGTAAGTTAGCATTTTTATTAAAAGGATATGTTTATAGAAGCAATAAGGAAAAAGATAGAGCAAAAGAGCATTTTAAGTTGGTTTATAAGATATTTAGAATTCAAAGTTTAAGTGATCCTTATAATACAAGTACATTGTTTTTAAGAATATTAACTTTAATTGAGGCTAAGGAATTTGATAAATGTAAAAGACTTATGAGTAGTCTGGAATTATTAGAACCTGTAAGGTTTAGTAGTAAGATTAAGAAACTTGAAGAGTTAATTGAGGTGAAAACTACAGGTGGAAATGATGAAGTTAATGCAGAAAAGAATATTATAATTGATATTTTTTCTGAAAATTAGAGAGAGTCACAGTGCCTTTTTTAGGAAAGAGAGGCGGTGACTCTTTTGTTTTGTGTGGAAATTTGTGGGTGAGAGAAAGTTTTGGAGTAGGGGATAGGAAGTTGTTATATAGAGGTCTTTCTACGATAAATGTTGTTAATGTTTATAAATCTAACATATTGTCAAGAATTTAAGATGAGGTGATATTGATGATAGAGTTGGATATAAATTTAGACAACATGAATAAATATTTAAATGAAATCCTAAAACCTAATATATATGCAAGTAGAAAAAATGTAGTTAATGTTTGTCCAAAATGCGGTCACACTCATTATATTAAATTTGGATTTTTTAAAGGAATACAAAGATATCGTTGTAAAGGATGTGGTAAAACTTTTTCCTTAGTAACAAATTCAATTTGGAGCTATTCGAAGAAATCACCTAATAAGTGGATAGAGTTTATTGAATTAATGCTAGAAAAGAAGACTTTAAAAGTATGTGCAGAAAGATTGAAAATAAACATAAATACAGCCTTTTATTGGAGGCATAAAGTACTTCATGCAATGACTTTTACTAATATTCCTAAAACTTTAGAAGGAAAAATACATATGATAAAAACTTCAACTAAAGAGAATTTTAAAGGAAATAAACACATAGATACTAATGTAAGAGAAAAAATATTTGTGGTATCAGCTAAAGGGGAAAAAGATTCAATTTTATGTTTACCTGTATGTAAAAAAATATGGGATATTAAAAAGTTTGATGAAAAGATTTATAAAAGAATTGATAAGGATTCAGTTATTATTCCTTATGTAGATAGATATATAGGTATTATTGCTAAGAAACACAATAAGAATGCAAATAATGAGAATAAGGAGTTTGATAAATTTATTGGTGGATTTAATCTTGTTTGTAAATCATGGTTTAAGTCTTTTTGTGGAGTTTCAACTAAGTATTTAAAGGAATATTTTTGTTGGCTTATAATTTATAACTTAAAAAGAAAATTCATAAATATAAATTTTTTTAAAGAACTATTACTTGGAGAATTTTTCATTAAAATTGAGAACATAGGAGTATAAAAAAATTATAACAACATTTCTTTCAGAAAGGACGGTAAATTACAAAGTTGTAACTAGGCAAGAGGTACTTTTTAGAGGTAAAAACACATCTCACAAGGTAAGTAGTTCTTTACAGGAACGGAAATAGAACAGTTTTTTTATAAAAATATTTGCATAATTTGATGCGAAAAAATATATGCATCAAAAAAATATATAAATATATACATAAAAGAATGTGTATATTTATGATATAATTAGAAATAATTCATAGCAAGAAATGGAGAGAAAGTCATGGCAAAAACAGTTGCTGAGTTACAAGATGCTTTTCAATCTATAGTAAATAGTTTAATAAAAAATAAAAAAGTATTAGCAATATTTACATTCGGTAGTATAGTGTCAGGAGATATTTGGGAAGGATCTGATATAGATTTATTTGTAGTGTATAAAAAAGATTGCCCGAAAATAAGGGACATTTATTCAGAGTCAAAAAAGGTTCCAGTACACACAAAACTTTTAGATAAAGAGCATTTTTTAGATTCATATAACGGAGAAAAGGAAAAAGGATACATTAGAGAATTGCTAATAAAATCAAAATTAGTATTTTCAAGAGATGAAGATATATCAAATGTTTATGAAGCAGCTAGATATTCATTAAACAGTCATGTTGGAAAATGGAATCTAGTTTATTTAGGAAGAGTATTAAAAGACATTGGGGTTTGTAAAAAATATATTGCAAATGGAAAAGTAGAGACAGCATATGAAATTTTAATAAGAACATTAGATAGTTTTTCAAAGCTATTAATGAATTTAAATGGATACTTAGTAACAAAAGATTCATTTGCCATGGCATGTACTTTAAATAATGAATTTAAAGTAATTGTAAGTAATTTATTTCAAGAAAAAGTTAATATAAATGAAATAATAATTACAGTAAATTATATAAACAAGTTTTTAGATGAAAATATAGATATTGCTTCAAAGACACTTATGGAATATTTAAAAAATAGAAATGAGTTTGTAAGTTCATATGAAATAAAATGTGATAAAGTCTTTGAAGGATTTAATATAAAGATAGAAAATATATTAAAAGAATTAAGCCAAAGAGATTTAGTTGCAAAAGATAAAAGATTATTAAAAGATTTTGATGGTGTTAGCATAATAAAAGAAAATGTATATGCATCTAAAACAATAAAAAGATAGGTGTTAAATATTATGAAAGATTGTTTTAATATAGAGTTTCAAGAGGACATACCTAAGTATGTACAAATAGCTCAGCATATAAAAAAGTTAATTGAAAAGAATATAGTAGAAGATGGGGAAAAGTTACCTACTATAAGAGATTATACAGAATATCTAAAAGTAAATAAAGTTACTGTAGTAAATGCATATAAAAAGCTTAAGCATGATGGGTTTGCTTATCAAAAGATAGGTAGTGGAAGTTATGCAAAAAAGAAGGAAGTAGTATCAACTTTCAGAAGGGAATATTCAAAGACATTAAAGCTATTATCAACTACAGGAAATCTAGAAGAAGCCATTGACTTTACAGGAGAAACTACAGGGGAATGTTTATTTCCTATAGATGATTTTAAAAGAATAATAAATAAAGTTTTAGAAAGAGATGGAGCTAAAGCTTTAGTATCTAATGATTCTTTAGGATATGAAAATTTAAGAGGAACTATAAATGAAGTTTTTTGGGACAATGCTTTAGAGGAAGAAAACATGCTTATAGTTTCAGGAGCACAACAAGGTATAGATATTGCAGCAAAATCAATCCTTAATATTAATGATAATGTAATAGTGGAAAAGCCAACATATGGTGGAGCTTTATCAGTATTTAAATGGAGAAGAGCAAATATATTTGAAGTAGACATAGAAGAGGATGGAGTAAATTTAGAAAAGTTTGAAGAAATCTTAAAGAAGAATAGAATAAGATGTTTCTATACAATGAGTTATTTTCAAAATCCAACAGGTATAAGTTATTCATTAGAGAAAAAGAAAAGATTACTTGAGCTTGCAGAAAAATATGATTTTTACATAATTGAAGATGACTATTTATCAGAGCTAATTTACGATAAATCAGTTGAATATATTCCTTTTAAATGTTTAGATAATAATGATAGGGTAATTTATATAAAAAGTTTTTCAAAAATATTCTTACCTGGTATAAGAATAGGATATATAATTATGCCATCAAAGTTTAGAGAAAGCATGCAATTTTCAAAGGTAAGTACAGATATAACTACTTCAAGCCTTATGCAAAGGGCACTTGAAATGTATATAAAAGATGGGACATGGAAAAAAAGTATAGTTACTTTAAGTAAAGAATACGAAAAAAGATATAAAGTTATGGAAAAGTATATAGAAGAGGAACTAGGATCTATAGTAGATTTCTATAATCCAGGAGGAGGATTGAACTTCTACTTAAAACTAAGAAATAAAAATATTTCCTCTAGAGAACTATTTTTAAAACTTGCAAAAAGGGGAGTTTATATAACTCCAGCAGTGCTATTTTTTACAAGGATTAAAGATGGGAATAACAGTTTTAGAATAAACTTTTCTCAGACCAATGAAGAAAAAATTAAATTAGGTGTACAAATCATTAGAGAGGAGATTGAAAATGTCATATATAACAGTTAGAAATTATGGTGAAGATTCTTTTGAAGAAAAGAAATCTGAATTTATAGGATATGCAAAAAGAGTAGAGACAGAAGAGGAAGCAAAAGAGTTTATTAATGAAATAAAGTCAAAGCATAAGCAAGCAAGACATAATTGTTATGCCTACATTATAGGAGAAAACATGGGGATTCAAAGATATTCAGATGATGGAGAACCACAAGGTACAGCTGGAATTCCTATATTAGAAGTAATTAAGAAAAATGAAGTTAAGGACTGTGTAGTAGTAGTGACAAGATATTTTGGAGGAATACTACTTGGAACAGGGGGACTAACTAGAGCTTACACAAAAGGTGCAGCTATAGCAATTAAGGCAGCTGGTGTAGTGTCTAAAGTAGAAGGAGTAGAACTTATAGCTACTATAGATTATGACCTTTTAGGAAAGATCCAATATGTGTGCAATCAAAATTTATGGCATATAGAAGACTCAGTTTACTCTGATAAGGTGGAAATTCACATTTTAGCAGAGAAGAGTACAGCAGAAGTTATAGAAAAGAGCTTTATCGAAGAGACAAATGGTAAAGTGCAAATTAGAAAAGAAGCAGAAGGCATATATTTTAAAGAAGAAAATAGATTATATGCAGAGGTTTAAGAAGAATCAAAAAAGTCCTTTTGGGCTTTTTTATTTTGTAATTAATTAGTAATTTCAATTTCTTAATTAAATAAGGTATATATTCCTACTGTATGTAAAAACTAATTTAGAGAGCTTTATATAAGTTAGGAGGTAAAAGTGTGAAAAGGGTTATTAAAGGAATAATTCTAATTATATTGCAAGGGATATTCCTATGTTCAAATGTAATAGTTAAAGCAGAGGAATTATATGATGGTCATACTTTTAAGATGATATCAATTTTAAATGATGAAGTTGTAGCACCATATATAGAAATAGAGGATAAGCATGGGTATTGTTATGACTTTACAAAGGATGTTCCAAATTATGATCAGTTTGTAAGGGTGCAAAATCATGAAGATGATATAGTTCTTGCAATGTTATATCATGGGTATAAGGAAAATTCAGAAAGGTTAAGAGAGGAATATGGAATAACAGAAGATGAAGATATAGCATTGACTCAAGCAGCCATTTGGCATTATAGAGAGGGGTGGGGTGAAGATAAGATAGTTCATCCTTATATGCGAGAGCTTATAAAGAGAGGTCTTAACAAAGAATTGCCACCAAAGCAATTAACATTACAAGAGGATAAACTAAAATATTTAAGAAAAGATGGTTACTTTGAAACAGAATTAATAGATACTGATGGTTTTGAAGGTAACTTTACCATAAGAACTAAGAATAATGTAGTAGCCTTAGATAGTAATGGTAGAGAAAGATATAGATATAGAATAGGTGAAAGTTTTAAGCTTAGAAATTATGGAGAAGATAATACAGATACTATTAATATTACTGGAGATATGAATGTACTAGAGTTAGATTTATATAATTCATTGGATGATACTGTTCAAGATGTTATAGCAACTCAATATGTGCCTGTAAGTTTTGATGTAGATTATGCAGTAGAATCAGTAGCAAGTAGAGAAATGAGAGAAAGTAAGAGCCGTGAGAGAAGTATTAATAGTAATCAAGATAATTTAGTAAAGACTAGTGATATTCAGAGTTTAGTTATAATTACTATGATGATTATATCTATAGGAATAGCATTATATATAGGAACTAAAGAAATAAGTCGTAATAAAAGATAACATGTCTTTTATTTCCTACCTTAATGTGGTATAATTTTATAGATTATGATTTTAATAATTATAAATTAATAATATGATAAATAAGATAGGAGGAAAAGACATGTCAGGACACTCAAAATGGCATAACATTCAAGCTAAAAAAGGTAAAGCTGATGCTAAAAGAGGAAAGATATTTACTAAGATAGGTAAAGAGTTAGCAATAGCTATAAAAGAAGGTGGACCTAAACCGGAAAACAATGCAAAACTTAGAGATGTAATTGCAAAAGCTAAAGCAGCTAATATGCCTAATGATAATATTGCTAGAGCTATAAAGAAAGCTGAAGGAGAAATGAATTCAGTAAATTACGAAACAATTGTATACGAAGGTTATGGTCCAAGTGGAGTAGCTGTAATTGTTGAAACTCTTACTGATAATAAAAATAGATCAGCTGGTAATGTAAGAAGTGCTTTCACTAAAGGTGGAGGAAACATGGGAACTACAGGATGTGTAAGTTTCATGTTCCAAGAAAAAGGTGAAATAGTAATAGAGAAGGCAGATAGAGACGAAGACGAAATGATGATGATGGCTTTAGATGCAGGTGCAGAAGATTTCAATGCAGATGAAGATGAAGTATTTGTTATTACAACTGCTCCAGATGATTTCTCGACCGTTAGAGAAGCTTTAGAAGAACAAGGAGTAGAATTCTTAGAAGCAGCAGTTAAGATGATTCCAGATACATACACTGCAATAGATGAAGAAGCAGCTAAGAAGTTCCAAAAGATGTTAGACTTACTTGATGACGATGATGATGTTCAAGAAGTTTACCACAATGCTGAATTCCCTGAAGGATGGGACGAATAAGCCTGTCAGATTAGATAAATCGATGGTTTGAGTGGTATGTGATAATTTTAAATAAGTAGTTTTTATATTAAAAATCCACTTTATTATGACATACAACTAAAAAATAGTAGTCAATTAGTTACGATAAATGATAAAAGAGTAATGATATACGAAAAACCTCTTTTGTTATGATATATGTTGAAAAATACCAACATTAATTTCATAACAATGGAGGTTTTTTGTTTTGTTAATAAAAGATGTTTTAAGAGAGTTTCTATATGAAATAAAAATTAGAAATTATACATCTGTTTAGCACAAACTATTAGTAATCCATTATAATCATTAAAAAGTAAGCCACACCTAATAAAAATTAACTCTTATACACATAATAAATTGGAAATTAAAATGGGGGGAAGATGAAGTGTTATCACTAACAGAAGCTGGTACAAAAGAAACATTTGAACTTTTAACTGATGAAAACTTAAATAAGCTAAAGGCATTACCTCATAAAAATATGGCAGCTAACATATTAATGAGAGTAATGAAGGAAAAGGTTAGTGAAATAAGAAAAACTAATTTAGTAGTAAGTAAAACATTTAGTGAAAGATTACAAGCTATTTTAGAAAAATACAATAACAGAAATGATGAAGCTGATGTATTTAAAGTTCTTGAAGAATTAGTAAAGTTTAAGCATGAACTTTTAGAAGCTATAGAAAAAGGTCATGAAATAGGGCTTACATATGAAGAAAAAGCATTTTTTGATGTATTAACAGCTGATCCAGAAGTTATTAATGCTATGGGTGATGATATATTAATAAAGATTGCAAGAGAATTAACTAAGACTGTTAGAGAAAACATGACTCATGCTTGGTACGAGAAAGCACAGGCTCAAGCGAAGATGAGAAGTGTTATAAAAAGGCTATTAAAGAAATATGACTATCCACCTAATAAAAGTAAAAAAGCTATAGAAGATGTGTTAGAACAGGCAAGATTACAATGTGTTAATCAATGATTATTGAAGAAGCAGGTACTTTCATTGAGAGTATCTGTTTTTTTATGTATAGGAAATTTTATAGATAAGAATTTTTTATTTGATACTCAATATCCTAATCTCTTAGTTTTAATAATTTTAACTTTAGGATATAATTAAATTAATTACAACATTTTGATTTTAAATATTATATATAGCGAGGTTATTTAATGATAAAAGGTTTACTTGATCCTAAAATAGATTTTATTTTTAAAAATATATTTGGAGCGGAAAAGAATAAAAGGATACTTATATCTTTTTTAAATTCAGTATTAAAAAATCCAAATCCAATTACAGCAGTTGAAATTAGAAATACAGATTTAGAAAAGGCCTTTATTGAAGATAAATTTTCAAGGCTTGATGTTAAAGCAGAGACTAGTGATAATGAAATTATAAATATAGAAATACAATTAAAAAATGAATACAACATGATTAAAAGAAGTCTTTATTATTGGAGTAAACTTTATGAAGAGCAACTTGGTGAAGGAGAAGATTATTCAGAATTAAAGAGAACAGTATGCATTAATATATTAAATTTTAAATATTTGAAAAATGATAGATTTCATAATGTATATAGGTTAAAAGAAGTAGAGACAAATGAACAGCTTACTGATGTTGAAGAAATTCATTTTATAGAAATACCTAAATTAAATGAAAATTGTGATGAAAAAGATTTACTTGTTGCATGGACTGAATTTTTAAAAGATCCTGAAAGTGAAAAGGTAAGAACTTTAGAAATGAGTATTGAAGAAATAAGAGAAGCAAAAGATGAGCTTATAAAAATTAGTAGTGATAAAAAGCAAAGAGAGCTTTATGAAATGAGAGCAAAGATATTAAAAGATAAGGTAAGTGCATTAAATGAAGCAGAAAGAAAGGGATTAGAAAAAGGAATAAAAGAAGGTAGAAAAGAAGGTATAAGGGAAATAGCAAAAAAATTATTAGATATTCTTGATAATAAGACTATATCGGAAAAGACTGGATTAACAGAGGAAGAAATACAAAAATTGAGAGAATAATTTTTAACATACGAAAATATTCGACTAAAGTGGAATTCTTGGAGGTGTATGATTTAATATGTCAAATTCTATATTTATAATGATTTTATCATATTTAATAGGAACTATTTTATTAATAATATTAGACAAGAAAATATCTATGTTATATAAAATAAAGTCTATGATTAAAGTAAATGATCAGTTTATTCCTGTGGTATGTATTATCTCAGCAATGATAAGCATATTAGTTTTTGGAATGATAGGAAGGTATTTAATTAATTTACCAAACAGTTTTATGTATATTTTTTCAGGCATTA
>CAKVLD010000062.1 GCA_934755305.1 uncultured Clostridium sp. | reverse complement strand
GTAATATGCTATACCTTTTGAAGTATATGATGCAACTGTTTGTCCCCATGTATTTCCACCTGTCCATGATTGAAAAATAACATATGGTGCATTACTACCTTCATAACTTATTTCTAATATAAAAGGTTTTTCAAAATCTTTTAGATTCATGTCTTTAATATCAACCAAAGTTTCCCATGGATCCCAGCTTCCTGTTGCTGATTTTTCACCTTCAAATAAAACTACTTCCTTTGTATTATTTTCTTCTGCATAAACCTTTGTTGTTAAAGTTAATGGCATAATAAATAGAAAAACCATTAATACTGCCATTAACTTAATAAAAATTTTCGAACTATTTTTCATAACAATCCCCCCTTAATAAAACAATATTCCCCTTAAATATTAGCATAATATTCTTCTGTTTTTATTTTTTTCGCGATATATAGTTATTTCATCGTAAATGATCTTTATAACAATACAAAAAAATTTTAAAAATTGCTAATGGCACTTCCTTTTTTGATAAATATAACTATTTGGAATTGCTAAAAAACTTTGATCTAAACTTTGCTTTTTATTACTCCACCAATAAACATTACTGGTGTTTCTATTTTATTTTTTGAATTACATTACCTCTAAAATCCTCTTACATCATCTGAAGCTATATCTAATTCCTTAAAAATGCCATTAACTATAGAATCATATTCTTGTAAAGTTTTTGATTTTTTAATTTTTTTAGCATACTTCTCATTATGTTCAAAAACATTAATCATATAAAACCAAAATTCCTTCATTTTAAATAAAACATTTTTATCACCTGAAAGTATATCTTTATATCCTTTATACACTTCATCACAAAATGCTTTTAGAGTTTCTTTTTCAGCTACTTTATTATCTTCTATCTCATCTATTAAAGCTGGATTTGCAATTAATCCTCTTCCAAACATAATCCTTTCTAAAGTAGGACACTCTTCCATTATTCTTTTAAAATCTCTTACATTAAAAATATCCCCATTATAACATACAGGATTCTTGCTTAATTTTAATGCATCTTTAAATACTTCAACATTAGGAGTATTTTTATAAAAATCCTTTTGTACTCTTGGATGAATAATAAGCTCTTCTAATGGATATTTATTAAATATCTTTATTAACTCATAAAGTTCTTTTGGATCATCTTTACCTATTCTTGTTTTTATTGAAATTTTAATAGTAACCTCTTTGAAAATCTCCTCTAAAAACTTATTAAGCTCTTCCTTGTAAATAAGAAAACCTGAGCCTTTTCCCTTTGCTACTACTGTACCAGATGGACAACCTAAATTTAAATTAACCTCTTTATATCCTAAAGATTCTAATTCTTTAGCTGTTTTAATAAAATACTCTGAATTATTAGTAAGTATTTGTGGTACAACATTTATATTTTCATTATGACTAGGTATAATATCATTTTTTTCTCTAGAAGTAAAACCTTCATTTTTAGTAGGTGAAATGAAAGGCATAAAATATTTATCAACCTTTGAAAAATATTTATTATGTGCATTTCTATATATGTATCCAGTAACACCTTCTAAAGGTGCAAAATAATATTTCATTATGAAATCTCCTTATTTTTTATAATAATTCTCTATATATTTTATATAGAAAACATATTTTTGTATAGTAAAAATGACTATAAAAAATAAGGCCTAGTATCAAACTAAACCTCATTCTTTTATACTTATTAACCTACTCTTTCAAATCTCCATCTTTGACAATTGTTATTATTACTTGTCCACTGCTGAACATTTGCTCCTTTAATTTTACTAGCATCCTTTACTTCAATTACTGACTTACCAGAAGATACTTTTGTTGAAATTATATAAGTATTATTCCCTTTATTTATAAGGCTAAACTTTTGATTATCACTTCCTTTATCTTTATAAAGACTTATATTTTGTCCATCAGTAGCTTTATTGCCGTTTACATCTAAGACTCTAGTTTTTGAACCTACTTGAGATATAAATTTATAATATCCATCTCCTGTAGAAACAACTTTAAATTTTTGTGCTTCTTCTCCATTGCCTGTCCATTGTCTTACATTAGCACCATTCACATCTTCCCCATTAACTACATCAAGATAACAATTACTATTTACATTTCTTAAAACATAAATACCACCATTAACTATAGGCTTATTATAATTAACCTTTTCAAATATCCACTTTTGATTATTAGAAGCAACATAATTATATTGAATTATATTTGCTCCTTCATCTTTACTATAGCCATATACATCTAAAGCTTTAGTATCTCCAGATATCTTTGTTAAAATACCAAAAGTCCCATCACCATTATCCTTTAACTTTAATTCTTGGTGATCTCCAACAGAATCCCCCCATATTTGCAATTGAACTCCATTTTCTTTTGATGCTGCTGTTACATCAATTACCATCATGTTGCTACTTGAACTTTGATTTGCAAGTTTTATATAACCATCTTTACTTATTGCTACTTGCCATATAGAATTATCTGTTAAATTACTTGTTTGCGTTAACTTTGTTCCACTTGAAGAATTAAATACATTTAAATACTTACCACTATTTACATTCTTTATTCTATAATATGAACCATAATCAACAGTAGTCACTTTTGTGCTTGGAGTTACATCCCCAATATTATCAGTGTTAGTTTTTACAACTGGTGATATTGTTACTGTCCCTCTAGGAAATGAATTAACAGTTAAATCATTCAAGTAATATTCAATATTAGTGTATCCCTTACCACAATAATCTCCGTTAGCTTCTAGTGAACCATCCTTACCCTTAATACTATATGGATTTAAACCTCTAGCTATTTCCCAATCATCTGGCATTCCATCACCATCTGAATCCTTTGCTGCACCTTTTGTTATAGCTTTTGGATAATTAAATGTTACACCACATTGTATTTTCATCTTATTTATAGTTGCTTTTTGAGATTCATTTGCTTCACTATATGGTCTAGCTCCTACAAAATTTCCTGTGCCTGTTTTTGCTTCATTCATAACCTGTTTATCTATCTCCGGTCTCGAATTAGCATTTATTCCAGCTCCTGCATAGGCTAATACATTTGAATATGCATTATCTGCACTTTCAGCTTTATTTGCTACAGATACATCTTCTCCATTAACCATCATCTTAAAAGCAGTATTGCTTTTTATATTAGATTCATTTCTTCCATTACTTTTGCCATAGCTTACCCCACTCCAATTATTACTACATAATGTGCCATAATCTGAACCATTTATATTAACCAATTTATTTTTAGTTAAATACATACCAAAGTTTTCAGGTTTAGTAGTACTATCAATATCAATATAATGGCGTCCTCCAGTTGTACCTTGTCCCATCTTTAAATAGTTACCAACATAATTTAAGTGTCCTATAGTTCCATAAGCAGTTTCATATCCCCAGTTATATATAACATTATTAACAAAATCAGCAGTATAAGTACCTTCTACTTTTCCTCTAAAATTTCTTGAAACATTATGAACTATCATATTATGATGCATTGAATGATTGCCTTTACCAAACATTACACCAAAACCATGAATTCCTTTTGAATGATAAGAAAATGAATTTGAAGGTCCTATAACTGACCATTGAGTTGTTGCATTTATATTATTTGAATATAATCCCCATTGTTCATCATTTGCCCAACCAAAAGAACAATGGTCCACTATAGAATTTGAACCATTAGAACCTCCAAGAGCATCATAATCTTTGTTTAACTTCCTTTCTCCTGGACGTGAACTTATGTATCTCATTATAATATTACTACCACAAAGACCAACTTTATAATTCTTAAGAGTTATTCCTGCACCTCCAGGAGCTGTTTGTCCTGCAATAGTTATATTTGACTGTATAGGAACATCACTTTTTAATTCAATAGTCCCTCCTACTTTAAATAGAACTATTCTATTAGGTTTGCTAACTGCATCTCTAAAGGAACCTGCACCACTATCATTTAAGTTAGTTACATAATATACAGACCCCCCTCTTCCTCCAGTAGCATATTTTCCCCCACCTTCTGCTCCTGGAAAAGCCACAACTTTTGTAGCTGCATTTGTTACACTATGAGGTGTAACATTAATTCCTAAAGCTGCAATCATTACTGCTAACATCCGAATTGCTTTTTTCTTCATTATTATCTCCCCTTTTATTATATTTAATACATCTATTTTAAAATTAATAGCTTTAAGTATTTTTGTCAACAATTTTTCCATAAACCTTTACATTGATTTCTTAACTTAAAAAAAGTAGGCTAAAAAACCCACTAAAGATTAATAATAACATTCGCCACTACATTTTCCCTTAAATAGTTCTTGCTTTACTTTTCCTTCAAATTCTATAGAATTCTCTGTACTACTTAACATATTTATAGCTTTTTTTAAATTTTTCACATCCTCTATCATAAGGTCAATGAAATTACCTCTACCTACCACTTTTAAATGAGTAACTCCTGCTTTTTGAAGTTTCTTTAAGGCACATAAGCCACAACCTGTACCTCCAACTAAATATTGTTTTTCATCTACATCATCATAATCATATTCTTCATCTATCTTATAATAATCGTTAAACTTTTTATCCACTGTCTCAAATCTATTTGATTTTCTATTAAACTTTGCCATATGATAAGGCACCTTACATAAATGAGCTAATTCATCACAATGAAGAGAACTACAAAAAGCTCCAGTATAATGACATCTTTCATTTAGCATAAATGCTTCATATTCAAGATTTTTTATACTATTATTTTTTATAACACTTTCCATATCTAAAATAGTATTTTTTCTATGAAATATATAACGAGATATATCTAATTTATTATAAAAATCTACTGATAAGCTATTTATTTCAGAAGCTTCACCACTTAGATGTATTATACAATCTATTTCTTTTTCTCTTAAATACGTTATTAGAGCTATATCAGCTATTATGTATTCATTAAAACCTATGTTAGTTAGATCTCTAATTATTTTTTCTATATCTTCATATTGCTCTTCTAAATAATATAAATAATTAAACGTTATTGTAACTGGCACCTTATATTTATCCATCATTCTTCTCAAAATCTTCATATCAGTTAATGAACCTATTTGCACATTATAATATAGAACTTCTCTTCTATTTAAAGGAAACAAATTACCATATTTTTTATTCCAATCATAGGGAACATACCCACAAAAGACCTCATCCGCCCCAGCTTCTACCAAATCAATGTAATCATCAATAGAACCAAGTCCTGCTACTATTTTCATTTTAACCTCCTCACATCTTATATAAAATTAAGTACTATTCTATCTATTCCTTCTCTTATATATTCTTTTAATAATTTCTTATTTTTTAAAATAGTATAGTCAAATGCAAATAGAGAATTATATCTTCCTACCATTTTTAAGTGTTTTGGATAAGCAAAAATATAATCAGTACAATATTTGGGACAACATTTAACTAAGGTGTGCTTCCCTCTATCTTGATTTTTGCACATTGCATACAAAGGGCAATATTGAGAAGTATTAGTTTGATAAAAAGGTAGTTGCAAACTATGATTTCCTTTTGCAATATCTATCTTATAACCACATACCTCATACTCATATCGATTTATATTATAACCTTTTAAAAAATTATTAAATCTAGTACTATTAAGATTATTTTTTGCCATAGTTTTTTTATTTTCTTTATATCCATTTTTATAAATATATCTAGGATCTTTCTTTCGTTTATTTAACAAAACTCCTAAGACAAAATTAAATATATCTGTTTTACCTTTAAACAAATTAATTAACCCAAAATCATTTATCACCACTTCAATTTTCATATTATTTTCTAAAGCATATTCATAAACTTTATCAATAATAGTTCTTGTTTTTTCAATATAGTTTTCTCTAAGGTAAGTAAAACATATTGTAACATTTAGCTTTTCTTTATTAGCTTTATTAAGTATTTTTAATAACATATCTATCTTTGGAAATAAATTATGACAAAACTCATTACCTACATAAATTCTTGAAATTTGTTTATTTTTTAAATTTGTTATTTCTATAAAATTTTCTCTAAAATAATATTCTTTAAAGCTGTCTATATTCATTTCTAAATATTTATTATATAAAATAGTATTATCTATTTTTAAAGCTAATTCAACCGAATCTAACAGTTCTTTATCTAAATCTACATCATTAAATTCTAACATCCAGTCCTTTTTTTGATCTGAGTAAAATTCATAAAAATCATAATCTTTTTCCGCTGGATACTCTACCATTTCCTTAGAAAACTCATTTTCCGTACCATAATTCTTAAGCATTATATAATTATAGTAATCCTTCACTATTTTTCTTACACTATTTAAATATCTATCATCACAAATTTTAATTATATAAGTAAAATAAAATTCCTCTTCTACATTACTTATTATCTTAAAACTATCTATTAAAATTTCTTCATATGTATATTTATTAAAATTATAAAAAGCTACTTTTAAAGTAAAGGGCTTACTTATTTTATCTGCTAGTCTTAAGGTTAGTATTTCAGGGGATAACTTTAAAATACGTACTTCTTCTTCATTTATTAAGCAAGTAACTAATCCTGAAGGTAATAATTCTACTTCTTCCTTTATCAAATATAAATTCCTCCTTGTTATAGATGTATATCAAACTTATAAAAACCATTATAGCAAGGCTAATTAAATATTCCTATACTTAAATATTATTAGATAAAGAACCACGAAATCTTTTGTTAATAATTTCGTGGTTCTTTATCTAATAATATTAAAAATTTAATATTTATAATAATTTTATCCTATAGCTACTTCTTCTAAAGTTTTCTTATTAATTTTTTCACTAGCCATATCTTTTAATATATTTCTCTTAATCTTTCCTGTAGATGTTAATGGAAACTCTTTAACAACGTCGAAAAATTTAGGGAATTTATATTTTGCAATTTTACCTGATAAAAATTCCAAAATATCTTCTTCTGATAAACTTTCATTTTCATTTATCTTAACAAATGCAAAAACCTCTTCTCCCATAGTATTATCTGGAACTCCTACTACTATTGCATTAGCCACTTTTGGATGTTTTGTTATACAATTTTCAATATCTGTTGGAGATAAATTTTCTCCTCCTCTTATTATTACATCCTTAATCCTACCTTTTATAGATAAATATCCATCTTCATCTATAATGGCAAAATCACCTGTACGAATCCAACCATCTACTATTGTTTTTTTAGTAGCTTCAGGATCTCTATAGTATTCAATCATACTATATGGGCTTTTTACTAGTAACTCTCCTGGAGTATTTATTGGCACTTCTTCTAATGTATCATAATCACAAATTTTAATTTGTACATGTTCTACTGGTTTACCCACTGTATTTATTTTAGGATCATCTTTGTCAAATACTGTTGTTTGGGTAACTCCTAAAGTTTCAGTTTGACCAAAAGTATTATTTAATTCTAATATATGAAGTTTTTCCATAACTTCCTTCATAAGTGTTGGGGAAGTTACAGCCCCTGCTATCATTCCTACTCTTAAACTAGATAAATCATACCCTTCACTTTTGTTTAATAGATATCTATACATTGTTGGAACACCATGAAAACCTGTACATCTTTCCTTTTCAATAATTTGAAGAGCAAGTCCAGTTTTGAACTTCTCCATTAAAAATATAGTACTTCCTGCAAAAAGTCCAAGAAAAGCAGTATACTTTCCACCTAAAATATGATTTAAAGGTAATGAAGCTAATATCCTATCCTTTGATGTATATTTATAATTCTCAAGAAATGATAATGGTCCATTTAAAATTGCTTTATGAGTATATAATATTCCTTTAGGATTTCCAGTAGTTCCTGATGAATATAAAATTGTAGCAATATCTTCTGGAGTTACACTATCAGCTACTTGTTTTAATTCTTCATCTGAAATTCTACTCATCTTTTCCATAAGGTTACCTAAATTAAATAAGTTCTTCATTTTTATAGTTACCTTTAAATAAGTAAACTTATCTACATCAACCTTTTCTATCATCTCTTTATCGCTTACTATTAAAATCGTAGATTCAGATTTTTTTAACATGTAATCAATTTCTTCTTCTGTTGATAAATGGTTAATACATACACATACGACACCAATCTTTAATGTTGCCAAGAAAACTATTATCCACTCTGGAGAATTACTAGATAACAATGCTATATGATCATCTTTTTTTACGCCCATTGATATAAAAGCTTTTGCTATAATATCTACCTGTTTATTAAGCTCCTTATAAGTATATCTTCTACCATCTTCTACGTAAACAAGTGCCTCCTTATTTGCATATTTATTAAATATCTTTTTTGTATATGATCCAATAGTTTCATTAATTAATTTCATTAGTAACGCTCCTTTCGTTTTATTTATTATTTAATATTTTATTAATACTGATATATGGGTAGATCCAGCTGCCACTGTTGAAAATATTAAATAATCTCCTCTTTTAATTTGTCCATTTTTTACTCCTTCATATAAAACAATAAAAGGACTTGTAGTTCCTGTATAACCATATTTATCACCTACATATAAAGATTTTTCTTGTGATATATCAAGCTTTTCACGCAAGATTTCAATATTTTTCTCTGCAATTTGCGAAAAGCAAAACATGGAAATATCATCTTTAGTTAATCCATTTTTATCTAACATTGAGTTTATATTTTTTACCGCTCCTTCTATCCACCATGCTCCAAATGGTTTCCAATCAACATACATATCTTCCTTATCAGCGTTATATATGTTAGAAAAACCACATTTAGGATACCTAACATAATTTATAAAGCTATTATTAACTGCTATTTTAGTCTCTATCAGTTTACAATCTTCATCTGTTTTTTCTAAAATTAAAGCACAAGATATATCTCCATATTGACCATAGCATCCTTCATTATTAGGACTTACCTGAATACGAAGATAATCGCTTCCTACTAAAAGAGCTCTTTTTACTTTAGGATTTGAAGACATGTATCTATTTATAAAATCTAAAGAATATGTCATACCTATACAATTTACATTTATATCATTACAAAAACACTCTTCTTTTCCTTGAATAGCATTATGAATAATTAAAGCAGCTGTAGGAGAAACATATTCTGGTAACATTCCAGAATATATAATAACATCAATGTCTTTTCCTGTTAAATTTGATTCTTTCAAAACTTTTTGTGAAGATTCTATTGCCATAGTTAATGAATTTTCCACATCATTATCAATTTCATATCTAAATTTTCTTCCCATAGTTTTTTCTAAAAAATTTTTTACATCTTTTCCTTGTTTTTTAAAATGTTCAACATAAAATTCATTGCTAACAACTTTTTGTCCATGATATATTTCTATATTTCTAATTTTAATATTCTCCATACTTATTTAACTATATTAGGAACCTTGCAGTAATTATAGCTAATTTCTTACACCTCCTGTACATAATTACTTTATTTATAATAATAACACATTTTTTTCCATTTTCAATTAATTATCTAAATCTTTTTTTATTTTTTTATAATTCATAAAACCTTTAAGTATTTTTTGAACACTTTACTAATTTTTTATATTTTTAAACCATGATTTTTACCTCATTTTATAAATATATGGTAAAATATATTTGATTATGGTTATACTTTGTAAATAAGTTTAATATTGTCTTAGTTTTAATAACATTATGCTTATTTAATAAATGAAAATGTTATAGAAGGAGAATGAGAAATGATAAACAAAATAAATGAAAATAAGTTAATGGAATCTTTCTTTACTATGATGCCCTACTTTAAACATTACTTAGGTGAAGATTTAGGCTTTACTATTTCTAACACAAAAACTTTTTTATTAGTTGAAGATACTGAACATCTAAGAATTAACTTTAAAGCAGGAGATCCTATTCCTAAAGATTCCGCAGCAGATGTTTGCTTGAAAGAAAAAAAAGTTATACATACTATTGTTCCAAAAGAAGTATTTGGTATTCTAGTAGAAACTATCGCTATTCCTGTTTTTGTGGATAATAATATAGAAGGAACTTTAGTAGTTAGTATGAGTATAGATAAAACTTTAAAAAGAGAAAAAATTAATAATCTTGCTGATACAGTTTCTACCTCTTTATCACAGATGAGCACTAGTGTGGTAGAAATGACTTCTACATTTCAACAAATAAATGAAACAAATGCTAGTATTGAAAAATTTATCGAAGAAACAAAAGAAAATTCTAAAAAAACTGATGAAGTTTTATCCTTTATAGATGGTATTGCAAAACAAACTAATCTTTTAGGATTAAATGCTGCCATTGAATCTGCCAGAGCTGGAGAATATGGTAAGGGATTTGGAGTAGTATCTAGTGAAATACGAAATCTATCTAATTCTACTAAAGAATCTATTCAACAAATTAACAAAACTTTAAATAGTATTCAAATATCAATTAAAGAAATATATGAAAGATTTCAAGATTCAAATAACTTATTAGAAAATCAGACTAGCGATTTAGAAGAAATAAGTGCTACTATTCAAGAACTAACTGCTACTGCATCTATTTTAAAAGAATTTGCGAAAGAATTATAAAATAACAAAGGAGCTTGTGTTTAACGATTTTTAAAGGTTAAATACAAACTCCTTTTGATTAATTTCTAATTACTTCCACCTTATATCCATCTGGATCAGTTACAAAATAGTAATGTGGCTTTTCACCTGGCAATCCTTTAAGATCTGTTACTTCATAACCTAAAGCAATGTGATTTTCTCTTGACTCTTCAAGGTTGTCTACACCTACTGCAATATGACTAAATCCATTACCTAAATCGTAACCTTCTGAATCATAGTTATAAGTAAGTTCTATTTCATATCCACCTTCTTCATTTGATAGATATACTAATGAAAACTTGTAATCTGGATAATCTTTTCTGCTAGTTTCAATTAATCCAAATCCTTCTTTATAAAACTTTAATGATTCTTCTAAGTTTTTAACTCTTATACATGTATGAAGCATCTTTACTGCCATTATTCTCACTCCTAATTAGTTTTATTTAAAGTTTACTATAAAATATAACTATTGTAAAATGATAATTCTCCATAATCCTCCATTTTTATGTTTCAACTGATACAAATTTACTTTTTACGTAAGAAAATATGATGGAAGAAAGCTATATTCTTAAATTCTTCTATATTACTAACTTTTTCTTCTATACTAATCATCTTTTCTTGCCATTCTCTATCTTTATGAACATCTTGATTTTGTTGTAAATCCCAAAAAGTTCTCATTCCTAAGACCTTTTCGATTTCTAGTTTACTACTCCATTTTAATAAATCATCATCATTATAATAATTTATACTTCCGAACTTAGAGGCAACTCCTCTTTTACCTTTTAGTAATTCATCTGCATGCTCAAAATTATTTAATAATACAACCATTTGCATTACTCTTCCTGGTCTATTATGTTTTAATATAGATATTAAACCACCTTTCTTTAAAATTCTCTCAAATTCTTTTATAATTTCTTCTCTTTCATCAGCATATTCAAATACATTATGACAAAGTATAACATCAAAGGAATCTTTCTCAAATTTTTTAAGAACCTCAATACTTCCTTATAACTGTGTAAAATTAATTTCTTTTAATTCACTTTTAATCATAGATTCATCTGGCTCTACTGCAATGACTTCATTGTTTTTTGCAAAATGTGCTGCTGTTACTCCATTACCACTTCCAAAATCCAAAATTTTTTTATTTTTAACGAAACTTAGTTGACTCCAAGTCATTCTTTTTTGTAATAACTCCCATGGTTTATCTTCTAGCATTTTTTCTCACCTTTTTCTTTAAATAATATCTACAATGTCCTTGTGGACAATCTTCTAGTACTCCAAATATCTCATATCCATATTTAAGATAAAAATCTTTAGCTTGAAAGTCAAAAGTATCTAAATGAATTAATTCACATCCTTTATTTATTGCAACTTTTTCCACTTCTTTTAATAACTTCTCTCCCAAACCTTGTCCTCTATATATTTCATCAACAAATAAAGTATCTACAAATAAACAGTTCCAACAGTACATTCTACTTAGAATACCTGCAATTATTTCACCCTTTTCATTTTTTATAATTTTATTTATTGATATAAATTCTTTATTTTGCTTTAGAGGAACCTTAGATAAGTTATAATATACTAATTTATCTATAACCTCTTCTCCTAACTTATCATCACATTCTTGTATAATATAATTATTCATAACTACCCCTATAATATAAATAGCATTTTTTTAACCTACTATGTAAAGCAAATATTAAAATAATAGAACATACCCAATTATAGGTATATTCTATTTTTACTGTTATTATACAACTAATATATATTATGTCAAATTATTCTATTTTATTAAAAAGTCCAGACCCTTTAACTATTTCTTGCTCTTGAAATAACTTATGTACAATTTCCTTATATTCAGTTAAACTTTGAGAAGTTCTTATCCCCTTTAAATATGCTTTTCCATCTGAAAAAATATAAATCATATAAGACCATAACTCCTTCATTTTAAATAAGGCTCCTTTTTCATGTTCAAAAAACTCAGTATATTCCTCTAGGATCTCATCATGGAAATTCTTTAATACATTTTTATTTAATTCTTTATTAAACTTTATTTCATCCATTAATCCTGGATTAGCTAATATTCCTCTTCCAAGCATTATATTGTCTATTTCCGGAAAATATTTTAATAACTTATTATAATCTTCTAAAGTAAAAATATCACCATTATAACATAAAGTATTTGAGCTTTCACTTATTGCATACTTATATATATCCTTATTAGGTTTATTCCTATAATAATCCTTTTGAGTTCTTGGATGAATAATAAGCTCTTCACATGGATAGTTATTATAAATTTTTAAAAGATCATAAAACTCTTCATAATTATCTTTTCCAATTCTTGTTTTTATAGATATTCTAATATCATTCATTTTAAATATTTCATCTAAAAACTTATTAAGTTCATCTTTTTTAGCAAGAAAGCCTGAACCTTTTCCTTTAGATACTACAGTACTAGATGGACATCCTAAATTAATATTTACTTCATTATAACCTAGTTCCTTAAGTTTTTTACTTGTTGTAATAAATTCATAAGAACTATTAGTAAGAATTTGTGGTACTATAGTCATATTTTTATTATTTTCAGGTAAAACATCTATTAACTCTTTAGTTTTTAAACTTCTACTTTTATTTGGAATTATAAAAGGTGTAAAGTACTTGTCCACATTATGAAAGTATTTTTCATATGTATTTCTATATATATATCCTGTAATCCCTTCCATAGGGGCTAAATAATATTTCATTTAATGACTCCTTCTTAAACTTTATAAAAAAGTGGCTTACGCCACGCTTCTATAAGTTAACTTTTTTTTAATATATAAATAAATATTCACCATTAACACATATTGATGTAAGCTACTTTTTTAGCCATTCAAAAGGTTCTAAAAGAAAAATAATTCCTTATAAAAATGCCATTTAATTATTTTTCTTTTTGGTTCTTTTGAGGCACTATATTTTTATTTTTTAACGTCCTAGTCTCTTTCATACCTTTAAGCCCTGTAATTATCAGCCTTCCCGCTTTTTCAAATTTTATATTTTCTAAACGTTAAAAAATATTATATCAACCTGAAGAATTCTTATCTACAGAATATTTTAAAATAAAGTAATAAAGCATATATAGCCATATTCTAAAATAGAATCTCCAAAACCTTCATTTATAAAATCTACTACTGCATCTTGATTGTTTCCTATAATTCTTGAAAAGGCCACCATGTAATCTTTAATATCCTTTAGACTTATTAATTTATTCTTTGTATAATAATTTAAAAATACTGAATATCTTATTAATAAATATTCTAAAATTATCATTTCATAAGCTAATATCAGCTCTTCTATATCAAGAGAAATACAACTTCCAATTACTTTAGAAACTATACAATTTTCAATAAAATCATTATACTCTTCAAAAGACTTTTTGAATCCCTTCCATTTAGTAGAAACCTCTTCTATATTTATAGTTTCTGCAAATATAGAAATATTCTCAAATATATTTTTAAATATACTTACTTCTTTATAATCTTGAATTATATCTAAAAATAAATAATTAAGTTCTTCTATAGACTCATATATGTTAAACTCTACTTCTTTAAACAACTCTATAAGTTTATTTAATTTATTAATATCAGTATATTTCTCTATTTCTTCTTTATAAATATTCTCATCTAAAATATCTAATAACATTTGATAACTTATTAGTAGTTTATGCTCTATTGAAATATTATCTTTTTGCATAATATTTATTAAGACTTTCCTAGTTTTTAATTTATTAGTATTACCAATATCTATTTTTTCTTTAACTTCACTCAATAAGTCTAATACTACTGGACATGCACAAGATAAAGATAACTCTTTTACATTATCAAGATCATTTTCAATCCTAGGAAAAGATTTGCATGTTAAAGATAAATATTCATCACCATGTTCTTTTACTACATTACATAATTTATTTAAATCTAAAAACGGACAATGATCCTTAGTCTTTTTTTCTATAATATATCCACTACCATTATGGTGTTTTTTTATTTTTATATTTTTAAAAATACTTTCATTTGTACATTTAAATTTTTGCCATTCTTTATAAGTTCTTTCATCTATGTTGATATCCCAACCAGAACAACATGTAAATTCACATTTATCTGCAATACATTTAAACTTATCATAATTTATTATTTTATAAATATCTAATTCATTCTTCATAAGATTGCTCCATATACATATATATTAAAATAGTCTGTTGTAATTATAACAAAAAATTCTTTAAGTAACACTAAAACAAAAAAATTTCTATTTTATGAATTTTTGATTATAATATATGATGTGAAAAATAATAAATTAGGAGGAATGTATGAATACTAAACAAACAAACCCACTTGGCACAGTTCCTGTAAAAGATCTTTTAATAAAGTTCTCTATACCTAGTATTATAGCGATGCTAGTTAGTGCTCTTTATAACATAGTAGATCAGTTCTTTATTGGAAGAAGTATTGGAACTTTAGGAAATGCAGCAACAAATATAGTTTTTCCACTAAGTACTTCTTGTATTGCCTTATCACTTTTATTAGGTATTGGTGGAGCTTCAACATTTAATTTGGCTATGGGAGCTAAAAAAGAAAAAGAAGCTACGTATTATATTGGTAATGCAGCTACTTTACTTTTTTCTTCAGGTGTTATTTTACTAATACTAGTACAATTATTTACTGATCCTTTATTAAAAATTTTTGGTGCACCTGAGGATGTATTAGTTTATGCTAGAAATTATACTTTAATTACTTCTTTTGGATTTCCGTTTCTTATTTTTGCTACAGGTGGTGGACACTTAATAAGAGCTGATGGTAGTCCTAAATATACAATGTTATGCAATTTATCAGGAGCTATTATTAATACTATTTTAGATCCAATTTTAATTTTTGGTTTTGACCTTGGCATGGCAGGAGCTGCTTTAGCTACAATAACTGGCCAAATCTTTTCAGCATTTTTGGCTTTTAGATATTTAAGAAATTGTAAAACTATAACTTTAAAAGTTGAACATTTAAAACCAAACTTTACATATATAAAAAAAATAATATCTCTTGGAGCATCACCATTTTTTAATCAAATTGCTATGATGATACTTCAAATAGTTATGAATAATTCACTTACATACTATGGTAGTTTATCTATTTATGGTGAATCCATTCCACTTGCATGTTCTGGAATAATAACTAAGGTAAACATGATATTTTTCTCCGTAATAATAGGTATATCTCAAGGTCTACAACCTATTGTTAGCTTTAATTATGGAGCAAAAAAATTTGATCGCGTTAAAGACGCCTTTTTATTAGCAATGAAATCAGGTATGATAATTTCAATATTTGCTTTTGTTATTTTTCAATTAATACCTAAGCAAATAATATCATTATTTGGATCTGGTTCTGATATGTATTATGAATTTGCTGCTTCCTATTTTAGAATCTTCTTATTCTTTACATTCTTAAACTTTATTCAACCTATATCATCTAACTTTTTTACTGCTATTGGTAAACCAATTAAAGGTATAATATTATCTTTAACTAGACAAATTATTTTCTTATTGCCATTAGTTGTATTACTTCCAAAATTCATGGGTATAGATGGTATTATGTATGCAGGACCTATAGCTGATTTTATGGCTGCTACTATAGGAATTATACTAGTTTATAAAGAACTAAAAAAAATGAAGACACTTTTTTAGCTATGTAAAAGAACACCAAAACTTATTTTTGGTGTTCTTTTACATAGCTATAATTATTTTTTAACATTACTCCTGCTCCTAATTCACTTACTCTTTGAGCTACCATACCT
>CAKVLD010000061.1 GCA_934755305.1 uncultured Clostridium sp. | reverse complement strand
CAACTAAGCCTTTATTCTTAGATAAAATATCTTTAGCCTTCTTATAACACTCATCAATTATCTTTCTAATTTCTTTATCTATTTCAAGAGCAACAGCGTCACTATAATTTTTATTACTACTTGTATAATCTCTACCTAAGAACACTTCTCCACTTTTATGTTCAAGTTGTACAGGTCCTAAATCACTCATACCATATTCAGTAACCATACTTCTAGCTATTTGAGTAGCTCTTTTAAAATCATCACTTGCACCAGTAGATATTTCCCCGCAAAATAATTCTTCAGAAACTCTACCACCTAAATAACTTGTAATTCTTTGTAAAAGTTCATCTTTAGTAGCAACAAGAGTTCTTTCTTCTTTAGGAAGCATTTGAGTATAACCACCAGCCATTCCTCTAGGAATAATAGTAATTTTATGAACTTCTTCTCCATTAGGTAGTTCAATACCTAAAACAGCATGTCCACTTTCGTGATAAGCCACGATATTCTTTTCATAATCTGTAACTTTTCTACTTACTTTAGCAGGTCCCATTAACACTCTATCGCTTGCCTCATCTATTTCATCCATACCAATAGAATTCTTATTTCTTCTAACAGCTAAAAGCGCAGCTTCGTTAAGTAAATTCTCTAGATCTGCTCCGCTATATCCAGGAGTTCTTTCAGCAATAGCTTTTAGTTTAACTCCTTGATCTAATATTTTGTTTTTTGCATGAACTCCAAGTATTGCTTCCCTTTCCCTGACATCAGGTAAATTAACTGTAACTTGTCTATCAAATCTTCCTGGACGAAGAAGTGCAGGATCAAGAACATCAGGTCTATTAGTAGCGGCAATAATAATAATTCCTTCATTAGCACCAAAGCCGTCCATCTCAGTAAGTAATTGATTTAATGTTTGTTCTCTCTCATCATGTCCTCCACCTAAACCAGTACCTCTTTGTCTACCTACTGCATCTATTTCATCTATGAAAATTAAACATGGTGCAGTTTGTTTAGCTTGTTTAAACATATCTCTAACACGTGATGCACCCACACCAACAAATAATTCCACAAAATCACTACCACTTATATAATAAAATGGTACTTTTGCTTCTCCTGCCACAGCCTTAGCTAGCAATGTTTTACCAGTTCCTGGAGGCCCCACCAAAAGAACACCTTTAGGTATTCTAGCACCTAACTTTTGAAACTTTTTAGGATTTTTTAAAAAGTCAATTAACTCTTTAACTTCTTCCTTTTCTTCATTTAAACCAGCAACATCTTTAAATGTTGTCTTTCCACCATCTTGGTTTAATTTAGCTCTACTTCTACCAAAATCAAGCGAACCACCTTTTCCATTACCCATAAGTGCTTTAACCATCCATACACTAACGCCAACTAAAAGTACAATAGGTAAAATATTAAGCACAATAGCTATCCAACTAATACTTCCAGGATCCTTGTTAGTTTTAACATCAAGTTGCTGTGAACTTGCAACATCTAAAACTTTTTCAATAACACTATCAGTAAATGGAACAACTACTTTAAATGTTTCATTTTCAGAGTAACCTTTAAGTTTACCAGTTAAATAATAAATACTTTCACTATTCTTAGGTGTTACTTCTAACTTTTCAACTTTTTCATTATTAAGATTAGTTAAAAATTCATTATAAGATAAATCATGAATCTTAACATTCTTTACACTGAAAATATACATAACAACACTTATTACAATAAGTAAAAGAATATAAGGTGTCATATCTTTAAACAAATTCTTCTTTTTCATAAAAATCTCCCTTTCTTTAATAGTACTTAAGTATTATATCACACTTTTCACTATTTTCTATATCAAATTTACTTTTTTTTAGTCCAGGCACCCAAACTATATTGTCTTTACTATCACACACTACTGGCCAAATATGCCTTTCTCTACTTGAAATTTTAGCATCCACAAATATAGAACTGACTTTTTTTCTACCATTCATGCCTTTTACTTCCATCTTGTCACCATTTCTTCTAGTTCTTACGTAAAGTGGTAAAACAATATCCTCACTGCTTAATCGAATCACATTATTACTTGTATCATAACTATCATCTACTTTAATAATATTTTTACCATTAGGCAAATTAACAACATCATTTATTTCAATTTCATATACATCCAATTCCTTATCATCAAAATTAAATGTAATTTCATCATAAGCCCTTATAACTTTAACATTATTAGGTAGATGTACTATACTATTTTTTTTACTTCCATTAATTAAATCAAATATAAGTTTAACATGTGTATTAGTAACAATGAAAAGATCATCTCCATATATTTTCTCCAAAATATTATAAATAATTTTTGTTTGAATTAAATACTGTATTTCATTAAATTTACTAATACTTAATATTCCATCCTTAAAAACTTTATTAATTACACTGTTCATTTCCTTATCAACATACTCATTATATAAAAGTAATGTTTCACTAAACTTCAAAAACTTCAAATTTACATTAGCATCTTCCTCTTTAAGAAAAGGTAATACATACTTCCTATATCTATTTCTAGTATGAATATCTTCATAATTAGTATAATCAATATAATATTTAACATTCTCATTTTCACAATATTTTACTAAAGTTTCTTTAGTTACGCTAATAAAAGGTCTAACAATTGTATAATCTTTCTTATAAACAAACTTACTAAATCCACTATACCCTTTTAAAGTAGAACCTCTAACTATTCTCATAAGAATAGTTTCAATCAAATCGTCTCCATGATGTGCTGTCATTAAAAACTTTGCATTATATTCATGAACAACTTTATCAAAAAAATTATACCTTATAGTTCTAGCTTCATTTTCAAAATTATCATCACCCCAGCTATCTATCTTAATACTCTCAAAAATAACTCCTACCTCATTTGAATAATTTCTTAAATACTCTTCTTCAATATTACTTTGCTCTCTAACATTATGATTAACATGAGCAACCACTAAAACTAAATTTAATTCTTCCTTTAACTTAAGCATCAACTTAAGTAAAGCCATTGAATCAGGTCCACCACTAATACCTAAAACTATAGTATCTCTGAATCTAATACCAGATTCTTTCTTTAAAAATTCATAAACATTATCCATACTACTCCCCACTTACATTGGACACTATATAAAGCTTATTATTATCTTTAATTAAAATATATTCTCCTTCTTTATCATACCCCATATTTTTTTCATATTCCCAAGAAGCCCTTACTTTATAACCAGAATATTCTTTATCTTTATATGTGTAATTAATCTCATTAATACTATCTATATTAACACTTTTAACAATAGGTAAATCTTGTTTCCTATCACCATAAAGATTAGATTTAATATGATTATACATAGTATCTCCGGCATTCATTTTAAAATTATCAATCATATTACTAGGTATAAACTCTACACCACCTATGTCACTACTAGTTAATTTGGTATCTAATGTATAAAAATCAGTAACAAAAAGTTTAACAATATCTTTAGCATAATCTTCATAATTTACATTTTCACCATTAAGAACACTTTTTAACTCTTCAAAATACTCTTTATATAACTTACCATCCATGTCATCTAATGTATAACCATATAACTCCAAAGTATCAAGATTATTTTTAGTAATAACATTTTTATTGTCTTTAATAACAAAATCTTTCACAAACTTAACACCAATAATTAAAACTACAATTATAATTAATACAACACTCGTAAAATAAAATAACTTATTTCTATTTAATACTTTCTTCATTTCTTTCCACCCTTTCAACTTTTCCTTCCTTATATAACAAATCGTGTACTATAATAGCTTTGCTTACACCAAGTCTAACTTCAGCATAATTCTTTATTCTCTCTATATAATCATTATTAATTGGTTCTCCATTTAAAGAAACATATTCTTCTCTCAAATTATTATAATAAACCTTATTAGTAACAATATCTCCATTTGGAAATACAACTATTTTTTCTTTATCACTAAAAATATCATTCCCCAGTGCATATTTACACTCCAAACCAAACATATTACTTATTGTAGGAAAAACATCCCACATACCCATTACATCCTTTACTAATTTAGGTGACATATCTTTTGTATAAATAATTAAAGGAGTATTCTTAAGTAAATTATAATTATATTTATTTAAATTAATATAAGTAGCATCATCCTTACTTTTAAGTTTATGTATATCAAGATCATAATTATATAAAAAATCTAAATTATCTTTTCCAAGTTTACTTTCATGATCTCCGTATAAAACAAATACAGTATTATCATCTAAATTATTTTCCTTTATAAGTTTAAATAAAACACCTAAAGCTTCATCAGCATAATGTGCACTTTTAAGATAATTACCTATTTCTGTATCTTCTAAATAACTATCAACTTTAATATTTCCTTCATCATCTTTATATTCAACACTAAAATTAATATTTCCGTATTTACTTAAATCATTAAATGGACTATGGTTACTTAAACTAATAACCTTACCCATATAACTATTATGATTATTTTTTATATCTTCAATTATAGGAATAATTTGTTCATAAAAAGACTTATCACTTAAACCTAGTCCAATATAATCCTTATTCTTTTTATCTGTTGGAACGATATAACTATCTTTATCATAAAAGTCATCATAACCAAGTGTATGATACATGTTCTTTCTATTCCAATAATTCCCGTTATTAGCATGCATTGAAAACGTATAATATCCTTTACTTCTAAAAGCGTTTTCTAATGTTTCATAAGTTCTATTATAATAATTAACAAAAACAGTTCCACTAGTACTAGGAAGTAATCCAGTACTCAAAGTAAACTCAGTATCACTACTAGTGCCTACACTTATTTGAGGATAAAACTTACTGAAATACATACTCTCTTTAACAAGTTTATTTAAATTAGGGGTTATCTCAATTCCATTAATTCTTAAATCAATAAGAAAATTCTGTATACTCTCCATATGAATAAAAATAACATTCTTTCCCTCAAAAACACCTGTATAAGCATTTTCTTTTTTAGTATAATCTTTACTATTATAAAAATTTAAAAACTCTCTTCTATCTTCATCATAATTAAACATAGGACTAATTGCAGGTTGCACACTTGTAACAAAGTCACTAAACATATAAGTATAAATTCCAAACCTTTTAACAACATAATCTCTATTCCAAAGTTTAACAAGTTTACTACCATCACTTTTAGTCATAGTAAATATAATTAAAAAAACTAATATTATACCAGACAAACAAGTATTTCTAAACATAAGTTTACCTTTTTCATCTTTTCCTACTTTATAATAATAATCCTTCTTAACCAACAACTTATTAACAATAATTAATGTAATTGGGCCAATCAAATAAATAAAATGAATTAACTTTAATTTAGAAGTAACTGAATCGCTTACATCACCAAGCATACTTAAAGTACTAAGTAAACTAATACTTACATAATTTGTATAGAACTTATAATAAATAGAATTAATCACACACATTGCAGTAAACAATATACTTACACAAAGAAAATATTTAAATTGATTCTTTGGCTTAATAAGATAACCAAACGAACCAATAACAATAACAATAATAAAATCACATACATAAGCTCTAAAATCACTAACATTCCCCATAGTAAACAATCTTAATAAAAAGCCCATTAAAACAGAAGTAAAAGTATATGTTAAAAACAAAATATTTGTACTAAAATACTTCTTAAATTTTTTAACTATAATATTTTTAGAAAAACTTTCTTTCACTTGAATCCTTCCTTTTTACTTCTAAAATAATTATATCAAATAATACTAAAGAATTCAATTTAAATAAATTTTCAAATTGTAGAGTTAATTTACTAACAAATATTTTTTCACTGATCCTTACCAAAATATACAAAAATGTGATATTTTTATCAAAAAACTTTGCAAAAGTGTGATGTTATACTAAGTAAATACGATATAATAGGAAAATTTATAACAACGGTTTTATTAATTAGAAAAATAATTAATATTCCTCTATATTTCATAGAATATATTAATGCATTAAATTCATTAAAATACTTCTGTGAAGAAGCAAACGAATATCATGTCGCCTGTGCAGGCTCACTACTTGGCATAAGATTATCTAAGACATCTTTTCCTGTTGGCAAGGTAGATTTCTTAAATTTATACCCAATGACTTTTAGTGAATTTTTAATTGCAGATGACTCAAAAAACTTAGTTGAGGTAATGGCACAAACTAAAGAAATTAAAAATATACCAAAAATATTTGAAGATAAATTAATAGAAAAACTAAAGATTTATTATATAACTGGTGGAATGCCTGAAGTTGTATATAGTTGGATCAACAATAAAGACATAGAAAAAGTAAATACAATTCAAAAAAATATATTAGATGCTTATGAAAGTGACTTTTCTAAACATACAAATGAGAATACAGCTAATAAAATTTCACTGATATGGAATGGAATACCATCACAATTAGCAAAAAAAAATAAAAAGTTTGTATATCAAATGGTTAAAGAAGGCGCTCGTGCTAGAGAATATGAAGGAGCATTAAACTGGCTTAATGATGCTAATTTAATTTGTAAATCTTACTTAGTAAATAAATGTGCTTTCCCACTAAAAGCATATTACGATTTATCCGCTTATAAGATTTACATGAACGATGTTGGTTTACTTAGACGAATGTCCAATTTAGATAGTAGTATCATTCTAGAAGGCAATAAACTTTTTGAAGAATTTAAAGGATCATTTACAGAAAATTATGTTGCTAACGCATTAAATTATATATTAGAGCAATCACCTAATTATTATACATTTAATAGAAATGAAATTGATTTTATTGTTCAAATAAACAATAAAATAATACCCATAGAAGTAAAAGCAAATAAGAGCACTAATAATACAAGTTTGACAAAATACAATGCAAAAAATGACAATGAAATATCGTTTAGAATTTCATTAAAAAATTTAAGTAAAGATGGAAAAATAATTAATATTCCTCTATATTTCATAGAATATATTAATGAATTAAATTTGGATTAAAACAAAGTTGAACCTTTGTTTTTTTAATTTATTAAATTTATCAAACAAAAAAAGTGAATTTAATCACTTATAACACTACCTGCAGTAAATACTCCACTTCCTGCATTAGCATAAAACTTCATACTAACTAAATCTAGAAGTCCAATAGCACTATCAGATTTTCTCTTAACAGGAATATAATTTCTTACAAGAACATCATTATCCCATAATTTAAAAGCATATAATTTCATACTTGCTAATTGATCACCATTCTTGCCTGAAGTATGATTACCAAAAATATTTATAGAATGATTAACAACAGTAAATTCACCATTGCTTTGACTATAACTAGTATTATTATTAGTTACTGTACCATCACTAACTTTTGTAGTACTAGCAGTTACTTTTAAATTTCTAGCATCAATAGTAGATTGATATCTAGTATTTAAACTACTAGGAATACTAATTGCACTACTTCCAGAACCAACGTATAAAGAACTATTTGTAGTCCCATGAGGAATAATAGTAAAAGAACGATTAGCACTTGCTCTATTATATTTTTCTGCACCACAAAGTGATACATTACTTCCTACATTAGTTTTCTCATAATCAATATAAACTTTTTCAATATTACTAGTCATAACATAACCGGTATCAATAAATTGAGTACCGGTACTAGCTATATAATCAAGTTTGTTATAATTATAACTAATATTTAAATTAGTAGTTGTTCCTGTTTTATTCTTGTTATTATAATATATTGAATTAACTCCCTCGCCTAAATCAGCATACAAAGTACCTTTAAATAATTTACCTTGATCATAATTTTGATTAATATCTTTATTTGGTAACTCAAGTGTAAGAGAATAATTAAATGTTTGAACATTATTACGTGGATTAATAGTTAAAGTGACAAGCGTTACAGTAGTACTTGAGTTAGTAGTAGGAATTACCCCCGATATTGCACTGTTAGAACCAGTTCCAGATAACTTCCATGTCAAATCCTTAAAACTATTAGTATAATCAAGCCTTACATAAACAGTTCTAGCAACATCTGTTGCAGGTGCAGTAATAGTAAATGTTTTGCTTTGTTTCCAACCAGGTTCAATGTCAGAATTATTAGTAAAATTACTTCCTCCATTAAATGTTATATTTCCTACTTTAGCTGTAGTAATTGTCCCACTAACTGCATTTTTTTGATTAAATTTAGTAGTAAAGTACGCAAAAGTAACCCCAACTACAGTCATAATTATAGTTAGAACAGTGATAATCATTAAACTTAAATCTTTACTACTTTCTTTCATATAAACTTCCTTTCTATTCACCTACGGCTACAACTTTACCAGCAAAAGTTTTACCTTGTAAATAATCTTGATTCTCTCCATTATCAATAAATTTCATTTTTAATTTATATTTATGAACTACTCCAGTATTAATTATTCCACTTCCTAGTGAAACAGACACACCTGGAACTCTAACTTCGTTAGCTTTCACTACCTTATTAGTTGAGCTTTCATTAATCACTTCCCCATTTAAAGTACTTGTTCCCTCTAAACTATATACAAAACTATTATCGTTAATTTCATTTTTCTCAATTTCAAACATTAAACTATACTTACCAACGGCATCATCATCTTTAGAAGTGTTAACTATCTCAAAAATCATCTCATTACTCCACCCAGGTTTAACTTTAGTATCATTAAAACCTTGTATGTCATGAAATGCTGCAGTAACATAAGCAGTCTTAACATTAACATCACCATTCTTCTTATTACCAACTACATCACCAAAAACCAGTGCTGCAAACGTAGCACCAATAGCAACTAAAATAAATGATAAAACTACTATTATTGAATAAATATATGTTTTAATATCTCTATTTTTCATATTCATCACCATATTCTATATACTATAATACCAAAAAAAAGATAAAATTACAATACAAAACACAAAAAAAGTTAGAAGTAAATCTAACTTAATTTTTGTTAATAATCGTAAATTAACTATGTTAATTCAAACTATTGTCCAACTTGACCGTTAACTTTAGTTAAGCCACAAGTAACTGAAGCACCAAAAGTTTGTCCTTGGTTAGTTTGTTCAGCACCAGTTTCGTTAAATCTAAATTGGATTTTGTAAGCATCACTTAGGTTACCAGCTGCGATTGTTCCAGTAGCAACTTCAGTTGCAGCTTTAGGAACAGCAGTCCATTCACCATAAGTAGTATCATCAGCACCTGTAATTTGATATTCAAAATCTGTTGAAGTACCTTCACCAGTTTTAGCAATCTTACAAGCATATTCAGCTGAAGCACTACCAGTTATACTTTCAGTTGAAATAGTGAAAGTTTTTTCACCACTTGTCCAACCTGGCATAATATTTTCGCCACTAAATGTAGTACCTGCTAATGTTACTGCTGAGATTTTAGCTGTTGTAACACTACCTGTAACGGCATTTTTATTTCCCATAGTAGTTTTGAAATATGCAAATGTTGCACCTATGATAGCCACTAATAAAGTTGCTATACCAATTACTGATAAGAAAATAGTTTGTCCTTTGTTTTCTCCCATAGTTCTTTACCTCCTTTACATTAAAAATTGTATCAAGTTTTTTTAATAAAATCAACCCCTTTTTAATACTTTTCTTGTTTTTTAACATAAAATAAAAGAATAGAAATTAATCTATTCCTATTCTTTTACTATTTTTAATGCTGAATAATATAATCTATTAATATTATTATCTAATAATTTCTGTTCTACATTTGATGCATAAGTAAACACTAATTCATACTTATCTATTTGATTAGGATCTAATTCTACATTATCCAATAACTTTTCACCATTATTTATCGTATAATTTACCTTCCCATTAATTAACTTTGTCCCGTTTTTATATAAAGTATAATTAGGTCTCACATCATAATGATATTCATTTAAAATATCTTCCCAATTAATTGAATATACAACAGTCAAATTTCCAGTATTAGTTATATTAAATCTTTTTGTTTTTGTCCAACCAGGTTTCACTATACTACTATCAAAATCTTTCATTCCTAAATATGGGAATTTATACTCATTAACCTTATTTAAATCAATATTTTCTTCCTTTGTTTCAATAGTTAAGACCTTTGAATCAATTAGATAAGTATCTATTTCCCCATCGTTATCACTATCCACATTGGCATTTACTCCTAATCCATTTAAAGCTATAGCCATATCAGGAATACCATCCCCATCTAAATCTATATTATAAGTAGGAAATCCAAAATTATTTATATTACAGTTGAGCTTACATTTCCCATTACTATCAAGTATATTAGTTAGATTAAAATCAGGTTTTTTATCACCGTCTTTATCTACATTAACATCTGCTATACCATCTTTATTTAGATCAAAATTAATGTCCGCTTTATTATCTTTATTTGTATCAATATTAATATCTGGAATATTATCTCCATCAATATCTATATTTATATCAGGTTTCCCATCACCATCTAAATCTATATTAATCTCTAGAATATTATCTCCATCAACATCTATATTTATATCAGGTTTCCCATCACCATCTAAATCTATATTAATGTCTGGAATATTATCTTTAACTTCAGAAATGTCACAGTTTAAAACACACTTTTCATTTTCCATTTGATTAATTAAATTAAAGTCAGCAATTCCATCATTATCTGTATCTAAGTTAAATACTGCTTTTGTATAATCTTTACCATAATTAATGTTTAAATCAGGTAATTTATCTTTATTAGTATCAATGTTTAAATCAGGTTTATTATCTTTGTTAATATCTATATTAATACTTGGAGTTTTACTACCAACATAATCACAATTAACATCGCACTCACCATCTCCATTAGTATCGATATTTAAATCAGGTACACCATCTCCATCAAAATCAATATTAATATTAGGTATATTATCATTATCTGTATCACAATTTAAATCGCAAATTCCATCTCCATTAATATCTTGATTTATTAAATTTTTATCAGGTTTTCCATCTCCATTAGTATCAAGATTAAAATAAGGCGCTAAAATCTTGCCATAAGAAATATTATAATCAGGCTTATTATCTTTATTATTATCACAATTTACATTACAAATTTTATCTCCATCTGTATCTACATTTAAATCAGGCCATCCATCTCCATCTGTATCTACATTTAAATTTCTAGACTTTAAAGTAAAATAATTCATAGCTATAAAACTAGTAATAGCAGTAACTATCACAAATAATATAAATATAAAAATTGTTAAAAATGTTTTACCAACTTTTTTCTTCTTACTTTCTCCCTCTTTAAAATAAAGTTTCTCATCTTCTATTATTTTTTTATCTTCTTCATTCACACATACCCTCTCCTATTCTATCTATAATAATATCACATTTCCAAATAAAACTCTACTAATATATTTAACAAAATGTAAAAAATGCTAGTTTGGTTAACTAGCATTCTATTTGAACCTTAGCATTAAAAGTTTTTCCTTGATCAATATCTTGATTTTTACCAGTCTCTTCAAATATAAAGTATAATTGATACCTATGTTGTTCTTTACTCTTAAGAACAACATTTTTTACTATTGCACTATCACTTTTAGGAGCAGTAACTCTTCCATTAGTAACAACTTTATTATTACTCATATCAACTAGCCAATACTTTAAGTCACTAGTTTCAAAGTTATTTTTAACATCCTTAAAACTAATAGTATAAACTATATCATTTAAACTTGAATTAACTAAAACAAATTCTTTACTAGCAGTAAAACCAGGAGACAGCACTTTATTATTAGTAACCAAATCTTTAAAAGTTAAAATATTATATTCACCTTTACTAGTATCAAGTTCTTTAAGATCTTCACTGCCTGGTTTAGTATCTACTATATTTGTATCAGCAACTCCATCTTTATCTAAATCTAAATTAACATCAGCTTTCCCATCTTTATTTATATCACAATTAAGTTGACAATAATTCTTATCCTCTATATCTAAATTTGTATCAGGAAAGCCATCATTATCAGTATCAATATTTAATTTATCACCATTTACAGTTTTAGGAGTTAAATTCTTAACTGGAGTTTTACCATCTTCAGTAACATTAAAAATAGGTTCCTTTCCTCCAGGAAGAGTAATATCTACATCTGGTTTTCCATCTTTATTAAAATCTTTGTTTACATCAGCTTTTCCATCCCCATTAGTATCAATATTTAAATATGGGTCCTTTTTCTCATCAAAAGTAATATTTATATCCGGAATACCATCTCCATCAGTATCAATATTACTTTTAGTACTATCTCCATCCCATTTATTAACTGGATTATGAATATTACCATCTTTATCAATTACATTAAATACTGATTCTGTTCCATCACCATAAGGTAAATTAGTATCAGGGACTCCACTTCCACCCCTATCTATATTAATATCAGGAACCCCATCTCCATTAATATCAATATTAGTCTTTACCTTTCCATTTTTATCAGTGCAGTTAAGTTTACACTTGCCATTTTCCATTTGATTAATTAAATTAAAGTCAGGTTTCCCATCCCCATCTCTGTCAATATTAAAGTATGGAATATTACCCTTTCCATAAGTAATATTTAAATCTGGTTTCGCATCATTATTTGTATCAATATTTGTATCAGCCTTACCATCATTATTTGTATCACAATTCAAATCACAAATTCCATCACCATCTGCATCATAATTAATACCATAATTGTTTATATCTGGATTATCATTTTTTTTAATCATAGAAAGAGTAACAAAAACTGTTAAAACACCCAATAAAGCTATAAAAATAATTAAAATAATTATAATTTTTTTATTTTTATCCTCTTTGGGTTCCTCAAAATTTAACCCTTCTTCCTCAATTATCTTTCTTTCTTCTTCTGTATAAGGACTTTTGTTATCCATATTACTCACTCCCTACTATATAAAATAATACCACACTCATAAAATTAAATCAACAAAATAACATCAAATATGTTCTTTGAAATATTAATTATAAGTATGACTAAACCAAAAACAAAAATTAAAGAGTTTATCAATTTCAAATTAAAAAAACTAAAGTACTATTAAAACTTCAGTTATCTCCTCATAATTTTTATATATTTTTAAATTATGAAATATAAATGGCAACTTAAATGGCAATATAACAACAACTTAAATAATAATAACATACTTTAAATAAACAATGTCTTACAGCCAATAAAATTATGCACATACCTGTTTTTGATAACTTATACTACCATCTACTTTCCCAAAATAATAACAGTATATCACAAAATTCCTACTATTTTGAACTGCTTTATCACATTTTTCCTAAAAAAAGAAGGTTAACCAAGTTTTTTACTTGCTTTAACCTTCTCTTCAATTTCTTTTAATTTAATAGCATTAGTTTTTTCTACATGTTCTATCTGACTCCTATAATTAAATGAAAGCCCCATAACAAACACAAATGCTAAGAAGTAAAACCATACCATAAGCATAACTATTGTACTTAATCCTGCATAATAAACACTATAGGTTGCTATATGTTTTAAATAATAAGCATAAACATTAGTAACAATTACCCAGCAAAGAGTAGTAAAAATAGCTCCTTTATTAACGTAACTACTTTTAATTTTTTCATCTGGTGCTATTATAAAAATTAATTTAATACCAAAGTACAAAACAATTAAAGTAATAGGCAAATTCAAAACTGGATAAAGCATCTTCAAAGAATCCGTTACATTTGAATTAAATCCTATATGCGCAGCAATATTAATCAATTGCTCACCAAACACAGGTACAATTAACATAAATGTGAACAAAAGGAACAAAATAATTGTTAAAAAGAATGCTTTTAACCTTCTTCTAAAATAATTTTTATTATCAATATTAAATATTTGATTAGAAGTTACAATGATTGCATCACTTCCATTACTTGCTAAGAAAAACGCGACTAATATATAAATAACAAAACCTAAACTAAACGACTGATTTGTAACAAGTGGTGTAATCATTTTTACTAATTCACTACTAAAGTTATTCTCAAAAAACTTAATAAGAAAATTGGCTGATAAATTAAAACTACTTGCTATCATCAATAACAAAGAAATAATTGGTACAATAGATAAAACGAAATAGTATGCTAAACTACTTGGTAAGGTTAACATTTCAGGTTTCATCATTATATCATAAACATTTCTAGAAAATTCTTTAAATTTCTCTAGCATACTATTCTCCTTTATTTTCCCTCATTTTAAGTACAGCTTCATTAATTGCATCATCAATAGTAGTACTTTCACTAGTAATCATAAAATAACCAATACTAGCACCATACTCATAAGGTAAATTTTTAAATTCCTTCATTAATTTATTAACATATGTAACTATTTGATTTTCCTCGTAACCAACTAAATAAATCAAAAATTCATTACCATCAGTTCTAATAATTTCACTATTTTCCCTTTGTGTCTTGATTAAAATACCAGCTGCGCTCTGAATCTGCTTATCCCCTTCTTCATGTCCTTTAGTATCATTAATAACAGAAATACTATTTAAATCAACTATAACTATAGCTTGTGGATATACTTTATTTTCTTCCCAGTAACTCAAGTTATCATTTAAATAATTTCTATTTTTTAGATTAGTCATAACATCTAAGTACATCATTTTATCTTCTTTTCTTATTTTTTTAGTAACTTTAACTCTTCTATTAAATTTAAAAAGTAAGAATATAATTGCTAATCCCGCTAATATTATATAAACTAAATTACTAACTAAAAACTCAACAAATGTACTTTTATTAGCTAAAATTTTACTTTCATAAATACCCTTTGAAATAGTACTTTCTCCAGATAAAGTACTTATATAATAATTAAACAAATTATATAAAACATTATTATCATTGCTAATTAAAAAATTATCCTGACTATTAGTATACCCAATGTATTTAATAACATAATCTTTTAAAGAAGTATTTCTATAATATTCGTAAACTCCTTTTTCAGTTATCAAAATATCATCATCAGCTAAATCTTTTAATAACTCACCATAATTATTATAAAGTTTAGTATTAATACCTTTATCTTTAATAAAACTCTCTAACTTACTAAAACCAACCATTTTAACAGTATCATCATAAATACTATTAAGTCCAGTAATACCTAAAGTATTATTTTGATTTACTAAAATAACAAAAGAAATATTACCTAAACTATGAGTAGTTTTATAATTATCATTACTAATATTATAATAATTATAAACAATATCAACTTTCTTATCATTAAGAGCATTAATTAACTCATTTCTATTTTTATACTTAATATACTTATATGTAACTCCAGTCATATCAGAAAATCTATTTAAATATTCATTATTAATACCACTAAATCTTCTATTAACTTTTCCTTCAATAGGCATATTATCTACATATCCAACAATAAAATCATCACTAATCAACGAATCTTTATCAAGTTCTGTTATATTAAATGAATTATAATATAGATTAAGTAAATGAGTGTTAATACTCGTATAAAGATTATCTTTCCATTTATTATATGCCTTAATAAAAATATTACTCATTTGATTATTAATATCAGCAAAATTTATAACATAGTGAGAATGAAGTCCATCTAAATGCTTAACTATCTTATAATCATTATAAACTATTTCATTAATATACTTTTGTAAAGGTAAAATAGCATAATTTGTATTACTACCCATTACATCTATTAAATCAGTCATATGATCAAAACTATCAAGTTTTAAACTGTACTCACTCAAGTACTTAGAAACATAATCATAGTCTTCGCTCATAACAGCAATATCAATATTAGATAAACTATTTAAATTATTTACTTCATTATCGTTAGTACTAACTAAAACAAAATGATCTAAATAAACTAAATAATCATTTTTACTAAGTTCATTCTTATTTATAAAATTATAATTTTGATTAGAATTAGTACTAACATTAAAAGTTAATGAAGTGTCTTTTTCTATAAAATTTATAAAATCATAAAATACACCTGTACCATTATTACTAAATATAGGCAAACTACTTTGCACTCCAATGTCTATAACACTATTTTGTTTAGAATTAATAAAACTTCTCTCACTAAAAGAATAATTTGATTTAGAATTATTAATATAAATAAGAACTCCTACTACTAATAAAATAAATAATGTAACAAGTCCTATCGTTAAATATGTTTTCTTTTTTTCTTTCATAAATACTCCTAATTATTAGTCCAAATTATTTGACTATTTCTTGCTTTTTTAGCACCCATTATAGGAAAAATTTTACTTTCACCATCACTTACTTCTTCATCCTTACATGTAATTAAAAATTGTAAATCGTAATAATTTAACTCTTCTTCCTTAAACTTTTCCAGTGCTTTAACTGCATATCCTTCGGCATCAATCTTACTTGTTCCTTTTTCAACATCCATCACAATATAAATAATTTTTCCTTTAATATCAACTACTGTAGATTTAACACCCTTAGTAAATAACCCTTCTATATCAGTACTAATACTCTCACTAATAGGGTATTTTTCTTTATCTTTAAGCCTATCTCCATAATTACTAGAATCATTTCCATAAAAATAACTAATTAACCCTATCCCAATTAAAACTAATGATATTAAGATGATTATTGCTAACATAAATAATACTTTATTTTCTTTAATAACTTTCTTCATATTTCTTTCTCCCTCAGATACATTATACTATATTTTATTCTTTATTGCTAGTTTACATACTAATTACAAAAAAGGTTATTTACTATGTATTTTAAAAAATGAAGTGCACAGAAGTGAAGTGATAAAATAAATGTAGACAGTCTAAAAAAGACACAGTCTACATTTTTTGTTATCATAAATAAAAAAGGAGG
>CAKVLD010000060.1 GCA_934755305.1 uncultured Clostridium sp. | reverse complement strand
CCTATATCTAATTTAAAGGATTTAACAACATTAGGAATGAAAAAAGTGGGGATAAGAAATATAGATGTTATAAGTGATTTAATTAACTTAACAACATTAGCATTAGATAATAATACAATAGAAAATCCAGAAGTTTTAAGCAAGTTAGTTAATTTGAAAGTATTAACATTAGAAAATACTAACTTTGTTGACTTGACTCTATTAGAAGGATTGACAAACTTAGAAAAGTTAAATTTAAATAGTAATAGTATAAAAGATTTTACTACTTTAGCTAAGTTTGATAAATTAAAAGTTTTATATTTAGATAATACTTCTATAACTGATATAAGCGTATTAAAAAACTTACCTCTAAATGTACTATCATTAAATAATACTAAGGTAAATGATTTCTCATTATTAAAATCTAAGTATCAATTAACGCAATTATATTTAGATAATTCAGGAGTGACAGATGTAAGCTTCTTAAATTATTTAACTAATATTTCAGTATTATCTTTAAATGATAATAATATTGAAGATTTAAGTCCTATAAGTAAGTTATCTAATTTAAGTATATTATCAATAAATAATACACAAGTTAAAGACATTGAATTTTTAAGTAACTTAGTGAAATTAGAAAAATTATCTTTATCTAATAATAATATAATTTACTTAAATGCTTTAAGCAATCTAAGCAAATTAACAAAGTTATATTTAAATAATAATGATATTACAGATATAAGTTCACTATCTTCATTGATAAATTTAGTTACATTAGATATTAGAAATAATAATATAACTGATTTTTCGGTTTTAGATAATTTTGAGGAATTAGAAGATTTAAGAAAGTAATTAAAATTAAAAGAAGAGGGTGTCCACTTTAAATAGTGTGACACCTTTTTTCTATGAAAAAATAAAATAGAATTATATGCTTAAGAATATATGCATCAAAAAAATATACGCATCAAACACATCAAAAAAATATATATCACAGTTCTTTTTTAAAGTTTAAATAATAAGAAGTTTTTGTTATAATAAATTAAAAAATAGCATTTTGTGAAGTAGAGAGGAAGAACATATATGGATACTGTGGATACAATACTTACAACGGATTTTTTATCAAAGAACAAAAAAATAGTTTTAGATAGTGAAGACGATAAAAAGATGGATGAGCTATTAAAAAAAGTTAAAGAAGCTACTGAGTTAGAAGATGTATGTGAATTTGCTTTGAAATATTTAAGATTAATAAAAAATAAAATAATGAATTCTATATATAGAGAAAATTTAGAGGAGTTTATTAAAAGCAATTATATTTCTTTAGATAAAGTAGTTAGAGAAATTTCAAGATATGAAAGTACAGATAAAGAAGTAGTTAATTTATATAATGAAATAAAGATGGATTTAGGATATTCCTTATTAGATAAAGTTAAGAAATTTACATATCCTACAAGGCTTATTCAAAAAGATGTAGAAATTTTACTAAATAAGATAGTTGAGTTTGAAAATATTAATTATTGCAATTCTGTATTAAAGAAAATAGATAAAGTATCAGAAAAAATAATAGTAACTACTAGTTCAAGAGAGGTGGTTTTAGATAATCAATTAAATTTGGTAAAGTATCTTATTATGTTATTTAAAGATATAAAAATTCAAAATGGAAGAGAAAATTTAATTTTAATAGATAGAATAACTTCTAGATTTGACAATAAAGAAGAAAAAAGCACAGAAAGTATTTTAGAAAAAATAGATGAAGTAACATCAGATGAAATAAATGTAGAAAAAAATTAAAAAATATAAAAGAACTATGGGCTGTATACAAACATTATGTTTATAGTTTTTTTCGACTTAAAAGTGTGATTTTACGACATATATTAATATCATTTGGGAATTAACTCCTAATGAAGTTAAATATAATGTTATAATTGTAAAAAAGCTTTTAAGGGGGATAAAAATGAAAAGGTTTTTACTATCTATGATTGTTGCATCATTAATAGTGAGTAATAGTACAGTATTTATTCAAGCAAAGGAGAAAAATTCTACTAAAAATAATATTCAAGTATCTATAAGTAAAAATATTTCAAATGAATATGTAACAAGAGATCCTGTTTATGATTTAAATGACAAATCAGTTAATAGAGCAGAATCAGAGCATTTTCAAATTATATGGGGAAATGGTGATACTACAGGAACAGTTACAAGAGAATTGGTAGAAGGAAATTTACAAAACCTTGAGACTATAAGAACATTTTATTTAAATGTAATGGGAATGGATGATCCAGGGATATCTCAAAATCCAAACTTTCACGGAAAATATAAGACAAACTTATATATAGCAGCTACAGGTTTAAGCAAAATACAAGATGATTGGGCATATATGTCTGTAGATCAAGATAACTTTGGTTATATGGTTATGGCACCAGGAGCATTAAGGGTAGATCCACCAAGTTGGGTAGTTCCTCATGAATATGCTCATGTAGTTACTTATCATCAAGGAGGTACTACAGTTGATGGTTGGTATGAAGCTATGGCTAATTGGTTTAGAGATCAATATTTGGGAAGTGAATATTATAGGTTTGGTAACACTGTTTATGGATCAGAATCAGATTTCTTTGCACCTTTAATTTTAAATTCTAATTGGTATTTCCCACATCAAAAGAATTGGTATGATGCATGGCCAATTTTACTATACATTACAGAAAATCCAGATGGTATAAATGGTTTGGGAATGGACTTTATGTACAAGCTTCTTCATGATAAAGGAAATGAAACAATGTTTGAAAAGATAGAAAGATTATCAGGTCAACCATTAAAAGAAATTTTAGCAGGATACACTAGAAGAATGGTTACCATGGATTTTAGCAGACAAAGTCATTATTTAAAATACTTAGATGAACAAATCAAAAATGGTAATTATGATAAGATTTATAGTTCTCTAGAACCAGTAGGTGATGGATATTATAAAGTTCCAGATGATAAAGTTTTAATGCAAGCTGGATATAATGTAATTCCACTAAATGTAGACTTAAATAGTAAGAAGTTAATAGTTGACTTTAAAAGTTTAACAAATGATGGTAATGCAGATTTTAGAATTAGTATGGTAACCAAAACTAGAAGTGGAGAAACTAGATACTCTTCTATATGGAATAATGGAGAAAATTCTATGAAGTTACAAGGAGATGAAACAGAAGCATATCTTGTAGTATGTGCTACTCCAACTGTAATGAAGAATTATGGTATATTTGAAGATGGTAACAATGTAGATAAATATCCTTATAAAGTTAAGATATCTACTTCTTATGAAGATGATATTATACCAACACCTACTCCAACACCAGTCCCAGATCCAGAACCAACACCTACTCCAGATTTTAATGATAATAATGTTATATCATTAGATAACTTTAGAATGGAGGTAAATAGAAATAGCGTTGGTTTTACCAATACTATTCAAGACAATTTAACTTTTGGATTCAAAGGTGATGGATATTATGATTTATCAAAGTTAAAAATACGTTATTATTATAGAGCAAGTGATTATAATGCTGAAAATATATGGATAGATACAGCAGCAGGAATGTTTACAACTGATCCTTGGTATCTAAATATTCTTACAAATGTAAAGACTAAATTTGTTAATATGGATCATTATGAAGGAAATAATAATTCATATGTAGAATTTAGCTTTGATACTGCTTTTATGGTAGACAGTAGCGCTACATTTAAGATTAACTTTAGGTTGGCAAAAAAAGATTGGTCGAATTTTTATATAGATCCAAATAGTAATGAAGCTAATAATATAGTAGTTTATTACGAAAAATAAGTTTATATAAATAAATCCTCTGGAAATTAATATCTAGGGGATTTATTTATGTATTTTTGCATAGAAATATCTCATACTATATATGAGGTGATGTTATGAAATCTATATGGTCAGAAGAGGTTAAAATTAAAACAAGAGATTCTTTAGATGAGGATATTGCAACAGAAGTACTAATTATAGGTGCTGGTATAGCAGGTATTTTAATAGGATATAAACTTAAAGAAAAAGGATTAGATCCAATAATTATAGAAGGATATAGAACATTACAAGGAAATACAAAAAATACTACTGCTAAAATAACATGTCAACATGACATAATATATTCTAAAATTATAAAGGAATTTGGGAAAGAAAAAGCTATTGAATATGCAATGGCTAATACTTTAGCTATAGATGAATATGAGAAGATAATTAAAGAGAAAAATATAGAGTGTGAATTTGAAAGAAAACCTTCTTATATATATTCAACAGAGAGTCTAGATGAAATTAATAAAGAACTTGAAGCTGCAAGAGTGGTAGGAATAGATGCAGAGTTCACCACAGATGTTAAATTGCCTTTTAAAGTTAAAGGTGCTTTAAAGTTTAATAATCAAGCTCAGTTTAATCCTTTGAGCTTTTTAAAAGAAATATCAAAAGACTTAAATATATATGAAAATACAAGAGCTATAGAAGTAAATGAGGATACTGTAGTTACTAATAGAGGAAAAATTAAAGCTAAACATATAGTTGTAGCTACTAATTACCCATTTATAAATGTACCAGGATATTATTTTTTAAAAATGCATCAAGAAAGATCTTATGTTATAGCTTTAGAAAATGCAGAAGATATAGAAGGTATGTATATAGATGTAAATAAAGAAGGTTATTCCTTTAGAAACTATAAAAATCTTTTACTTTTAGGGGGATGCTCTAAGAGGACGGGAGAAAATGAAGATGGAGGGTGTTACGAGATACTAAGAGAGAAGGGAAAAGAACTGTATCCTAATTCTAATGTTAAATATATGTGGTCTAATCAAGATTGTATGACTCTAGATGGAATACCTTATATAGGAAGGTATAGTAAGTTGACACCAAATATATATGTAGCTACAGGATTTAATAAATGGGGAATGACAAGTGCTATGGTTTCTGCTTTTATAATAAGTGATATGATTTTAGGTAAAAAAAATAAATTTGAGGAAATTTTTTCACCAACTAGATTTGATCTTTCATCATCTATAAAAAACTTATTTGTAAATGGAGTAGAAACTGCTAAAAATTTTGTGGAAGAAAAAGTACATATTCCTTTAAAATTAATTGATGATGTTAAGCTTGGAGAAGGGAAAATAATAGAATATAATAATTCTAAAGTAGGAGTTTATAAAGAAATAGATGGTAGAACATTTATATTATCAACAAAATGTTCGCATTTAGGTTGTGAACTTAAATGGAATAAGGATGAATTATGCTGGGAATGTCCTTGTCATGGTTCAAGATTTGATTGTAAAGGTGAAATATTAAATGGTCCTGCTGTTAAAAAGATTTCAAAAGAAAATGCTGTTTTTTAGTAAACAGCATTTTCAATGTTTAAGCAAATAAATTTAATTTGAATTTTAAAAATATATTATCTACTTAAAAGTTGTGTCAGTAGAAGGTTCTAAAGAGCCATATGGACTTTTATTGTGTGCTTTACTATTTATGTTTTCAGCATATTTTTTTGATGTAGGATCAGATTTAGTTTTACATTTACATTTCATATTTTAAATGCCTCCTATTTGTTGTGAGATAGCTTTGACCTTTTAGTGTATTTTTTACCATTTGAATGGGCACCTAGTTTTTTACCATGTTCAATACCTATTTCAGATCCGGATTCTGAATACATTTTTCTAAGTTCGGCTTTTGATTTAGGTCTATCTTTTAACCTATTTTTATTATTATCCATAAGAAAACAAACCTCCTATAAAGAATGGACTTCTATATTAGCTTATCCATATATTAAAAAAATATAAATTTAATTTTTATCCAAATCAATTAAATCTTTTTTTGAATAATTATTATTGATTATACCTGTATTAAAAATATATTTATCATTAACGTTATATCCAATAATAGTTCCTGTATATTTATTTCCGTATATTTTGCCTTTGTTAGAGCAAGTGTTTATTTCGCCAGCATTATTAATAGATGTTATTCCAGATACATAAGATTGCCCATATACTGTGTTGCTATTAGTACAATTGAGTAATAATCCTGAATTATTATTAGATGAAATACCACCAACCCTAGTTTTTCCAGATATATTAGCATGATTATTACAATTTTCTAATGTGCTATAATCACTATAACCTATAATTCCACCTATAAATTCTAATCCATATATTTTTTCGTTATTAAAGCAATTCTTTATTTTACTAGAATCTGAATAACCAACAATACCTCCTACTGAATCAAAACCAGTAACTTGTGAATAATTATAGTTATATAGCAGATTACTGTTTCTTGAAATTCCGCAAATACCTGATATGCAATTTTTGCCTTCAATGCTTCCGGTACTACAACAATTAATAATTGAACCATTATGTATATTTCCAACAACTGCTCCAATATATGAGTTAGCTTTAATTTTTACATTATCTAAATTAAGGTTGCTTATAGAACCTTCTTCAACTATACCAAACAAACCAAGATAATTACTATTAGAATTATTTATTTCTATATTACTAATTTTGTGTTTATTTCCGTCAAAGTTCCCTTGAAATGGACTATAAATTGTTCCTATAGGTAATATATTTTCTTTGCATTGTGAAATGTCTATATCATTTTTTAATTCTATATATTTATCTTTATAAGATTTACCGTTATTAACATTGTTAGAAAAGGTGATTAAATCGTTAATGTCATATAATTTGTAAGGATCATCCTTAGTTCCGTGCCCTTTAAATACATTATCATTGTAATCTTTTTTTATAAAATCTAAATAAACTAAGGCACATGTTACAATTAATGATAATATTGCAAAAGTGTATATTTTTATAATTTTCTTGTTCATAAATTACATTTCTCCTTTATATAGTAAGTTGCATAATAATATTATACTCCATAAGTTTTTTGATAAACAATAATTATGGAAAAAGAATCAAGTTGTGTTTTTTATTGTATTTATATAGAGCAGAATATGAAAAACAAAGAAAATTCTTATAAAATATATTTTATGCTAAAAAAATAATAAATCAGGAAGAAAATAATTACAAAAAGTAAAAATATAGTAAAATGTATTAAGGTAAATATACAATAAATAAATAATTGGAGGGAATATTAATGAAATTACATATAAGGGGAAAATTATATTTAGCATTTTTAGCTATTATTTTGATATGTACTATAATGAATATTTTTAATATAGTATATTATAATAAAATAAGTTTTTTAGAAAATACTTTAGTTAGAAAAAGATTTGTTCATATAAAAAAGTTATATGATATAGAGGAGGATATTGTTAAGATAAGCAAAGAAAGTTATCTTAACTTAGAAAAAGAACAAGATATAGATTTGAAGTTTGATGAAGAAAAAATTAAAAAATTAAAATCTAACTTACAAGATTTTAAAAGTGAAATTTTAGATGAGGAAGAAAGTAAAATATTTAATGAATTAAGTAATAATATAAATATTTATATTGATAATCTTAATAAGTTAGAGAATAATGTTTTGGGTGAAGATATTTTAAATAAAGTAAAAGAAAATGAAGGAATATTTTCTGAAATTAATAATGGACTAAAAGAAATTCAAGATAGTAATACTGAAAGATTAGAAGAAGAAACTAATGAAATGGAAAAAATAATAAATACAGGTAAAGAAAAATCAATAAATACCATAATTTTGTCTTTTGTAATAGGAGGAATTATTTGTACAGTTATTGCTAATAAAATAATATCATGTGCAAAAAAAATTGGAGAAGGCATAGATGCAATTGCTTTAGGAGATTTAACAGTTAAAGTAGATATTAATACAAAAGATGAAATGGAAGAGATGGCTAATAAGGTTAATTTATTGGCAAAAAATTTAAAACAAATAATATTAGCTATAGTAAATGTATCAGAAAGAGTATCCTCATCAAGTCAAGAATTAAGTGCAACTTCAGAAGAAACTCATGCATCCAATGAGGAAATTACAAATACTATAGATAATTTATCAAAAGGTGTTTTACATCAAAATGATGTAATTAATGAATCAACAAATATGGTTAAAACTATGTTTAATAGTATAAATGAAGCTTCAAGGAATATAGAGCTTGTAAGTAGTGGTGGTAAACGCGTAGTAGAAGCAACTAATGAAGGGCTAAAGGAAGTTAGTAATGCCGTTAACAAAATGGAAACAATAAAAGAGGTTACAAAACAATTACAATGTTCAATAAATGATTTAGGAGAATACTCTAATGAAATTGGGAAAATAGTAGGCGTAATTAAAGAAATTGCAGATGAAACCAATTTATTAGCTTTAAATGCAGCTATAGAAGCAGCGAGGGCAGGGGATCAAGGTAAAGGATTTGCAGTTGTAGCAGATGAGGTTAGAACTTTAGCAGAAAGTTGCTCTAAATCAGCAGAGGAAATTTCTACAGTAATAACTACTATACAAAGTGAAATTTCTAAATCTGTAAAACAAATAAGTACTGGTATAGAAGAAGTAATTGATGGTGCAGAAGCAGTTGATAATACAGGAAAAACTTTTAATATTATTTCAGAAGAAATAAATTCAGTAGCAGTTAAAATTAGAAAACTTGAAAAGTTATCTGCTGAAGTTGGTGCTAATTCAGATAAGGTTGTTAAATCTATAAATGGAATTAGTGTTATTTCAGAAAATACAGCTACAAGTTCAGAAGAAATAGCATTATCAGCAAAGGAGCAGGCTTCTTCTATGGAACTTGTAGTTAAGACAGCAGAAAGCTTAGCAAATTTAAGTGTTGATTTAGGAAGAATGATAGCTGCTTTTAAGATAGAAAAATAAACATATTATTTTAACCATTTATCACTTTTATATCTTAAGATTGAAGTAGTAGAGGCAAATAACCAACCTAGCGGGATAGAAAACCAAATAAATTTTTGAGTTACTATAAAAGATAATATATATGCAAAAATTACTCTTGTAGAAAAGTTTATAGTAGTGCTAAGTAAGAAGAATTTCATATCTTTATTAGCCCTAAGAACACCATTTGTTATAACCATAAGTCCCATAAAGAAATAGAAACTAGAAACTATTTTTAAGTATTGAATACTAATATTTATAATGTCTTCATTTCTTGAAAATAAACTAGTAATATTATTTCCAAATAAAAATATTATAGAAGAAGTAATAATACAGAAAATTAAAATTATTATTATAGATGTTTTATATCCTTCTCTAACTCTATTAATTTTTTTTGCACCTATGTTTTGCCCTGCAAAAGTAGAAATAGCATTACTTAAGCTCACCATAGGTAATATAATTATAGAATCTATTTTAGTTGCTATAGAAAAACCAGCAATAACTACTGTACCATAAGAATTAACTAAACTTTGAAGCAGCAAGTTACCAAAGGAAACTATAGATTGCTGTAGCATGGAAGGGAGAGCTACTTTGCTAATAGATTTTAAAGTTCTAAAGTCAAAAAAGTTTGATTTCTCTACATTTTTAAAAACTTTTAGTTCTTTTAATAGATAGATAAAAGAAAAGATGCAAGCTATTCCTTGAGATAAAAAAGTTGCATAAGCTACACCTTTTACTGATAGATTAAATTTAATTACAAAAAGTAAGTCCAAGAATACATTAAGAATTGATGAAAAAATTAAAAAATATAAAGGTAACTTGGCATTACCAAGAGCATTAAATACAGAATTACAAATGTTATAAACAAATAAAAAAATTATTCCTAGAAAATATATGTGCAAGTAATCATAAGAGTCATCAAAAATATCTCTTGGTGTAGCAAGAAGATTTAAAAAAGCTTTGTTAAGGATAATTCCAATTAAGGTTAATATTAAACCTAAAACAGTGATGGATATTAAAGAAGTATATATGGCAGTTTTCATTTTACTAATATTTTGGGAACCAAAGTATTGAGATATAATAACTGCACATCCAATACTAGCGCCATTAGCAATAGTAATAAGAACAAATGTTATAGGATAAGTTGCTCCTACTGAAGCTAGAGCAGAACTTCCAACAAAGTTTCCTACAATAATTGAATCTATAATGCTATAAGCTTGCTGGAATATATTACCTAACATCATGGGAATAGCAAATGCTATAAGTATTTTTGAGGGTTTTCCAATAGTCATATCCTTTATCATAAAGATTTTCCTTCACTTAGTGATTCTATATTTATTTTATGAGATTTTAATTAATAAGGTTAAATATAGAGTAATTAGTAGAATTTCTTTTTATGAAGACAATTTTTTATACTATTGTAACAGATGATACACATATTTTAAATTATATATGCTAGAATAACTCCATAAGAAATGTGAAAAATTTATATTATGCATGTTATTTTTAAACATTGGATAAGCTATAAATATAATAAACATAAGAATATATTATAAATAACGGAGGAATAAACAAATGAGCCTATTTTTAGGGAAGATACATTACTGGCTATTTAATAAAATACTTTGGTTTGAAGCTTTAGAAAAAGAAATGATTAAGCTAGCTAAAGAGGAAGGAATAGATATAGATACATTAAGAAAACCTATAGTTGAAAAGTATGGTGAAGAAACAAAGAATCTACCATTAGAAGAAATGATAGATACTTCTAATATACATGGATGGTTACAAGCTACTATTCATTCAGCAGAAGGAAGAATGGCGGCTTTAACTAAAATAATATTAGAAAAAGAAGGTAGCAAAGAAGCTTTAGAAAAGTTATATATAGCTCAAGGAGTATTAGCTGCTAATGAAGTAAGAGAAAGTGGAACAGATTTAAAAACTGCCCCAGAAATATATAATAGTATAAATGACTATATACTAGATGGTATGCCATGTGATAGAGTAAACGAAGTGCTTTCATCATCAGATACTGAAGTGATTTGGACTAGAACAATATGTGTACATAAAGATATATGGGAAAGAGAAGGAGTAAATGTTGATTTATTCTACGAATTGAGAAGTTTATGGATAAAATCTTTTGTTAATGCTGTCAATGATAAATTTTCATATATTGAAGAAAATAATACATTTATAATAAGAAAAAATTAGTATATTGTTGGAGTAAAAGTTATGAATGCTATAGACTTAATGATTAAAGAACATGAACATATAACTAGTATGATAAAGATCATTAGAGAAGCTTGTTATAAAGTTGTTTGTAGTGAAGAAATAGAATATGATGATATATATTTAATGATTGATTTTATAAAAAATTATGCAGATAAGCATCATCATGGAAAAGAAGAAGTTTTTTTATTTAATAGAATGATAGATGAAATAGGTAGTACAGCAGAGAAGTTAGTTAAACATGGAATGTTAGTAGAACATGATTTAGGTCGTTTATATATATCAGATTTAGAAAAAGCTTTAGAAGAATTAAAAGAAGGTAATAATAAGGCAAAATTAGATGTAATAGGTAGTGCGATTTCATATTGTAATTTACTTACTAGGCATATAGAAAAAGAAAATAAAGTTGCATATACTTTTGCTAATAGAATGCTTAAAGATGAAACAAAAGAAATAATAGATAATGAAACTAGAGTTTTCGAAGAAGAAAATAAGATGAATTCAGATAAATATCTAAAGATTTTAGAAGATTTAAAAATTAAATATGATATAGAAGAGTAATATATTAAAGATTTAAGGATGACTAATTGTCGTCCTTATTTTTTTAAATAACGTGATTGTAAGTATAGAAGTAAAGGGACTTGTTAAAGTAGTTAGGATAAGGTGGTAATTTGTGTAAATATATAATGAAAAACAAGTCCCATATATAAACTCCTACAATTTTACCATGGTTTTTATCATATGTTCATTTACTACAAATATACATAGTTAAGAGAAATCCTAAATACTTTAATAATTCTTGACAATATTTATTAAAAGTATTCAACTAAATCTTAAAAATCTGAAAAGACTTTTAAAATTGTTGTTGAGGCTATTTTAATAATAATTTTAGGGGAGGCTTCATTATTTATATATTTCACAAAAGGAAAATAAAGTAAAAAATCGATGAAACTGCAGAAAAACTATAGAAAGTATAAAATTTTATTAAAGTTTTAAAAAAAATATACGAAAATCAAAAGAAATTTAGTGGGAAAAAGGAGAAAATGAGATGAACATAAGAAAAAAAGCTATAATAAACATTCTTATACTATTTGTTATGTTATTCGGAGTTTCATCAATATGTGGATGGGTTATAATGTTAGATGAAGCTATGAAGCTTACAGGTAGTAATGGGATAGATATGCTTACTTCAATAGTAGAAATGATTGATAAGGAAAAATTGCAAGAGGTAATAGAAACAAAAAATATAGAAAGTGAATATTATATAAAATTAGAAGGTGAATTAACAAATATTACAGAAGAGAATAATCTATTATATCTATATACATTTAATAAATCAGCTAAGGGATTAGAATACGGTGTAGTAGCTAATTCTTTTAATGATGGAACTTTAGATACACTTGGACTTGAAGTGGCTGATGAAGATATTGTTGATGAAATGTATGCTTCATTAGAAAAAGGGGAAAAGTGTTATACAAAGGAAGTAGAAAGCAGTGACTGGGGAAAATACACATCATGTTTTGTGCCTATAAAAGATAGTGAGGGAAAAATAATTTCTGTTCTTTCAGCAGATATTCCACAAGCAGATGTAGCATCTATAACTGCAAATATGATAATTAAAAGTCAATTTATTTTATTTATTCTATGCATTGTTTTAGCAATTAGTTCATATAGGTTTATAATTAAGTTTATAACTAAACCAATAGCAACGCTTTCAAAGGATCTTGATTTAATAGCTAAAGGAGATTTTTCAAAAGAAGTTACTGAAGAATTATTAAACAAAAAGGATGAAATAGGATTTTTAGCATCTTCATTAGAAAATACAAGAAAGTGTATTAGAAATATTATACTTAGTATAAAAGGAGAAAGTCAAACAATAAATGAAGCTATTGATGGAGCTTATAATAATATAATAAAGTTAACAACTGAAGCTAATGAAATTGCAAATGTTTCACAAAAAGTTACAGAAGTTACAGAAGAAACTATAATGTCTGTTGGAGAAATGCAAGTAAGCGCTTCAAAAGTTAATGAAGTAATTAAAAAAATTGAAAATGATGCAGCTAGTGGTGTAGATACAAGCAATATTATAAGCAATAATTCAAAGAAAATTAATGCTACTGTTACTAGTTCAAAAGCTAATGTAGATTATATATATAAAGAAGTGCAAAATAATTTAAAAGTATCAATAGATAAAGCAAATGACATTAAAACTATTACTAATTGTGCAGAAATGATAGTTGGAATTAGTGAGCAAACTAATTTACTTGCTTTAAATGCTTCCATTGAAGCAGCAAGTGCAGGAGAACATGGAAGAGGATTTTCAGTAGTTGCAGAACAAGTTAGGAAACTTGCAGAGGAATCTAAAGACGTAAGTGCTTTAATACAAGAAAAAGCTGCTTCTGCTGTTGAGTCAGTTGATAATTTGGTTAATGATTCTAAAAAGTTACTATCTTTCTTAGAAAATAGAGTGTTTAATGATTATGAAATGTTTTTAAATACAGGTAATACATACGTTAAAGATTCTAATACTATGAAAGCGTTATTTGATAATTTCTTAAAAATAACTAAAGAATTAGATAAAAGCGTTAATTTAATTGAAAATTCAATAAAAGATGTATCTGGTGTAACTAATACAACTTCTGAAGGAATTAATGATATAAGTATAAATGTTAATAATATATATAAAGAATCTGAAAAAATCCAACAAGAAATTGAATGTACAAAATCTAGAAGTGATATGCTACAAGAATTAGTTAAAGATTTAAAGATTTAAAATAAAAAGCAATGGTATAGTAAAATAGCCATTGCTTTTTATTTGCTATGATGGATTTGGATGGGGAGAAGAAAAGAGAATAATGAATTACAATTTTATTGATAATAAGTGTATTATTTTTTGAATATATATATTAAAGTTCTAAAACAAAATAGATAGGACTTTATAAGTTCATAATGAAAAGAGGAAATAATATGTTAGGTGTTATTAAAACAGCAATTATAACTATAATAATTTCATTTATATCAGGAGTACTTTTAGATACTTATAAAAATTATGCTCCTAGACTTTTGTGTAACATGAAAAAACTAAGAAACAGTAAAGGAAAAAATAGTGATTTAAAAACTTATGTTTTTACTGTGAAAAATACATCAAAAAAAATAATACATGATTTAAATATTAATATTCATAATAGTTTAAAAGTGTATGATACTAAAATATCAAATGGATTAGAGTTTCATATATCAAGTGAAAATAATAATTTCAATGTAAGTATTCCTTTTTTAAGCAAGGGAGATGAGATTTCTTTAAAGATAAAAGTGAAGGATATCTATGGAGGAAAAACTAAGCCAATTATAACATTAAGATCTCCTGAAGATTTTAAAAAAATATATGCTAGAAATAGCAAAGAATTATTAAGTATAGCTAATGATAAAGTAAATGATATAAGGATGAAAGGAGGAACTTTTTATAGAAATAGAAAATTAATTTTAATTATAGGAGTTATTTTGATATTGATTTATGTTGGAGTAGTAGGGGGAGAATATACTAATAAAAAGTTAGAAGAAAAAAATACATCTAATAATGAAACAATTCCTGAACATGATACAACTTCTAAAAATATAACAAGTGCAGATAATAACAAGATAAATGATAAACCAGAACAAAAAAGCACAAGTAGCAAATCTAAAAGTGAATTTACAGAAAAAAATAATACTAGTAATAATTTAAATAATATTTCTAATGCTAATTTGGAAAATAAAAATGAAGAAGATAAGTCTAATGCAGAAAAGAACTTTAATGAAGAAACAAATAATGAAAAGGAAAATTCAAAGGTTAATGAAGATGAAAATGGTAATATTAGTAAAGAAGATAATACTAATAAAAAAGAAATATCTAATGAAAACAAAAAAGAAAACAATAAAGAAATTATACCTAATGAAAATCATGATGTGCCTATAAAAGATGATAATAAAAACTAAAATATTATAAAAAATATATTGCCATACAAGTGATTGTTAGTTTGATAAAATTGTTGAAGTATTTTTGGAATATATTCAATTGATGGTTAAATGTATTTTAAAAATATTAAAAATAAAATATAGAAGACTTAAAAAAAATAATATAAAATTGTATAAAAATACACAAAATAGTTGCGATTTAAGGAAAATACCTAGAATTAATACGAAAAATTTGGTATAATACAAAAGTATAAAAAAATAACGAAAGAGGAGTAGAAAAAATGGGGAAAGATAAAAAGCAAATGAATAAGTTAACATTAGTGGCGCTTATTCTAATGATTTTCACTTCGGTTTTTGGCTTTAATAACATACCAAGAGCATTTTATTTAATGGGCTATTCTGCAATTCCATGGTATCTTTTTGGTGCTTTGGCATTCTTTATTCCATATGCATTTATGATGGCGGAATTTGGATCAGCATTTAAAGAAGAAAAAGGTATATATGCATGGATGGAAAGAGCAATAGGACCTAAGTTTGCTTTTGTAGGTACATTTATGTGGTTTACTTCATATATAGTATGGATGGTTAGTGTATCTTCATCTATATGGGTACCATTATCAAATTTAATTTATGGTGCTGATATGACATCAACTTGGAGTATTTTCGGATTAAATGCACCAAAGACTTTAGCAATTTTAGGTGTAATACTTGTTACAGTTATTACATACCTTTCATCTAAAGGGTTAAAGAGCATTTCTAAAATTGCTTCAGTTGGAGGGATTTTTGTAACTAGTGCAAATGTAGTTTTATTAGTTGGTGCTCTTATAGTATTTGTTGGAAATGGATTTACTGCTGCTGAACCAATTACTTTATCAGCATTCTTTAAGTCACCAAATCCATCATATACCTCAGTACTTGCTATATTCTCATTCCTAGTTTATGCTATTTTTGCATATGGTGGACTTGAAGCTGTAGGTGGATTAGTTGATCAAACTGAAAATGCTGAAAAGACATTTCCAAAAGGAATAAAGATATCAGCTATAGTTATAGGAATAGGATATTCTATAGGAATATTAATGGTTGGTCTATGTACTAACTGGCAAGAAATTTTAAGTCTACCTGAAGTAAGTAGAGCTAATGTTTCTTATGTAGTTATTAAGAATTTAGGTGTACAATTAGGTAATGTATTTGGACTGTCAGCTGATGGCGCTGCAATTTTAGGAACTTGGTTTGCTAGATATATTGGACTAGCTATGTTCTTAGCTTTAATTGGTGCATTCTTTACATTAATCTACTCACCACTTAAGCAAATAATAGAAGGTACTCCGAAAGAAATTTGGCCTTCAAGTTGGACAAAGGTTGATAAAAATGGTATGCCAGTAAAAACTATGTGGATTCAATGTGCCGTAGTTGTTGGTATAATAGTTGTTGCATCTTTTGGTGGAGATACAGCTGCAGTATTCTTAGATTACTTAATATTAATGAGTAATGTTGCTATGACAATTCCAACTATATTCTTAACAATTGCATTTATTTCATTTAAAAAGAAAGATGATATAGTAAAGCCATTTGTTATATTTAAGAATAAAACTTTTGCAGTAGTATGTGGATGCGTAGTAATATTTACAGTTGGATTTGCAAATGTATTTACAATTATTCAACCAGCTTTAGAACAAGGTGATTGGGTATCAACATTATTCCAAGTAGCTGGACCAATAGTATTTAGTGTTGTAGCTTTAGCCTTATTTGGAAATTACGAAAAGAAAATGAGAAAATAAATTTTAAAAAGTTATATCTTAAAGTTAATATTTAAGATATAACTTTTTTTAAGGCTTAGGAAATTATAAAACTTTTTGACACACGAATACTGATAAATACAGGGGGGTGGTACTATGTCAAGAAAAAGTACAAATTAAATTCGGATAAATTATATTATTATATTTTTTATAGTTAACATGCATTTTTTATATTTTCTGAGTAATATTTATCTTCATATTCATTTGGGGATAAATATCCACAGTGACTATGTATTCTTACTGTATTGTAAAAGGTTTCTATATACTCAAAAACAAGCTTATATGCATGTTTGTAATCTAAAATTTTATAACGATTTATCCACTCCCTTTTAATAAGAGCATGAAAGGATTCTATGCAGGCATTATCCCATGGATAAGCCTTTTTCGAATAACTTGTAATCATATCTTTTGTTGCTATTCTATAAGCCTCACATGTATATTGTATTCCTCTATCTGAATGTATAATTAATGCTTCTTTAACATTTCTTATTGCTTTAGCTTTGTTTATAGCCTGCACAATCCACTTTGATTCAAGAGTTGAACTTAATACCCAAGATATTATCTTTCTAGAGTATAAATCCATAACACTTGTAAGATATACAAAGCCATCATAAGTCCATATATAAGTTATATCTGTACACCAAACAGTATTAGGAGTAGAAGGAGCGAAATTTTCATCTAATATATTTTTAAGTTCAGAGCTAAAATCTGAATTGGTTGTTGTAGCTATATAAGGCTTAACATACTGAGCTTTAATACCTAATTCTCTCATATAATTTCCAACTGTCTTTTCACTTAAGGATGGTTTCCTATTCTTAAAAGAATAATATCCATTTCTTGAAACGCCTAATATTCTAAGCACTCCGCTGAC
>CAKVLD010000059.1 GCA_934755305.1 uncultured Clostridium sp. | reverse complement strand
TCGTATTTACCTAAAGTAGGTAATAAGGTAGGTTTTTCTTCTAAAAATAATTCATAAGGAGATTTATCCTTTCCCAAAGTAGTTTTGTTATTCAAACCTTCACATACATTTAATAAATATTCGTTAGCTTCATCTAATGAAGCAAAAGTATCTTTTTTAGAAAAAGCCTTACGTCTAACTACTTCAACACTACGTTCAACATGACCTTTTTCATTTCCGGATCTTACATTACAAAATCTAAATTTATAACGATAATATAATGAAAGCCTTAATAATTCTTCTGTAGGTTCCTTTTCAGTCTTAGAAATAAATTTACGTACTGCAACCCTCATGTTATCGTATACAACTTGAGCAAATGATCCACCAACATATTCAAAAAAATCACTATGAGATTCTACAAAGCACTGAGAATCTTGTTTTGGAAATAGCTTCGCCCATCGTAGATTGCTATATGCAGATGTAAAGACAGCCATCTGATATTCTCTAAGTGCACCTCCATTCACATGAATTTTTACTGTCCCCCAATCGAATTCTACAACATTACCTGGTACATATTCTTGTCTTATATATGCCTCATGTGCCTTTGCTTCTAATTTATTTGCTACTCTTAAAACAGTTGTATAACTTACATTAAAACCTTCTTCCAGCAACGCTTCATAAATATCTTTTTTCTTTTTTTGCTGCTTGGATAGACCTGTTAATCTTTTTCTTTTATTTTCTTCTAAATAAAATTTAATTCTTTCAATAAGTTTTTCAGTTACTACAGGTTTAAATCTTGGTGAAGATTTATACGTAGGCTTATCTGTAAGCTCTTTGATTAATTCCTGACGTTTTATCTTATCTTGAGGATCTATGCCCAATTCTACTAGTTGTTTTTCATATTCATTTATATATTTATCAACCGTTTTCCTGGCAAAGCCAGTTTCTCGAGCTATAGATCTTTTAGATTTTTGATCTCTAATATACATTAAAATAATATCTTGTTTATCCACTATACTTATCACCCTTTACACTTCCTCTTACACCCATTTTAATTTCCAATTTATTATGTGTATAAGAGTTAATTTTTATTAGGTGTGGCTTACTTTTTAATGATTATAATGGATTACTAATAGTTTGTGCTAAACATCCCATGTTATTGTTAAACCACGTCTTAATGATGTCGCTACATCTTGCATATCTGTTTTAATACATCCCATGTTATTGTTAAACTCATTAGTTTCTTTATATAACTTAAAAAAATAATTGTTTTAATACATCCCATGTTATTGTTAAACGCTTATCTTACTTATCAATTAGCTAATAAATAGAAGTTTTAATACATCCCATGTTATTGTTAAACCATTTTATCTAACTATACGAGGGGACTTTCTTCCGAGTTTTAATACATCCCATGTTATTGTTAAACACAGGTGGTACTTGGATTGATGGTAAGCCTATTTATGTTTTAATACATCCCATGTTATTGTTAAACATTATTAATGAGTATATATAGCGAGGTGTTAAATAAGTTTTAATACATCCCATGTTATTGTTAAACAACAAAAATGAATGATGCAATAAGTATAAATAAAGAGTTTTAATACATCCCATGTTATTGTTAAACGAAATAGCAGGGTTATTTTTTGAAATCAAAACTTCGTTTTAATACATCCCATGTTATTGTTAAACAGGAGGTAGAAGTAGATGAAAATAATTGAAAGTATAGTTTTAATACATCCCATGTTATTGTTAAACATGCATTTTTAAATGAAAGGTAGGTGAGATTATGTCGTTTTAATACATCCCATGTTATTGTTAAACAAATAAATGGCATGGTTACGTCGCAGACCTTAAATTGTTTTAATACATCCCATGTTATTGTTAAACTAAGAGCCAATATAACGGCTTATTATAAAATACCTAGTTTTAATACATCCCATGTTATTGTTAAACATCCATCAGTTAAAAATGCTATTAATTATAATAAGCGTTTTAATACATCCCATGTTATTGTTAAACATATTAAAAAAATAAATTAAAAATATTTTCAATGAGTTTTAATACATCCCATGTTATTGTTAAACTTTATCCCATACTTGGTTTAAAGATGATAAAAATAAGTTTTAATACATCCCATGTTATTGTTAAACAATAGAAACTATGGACTTTGAAAAAAATTCAACTACGTTTTAATACATCCCATGTTATTGTTAAACGATACGACTAATAAAAGAATATTTAATGAATTAGTGTTTTAATACATCCCATGTTATTGTTAAACTATAGAAATACACAAATAGATATGCAAATTGAGAAGTTTTAATACATCCCATGTTATTGTTAAACGTGTAAAAGTATTAATTACACAATTGGAAATTATGTTTTAATACATCCCATGTTATTGTTAAACTGAGAGATAGCAAAAAAATGACCACTAAAGGTTATTGTTTTAATACATCCCATGTTATTGTTAAACGGCATCACCGGCCCAATATATTACGTCAACATCCGTGTTTTAATACATCCCATGTTATTGTTAAACTGTGTAAATGTATGTACTAGTATATGTACTTCTAATGTTTTAATACATCCCATGTTATTGTTAAACCTTAATAAAATAGCCATTCCTTAATTTATTATATTCCTCTTACACCTCTTAGTAAAGACATTTGTCAAAATTTTTTCCAACCGATTAGCTACTTTTTAAAAATTATATTTAAAATAGCTCTAAAACATTGAAATAACAAGTCTAACGAACTCTTAGAAATATTAATCGGTTGGAAAAATCACTCCTTATTTATATACAAAATATACTATATTATTATCTTTAATTATCATTTCACTAATTATCTATAACTACAAAATCCAGCTCCTAAACTACTTCCCTTTTCTCCAAGTCCTAATGCTATTGCCATTAATGCTTTTAACTGACTGCTTTTATCAGACTTAATCTTTATACTAACTTTATTTCCTAACAATATAATTGATTTGTATTTATACTTTATTGGATATTTGTTAGTTATTTTAATCTCTTCAATAAAACTTTCTGAATATTTAATCTCATTATTACAAAATACTTGTTGAACTTTTTTTTCCAAATTATCATTCAATCGCTTTTTTAACAATTCAATAGTATCTTTATCTTGCAACCATGGTTGATTATCAATTGTAACAATAAAAGGTTTTAATGTATAAATCTCATTAATTTTATCAATACTACTATTTATTAAATCCACATCAATAGCTCTTACTCCATTATATTCATGATTGAAGATAACCATAGCTATCTTATTAAGTAATTGAATACTTATACTTCTTATCCTAAAAGTATATGTATTACCTTTTTTATAAATCTTATCTTTTTCTATAGGGTATAAAGAATCATACACATATTTATATCTTTTTTCTTCATGTATCTTTTTTAATATAGAATTTTTTAATAAAGAGTTATTTATAAACACACCTAACACAAAAGAAACATCTTCCAAATATATATTGTTTAATAAATTAATCTTGATTTTTAACTCATAAAAATTCACATTAAATCTCCTCTATTAAAGTTAATAAATATTTATTAAACTTACCGTCTATAGAATAAAAATCATCTGTATATAATTTCACATCAAATACTTCGATATATTTTGCAATCAAATCATTTAAAAATTTGTTTATATCTCCTATAACCTTTTTGATGTTTTCTTCGTTAACTCCATTAAACCCATGAGCCAAAATACTTTCATTTCTAAGTTTCTTTAAATTCTTCAGCTTAGTACACATCTTAAATAATTCATTTTCCGAATCGTTCTCATTCAACAAGTATTCTAATATAATCCTCATAGATTCTGTATTTAATTCACACTTTAAGTAATTTAAAGGCTCACCTTTTTGGAATTCAGTATTATTTAAATAAGTTTTTTGTTCATTAGTCAAACTATCTTCTATAATTCTTATTTTCCTTTTTGAATCTATATTTACAAAACCTAACTTTTTTAAAATTTGGCCGTAAATATCCTCTTGTGTTCTAAAAATCCTTCCTAAAAAGTCAGTATATGCACCATTTTCATATTTGTATAATGCATTATCTTTTAATTCATTTAATATATAGATTATATCGTCTTTTAATATATTCGTTATATACCTATTAAATTCATTGCATACTTCTCTACTTTCAGGATTTTTATCAATAATTATATCAATATATTCTTCTGCACTTTTAAAATCAAACTCTATTCTTGAAGTTGCTGCTTTTATAAACAAATCAATTACTTCTATAGTATCTAATTCATTAGAAAATATTTGTCTATTATTTTCCAATATTATTTGTACTCCTTTATAATCTCTATTTTTTACCAACATCTTTAACTGATTAACAATATTTTTTTTTCTTAATGAATCTGAAACTTTAAGAGTTATAGCTTTAGTCATATTTCTATTTACATAAAATGGTTTTACGCATCCTGATGATTCATAGGTAGAATTATATATTAATGCGAATGCCATTGCTGGTGTTCCACCAGTAATTTCAACATATAGATTACTTATATCATTTAATTTCTTAATTTCATTTTTATACCTAGCTATCATTAAATCATAGTCAGCTGGGTTTTCTTTTATACTGGATATTTGTATTTTAGGTAATCGTGAAAATTCGTTCAATCCAATATTAGATTTATCTTTTCTTTCATCATGAATTTTTTTTACCAACATACCCAAATAATGCGTATCTTTGGTATGATCTTGATTAGTAGACATTAATATAATCTTTTCTAAATTATCTTCACCTAATTCTTTTTTTAATTTATTAAGGGCAGCCTTTATTAAAGGAAATTCTACAAACTCTATCCCTTTTGGAAACTCATCAACTAACTTCTTTGTTAAATCTCTAAAATTAACTTTAACTGAATCTTCGCTTTTTAAATAATTTTGCATTTCTTCATCATCAGCATATAATTCTTTTAATTGAATTATACAATTTTCTTTTATCTTAAGATCATTACTCCCTAAATTTATTATTAATACACTACTCATTAATATTCACCTCAATCCATCCAAATGTTCCCTTTATATTATTATTATCGCTGACAAACCATTTAGTTGTGGGAAATTCGCCTTTCTTTTTTCTCCTTTTAACGCCTTTATATTTATCAACTAAATTACATAATTCTATATTATTAAAATCTACTGTAACTGTATCACTAAAATAACCTTTTAATCTTCCAATTCTCATAATAAATCCATCTTGACTCTCTTTATACTTACGTATTTTATCTAATAACAAATTATATTCATTCAAAATATTATTTTTTTCTTGAATAGATAACTTATGAATTTCATTACTTTCCTTGATAATTACTTTCTCATAATATCTATTAATTGAATTAATTATTTCCTTAATATTAAATTTTTTATTTTTTATAATAAGTTCAGTATTAAAGTTTTCTCCAACTTCAATGCATTCTAATAATAGTCTCATATCTAATTTTAGTACTTTTGAATCTTTATTTTCATACAAATTAATGCTTCTAGCCTCATATATAGCAGTACTAGTTTTTTTGTCATTAAGTGCATCTCTTAAAATCATATATTTAAAAATATCGCTTTGTATATTTTGAGGTTCTTTTCTAAAAACCCCTTGACCTACAAAAGAATTATTACCTTTGTACTTTAATGTATTTAAATTTTTATATAATTCATCTTTCTCCATACTATTATATAAAATTGCAGTTCTAATTGCCCCTTTTAATGAGCTACCTGGAATATACGCTTTTCCTTTTGATTTGATACAAGAAGAAACTTGGATAAGACTTCGTATATTTGATTTACAAGGAATAACCGTTTTTGTCACTTCACTAAGATTAATATTTTTATCACACAATAAATCATCTATTTTATACTTTGACCTACTATTAGAACTTTTATTTTTTAATATAGATAAATATTTATTAAATGCTTCTGTATCATCAAATATTAATTCTGTAATTTTATCAATATCTAAGATATTTAATTCATTATCTTTTAAAACTGCATTAATATATGGACTTATATTTTTAGAATCATTATCTGCAATTGATATAGGTGCTAACGTCTTAATTTTTAATTTTAAAACTTCATTATTCATTTTTGCTACCTCCAAATGGCACTAAAAATCCTCGTCCAAAAATATATATTGGATGTTTTAACCTTTCATCTTCATATATATAAACATCCCCATCTATTACATCGCTAAATATACTTCCTTCTTTTATCATTCTTATTGTAGGTTTTTTCAAATTAATAGAATGTTTAGAGAATATAAAACCATTTCTTTTTTCTAATGCATACTTTTCTATATATTTTAAATCTTTTTCTTTTGGATAAACCATAGATAAGTTTACATACTTTATAGAATTATTATTTTTACTAAATTCATTTGTTTCATTAATCTCTCTTATTTCAATATCTTCTATTACTCCAGCTCCTACTGATCTTTTCCCTCCTAAAGATATAAATAATAATGATTTCAAACTTCTTTCATTTAATATATTCGCATCATCTTTTACATAAAAATACATATACGGTTCTATTTTTATATTGCTAATTTGTCTTGAACATAAAACACTAAATCCTTCATAATAAGTATCAACCGATTCTTTACTATATCTACTTATTAAGTTTCTTGATATAAACTGATTTTTCACAGGATAATAATTCTCAATTGCCTTATACTCATCCTCTTCAAGTTCACTATTTTCAATATAATATTTTCCGCCAAATATTATCCCTTTTCCAAAACTATAATCAATTGAGTTTTTTTTCATATCAAGCCCTAAACTTAAGTGATTGAAAACATAATGCGATATCCAAGCTACTTTCTTATATTTTTTTCTTTTCTTAATTTCTTTTTCCTCTTCTTCAATAGTCTTACTTTCATGATTAACTAAAAAATAAGGTTTAGGTAAAAAATCAATTTCTTTAAATTTGTTATGTTTTGTTATCCTAATTCCAATAAAAGCAGATGATATTTGAACTTTATCATTTATATCATTAACTAAATCAGTAAGTATTTTTTCATCATTTATAAATGATAAAGCATTTACAAGCATAGAATATAGTTTATCCGAAGGTATATAATCATATAATTCTTCCCCTATATGAAATTTTGTGTTTTCTTTAAACTTCAATATTACTTTTTTCATAAAGACTCACCTATTGTTCATTATTATTTATTAACTTTCCTTTTAAGTCTGCTTCAAATGTAGCTGGAATATCTTCTAGTCTTCTATATTCAGCGTATTGGCAAGTATTTGTATAATTATCTAATGTCTTTACATATATTTTTATATTTTCAAATGAAACTTTACCATATCCTCTAGTTCCATTACCGCCTAAATAATCATCTTCTAAAAACCTAAGGCCATTAAATAAATAAGATAAGTTATCAATATCTTCTTCATTATATACTGTGTATATAATTTCAGTTTCAAATATTGTTCCCTCAGGAACTCTTTCTAATATTCGTGGATTAGCTTTTGAACTATATCGATCAATTGTATTTTCCCACTTTGATTCTGTATATAAAAACTCTAATTCTTTAAAGTCCTCTTCCTTATTTTTCATTTTCTCTGCAACTTCTTTTTTCAAGAATGCATCTCTAACTATAATCCTTGTAGGCATTAAATCACTATTACTATAGTTAGCTCCAACACCATAAATCTTACATACAAAGCATTTACCACATTGACATGGTTTAGCTATATTTTTATCTTTATTTTCTATATTCACATGATTATAAGCTAACTCTGAAAGACTTCTTAACTTTCCTTTCAATGATGAACCTGGTATATATGGTTCCCCCTTATATGTCTTTATAACACTACTATCAATACCTCCAATTTCAATACTAGTATTACCAGCACCAATGTGCATTCCAGTTTTAACTACTAAATCACTTTTTATTATTATTCTCCCTTTAACATTATCCATATTAATTCCCCTTTATTCTTTATCTCCATAATATTTTAGGTATGCAACTATCGTCTCAGCAAACTCTTTAATAGAATTTATTTCATTTATATCCTCTTCTATATTTAATTTTTTTAATCCACAGTCTAAAATATTTAAGAAACTTCTTATTCCTCTATTACTTGAATTTCTTCCAATTATGTACGCAAGTTTAGGTCTTAACCTTTTTAACTCTATTGAAGTTTGTGTATATTTAATATCGCTATAAACCTTTCTTATTTGAGATGTTGAAAGTCCATTTTCCTTAAGCCACTTTGCATACTTCTTAGCATTATCTATATAATTATCATAATCTTCTTTCATTATAGAAATTTTCAATATATTATTTTTTAAATAGTTTTCATCATATTCTTTATTATGATCATTACTATTATATTTTTTCTTATAATTATTCATTTATTTCAAACTCCTTTTCTATCGTTCTACAATTACATTGGGCCCATTTATTTGAATATGGTATTATCATAATCTTATTAATAAATTTATTCTCTTTTATACTTTTTAAACATAATTCTTCATATTTTTTAACTAAATTATCTACAAGAATCTCAACTTCTTTATTATCACCATTTTTTAACTCACGCAAAAAGTATGCAAGTTTATAAATCTTCATGTAATTTATTTTGTTTCCTTTCTTGTTGAATATAGCTCTGAATCCTTTAGTACTCTTATTAATCTTTTCAAATACAGATTTATTATTAGTTTGTATGAATATTTCTTCTATACAATTTTTAAGCTCTATAAGCTCTTTAAAATCTTCCCATTCAAATACTTGTCCCAAAAAACATATCTTATCTTTTTCTTCAGTATCTTTTCCCTTATCAAGAAACCCTTCTGATATTTCTGCTGTCCTTAATATTGGGAAATTAGAATTAAACATCCCAACTCCGGCAGTAAAAGTCTTATTGTCACTCTTTACATAAGATCTAAATGCTTCTCTAAGAATATATGAAAATTCAAATAACTCATCATATCTACCTACTACAAAGGTATCATCTCCACCTGCATATACAATAGTAATCTTTTCTTCCCAGTTCAGATTTGTCTTTAAACCATTAAAATCTAATTGTAAATTTTTATTATTGAATATTATCTGCTCAATAAATCCTTCAAAAAACATAGACATATTTCTGCTAAGTCCAATAACTGATACAATATCTTTTGTCTGAATAAATAATTGTCCTAAATTATCAACATCAAGTTTTAAAACTCCTATTTTTCTATCTCCTATTTTATTTTTTGAAATAGAAATTTCATCTAAAGACTTAGAATTAAACTTTATACTCTTAAAAACATAACCATCCACTTCATCAACAGTCAAATCATTAATTGAATAAATTTTTATTGAATCATTAGCTTTAAATATTTTATCTGTAAATTCTATCGAAAATCCAATTGCATTAAAAACTTCATCTATATTTTTATAACTTTCTTTAAGGACACAATCTATGTTTTTTTCAATATAATATCTTTTATTTTTTGCCACATCGACTAATCTATTTAACGAATCACAAAACTCACAATTATCCTTGTATTCACTTTTGATTCCACCACAAATCCTACATGATTTTTCTAAACTTCCCCCTTTATCAAAAGGGCCAAAAATCTTCTTAAAATTATCCTGTAATCCAACTTCAGACCAAGCTTTATTTTTAGAAATTCCAACATTACTTCCAACCTCTCTCCAAACTTCAGAAAAGTTTTCTAAATCCTCAATTTTGAATTTTTTACAAGAAATAGCTAAGTATATTTCTCCCTTATGAGAATTTAATATTATTTCACTTAACTTCTTATGTAACTTATTAAATTTATCAATTTTGCTAGAATTAGCTACTATATAAAAGTTACCTCCTCCACTATATAAAATATTAGAAATATCTAATTTCAACTCTCTCACAATATATTTCGCACATAAATCTTGAAGTATAGTCAGATATAATGATCTTCCTTTTAGGTTTTTCAAGGCACCATCATCATTAGTTTTATAAATAAACTTTTGAATTCCAGAAAAATCTCCCTTAATTAAAATTAAATCATCTGAATTATTTTCCATACAATTAGATAATGCCGAAGTAACTTTACATACATCAAACAAAGATAAATAACACTTATCTACATTGACTGCTGGAATATTACTAAAATACTTCATACATGTATAATATAACTTTGTGAAATCATTTTTATTTCTATTAATTTCCTTTATAACCTTATTTATATATGCCCCCCACTTCTCATACGTAATAACTTTATCTTTATCTTCAAAACGTATCAAAAATTTATCATCAAAACATAATTCTTTGTATGGAAAATACGTTTTCTTTTGATTATCAAATATATTTGTTAATTTATATATATATTTTTTATTTATATTTTTTTTAAATTTTGAATCTACTATTATCTTGTAAATTAAATTTAAATTTTCATACTTTTCGTTTTCTATTTGAGTTTCTAATAAAGAAATTTTTTCTTTATCAATTTGCTCTAAATACCTAATTAATGGATATAAAATATTATTCAAAAATCTATTTCCCCCTATAAAATACTTATTATTTTTTTTGCACAAACGCACATATATAATAAATATTCTACATCCTCTCTCCTCTTTCCTCCTAAAAAATGTAATTTTATAAAATATTTTTCAAATTGTTTATCTATCCTTCAATAACAATAACAAAAAGACAACTAAAAATTCCCGTAAAGTTGTCTAATGCCTTAAAAATATTCTAATTCCACTTTTCTCTTATCACTTGCAGCAATATAAAACATCATCCTCAAAAAACAAAATGGCCAAGCCTCCCTCCAAGACTCAGCCATACAAAAAATATCTTCATAATATATTCTCAAATATTCTATAAAATTAAAATTTTTATCCTTCTACCCTAAAAACAAAGTAACCAAGGCCCTTCCAGGACTTAGCTACACCTAAAAATATTTACATCATATATTCTTATCATACAAAAGAATATTTACATCATATATTCTTATCATGCAAAAAAACATTTGCATCAAATATTCTTAAACATAATCTACTTCTTAAGAATACTATGAAGATCTCCATTAACCACGCACATAATAGCCTTAGCCACTCCTAAATTATCATTACTATCAGTAATATACTTAGCTACTTCTTTAATTTCTGGAATAGCATTTTTCATGGCTACACTTTCTTCAAAAACCTCAAACATGGAATAATCATTAAAACTATCTCCAAGAACCATAACTTCACTCTTATCTATTCCCATCTTCTTTGCTGTTTTCTCTAATATTATTCCTTTTTGAGCATTAATGTCAGTAACTTCAATATTATCATTAAATGAAGAAGATACAGCAAGACCTCCTAAAGCATTTATCTCTTCCTTTACCTTTGTTATTAATTTTATGTCATTGTGAAAGGCTACAAACTTCCTTACCTCTATTTCATCATTTAAAAAAGCATCTATATCATCTATGTATTTTAAACTCTTAAAAAATGGTTCATTTACTGCTATTTTTTCTGCCTCTTCATATGTTATGCTTTTGTTAAATGTTATTGTTCTAAAGATAATCTCTTGAAGAGCTTTTTCTCTTGTTGAATTTGCAAAAACTCCTTTGTTTGTGAATATTCTACATGACATTTTGCTTTTTTCAAAGATTTCTAAGACTTTTCTTGTTGTGTCTTTTGTTAAATTTATTGACTCTAAAATGTTGCCATCTTCATCTCTGTACTCTGCTCCACTTGAAATTATACATTGACATCTTATATTGTGTTTATCTAGTACATATTTTACATTTCCATATTCTCTTCCTGTGGATATGGCAAATATTATTCCTTTTTCTTCTGCTTTTTTTATTGCTTCTACTGTTTCTTTGTCTATATCATGGTGGTTATTTAGTAAAGTTCCATCCATATCTGATGCTATTAGTCGTATCATTTTAGTATCACTCCAAACTCTCTTTCTTTATTTATTATTATACCAATTTTCTCCCCCTTTGCATTCAACAAATTCCTTTCTTATTTCTCCTAATTATTAAATAGTTTAATTAAAGCTATATTTTATATACAATTTTAATAATCTGTTAAGTATGCAGGTAAATTTTTTCAAGATATTTATTCTTTTTTTATGGTATTATTATATTTGAAGTTAAATGTACAAACTTTTTGATAAAAATATTTTTTAGGAGAGATTTTATGAACAAAGGTAAAAATGGATGGGCTCTAATTCCTGCCTTAGTATTTTTAGTATTATATCTTGGACTTGGTATCACTTTTGAGTATGTACTAAAAATAGAAATGGGATTTTATAATATACCTATAGTGGTTGTATTTATGGTTGCTGTCTTTGTGGCATGTTTGCAAAATAGATCTGTTTCTTTTGATGAGAAAATTGGTATTATGGCAAAAGGCGTTGGTGATAAGAATATTATGACTATGATTTTAATTTTCTTATGTGCAGGTGTTTTTGTTGGTGTTACTGGTAGAGATAGTGCTAGGGCTGTAGCTTATATGCTTCTTTCTGCTACTCCTGCTTGGCTTTCTGTGGCTATTTTATTTGTGGTATCTTGCTTTGTTTCTTTGGCTATGGGAACTTCTTGCGGAACAATTACTTTAATAGTACCTATTGCTGTAGCTGTTTCACAAGCTTCTGGATACTCTATACCTCTATGTATTGGTGCTGTTATGAGTGGTGCTATGTTTGGAGATAATTTATCTTTTATTTCTGATACTACTATTGCTGCTTGTAATACTCAAGGTTGTAAGATGAAGGATAAGTTTAAAGCTAATTTTATGATTGCTCTTCCTTCTGCTATAGTTACCTTAATTATTATTATTGTTATGTCTTTAAATAATAACATTGGCCAAGTTGCTGTTGAATCTTACAATATAGTAATGCTTATACCTTATATATTGGTTTTAGCTTTAGGACTAGCTGGTATTAATGTATTTATTGTTTTAATATTAGGTATTGCTTCTGGAATATTTATCAATCTTATTACTGGTAGTGTTTCATTCTTTGAGCTTTTAACTAATATGGGTAATGGTGTTTCTGGAATGTATGAAACTATTATGGTAACTGTTTTAGTTGCAGCTTTATGTGGTCTTATACGTGAAAATGGTGGTTTTGAAGCATTATTACATTATATACGTAAGATATTTAAAGGTAATAAAGGTGGTCAAATTGGAATGGGTCTTTTAGTTGGATTTATGGATATAGCTACTGCAAATAATACTGTTGCTATAGTTATGGCTGGACCTGTTGCTAAGGAAATGAGTAAGGATTATGGCATTGAACCTAAGAGAGCTGCTTCTATATTAGATACTTTCTCTTGTGTATTCCAAGGAATTTTACCTTATGGTGCACAAATGCTTATGGCTCTTGCTGCTGTAAATGAATGTGGATTTAGTATATCTGCTTTTGATATTATTCCTAATTTATTCTATCCATTTATTTTAGCTATAATGTCAATTGGATATATAATGTTTTCTAAAAGAAACAAAATTGCATAATATAAAAATAAATCACAAAATATGAAAAAGTACTAAGACCAACTTAAGTCCTAGTACTTTTTTATTTATCTTCTCTTATTTTTATTCTTTATCTGCTTTCTTATTTTGCCCATGGCAGATGTACTACCAAACATATTTTTAATTTTTTCTTTCTCTGCCATTTTAGCTTTAAGTTCACTATAGGCTAGTTCTTTTTGTAACTTTTTATAACTTATTAATCTTTCTTCTGATAATAAACCTTCTTCAATAGCTTTTTTTACAGCACATCCTGGTTCACTTTCATGCTTGCAATCTGAAAATTTGCATTTAGATTCTAATTCTTCTATATCACTAAATCCTTTTTCTAGATCACCACTTATCATTCCAAGTTCTCTCATACCAGGGGTATCTATTAATATCCCTCCTCCTTGTACTAAAAACATCTGTCTGTGAGTTGTGGTATGCCTTCCCTTATCCCCTGCTCCAACTTCTGTTGTTTCTATTTCACAGGTTCCTAAGATTTTATTTATCATTGTTGATTTTCCTACCCCTGATGATCCTATAAGTGCTACTGTTTTCCCTTTGCCTATATATTCTTTTACTTTTTCAAATCCTTCTTCTGATACACTACTTGTAACTAATACATCTATTCCCATAGCTACTTCTTCTACTTGTATTAACTTTTCATCTATATCTTCACATAAATCTGCTTTTGTTAGTACTACTACTGGTGTTGCCATACTATCCCATGCTACTGCTATATATCTTTCAAGCCTTCTTACATTAAAGTTATTATTTAATGCCATACATATAAATACTGTATCTACATTTGCTGCAAGTACTTGATTGTCCATCCTTCTACCTGCTACTTTTCTTTCAAAATAACTTTTCCTTGTTAGAACATGGTGTATTATTGCATTTCCACCTTTATTATTAGTTCTATCTACTAATACCCAATCTCCTACAGCTGGGTATTCTCCAAGAGATGTAACATTATTCATAAATTTTCCTGATACTTCTCCTAGCATTTCTCCTTCTTCTGTAATAATATGATATATATTTTTATGCTGTATACTTACTCTTGCTAAATGTAAGTTCTCATTATACATTGTACTTTCTATAGTATATCTTTCACTTAAACCTAAATCTTCTAATGTTATATTTTTCAAAATGTTTTCCTCCTAAAATATATTAACCTGTGACTCTTAGGAGGCTTAATCACTAAAGGGATTTTACCTCCTCTTTTAATACAATATCTATTTCAACTCTCTTTAATTTCATCATAATACATCATCCTTTCTTCAATAATAAAATGGTAGATATATTATATATCTACCATTTTATTATATACTTTTTATGATTTTATTCAAATATTTTTATTTATTTCATTTTTTATTTTTATAAATCTTATTCTAATTTAACTTTCTTCATAGGTAAATGTAAAATCTTTATTAAAATATTTTATTTGACTATAATCTTAAAATCATCAAGTTCCTCTTCTGCATCTTTAAAAACTTGTAAAACATCTTTAGCATAATGTCCAAGATTTACTTGACTTTCTTTAAAGTTAATCCACTCTATAGTCATTGGTAAGGGTATGAATCCTGTTATTAAATCCCATAATCCACTTAGGTTATTACCATAAAACTCAGGTAAATTCATTTTACTTTTTAAAATTTTATGTAGTTCTTCTTTTGTTAAAAACACCTTACCATCTAATATAATTTTATTCATTTTTATCCTCTATATATTCATTTTAGTATAATCATTATAATGATCTACTGTTTTAAAAAATAAACCATCATTTGAATATATTAATCTTTTGTTATTTCTAAAACCTGAAACATAGTCAATATCCGCTTCTCTCCATATTCTACCGCTTTTGTATGGAAGTTTATTATCTCTATCTATAAAAAAATCACCACCTATACTTTTTCCCGGAGCAATTTCTGCTAAGTTTCCTTTAGAAGCTATCCATCCTAAAGATCTAGCTTTATCTTTGGTAATAAAATTACTAGGTAAATTTTTATTTCTTTTAATATAGTTTGCAACTTCATTAAAACTAGTGTCTACTTGTTCTGATTCCTTACTAGAAATATCTTGTTTTGTATTAGTAGATTCATTTTCTTCTGAATACTGATTTGGTAATAAATTTTCATTTATAAAAGCAGACGCTTGTACAAAACTAGCAGGTATTATATTAATAATAAACATCATTAACATAGAAAGAACTGCTAATTTAAACTTAGAAAAATTTGATTTTAAGTTTGAAAACATATCCTCACACCCCTTTGTAATTTTTACCATATGATATCATATTTAAAGGTTTACTTCAATATTTTTGCACAATATACACTTATTTGACTCACAATTTATATTTTCTAGACATTAAAAAGCCATGATAAAAATAATTTACTTTTTATCATGGCTTTATTGATTAAAAAAGGGTTATATTAAGCAGTAATTCCAACTGCATCAAATGCATTTGTAATTATATTAATTTCATTTGATGACATATTTAAGTTCTTAGCTGCATTTAATACTGCTACTCTACAATTCTTGAAGTTAGTTCTTGAATTCATTATTAATAATGAGTTGTAGCATAATTTTGCTAATTTATCTTTGTCATTTATACCATTCTTCCACATTAAGTATACTGCATGATTAAATACACCACTATTGGTATGAACTCCGCCGTAGTCATTATAAGATGAAGGGTTACTTGTACTTACATAATATTTACCACCAACTGTGCTTGGTTGAGAGAATTGTTCTGGATTTGACATACTTCTTAAAGCTGCTCCTGCTCCACTCTTCATTATATCTTCACCAATTAACCATTGGCTATCATTGTCACCTTCAATTATATTACCCATAACATCAGCATAAGCTTCATTTAAAGCACCTGATTCACCTTGGTAAGCAAGGTTTGCAGTATTAGTAATTACAGCATGAGTATATTCATGAGCTATAACATCTAAAGCTCTTGGAAGTGGTGTAAAGTATTTATATCCATCTCCAAATACAAATTGTGAATCATATGATGACCAATATGCATTATCATAACCTTGTCCATTTTCTGTATAATGAATACTTGCAACTATAGATGCTCCTTTATCATCATAAGAATTTCTATTAAATTTATTTTTATAATAATCATATGTCTTTCCTATATTAACTAAAGCTGAAACAGCAGCTGGATCATTCCAAGTATTATTATCACTTGACATTAATGTACCAGGAATTCTTCCTGTTGAAGCATCATATACCTTTATCTTTCTAACTGTATCATATAATTGATAAGTTGTCTTTTTAGATGATGACCACCACCATCCTGATGATACTGTTGTTTTATTTACATTGAAAGTTTGAGTTTTTCCATCTAAATCTTTTCCAGTAGCTGTTGCTGCAGTTCCACTTTGTAATGATATTTCATCAACAACATTACCAGTTGAAGCATCTACAACTGTTACCTTCCAGCATAATGTAGGAGCAACATCGTTTAATGAATAAACTACTAAATCTCCTGATTCTACTTTAACATCTGAACCATATTTAGCAGCAGCATAAACTGTAGCTTCTTTTGCATTCATTTTAGGTGTAGTACTTACCTTAACATCACTTAAGTAATTTCCACCTACTGAAGTAGTTTCTCCAGCTTTGTTTGTAACTACAACTACTTCTCTACCATATACAGGTATATTCTTATATACTTGTTGTAACTTATATGATGTAAGATCTTCTGAATTATTAACTTTAGCTACTTGGAATTCGCTTTCTGGATAATTAACATCCATTAACTTCTTAACACTATTTATTGATTCAACAGCATCTTTTCCATCTTCTACTTTTATATTAGTAAAAGATCCATCAATAAATGTGTAGCTTTCTTCTGCATCAGAATAAACTTCTGGAGCTTGTCCATCATTAACTTCCTTTAATTCATCAACTGTTGAAAATTCTTGAGCATTTGTAGTATGTACGTCTGCACTTGCTACAACTCCTCCTAATGTACTATTTAATGTCATAGCACTTATTAAGCCTACAACTATTAATGTAGATAATTTTTTTCTTTTCATATTATCACCCCTATAAATTTATAAAAAAGAATATTTATGTCAAATAATCTTTTTTTTACATTTTATATTAATTACGTATATTTTACAATATTTTATTAAAAATATTTTATTTTTTTTAGCATTTTTTACTTTTCACAAGGATAAAAATAGCATTTTAAATAAATTTATTACGTTTTTAAACTATTTTTTTAACAATTTATCATTTAGTAAAACTTAAAATACAAAAAAAATATATTATTTTTATTATATATTTACGTTTTTATTTAATTTTTTAATAATATTTCTATATTTTTTAACACTACTCTTTTATCTTTTTTCAAGAACTACCTGCACTATTTCAAGAGAATAATAAATAAAGGCATAAAAAAGTGGCTTCGCCACGCTTTTATTACTTTAAAGTACATTTTTAATAGCAATTATATTTTTTAATTTAACGCATCTTGACTGAAGTCA
>CAKVLD010000058.1 GCA_934755305.1 uncultured Clostridium sp. | reverse complement strand
ATATGGCTAGAAGTGGAATATAAGACACCAGCAGAAGAGGAAGCTTTAAGGGAAGCAGTAAGAAAGATTAAAAATGAATTTAAAGAAATAAATCTAGTTGAAGTCAGCAAGGACGAAGAAAAGTTTGCTTCCATTGCAGAAGTTATGGTTAAGAATTAAAAGTATGTAACAGGTGCCATAACAAGAGTTAAATCAAAGCTAATATGATAGAAAGTTGGAGTATTATAATACTTCAACTTTTTTAGTGCGCCCAACATGGGCGTGCACTAATCGATGAAAGTCCGTTGTGGGCTTGGTAGTGGGAACTACTAGCCAATGGCAAGGGTGTCTACCGTGAGGTAGAATCTGAAGGAAGTCGGAGGCAAAGTCTCGGTCTGAGGGATACGAACTACATACAAGGCTTACTAAGGGCGGATGAGTCTAAAGGAGGTTTTGAATTTTAAAAGTTTCGCAGAATAATCAAAGATTGCAGAAAACTAAATATTTAGGCTCTAATGCCCAAGATAGAGTGGAACTGGAACATAAGTAAAGAGTGCATAGGGGATTCTCGGAAACTTATAATAATTATAGCTAAACAGATGTGTTTCTAAAAAAGTAAAATAGAATTTAAAATAGTACTATAAAATCATATTATTATGTCGATTTTTTTGTTAATAAAAACTTATTTTATGACAAAATATTACACAAATAATTATGGGCATAATATATAATTAATTGGTAAGGATTAGTTAAGGCGAAAAATGTATATAAATCAAAAAATTTGTCATACAGAAGTATATATAGTAGTTAGTAGAAGAAAAGGTAGAAAAATGAATTTTTTATGTGGGTACAACACTGATATTGGGATAAAAAAAGAAAGTAATCAAGACTCATTACTTATTAAAATAGCACAAAGTCATAGAGGAAATATTGGAATATTTGTAATATGTGATGGGATGGGTGGATTATCGAATGGAGAGTTAGCTAGTTCTACAGTAATATTAAATTTATCAAAATGGTTTACTGATGAATTACCCGAATTATTAATGAAAGAAAAGTTTAAATTAGAAATACAAAGAAGTATTAGTAATTTAGTAAGTAAAGTTAATAAAAAACTTGTACAATATGGAGAAAAAAATAATATTAAGCTTGGGACAACTATGAGTGCGTTAATAATTATAGATAATATATATATGATTTTTCATGTAGGCGATAGTAGAATATATAAATTAAAAGATGAAAAATTAATTCAAATTACAGAAGATCAGACATTTATTGCAAGAGAATTAGCGCTGGGAAGTATAACTGAAGAAGAGGCTAAAGTACATCCAAAAAGAAATACATTGCTTGAATGTATTGGAGTAAGAGGAAAGGCAAATATGATAATAAAAAAAGGAACTGTAGAAAAAGACGATGTGTTCTTATTATGCTCAGATGGATTTTATCACAAGATAAGTAAAGAAGAAATAGTACATAATTTTAATTCCGTTTCCAATGAAAATATTATAAATAATAATATTAGTGTTTTGGTCAATTTAGCAAAAACAAGAGGTGAGATAGATAATATATCATTAATAGTAACAAAGATTAGCTAAGTAATGTACATATAATTTAAGGAGATAATTAAAGTGAACAACTATATGTTAGTTAATTTATTAATAGCGATAATAAGTATAGTATTATTAATATTAATTATTTTTAAGATAAAGAAATTAATAAAGCTAAGAAATAATAATGTAAATAAAGTAGATAAGGGATTAAATGAGGTACTTGCTGAAATAACAGAAGAAATAAATATTCTAAATGAGGATACAGTTGAGAGAATTATTGAGGAGATAACTGATATAGATAATGAAAATGTAACGTCTTATTTCGAAGTCACAAATAGTGTAGTAATAACGAATTCTAATATTATTATATAAAAATTATTACCAGGGGGACAATAAATGATAAAGTACAAGGATAGTAAAAGTCAGTTAATTGAAGATGGAAAAGAAAGATACTTAGAATTAGTATTAAGAGATGTTCAATTAGAAGACTTTAGAATTAATATGATTAATAATAATGCAGAAAAAGGGTTTATAACACTTGAAAAATCAAAATTTAATGCAGATACAAAGTTAAGATATTGTATCACTGGATATGAAAGTTTAGATACATATATAAGTAAAAATATGCTTGATAAACAAAAAGTAATAAAAATTCTTAAGGGAATATCTGAAATATTGCTAAGAAGCAGTACATGTTTATTGAATGTAGAGAATTTTATACTTGAAAAAGAAAATATATTTATAAATAAAGAAAATTTAGAAATTAAACTTATAAATATACCTTTAAAAGAAAGTTATTGTTCAAACATTAATGAAAGCTACATGAAAATGGTAAAGGATTTAATGGACTATGCTTATTTAAATAATAAAGTACAATCTAATAGTGCTGCATTTGTAGTTAGTATTAAGAGTATTGTAGAAGATAGTGGATTAATTATTGATGATTTTATTAAGCGTATAGAAAGTGATATAAGTAGTAAACTTCTTAATAAATCAGATAAAAATAAAGTAGATAGCAATATTAAAAATGATGATATTAAAAAGACAATAGAACCACAAGTAAAGGCTAAAAATAATAAACCGGTATCTCATCCTATACAAGAACCTAAATCAACTGTAGATGGTTATAAGAATAAAGTAGATAAATCCAATAAACCAAATGGTACTGAAAATGGTAGTGATAAAGAAAATAATTTTGAAATTATAGAAAAAAAACAGTATAAAACATCAAGAATAATTACAAGTATAATAATTCAACCAATATTTGTTGGAATAATATTATCATTATTATTAATTAACGGTGTAACCACTGTTCAAATGATAGGTGGGGGAGTATTAATATTAGCTTTAGATGGTGTAATAATTAAAAATTTATTAGATCCAAGCAAAAAAGAAACAGTAAAAGTTAGAGTAAAAGTAGATAAGAATACAAAGAAAGCAGGCACTTTAAATGTACAAGCTGAAGATAAAAAGAAAAATAATAAAAATAAAGATAAAAAGGTAGAATTACCAAATAAACAAGCACAAGTGAAAAAAGTGCAAGCACCAGTACAAAAACCACAATCGATACAACCAATACAACCTGTTGTACCAAATGAAGGTATTGAAGAACAAACTGACATAGTAGAAGAACCAACTACATTTGAAGATGAAGGAACAGTAGTTGAAACAATTGCTTATTTAGAAGTTGATAACGGTAAAGAGGTAAGAACAGAAGAAATAACTACGGATAATTATATTATAGGTAGAAGTGGAAATTTAAAAAATTATATTTCAAGTACAAGTGTAAGTAGACAACATATTGAAATAGTAAAAAATAATGATCAATACTTTGTTAAGGATTTGAAATCTAAAAATGGAACTAAGCTAAATGGGGTTAGACTTAGTGAAGGTGAAAAAAAAGAACTGAATATAGGAGATGTTATAGAAATTCCAGATTTAGTTTTAACGTTCAAATTATAATAAGGAGAAAACTACTTTATGAAAAAACTAAACTTAATTATTGCTGACTATGATGAAGAGTATTTAAATAGCTTGTATTTATATATATCATCAGAATATAAGGCAGCATTTGAAATTAATTGCTTTTCAAATGAAGAATTGCTATTAGATGGACTAAAAGAAATAAGAAATAAAGATAACTTAGTTTTAGTAATTGATGAAAGAATGTATGATAAATCAATAGAAAATATGGGAATAAGTACAATTATATTATTAGTTGATTATGATATTGATGAAAATGATATAAAATTTATTCACAAATATAAAGACATAGAGTTCTTTAAAGATAAGGTTATAAGAGCATATAGCGAAAATAATCCGGAAAATACAACTAATCTACAATCAAACAATGCTGAAACAACTATAATTCCAATTTATTCACCAGTAGGAGGAAGTGGAAAAAGTACAATAGCAGCTGCTATAAGTGTTGCATTATCACAGCAAGGAAAAGAAGTATTTTATTTAAATTTAGAAGATATACAAAGTACTGATTTATATTTCAATGGTGAAAATAATAAGAACTTATCAGATGTAATTTTTGAAGTTAAAGATAGAGCAGAAAATTTTGCATCTAAATTAGTTTCAAGTATTAATGTTGATAAGAATACTAATGTATCATATTTAAATCCTACAGAGAGTATTTTTGATATTGAAGATATGACTGAAGAAGATGCAAAGTGGTTAGTTGAGGGGATTTGTTCAGTAAAAAAATATAACTATATAGTTATAGATATGTCATCAAAGTATAATTCTCTATACAATATGATTTTAAAATCAGACTTAACTAGAAATATAATATGTCCAATAATTAGCGATAATACATCACTAATAAAGTTAGAAAAGTATGTTAGCAATATTAGTTATAGAGATCAAAGGACAATAGAGAAATATTATTTCTTATATAACATTAATAATGAAAAATACCAATTAGAAGGTTTAAATAGTGAATATAATGTTAACTTTAATACTATAATTCCTGAAAATGATCAATTAAGAAAATTAAGTGGGCAGGATGTTATTAATTCAGATTTTATTAGATATTATATGAATAAAATCATACAAGAGTTAGAGTTGTAGGAGGTATTTAACAATGAGTATTAATATCGAGCAACAAATAACTGATAGTATAAAGCAATTATTGCAAAGTGATTATTATGTACAGAGAGATTTAAGTGATGAGGAAATAAAAGAAATAATAAAAGAAAAATTATCAGAAGCATTAAGAGATAATGATCTGAGATTAAGTGTATCTGAAAAAAAAGTTTTACTTGATACTATCTTTAACTCAATAAAAAGATTGGATATATTACAACCATTAATTGATAGTAAAGAGATATCTGAAATTATGATTAATGGATGTGATGATATATTCATTGAAAAAAATGGTAGAATCCAAAGATATAATATGAAGTTTGATAGTGTAGAATCACTACATAATATAGTTCAAAAAATAGTATCAACCGTTAATAGAGAAGTAAATGAATCTAGTCCTATAGTTGATGCTAGATTAAAGGATGGATCAAGAGTAAATATTGTTTTACCACCTATAGCACTAAATGGGCCTATTGTTACTATAAGAAAATTCCCTGATACACCTTTCACAATAGAGAAGATGATTTCTGTTGGAAGTATATCACAGGAAGCAGCAGATTTTTTACGTAAGCTTGTAGTTGCAAAATATAATATTTTCATAAGTGGAGGGACAGGCTCCGGTAAGACTACATTCTTAAATGCTTTATCAAATTACATTCCAAAAGATGAGAGAATTATTACTATAGAGGATTCAGCAGAACTTCAAATTAAGAATGTTGAAAACTTAGTGAGACTTGAATCTAGAAATAAAAATACAGAAGGTAAAGGTGAAATTACCATAAGGGATTTAATAAAGAGTTCCTTAAGAATGAGACCAGATAGAATAGTTGTAGGGGAAGTTAGAGGAGCTGAAGCGTTAGATATGCTTCAAGCAATGAATACAGGACACGATGGTTCATTATCAACTGGACATGCTAACTCTTCAATTGATATGTTATCAAGATTAGAAACAATGGTTTTAACTGGTGCAGAATTTCCATTACCTGCTATAAGAAAGCAAATAGCATCAGCTGTTGATATTATAGTTCAAATAGGAAGAATAAGAGATAAGTCTAGAAAAGTACTTGAAATTAGTGAAGTACTTGGAATAGAGGATGGAGAAATACAATTAAATCCATTATTTGAGTTTGTTGAGGAAGAAGGTTCAACAGATACTAAGGTAATATCAACATTAAGAAGAACTAATAATAAGTTCCATAATATCCAAAAGCTTAAGATGAGTGGAATTTATAATGGGGAATAGGGGGAAATAATGAATTTAAAACTTATAATCATTATTATGGCAGTAATAGTGCTTTTAACTATTGGATTAGTTGTTTTTGTATTGATGAAAAACAAAAATAAGTATGAAGTTATTGAAGATGAGATTCAAGAAACCAAGGTAAAGCCAATTAAGGCAAGTAAAAAAATTAATACTAAAAAAGTGTTTAAACAAGAGGTTACGAATGGTAAAAATATAAAAAATAGAATCAGTTCATTAACTTATTATGATGAATACATAATGAATAAAAAAGAAAAATTAATGTGGTCAGCAGTTGGGATAGGAGTAATATTTGTTGTTGGATATATATTTTATAAACATATTATATGGGCAGCATTACTATCTTTAATTGGATTAAAATATCCAGCAATTAAGACAAAAGAAATAATTCAGAAACGTAAAGAAAAATTATTGTTACAGTTTAAAGAAGCATTATATTCGATTTCCGCTTCATTAAGTGCTGGTAAATCAGTTGAGAATTCTTTTAGAGAAGCTGGTGATGAAATAGCTTTAATTTTTGGTGAAGGTAAAGATATATATATATTAGAAGAGTTAAGGAATATTAATAGAAAATTAGATGTAAATCAATCTATTGAAGAGGCATTAAAAGATTTTGCAGAGCGTAGCGGGTTAGAAGAAATTCAGACGTTCTCAGATATATTTGAGTCATGTAAAAGGACTGGTGGTAATTTAAATAAGGTTATTCAAAATTCTTGTCAAGTAATTGGAGATAAAATTGAAATAAAGCAAGAGATATCAGTTTTAATATCTGGTAAAAAGTTTGAATCAAGAATATTAACAGTTATTCCATTTGTATTAGTTGCATTAATGGGAGTTATGGCACCAGATTTATTACAAAATTTATATACTAATATCGGAAGGGTACTATCTACAGTTGCTTTAATAATTATAGGAATATCAACATTATGGGCAAGTAAGATTATGAATATAGAGGTGTAGATATGGCTGGAATACCGTTTATTATAATGATAATTTTAATTTTTATTTTGTATCAGATAGCGAAGAAGAAAGATTATATTAAAGAAGTTGAAGATGTAAGTAAAGATGAATATGGATTAAAAGAGTTTATTCCAATAGGATTGGCTCTAAATGATATAATCGGAGAAAAAAATATTAATAAAATAAATAAATCTTCGCAAGAAAAAATAATTAGAATTTATGGTAATAATTCTAAAGAAAAATTTAGAGTATATACCGGAAATAAAGTTGTAATATCATTATTATTTATGACAGCAATTTATTTCCTTCAAGTAGCAAATGGAACATTTTCAATTGCATTAACTTTAGGTGGAGTAGTAGCTTTTATTGGTGCATATTTTCTAACAGATACGATGTTAGATCAAATGATAGAAAAAAGAACTCAAAATATAAAATATGACTTTCCAGAGTTTTTAAGTAAATTGACATTATTAATTAGTGCAGGATTAACTTTCGAGAATGCTTGGGGAAAAGTGTTAAATAGTACAAATAAAAACTCAGTTTTATATTATGAATTCAAAAAGACATTTCAGGATATGGAGTCTAACATTACAAGGGAGGTTTGTTTAAAGAATTTATCAAGAAGATGTAAGGTGAATGAAATAAGTAAATTTTCAACAATTGTATTACAGAATATAACAAAAGGTTCTGCTGATATGACTAATAAACTTGAAATGTTAGCAAATGAGTGTTGGCTTGAAAGAAAATCACTAGCAAAAAAGAAGGGAGAGGAAGCTTCAACTAAGTTACTTTTTCCAATGATGTTAATGTTATTAGCTGTATTTATAATTACAGTTGTACCTGCACTTATGCAGATGTTTGCATTTTAGATATTAAGTAAAATTAATATAAATATTTAAAGAGATTAGGGGGAAAAAATAATGAAAAACCAATTGACGAGATTTTTTAAAGAAGAAGAGGGATTAGCTACTATTGAGATAGTACTAATATTGGTAATTTTAGCTGGTATAGCATTTTTATTTAAGGGAGCTATTCAAGCATTCTTTAATAAGATAAAAGGAGCTATTGATACTCAAATAGATGAGATTAACACACCAATGACATCAGAGGGGCAATAAGTCTAAAATAATTAATTCGGTAAACTTACAGTTATGTAAGGTTACCGAATATTTTAATAAATTAAAAAAGTATTAGGAGAAAAATATGGTAGAAGAAAGAGAAAAGGAAAAAATGAAGGGAAGCCTAACTATAGAGGCTGCATTAATAATTCCCTTTATTACTTTTTTAATTCTTATAATAATATTCATTAGTATTACTATTTATTCTATGTTACATTCATCGATGGTTATTAATAATGCAACTACAAATATAGTAAGCAAATGGAATGGTAGTAATGGAACTGGTGAATTTCATGCATTAGATATGTATAAAAGTTCAGATAGGAATTCATTAATATCTGAAATTGAAAATGTTATAAAAAAAGAAATAGATTTAAGGATACCGATTACGGTTGACACTTATGTAGATATTTATGATGGATGGACAGTTTTTTATGATTATGTAACTATTGAAGTAACTTGTGATTTTAAAATGCCATTTGAAGGAATGTTTAGGTTATTTAACTCTGATGCTAAATTAAGTAAAAAATATAGAAAAAATATACAGATTGCTAATTCAGCAGAAGGACTTAGAGTTGTAAATTATGCTGGTAACTTAGCAGAGTCAATACAGCAGATAATTAAATGGAAATTACCAGATGGATCAACAGTTAGAAATATTATGGATGTTATAGAAAAGGTAAAGGAGGGATTCGGTGAGTACTTCCAATAATAAAGGATCAATAACCATATTTGTTGCATTAATAATTCCTATTATAATAACATTCTTTTTTAGTATGATAGATTTCACTAGGATTGTTGGAGCTAGAAATCAGGTAAATATGGCAGCTTCCAATGCAATAGAATCGTCACTTGGAAATTATGATAGTGATTTATATGAAAATTACGGATTATTAGCATTTAATGGAAATGATGAAATGAAATCTGAGATTAGAGAAGTTATAAGAAAGAATCTATATACAGATGATAATTATACTAATAGCTTTTATGGTTTTGAGATAAGTGATAGTGATATAGATGTAGAATTTAGAGGAAACTTATTTAACAAAGATGTGTTAGAAGAACAAATGATAAGAGCTATGAAATATCAAGGTCCTACAAATTTAGTATTAGGAGCATTAACTAAATTCACTGAACTAGGCAAAGTTGCTGAAAAATCTGATGCAGCAAATGATTTAGAAAAACTAAATAAAACTATAGCAAAATTTGAAAAAAAACTGGAAGATATTGAAGATGCTAAAAAAGCATTAATGGATATTGCTATTATATATTTTAAAAATTATAGTTACATTCCTTTTATACCTAAGTATGTAGATAGTATAACAGGGGTAGAATGGTCATCCTTAGCGGAGGGAACAAAAAATTTCATTTATCAATGTGCAGTATATGGAATGAAATCATTTGATTTAAAAGGGATAAACATTTCTAATGCATTAACAATTAAATATATGAAATATATTATAACAGCGTATGATAAGTATCCTTTACCAGAAGTTGAGATACCGGAAAATGGAAATGGGGAGGATGCAGAAGTAGAAGTAGTTAAAAAAAATGAAGAACTTTTAAGTAGTATGCTATCAAATGAACTAGATAATTGGACTGATGATTTAATAGATAAATTTAAAAGTTCATTAGATTTTGATGGTGTAAAAAAGAAATTACAAAAAGGAATAGAAGCTATTGAATATATTAATGAAAATAAATCGGACTTAGATTCTAAAATAGCACAATATGAGAATACCCATCTTACTGCAAAAAACTTAGGTGAAACATATTATCAAAATATAAAAAAAGATATTGATGAAGTTAAATCAAAATTAGGATCATTAAGTTTAAAATCATTGAATGATAATTTTAAAAATGGTCAGAAAATAGTAGATATAATTTTAAGTAATGTTGCAACATATTCATCAAGAATGGATGAGATTGAAAGTACTATAGGAGCTAATACTTTAACAGAAAAACAATATAAAGAGTTAGAAAATTATTTTAAAAGTACTAAAGCATCTGTTGGATTAGGTGAGAATGATTCTATCAGTAAAGAAAAATATATTGAAATTGCTAAAAAGATGGTTAAGGGATTGCAGAATAATGATATTTTGAAAAATTCTTTATCAACTCAATTAACTCAATTAAAAAATATGACTTCATTAGTAACTGATAAAGGTATTGATGGAATAGTATTCAATATTGATCCTGTTACAACAGTTACGGAAGGTGCAAAAAATTTTTGGAATTATTTTAAAAAGCTTAAATTGAATAGTAACAGTTTAACTAGTATACTTTCTAATTTGCCAGGAGATAAATCTATAGATTCTAGTATAGTAAGTGGAATGCCTAGTAATTATTCATCAGAAATGGTTCCTAAAGATATGACTATAGATGAATATAATAATTCTATAAATAATGATGGTTTGTTTGAAACAAATGGAGGTATAGGAGTAGATAGTTCCATATTTAAAATAATTGCAGATTTAATGTCTAGCGCAGGAAATGAATTAATGGATCAAGCCTTTTTAGTTGAATATATTATGACTAATTTTAAAGGTATGGTAGATACTGATACCAGAATGCCAGTTGAGTATTCCGGGGACACAATACTTGAAAATGAAATTGAAGCTATAATAAATAACGTATCAACATATAGTGATTTTACTAATAAAAGTATTATGACAACTAAGATTACAGCGGTAAGATATGTGTTGAATTTGATTTCATTGCTAAATGATAGTAATAAAATGAACATACTTAGGGCTGTTGAAACAGCAGGAAATTGGTTGTTTGGATTAGGTTCTGTAACAAAATGGACAGTAATACTTGGATGGACTGCAATAGAAACTAGATATGATTTAATGGATATTCTTAGAGGATATGAAGTTCCTTTAATAAAGAATTCAAGAGAATGGGTTAGTGATTTTTCTATAGACGGAAAAAGAATAGAATATTACAATAAGGATAATTTTAACAATTTAATAGGATCATTCACTGAAGTAAATATATCAGTAGAGGTTCCAGAGTTAAAAGATGAACCTTATAACAAACCAGAAAGTGTAATAGTATTAGATTATACCGATATGCTTAGAATACAATTACTTGCTTCTAGTAAGGATAAATTAGTTTCAAGAGCAGGGAATTTGATATATGCAAATCTTAATGATTCAAATAGACATTTTGATTCTAGAGAATATTTTGTAGGAATTAAAACAGCATTAGGCTCTGACATTAAAAAATGGTTCAATGTAGATACATTTAATGCAAATGCAAGTAATGGTGGTTTTAAAATAAATAAAATAGAAATTGATAAGGGATATGATTAAAGTAGATGAAGAACTGAAAAAACGTTTAATAACACTTATAATGGCATCAGTAATGACTTTAACATTAATATCATGTGGTGAAGCTAAAGATGAAAGTGAACAAGCAATAAATGATAATCAAATAAGTGAAAGTATTAATGATGGCAATAATAATGAAAGTGATAAAAATACAGGAGTAAATAAGATATCTAAAGATGAAGCAATAAAAATACATGAAGAAACAATAAATAGATTAGAGAGTTTTTATAATAAATATAATTTGCCATATGAAAAGTCAAATGTATACAATGAAGAAGTTGAAGTAGCAGAATTAAGTTTTAATGATACTATAGCTATAGCACAAGGTCTTGATATTAAAAGTATTACAGCTTCAAAATATGATTTAACCTCGAAGTTTGCTGTAAATGCGGCTATTGAACTTAAATGGGAATCAGATATGATCTTATCAGAAACAATAGTTTCAGAGTATAGTAAAGTAATAACTAATGAAAATATTGATTTTAAAAATATTGATGAGATAGTTAAAAAATATATAGATAATCCAGATGACAATTATGTGTCTGAAAATATTCAAGTAGGTAATTATGATATATGTGTTTATATGGGAACAGTTGATTGCTTATTAGTGACTATAGAATCTAATTACGAAGTTAAGTAAAAAATAGATATTTTGATTTTAGAGAATATTTTGTAGGGGAGTATGAGTTAAATTGATCATTTAAAGGTATTCATAAAATCTAATTGTGAGGTTAGTTAAAAGTAAAATAAGAATTTTAATTTCTAGAAGTGAGATATACTATATCTTACTTCTAACAAATTATAATGAAAATGAGGTGGTTAGATGGAAAAAAATAAGGGATCACTAAGTATAGAGGCAGCACTTGTTATCCCTATATTTGTATTTTTTGTTTTAACACTTACAAATTTTGCGAAAATGATTATGGTTTACGATTCAGTTCAAAGCAGTATAAATAACACTGCAAAGCAAATTTCAAGTCAAAGTTTTTATCTATCTTCTACGGGATTAGATAGCGTGTTAGCAAAACTTACAGCTAATGATGGCTCACAAAATGCGGAAACTACAGTAGCGTTAATTAAAGAGATTACTAATATGTTTTCATCATCAAATTCAAATTTACCTACTATAGGACAAAGTAATTCAAGTGATTTTTATAATTTTTTTAAATCTATAAGAGATGATTTACCAAAGTATAGTGCATATAGTCTATTTGCATTATTTGATTTATTTTCAGGAGATTCAGTACAAGCACAGATTAACAATTATGTACAAGGCTTAGCTAAAAATAATTTAATATTAGACATTACTAATGGAAATGGGGCAGAAGAATCTATTAAAGCACTTGGGATTATAGGTGGAGAAGATGGAATAAAATTTGATGAAACAACTTGTAAAATAAGTGATGATGAAAGCTATATAGAGATAATTGTTTCATATGAGTATGATCCAGGAAATATATTTTTTGATGTAGACCCTATAGAAATGAAACATAGAGTTTATATTGTACCGTGGCTAGGAAATTAAAGGAGATGAGGTAGTAATTTTGCTAATATTATATGGGATAGGTGTTATTTTATTTACAATAATACTAAATACATTTTTTGAAAGATATATAATGAACAACACTGATGACTTACTATTATATGTAAAAGGTAGCTATAAGGATAAGTCATTGATACTAATAAATTTTATTGAATTAATATTAGGGTTAATTGTTGGCTTTAATACATTCTTTGTTTTCTATTACTTTGTAATATTTATATTATATAAAATTTGTGAAATAGATATAAAAACAAAAACAATAGATAATAAGCTTTTTATAATATTGATTATTTTAGCGGCAATGTCTACTTTTATTAGCAATACTTCTGTTATTTCAGATAAGATATTAACTTGTGTAACATCATTGATATTGTTTGTGCTTTTATCCAAAGTAACTAGAAATGGTTTTGGAATGGGAGATGCTAAGGTTATTGGAGTTTTAGGATTTATATTAGGATTGCAGGGATTAATGGCAGTATTAATAATATCGAGCATATTAGTTTTTATTGTTGGAATTATAATGATAATTAAAAGTTTTTCTAATAGAAAAAAAGATTTACCCTTTACTCCGTTTATGTTATTTTCTGTAATATTGTTGTTGATTGCTAATAATATGTAATAATGTTTAAAATGGGGACAGAAGGTAAAAATATGAAAAAGATAGATGTTTTTTTAATTACGATAATAATATTATCTCTTATTTTTTTAGTAATAGATTTTAAATTTAATAATGCAATTGATGATAGTACAAAAGAGATAAATCAGGAACATGAATCAAGTGGAAATAGTATATTTAGTAATATTTTAAATAAATCTGATAAAATGAAAAAAAATAAGAAAAATGAAGAAGAATATTCAATAAATTGGAATGAAAAATTAACTATAAATGAAGCTAACTTGAGAAACTCAGAAATAATACAAAAGGTGAAAAATATATATAATGATTTAGGGTTAAACAATTTTGAGATATATAATGAAAATGAATTTTCTTATACTACTGATAATAAAATTGTATATACGGCGGAAGAAATTATTGAAAATTCATTTGGTGAAGTAATATATACATATAAAAATAATAATGATGAAAAATATTCATTTAAATTAACAAGTAGGTATAGTATTGAAAAAGATAATTTTACTGATGGGAATTTATTTGATTTTTCAAAAATGCCACAAAATGAATTTTTTAAAGTTTTTACAGATATAGAAGATAGAGATACAAGTGAAATTAATAAAATAATAAATGAGTTTTTAAATGAGGTAACATCAGAATTTAGTAGAGTTGAAATAGTTAATGATTATAATGGCATTAATGAAACAATTATTATAAGACAAGATACTATTTATTATTATTTAAAAACATCTAATATTGATTTTGCAAAAAGTGAGTAAAGGAAAATAAAATGATTATTAAAATAGTATTATTAGTACTAATTATATCAATATCAGCTTATACAGATATAAAGGAAAATAAAATAAAAAATAAATATTTATTAATTGCATTAATTTTAGGATTAGTAATGTCAACTTTAACAAATGGTATAGTAGGAGCAAAGGATTCATTGTTAGGAATAATAATTCCATTTTTAATACTATTTATCTTTTTTGTTATGAGAATGCTTGGTGCAGGGGATATAAAACTATTTTGTACCATAGGTTCAATAATGGGATTAAACTTCGTAATAAATAACATTATGTATACTGTATTTAGTACAGGGATAGTAATTATAGTGAAATTAATTATTTCAAAACAGTTATTTAAAATGATTAAAGGAATATATTTTTATTTTAGTGCTATGATTTTAGGAAAAAGTTTAATAGAGTTTCCTAGGATAGAAAACAATAGATTTCCTTTTGCAGTATCAATATTTATAGGCACTATAATTCAATTAATATTAAAATATAATTTTATAATTATATAAAAATACTTAATATAAGGAGAGATTGTAATGCAATGGATAATATTCTTAGTAGTTATTATATTAATTATTATGATTATTTCAAATTATAATAATTTAATTAAAGCAAGAAATAGAGTGAAAAATGCTTGGGCTCAAATTGATGTTCAGTTACAAAAGCGATTTGATTTAATACCAAATCTTGTGGAAACGGTAAAAGGGGCAGCTAAATATGAAAGTGAAACCTTTGAAAAAATAGTACAGGCTAGGAATAGTTATAAAAACTCAGAGAACATAGATGAGAAAATTAAGGTTGTAGAACAAACTCAAAGATTATTTAATAGCATAAATGCATTACATGAATCATATCCAGAGTTAAAAGTAAATGAAGGATATTTGAAATTTATGGATTCTTTGAGTACTATAGAAGAACAAATTTCTGTTTCAAGAATGTTTTATAATGATACAGTAAATAACTATAACGATAAAATTATGATGTTTCCTAATAATATATTTGCTGCAATATTTGGTTTTAAAGAAAGTTCTTTATTTAACGTTAATGAAGAAGTTAGAAGAAATATTGAGGTAAAATTCTAATGAAACTTGAAAATATTTTATGGTTTATTGTTATAGGTATACAATTAATAGTTATATTTTGTTTACTTATTAGATTTATGTTTATAAAGAAGAGAAGTAGAGGAAAAGAAAAGTATTGGGAGGATACGCCAGATGATTTACCACCTTTCGCTGCTTGTGCACTTCTAGAAGAGATAAAAATATTTGATAATTGTTTAGCTGCTGAAATAGCGTATTTTATTAATAAAGGAATACTAAAGTCTTCATATAATAATGGAAAATTAAAGGTTCATATATTAAGATATCCAGATCATAATGATAAGTTATGGAAGTATCAGATTATGATATTTAGAAGTTTAATTCAAAATTTTGCAGATTCAAATGGAGTAGTATCTTATGAGAATTTAAATTCTAATCAAGTTACAGTAGATACTTTAGGAATACTATTTACATTGAAAAGTGAATTAAAGGAAAATGGATATTATAATTCAAATTTAAAAAAGTCAGTAAAAGATAAAATATGTGCAGTTACGATAATTAGTATTATTACATGGATTTATGTATGTGTGCATAATATGAAATTATTTTTAAATATTATGATGATTCCTATAATAATATTAATTATTATTATGCTAAAGCTATCTATAAATAATTTGTATAAAGAGTTGAGTTTAAATGGAAAACAGGCCTTTATTAATTGGGCATCTTTTAGAACTTTTTTAAATAATTATGGTAAATTTGAAGATAGGGGAACTAGAGATATAATAATTTGGCGCAAATTTTTAGTTTATGCATGTGCTTTTGATTTATCAGATAAATTAAAAGATGAAGTTGATGATTTAATGACAAAAGAGGTAATAATGGCTGTAAAAAATTCTTTAATTAATATGGGGTTAGGAACAATAAAGGGATTAAAAAAGTAACCATTATTTAAATACTTTTGTGTAATTTAAATAAAAATATAACTTAAAAAAGGGGTAAATAATGGAGATAAAAGAATATATTAATAATTTTAAAAATAGTACTATTGTACAAGATGCACTACAAAAAATAAGACCTACGTGGAATGTTATAAAAAACGGTGGAGGATATAAGATATTAATTATATCATTAATAATTACAGCAATATTCATGCCTATAAAAGCAATTATTAGTTTTTTATCTAAGATATTACTTGGAGGAGCTGGATTATTAACATTCTCAAGTATAACAGATATAATCCAATCAATATTTAATGGATATTATTATTATGATAGTGGATATTTAGTAATGGCTATTATTTTAACTGTAGTATCCACAATATTATCTATTATCGCATTTATAATTACAACTTTTATTGTTTCTAATGCTAATTTTAGAGCATTTAAAATATTAGCAGAAGAAGAAAGAGTAGTATCAATAGGAGAATATTTTAGTTTAGCATTTAAGGATTTAATACCATATAGCTGAAAATTGTTTTTAAATGTTATACTACCGTTATTTGTAATTGAGGTTGTTGGAAAATTAATAAACTTCATCCCATATATAAGAGGAATAGCATTTGCTAATTTACTTATATCAATATTATCATTTGCATTAATATTTAGATTTTTTGCAATGATGATAAATGTAGATCATGAAGAAGCTGTACTTGATTTTTCAGCTTATTAGTTAACATTTGCAGTAATAGTTTATTTGATAAAAATTATTACAAGTTTATCAATATTAGTAACATTATTTGAAATGATATTTGTCTTATATACTCTGCTATTATTGACTGGAAGTAAGTATTATTATGGAGAACAATAAAATTTAATATAAAAATAATGAAGGGGTTGCATCAAGATATATTTAGAAAAGCTAAAAGCATATTTAGTATTTTATTAGTATTTTCTAAAATGATTTTGGTTCAAGCCCTTTATGTAAAGAGGGGAATTTATAATGATAACTCGCAATGATATAACATGTAGTCAATGTGGGGGTGATTTAGAATTTAGTATAAAATATCAAAATATTAAATGTCCATATTGCGGATGTGAGGAAGAAATAATAAAGAGTCAAAATATAGAAAGTCATAGATTATCACAAGCTAAAGAGTGGGCTGAATATAGCAATAGGAATAAAGAAAAAAGTGTTTCTTGTGAAAGTTGTGGTAGTGTTAGCATTGTTCCTTATTTAGCTAAAACAATTAGGTGTACATATTGTGGCTCTTCTAATTTTAATGTAGTAGAAGATAAAAATTTTATGGAGCCGGATTGTATTATACCTTTTAGAAAGGATAAATATGAGGTAGATGAAATATTTAAAAAGTGGGTAAGTACAAGATTTTGGGCACCTAAGGATTTTAAATTAATGTATCAGGAAGGAAAATTAAATCCTAATTATAGCCCAGCTTGGAGTTACAATGCAAATACTAGGTATTATTATAGAGGCAAAGGTGGGAAAGTAACTTCTTATAAAGTTAAAGAAGGCGATAAAACCGTTACTAAATATAAGACTACATGGTATTCAACTAGTGGAAGTGGAAGTAAGTATTTTGAAAAGATATTTGTAAGTGATTCATCTAAAAATAATAAACTAATAAGAAGAATATTAGATGAAGGTGGATTAGATTTATATAAGTATGATCCTAAATATTTATATTCATTTGGATCAGAGCATTATTATAAAGGTGTTGAGGCCTGTTATCC
>CAKVLD010000057.1 GCA_934755305.1 uncultured Clostridium sp. | reverse complement strand
CCATTATATCTTTATTAGGAATAATTATATACACATTGTTATACGCTATAGTTGGTATATTTGTAAATGATCAACAAGAGATGCAATTTGCTCAATTACCAGTTACAGTAATACTTGTAGTAGCATTTGTTATAGCTTATATGACTATACCAAATCCAGGTTCAGTATTAAGTAAGATTTGCATATATATACCTTTTACTGCTCCATTCTTAATGGGGAATGCTATATTAAATAATACAGTTTCTATGTTTACTATAGTGATATCAGGAATTAGTATAATAGGATTCATTTTTTTATGCAATTATTTAATTATAAGAATATTTATACCAAAGAAAATGATTAAGTAGAGGTGGATTATGAAGGAACATGAAATATTAAATGAAATTAATAAGGTAAAAAAAATAATGACAATGACTAGAGTAGTTGGAGTACTTATGATAATAGCTATTTTAGTATGTAAATTTTTAGAGGTTAATATGAAAGTGGCTGGTACTATATTAATTATAGTAGGATTAATTGATATATGTTTAGTTGGAATACCAGCACAAAGAAAAATGGCAAAATTAAAAAAACAATTAAATAATAAATAAAACTTTTTATATTAAAGTAGTACCTATAAATAGAAGCTTTTTAAGTATACTGTTTATAGGTACTATTTTTAGTTATGGCTAAATATGATTTTCTGTTTCTTATTAAGAAATATAAACTTCACAAACTACATAAAACAAGTAAGTAAAACTTCAGAAGAACCAGCAGGGGTATTATTATCATTTAGCCAATCATCCATTGAATTTATATGCTCTTTTGCTACAATTTCTGCATAATACTTGTTCCAGTTTGCAATAGAAAATCTAAATTGATATCTATTAATATCAAGGGTTTCTTGTACAACAGTTCCTTTTTTTTGCTTATGAGCTACAACAGTAACATTAGAAGTTAAAAGCCAAAGATAAATATAATCATTATTTACAATTAGAGAGCCTTGGGTAAATAGATTTTCTGATTGTTCAGCTTTTTTGTGAGAAATAGCTACTTTGGTCAGGTTTATAAGTGAATTACGTATTTTTGTTTTATCTTCATCAGAAACACCAACATAATAATTTACAATTTGATTTACAGTTGTATTCCAATCTTTACCTTTCCTTTCATAATGAATTCTATCTGAATGGGCAAGAGTAACTAATGGACATGAACCTAGTTTATTTATAAAGTTTAACATACGAGTTACTTCAAATCCTTGAAGACCATCAGTTAAATTAATATTAGAACTTTTAAATGCTAGATCTATTAAAGATGTAAATCCAGAAGAAGGATTGTTTTTAAAAGTTTCTAATAAATTATTATATTCTTGATTATTTAAATTAGATGAATTCTTTCTTCCATTTAAAATCTTTTTAAGTTGCATAGATCTGCTTCTTGCAGTAGCTGAAACAGGGCCTACTTCAGTAACATTTAACATAAGTCTTGGCAAGGAAGCAGTACCTCTTAAACTACTAACTTGATAATTATTTTCTTGTGCTTCTCCAATAGTATTTTTTTGAGTTTGTAACCAATCTTTTAATTCATCACCAATAATTTTTTCTTCTTCATTCATAAAAGTTCCTCCTCTAAAAATAAGCCCATTAAAATAATAATGGGCCTAAAATAGAAATTATTATTTACCTGCAAAACAGAATAAATCTGGCATGTTATCTCCGTCTGGAGTATTGTTATCATTTAACCAATTATCAAAAGACTTAACATGAGCATTCATAACTTTTTCAGCATATGATGGCCAATATTCAGTGTAGAATCTTAATTTTATTCTAGAGATATTAAACTTATTTTGAACTACAGTATGACCTTTTTTCTTATCAGCTACTATTTTAACTGATGAGTAGTAAGCATAGAAATAAAGACTGCTATTATCTACATTAATAGTAGATTGAGTGAAAAGAGTTGTGCTTTGTTCAGTTTTAGTATGAGATAGAGCACATTTTGTTAAGTTTATTAAAGAATCTTTTATTTTATTTTTTTGACTAGTTTCAATTCCTTCAAATAAGTCTACCATTCCTTTAATTGCATCATTCCAGTCTGATACTTTTTTATCATAGCTAACTGTATCAGCATAGTTTATAGTCATTAAAGGACAATTAGCCACTCTTTTCAAATAATTTCTAAACTTAACTAAGTTGTCATCATTAAATGGTTCAGTTGGATCAAAACCAGCGGCAACTCTTGCCATATCCATTAATGATGTACATCCAGATGATGGATTGTTCTTAAATACTTGTAATAATTGTTCTTGATTATCATCATCTAGAGAAGAACCATCTGGAAGTCCACCTAAAAAGCCATCAAGAGATTTAGATCTTAATCTTTCTTCTTCAGCTTTTGAACCTGTAGCTGTTACCTTTTGAGTAAGAGTAGCATTACCATTATTTGATGCACCTCTCAAGCTTGGCATTTTAAATGCCTTTTCTAATTGCATTTCTGTTTTTGTTTCAGAAATCCATCTTTCTAAGTTTGTTGTTAAATTTTCGTTCATTTTGAACACTCCTTTTTTATTTAAATTTTTTAATAGAAGTCTGCAAAGTTTGAAAAATTTCTCATCTGCATGACCCTTACACTTTATATAAAGGCAGAAGAAAGTAAAATGTAAACATAAAATTCTAAACTTGACAAAAAAAGTAATATGTGAATATAATTTTAAAAAGTAATTTAAAAAAAGGAGGAAAAGGGAATGAAAAATTTGAGGGAGGTTTTTTTAAAGTTTAAAGATGTAAAAGATAAAGGAGTTACTTTTGTAACTTCAGTTAAAGAAGAGAAGTATGTTACATATGATGAAATATTTAAGAATTCACTAAAGATAGGAAATAATTTAATAAAAAATAATATTAATAAAAATAGTAAAATTATTTTTCAAATTGATTCTAATGAACTTTTCATATATTATTTTTGGGCATGTATAGCTTATGAATATTATGCAGTACCTTTAGAAATAGCTAAGAATATAGAAAGTAGAAATAAGTTAATTAATGTTGCGAGTTCTTTATGTGATGCAGTTATAATTACAACCAAAACTCAAAAGGAAAAGTTAGAAAAAATTAAGGATAAACTTAATTGTAGGATAGTAGTAGCAGATGAATTTGGTGAGGTTGAAGATAATATTAGCATAAATCAAGAGGAAGATTTGTCAGAAAAAATAGCATTTGTTCAATTTTCAAGTGGATCAACAGGAAATCCAAAAGGTGTAATGTTATCTCATAAAAATTTAATGACTAATATAGATGCTATTAAAACTGGAATTAATCTTAAAGAAGATGATATAGGGTTAAGCTGGCTTCCATTAACCCACGATATGGGACTTATAGGATTTCACTTAACTCCAGCTTCATATCTTGTTAATCACATTATCATAGATACAAAAGTATTTTCTTTAAAACCATATATATGGCTTGAACTATTGGACAAGTATAAAGGAACTATTACTTGTTCTCCTAATTTTGGGTATGTACATTTAATGAATTACTTAGAAAAAAAGAAAGTAGATAAAAGTTATAATTTGTCTAATGTAAGGGTGATATTTAATGGAGCAGAAAGAATCTCTTATGAAATAATTGATGAATTTATAAATAAAATGAAGAAATATAAGTTGAAAGAAAATGTTATTTTTCCTGTATATGGACTAGCAGAAGCTTCATTAGCAGCAGCTTTTCCTAAAGTAAATACACCAGTTAAATATTTAAGTATTAATAAGAAAAAGATGTTTTTAGGAGATAAAGTTACTCCTTTAGAAGGGGGAACTAAATTTGTATGTGAAGGGGAAAGTGTAAAAGGTATATTAGTTAAAGTATTAGATGAAGAAAAAAAGCCAGTAGAAAATGTAGTTGGAAGGGTATATATTTCAGGAAAAAGTGTAGCTAAGAAATTTTTAATAGACAATAATGAAGTGCCTTCTTTAGATAGTGAAGGTAGGTTATTTACCGGAGATATTGGATTTATTTATAATAAAGAAGTCTACATTATAGGAAGAGAATCAGAACTTATTATTAATGGGAAAAATTATTTTTGTACAGATGCAGAAGAATATATAAATAAAAAAATAAATTATAAATATCAATTTGTTTTAATTCCAATAGGAAAAGATGCAAGAGATAAATATGGAATAGTAATATTTTTAAAACATAAGTTTGATGAAAATATTGTAGAAATTTTTAAGAATATAAGGAAAGATGTTTGTGATAAAACTTCTATTCGTTATGATGGAATTGTATTTATTGATAGTATTCCTAAAACAACAAGTGGAAAAATAAAAAGATTTGAAATAATTCAGAAGTATAATAGTGGAGATTATGGAAATATAGTTAGTTTAAGAAATAGATCTATTGATAAATATGAATATAATAAATTTCAAATAGATATATTAAATATTTTTGAAAAAGCATATAATGAACGTCCAGATATTAATGAAGATGTATCTTATTTATTTACTGAGTCCATAACTAATGTTGCATTTTTATATTATGTAGAAGAGTTTTATAAAATAAAAATAGATATAGATGCATTTAATGGATTAAAGACAGTTAAAGAAATATGTAACAAGGTAAAGATTTATCTATAATTTTTTAAATAATTTTAAAAAAATTACTTGTATTGACATTATATGTGGATAAGCGTACATTATAGTTAATTAAGGCAATATAAAATTGGGGAGTGATATAATAATGAGTAAAATATTAGTTTCGTATTTTAGTGCAAGTGGTATAACAGCAAAGGCTGCTAAACTTCTTGCAAGTGCTGTAAAAGCAGATATTTATGAAATAGAACCTAAGATTCCATATACAGATGCAGATTTGAATTGGAGGGATAAAAACAGCCGTAGTAGTGTGGAAATGAATGATTTAACTTCTAGACCAGAAATTGAAGGAAAAGTTGATAATATGAAGAGCTACGATGTAGTTTTCTTGTGCTTTCCTATTTGGTGGTATCGTGAGCCAAGTATTATAGATACTTTCATTGAAAGTTATGATTTTACAGGAAAGAAGGTTATTCTATTTGCAACATCTGGTGGAAGTGGATTTGGAAAAACTGTACAAGGATTAAAAAAGATTATACCAACTGCTGAAATTTCAGAAGGAAAAATGTTGAATGGAGAAATATTAGAGTCAGATTTAAAAGCATGGTTTAAAGGACTTAATCTGTAATAATTAAAAAGTAAGGTTGAAATGCACTGCTTTAACATTTCAACCTTACTTCAAATAAAATATTATTTATTTAGTTTATACAAATAAGTAAAGCAACTAATTAAATAGAAAATTCTGTGTTTTCTAATGGAATAATAACCTTTTCTTCAATATTCTTTTCTTTTAAAAAGTTTTTAAGCTTAGCCTTAGTAAGTTCACAATGTCCCCAAGCATCCATATGAACTGCTACTATCTTGGCTTTAGGAGTTTTATTTATAACATTATATATATCAGATTCATTCATTGTTATAGGGCCTGTACCTAAATTTGCAGCACCAGCATTTATTATTATTACATTAGGATTAAATTTTTCAATGGTCTTTTCAACTTCTTCATACCATATAGAATCACCAATTACGTATACACAATAATCATTATCTTCTATAACGAAACCAGAAACTATCCCCATGCTTTTTAAAATAGCACCTGAACCATGTTGAGCATTTACTCTGGTAATTTTTAAGTTTTTCCAATTTACTTCCTTTTCAATAGGGATTACATTATTAAATCCACATTCTTTCATATCATTTTCATCTTCAGATTGACATAGCATAGGTAAATCTTTAGGCAATAATTTTTTAGCTTCATCATCAAAATGATCACCATGTAAATGTGTTACAAGTATACCATCAACATTAGTTAAATCTTCTATAGAAGTTTCAACTGCTATTTTGGGGTTAGGACCAGTTTCTGTAGTAATAGCACCTTTTGGATCTAGTGCTGGATCAATTAATATTTTTTTACCATTAATATCAACAACCATTGTTGAATGTCTTGCAAATAAAATTTTCATTTTATAAACCTCCTATATAAATTAACACTAAGTTAAATATTTCATTACAAACAAATACTACCATTAATTTTCAATATTATCAATATTATTCCAGTAAAGTGTCTATAATTTAATAATAAGTTTAATTTTTGTGAAAAATGCAAAAAATATTTTTGAACATTATATAAAAATTGTATTTATGAAATTTAAAAATTTATTTTTATTTTCTGGTATAAAACTATCTATATTTACATAGTAACATTCACAATTTTGAGCTAATGTATACAACATATCATTATTATTTTTAATTACATTTGAGAAGGAAATACTATTACCATCACAATCATCAATAATATCTTCTTTTAGTCCATACACATTAATAGCAAGGCTAAATTGTTGCATATAATTAAACATATCTTCAGGAGATATTTTTTCTAAAAGATAGCCTCCGTCTTTTCTAGAATTAACAATAAATATATATTTTAATTTAACAGTATCTTTATCAGAACTTTTAAAAACCTTTTTGGGATCTATATTATAGTCACCAGCTTTTATAGCTTTAGTACAATTTCCAGAATTTAAATAATCAGCAAATAGCTCATTTGAACGAATTCTTATATTACTTTTAATTCCAGTTAAATAATTATCTTTTACTAGGTTATGGGTATTAGATATGAAATTTCCTTTATAATCACAAATAGTTTTTAGTAGCACAGTTTTGCCACCACCACCTCTACCTATTAAAAGTCCACCAACATTATTTATTTCAAAAGAAGAACCTTTTAAATGCAAAGAATTATTTCTTATAGAATAGTTAGTCAAAATATATTTTATAAAATAAGGCCAAAATATATTTTGTAGATTTTCACCTATAAAGCAAAATATATTATCTTTTCTTCTTATAAAGATAGCTTTACCAAAATGATCAGTTATATAATAGCCTTCTTTAAATCTTTTTGTACGATAATTAGAGTCTAATTTGAAGTTTTCTAATGTAGAAGTATCTTTATCTATTAAAAATACTTCGTAATCAAAATTTGTATTTTCATCTGCCTCTTTCCAATCAGAAAAAAAATCCAAACATTTTGAATCAGATGTATTTAAGTGAACTCTAATGTTAAAGGAACCCAAAGTTAATATTAAAGATTTTTGAATCTCTATATTTTTTAATTCTGGGCAAAGTTCATTTAGACGTAAAGTAAAGTCAATTTTATTTTTCATCGTTAAACACCTCACAATAATTAATATTTTCATACTTTTATACATAAATTAAAAAAGAATAAATCTGATATATATTTATAAAATAAAATAAAAAAAAGGAAATGGCAATACTTATATGTAAAAAATAAACAAAAAATGAAAAAAACAATTGAATTAAAATGTAAAAAGGTTTAAAATACAAGAAAAAGGATAAGGAGATGCGGTTGGATTTATGAGTTTTATTGAAGTTGAAGAATTAGTAAAGGATTACAAGGTTAATCAAAATTCAAAAGGCTTAAAGTATCTATTTAAAAATGATTTTAAAATTAAAAGAGCAGTGGATCATGTAAGTTTTACTATAGAAAAAGGTGAAATGATAGGATTCATAGGACCAAATGGGGCAGGAAAGTCAACAACAGTGAAGATGTTGACAGGTATACTTAATCCCACTGAAGGTATGATTACTATTGATGGATTAGATCCTTTTAAAAATAGAAAAAAATATACTAAAAATATTGGAGTAGTTTTTGGACAAAAAACTCAATTGTGGTGGGATCTACCTATAATTGATACTTTTGATTTATTAAAAAGTATTTATAGAGTTCCAGATGAAATTTACAAAAAAAATATGGAGATTTTTTATGACATATTAGATTTGGGGGAATTTGATAAGCAATCAGTAAGACAATTAAGTTTAGGACAAAGAATGAGGGCAGATATTGCAGCTGCTTTTTTACATGATCCAGAAATTTTATTTTTAGATGAGCCAACAATAGGATTAGATGTTATTGCTAAAGATAAAATTATTAATTTTATTAAGTATATAAATAAATTGAAAAATACCACTATGATATTTACCTCACATGATCTAAAAGATATTGAAAAGGTATGTGAGAAGATTATTATAATTGACCATGGAAAGAAAATATATGATGATTCTATTTATAATATGAAGAAGATGCAAGGTGGATATAAGTGTATAGAAATTGAATTGCATAATAATCAACCTATACTAATACCAAATACAAAAGTCATGGATATTGGATTGAATAGAAAGAGAATAATAATTACAGATAATACAGTTAATATAAATGATGTAATAGTAAAATTAATTAAACAATACAAAGTAGATAATATAATTTTAAAAGATTCTGATATTGAAGAAATAATTAAAGACATATATGTAAATGGGGTGAAGGAAGGGGTATATGAATGCAAGCCTATGTAAAATTTGCAATTAAAGCATTTCGTAAAGATTTTGTATATAAAGCAGACTATATATTTGGAATATTAAATACTCTTGTAATGATATTTGTATATATAGCTATTTGGAAAATTATATATAATGGACAAACTGTAATAGAGGGAGTAACTTTTGATGAAGTTGTTACTAACTTTATATTAGGATTAACTGTATCACAAGCATTTATATTAGATGATTTTATGGTAGCAAATAAAATATTTGATGGAACTATATCCTTTGACATACTTAGACCAGTAAATTTTATGGGATACCTTTTTTCTTATAATTTAGGAGGGGTTCTATTTAGAATTCTTATGCAAGTATTTCCGGCAATGTTTATATCAATAATTATCTTTGGAATACTACCACCAGTATCTATAGGTAATTTTATCATATCTATTATTAGTGTGGCTTTGGGATTGGTAATAATGTTTCTTATAAGTTATATTATTTCTTTAATAGCTTTTTGGTTTCAAAACGTATGGAGTATAGCAACTATAAAGAATGTTTTAATTAGTACACTAGCAGGTATATATGTACCAATTTGGTGTTTACCAGAACCTATACAAAAAATAATCTCTTTTACACCTTTTGATTCGTTATATCATGCACCTATATCTATATACTTAGGAAACTTTGATTTTAAAGTAACATGTATGGCATTTATAAAACAAGCTATTTGGATAATTATATTATATATAATAAGTTCATTAATGTGGAAAAATGCTGTTAAGAAGTTAGTTCATCAAGGAGGCTGATAAAGTATGAAAGGAAGGATAGTAAAGTGAAAAGTTTAAATGAAGTTAATAATTATTTTATTTTATTTCTTAAATACGCTAGAGTAATAATTAAATCCCAATTTCAATATAAGTTAAATGCTTTTCTACTTTCATTTGCTGTGTTTTTTAGAGAGTTAGGAGGAATAATTATTATATATTTCACTTTGACAAAATTTGACAACTTAGGTGGGTGGAATTTAAATGAGTTAATGTTCCTATTTAGCTTTTTATTTATATCATATAGTATTCTGATAGTATTTTTTACAGGATTTAGAGATTTTCATGAACTAGTTAGAATGGGGACATTTGATAGATATCTCCTTAGACCAGTAGGAATATTTTTTCAAATAATATCATCTAAAGCTGATTATTTTGCAGCAGTTGGTCATGGAACTTTAGGAATATTATTATTTGTGTTTACAGCTAACTCTGTAGGAATAACGTGGAGTGTAAGTAAAGTCTTATATTGTATTTTAGCTATTATTTCTGGAGTGTTAATTCAAGCAAGCATATTCATAATGTTTTCCTGTGCAAGTTTTTGGACTGTAAAAACAACAAATTTAATGGATTTCATATTCTATAATACTAGAAAGGTAGCAGGCTATCCTATTAGTATTTTTCCTGGATTTATTCAGAAAATATTAATATATGTAGTTCCATTTGCATTTGTTAATTATTTTCCAGCACAATATTTTCTGAATAAAGCTGATATGGGGCTATTTCCACATATATATATGTACTTAGCACCTATTATAGCAGTTATATTACTTATAATATCATCTTTTATTTGGAGAGTAAGCTTAAAAAATTATTCAAGTACAGGTAGTTGATAAAAAAATTTAAATAAATTAGTAAATATAGGAGGGTGTATATGAAAAAGGAATTTAAAGTTATCTTATATTCAGTTTTGAATATGAGAAGTGAAAAACAAGAGAAGGAGTTATACGATTTATTTTCAGGAGAACTAGATTGGACTGTTATAGCAGGACTTTTAGTTAATCATAGGTTAGGAGGATATTTTTTAAAAAACTTACCTAAAGATTTATACAAGAAAGTACCAAAAGAAATTAGAAAGAACTTAGAACTTTTACAATTAGCACAAAAAGAGCAAATTAAAGAAATATCTAAAGTTGCTTCACCTGTTTTTGAGGATTTTGACAAGGAAAATGTAAGATATGCAGCTTTAAAAGGATTAGTATTGAATGCTAGCTTATATAAACCAGGTGATAGAAGATCTAATGACTCAGATATTTTAGTATATGAGGGTGATTTAGATAAGATTGATAAGATATTAAGAGACCATGGATATATTCAAACATTATTACATAATGGAGAATATAAAGAAGCTACAAGAAGAGAAAAGCTAATTCAAAGAATGAATTATCATGATTTAGTACCATATGTAAAGAAATGTGAAAAAGATTTTTTAGATATGCATGAGTTTGATATTAATTTTCATTTTGACTCAAAGAATAACGATGTAACATTAAGTGTTATAGAACATGGTTTGAGAGAATATGAAAATGATTTCTATAAAGTAAAAGGGTTGGATTATGATACTAATTTAGTGTATTTATGTGTACACTTCTTTAGAGAAGGAAGCAATACTTTATGGACAAGCGGTAAAAGAGATTTAGTTTTATATAAACTAGTAGATGTATATAATGCCTTTAAGTTATGTGAAGAAAAGAACTTGTTAGATAGTTGGAGTGATTTAGTAAAAGAATTTAATGTTCAAAAGGCAGCATACTATACATTATATGTACTAAATGAATTCTATGAAGATGAGAAGGTAAAAGAATTAATGAATAAATTAAAGGTTGAAGATGAATCATATATTTTTGATGTTGTTGTAGAAGGAAAGAACATAACAATGAAAAGAGAGAAAACTTTCGTAGAGGATGCTTTCGATTTAGTATATTAGTACATTAAAAGTATTTTACTTTTAAATAAATATATTTTATGGAGTGATAACATGAAACAGATTATTGTGGAAAATTTGACTAATATGGGAGAGGCAAAGAAATTAGTTAGTTTTATATCAAAGGATATATTATCTTTTGATATTGATGAAGACAAAATTATATTAAATATTAATGATGACTCAGATGAAGAAGAAATTAGAAGAAAGGCTAATAAAATATTTAAACAACATTTAGAAGGTAGTAGTAGATTAGCTGAAGTTGTAGTGTTTGAGAATAAAGAAAGTAAAGAGTATACATCTAAAGATGAAATTTATATGTCAGACTTTGTTCATGAATTTGGAGAGGGATTATTATCAATACAAAATGATGGAGTATTACTTTTAAAATATTTTAATGATGAATTTATGAAGATGGCATTAAAGTTAGGTGCAATAGAAAAAATATATCCAGTTTTATTACCTATGAATATACTTAAGAAAACTGGATATATAAGAACATCACCTCAATATTTGACTTTTTGTTCTTCTTCAGAAGAGGATACTGAAAAGTTAAATTCTATAAATAGAAAGGTAAATAATAGAGAACCATTAAAGACAATTTTAGAAGAACCTAGATTAGCCCTTTCTCCATCAGCATGTTTTAGTGTTTACATGGATTTAAAGGACAAAGAAGTGGACGAGCCTAAAGTATATACTATTTGCCAAGATGTTTTTAGAAATGAAGGAAGATTTAATTGGGATGATTTTGCTAGATTAAGAAATTATACACTAAGAGAATTTGTTTTTGTAGGAGATATGGAGTTTATTAAGGAGAAGCGTATTCAATCATTAGAAATGGTTAAAGAATTTGTTAAAAAACTTAACTTGGATTCTAGGGTTTGTATAACTTATGATCCTTTTGTAATGCCATCAATGCAAAAGTTTAAAGAAATACAAATTTCAGAAGAAACCAAATTTGAATTGCAATTATCTTATTCAAATGATAAGAATTTGGCTGTTGCATCATTCAATATTCATGGTGATGCATTTACAACACCTTTTAATATAAAAGTTAAAAATGTTAGTAATCCAGTAACTGGATGTGTTGGATTTGGAATGGAAAGATGGGTATTAGCTTTTCTAGCCCAATATGGACTAAATAGAGCAAATTGGCCTGATTGTATTAAAAAATATATAGAAGAAAGGTAAGATGAAAATGGAAAAATTAGTTTTAGAGGCTTATAAGAGTGTTATAGAAGAAGCAGGTAAGAGTGTAGACAATATAAATTTAGATATTGAAGTAAGTAGAGAAAATGGATTAGATTCATTAGGTTTTGTTGAATTTATTATTGTTCTTGAAGAGAAGACAGGTAAAAAATTAGATCCTGTATTATCTCAAATAAGAAAGAGTAAAAATCTTAAAGAGATTGTCGATGTATTAAATACTCTATAAATATATTTATATTTGTATAGTTTTTTATATGAATGAAGGTGATTAAGTTATGAGTAATATATTATTAACTGGGGTTACAGGTGATATTGGATTTAATTATTTACAGTACTTAATAGATAAGATTGATATAAACGACAAAATAAGTATTCTTTCAAGAAAGGCTTTGAAAGATAAAAGTGTTAACCAAAAGATTTACAAAAGTGGAGATATATATAATTTAGTTGATATTAATAAATTAATAGATAAAAGTGATGTTATCGTTCATATTGCAGGAATGCTACAATCAAATTCTTATAGTGTAGAGTATAAGGCTAAAATGTTTGCATTTAATAGTATTTTTACAGCTTTGATATCTAATATATGTATGATAAAAAAAAAAGAAAAGTTCTTTTACATGAGTTCTGAATTAGTTTATAAGCTAGATGAAAAGCAAGTCTATACAGAATGGATTAATAAAGCATATAATTTTATAAGTAATTTAATTGATGATATAGGTATTATCTCAAGAAATGATGTATTTCAATCAATTGATAGAGCTGCTAAGGAGTTTATTGAAGATAATCCTATTGAAGATGATGATTTTTATGCCTTAACTAAATATATAGGAGAGTTATTTGTATTAAGGCTAAAAGGTGGTATTGTTGCGAGACTATCTAATGTATATGGCCCAGGATATACAAATGACAGAAAGATTGCAAGAATAATAAAAGCAAAGCTCCAAGGTAAAAAGATATATGAAAAAAATGACTATAGAAGTTATATTTTTAAAGATGATCTGCATAAAGCTATGGATAAATGTATATTTGATTGCAATTATATGGGAAAAATTATCAATTTTACAAGTAAAAAAATAGCTGTATCTAAAATTGTTGAAGAAGTTGATAAAATTGCACCTATGCTATATGGAAAAGTTATATTAGAGAAAGACTTTGTACCTAATAAGGAAATTATATACGAAAAGAAAATAGTAAAAGAAGCAAATATTAAGTCTATTGAAGAATTACTTGATGAACCATTACAAGATTTAAAACGTTCTCTTCAAGAAACTATTATATATTATCAAAGTACTGAAAAGTATAATATGAACTTAAAAAGTGAATTTAAGAAGTATGTATTTGAAAATGAGGAATTTATAGATTTTATACATGGTGGAGGTTCTTCAGGACATTTACTTCTTTTAAAAGACAAGAATAGTAAATCCTATTTTGTAAGAAAGATAGCTCTTAGAGATGGAATAGAAGGAAATGGTATTCCAAAGATGAAAAATGAAATATTATTTATGAAATACCTTAAAGAGAATAACACTAAGTTGTTAAGTATTTATCCTAAAATTTTCAAGACTAATATATCAGAAGAAGTAGTTTACTATGATATGGAATATTTAAATAATGGAAAGAATTTAATAGATACATTGATGGAAAAAATAAATGATGAAAAGTTTTTCGTAGAGTATGGAAAGTTATTAAAGAATATTGTTGATTGCGGATATAAGGTTAATAATAAATATATAACAAAAAAAGAAGGGGATAAATTAGTTGATAGCATGTGTTTTGATAGAGCAGAAGGAAGGGTTAAGTATTTATATTATTACTATAAAGGTGAATATTTAAGTGCTCTAATGTCAGATAGTTTTTTCCTAAATGATAGAAAACTTATAAATCCACTATTAATAATTAATGAGTTTAGAAACAATCCACGATTTAGAGAAATATTTAGAGTGGCACAAACTTGTGATTGTGTACATGGAGATTTAACATTTCTAAATATGATTTTTTCAGATAAAAGTAAATCTATAAAATTAATTGATCCAAGAGGTTTAGTTGGAGAATTAGATCCTATGTATGACTTTGGTAAGATGAAGTTTAGCTTAAGTGGCTTTTCACAAATAATTAAGTCTCGATACATATTTAGGACTAGCAATAATAGATTTTACATTGATTTAAGTGAAGAGAATTGTTTAAAAGAAAATCTTAGAATAATTAATGAAAAGTTTTTAGAGTTTTTAGACAAAAATGATAGTTTTAAAGAAATAGTTGTACGAGATGTATTTTGGCAAGAAAGAATTAAGTTATATGAAGCAATTCACTATTTAGCAGATATACCATTTAGATTGCATACTGATGAAAAAGGCCCTCAAAATAGTATAGTATGTTATTTGTTTGGAACTATGTATTTAAATGATTTATATGAAGAATTACTTAATAAATATAATGAAATAAGTAATATTAAGGAGTTTTCATTATGATAGAGTATTCTTTAATTGATGAATTATGTAATGTAGAAAAAATTGTATCAATAGAATCAATAAGAACTAAAGGTGCGATTATTTGTGATTTTAATGGTGTGTTGTATTCAAATTATAGTTGTAATGATCAGTTAATTAAGACAATGATTAATTTGTTAAATTTAGGATTTAAGATAATAATTAATACTAATAACAGAGCGGATGAGATAATAGATAGAAATAAATCAGTATTTTTGTATAAAGATAAATTTTTCTTGGATTTTGTAGAAGAAAAGAAAAGAAGTAACTTTATAGTATATGCAGATAATAGAACTCAATTTTATTTATATAATTATGATAAATATAAAATGGAAGAGCAAGAAAAGTATGCACTAGATAAAGGATTTCGTAATGAAACAGATAGGGAAGAAATTCAGTGTCGACTAATTGAATTTATAGATGAAATACAAAATAATGAAAACTTAAAAAAACTACATCCAGATCATATCATTCCAAAAGTTGAGATAATAAATAAAAGGTCTCAAATAAGAATTCAGATGCAATTACCAAGAAATTTTGAGTTTGGTAATTATATAACTGAAATGTTAGAAGAAAAGTTAAAAGATTATAAGATAGAAATACATGTAGGAAGAACTGGATTTTATGTAACTAGAGATGGATTGGATAAATCTATGGCAGTAGAGCATGCAATTAACTATTTTAATCTTAATAGGAACAGTGTTATTTATATAGGTGATAAGTATGGTGTGAAGATAGATAGCGATTTGCATATATTACTTAATTGTGGTGTTCTTGGAATAAATGTAGGAGATAAAGTTAAAGCAATAAATTTAGGACTAGATAAACCTATTATACAAATTGGAGGTAAAGTAAAGGGAACATTAGATTTACTTTCTTATATAGAAAAAAGAAGTTTCTATAATAATCATAGGGAAGGTAAAGAGATTAACATGGATAATCTTATAGCAAATATACTTTCATATAGTAAAGGTAGAGGTTTAATAGTTGGAATTGAAGGGCCAGCTGGTGCTGGAAAGACTACTTTTACTAATGAGATATGTGATAAGTTAAAGAAAAATAATAAGAATGTTAATGTTATATATATGGATTGGTTCATGAAGGAAAGAAGCGAACGTAAAAAGCTTATAGATGAATATATATATGGGAAAATTAGCGTGGAAAATTATTCGAAGTTAGCTTGGAACATTGATGAATATTATGAAAAGATATATGAAATATATAATATAATAAAAAGTTGTGATAGAGATAGTATTTTAATTAAGAATGCTTATAATAGAAATACTGGTTTGAAGGATCTTGATGTTAAGTTAGATATAAAAGAAAATTCTATTATTTTATTAGAAGGAACAGATTTTATAAATAAAGATATTAGTAAATATGTAAATGTTTGCGTTAAAGTTGATGTTGAAGACAATAATACTCTATTAGAAAGAATTATAAATAGAGAAAATGCAAAGAATTTAGAAGATAGAATAAATGCAAGTATCTTAAAAAATAGATTCAATTTCCTTGATATATATCATGCTGTATATTTGCGAAATAAAAATACTAACTTATATGATTATTATTTAAATAATTCTGAGTGCTTTAATCAAAAGATTATAGCTTTAAAAAATGGAAAGGGTTACGACAGTAATGATCTTAGATGATAGATGGCTTGTGCTAAAAGAAATTTCTGAAGGACTAGGAAAAAGTGCATATGTCGAAGAAGGAAAATATTGTATAATAAATGTGTTAGATAATACCTTTATTAAATTAAGAGCTGCTGGAAAAAAGGCTATTGATATTTGTAAGGTAAATAATAATTTTCAAGAACCCAATAAGTATGATGCTGTTTCGCAAATAATGAAACATTATGATCTTGCTGCAAATAATATTATTTTCTTTGGAAATGAAGTAGATAAAGATGAAAGAGATAGTATTTTAAAAAGATATCAATGTACAGAAGCTTCTCTAGTACTTGGTGTTGGGAAGCATAATAAAAATGAATTGGAAAAAGGTGTGAAGTTACTTTCTGATATATTTGTATGTAAAGGAAATAAGAGAAATGGTGACCAAGTATATAATATATTAAATTTTATCAATAAATATTTAGAAGAAAATTTATCAGTCAATAATGATTTGGCTACAGTACTTTATAAATGTTTTGAATCACTTAATATAAATCATAAGTTAATATCAAAGAAACACATATTTTTATGTTTTGATATAGATGATACATTACTTGATCATAGAATAAATGATGATAATAAACGTGAAACTTTTGCTAAAGAGAGAATAGAAACTGCAAGATGTTTAGTAGAATTGTGGCAAAAGGGATTAGGTATTGCATTTATCTCTGATAATGACTATAGTCGAGTATATTCCAGAATAATAAATCCAATCATAGAGTTAATAAGAGATAAAGATGATTTTGATAAAAATTTAATTCCTATAAGTATTTTTGCAAATGGTTCAACAAAACTTTCAAAGTTATATTCTGATACTAGTATAGAGGATGATTATGAATATTCCGTTCCTTATATATTAAATAAAGAAATAATTGCTAAAATAGAAGAAGTTATTGGTGAAGTAGTAGAGGGAAAAGGAAATGAAGTTTTGTGTAGAGGTATATTGGGTAAGTATTATAGAAAGGTAACAGATAATACAACATGTCCATCTGTTCCTAAAAAGGATGGATATGTAAGTTTATATTATCCTAAATATAAATTAACAAAATCATCTTTTACTTGTCAGGGGAATTTTAAGCCTCCATACTTAGAAAAAAGACATTCAAATAAAGAAGATATTACTCAATTAAGTATTAAACCAATACTTTCAAAGTGTTTTATATAAAAAATTATAATATATAAATTAAAGTATATAATGGAGGGAATATGAGGATAGATCATGTTGCTATAGAATGTAATAAAATTGAAGAAATGAAAGAGTTTTACTCAAAAGTGTTTGAATTAAAGGTAAGTAATAAATACGAGAATGTGAAGAAGAATTTTATATCTTATTTTTTATATTTCGATGATAATATTTCAATAGAATTAATGAATAGTCCTAAATCTAAAATAGATAAGGGAGATAATAAAAGCCATTTTTCTATTGGTGTTAATTCAGAAGAAGAAGTAGATAAAGTGGTTGATAAGATAAGAAAATACAAAAAAGCTAAAGTAACGTCAGAAGCTAGATTTAGTGGTTTGGGAGATTATGTTGCCTGTATTGAGGATATAGAAGGTAACTATATAGAAGTTATATATAATAAGAGAATTTTTAATAATAATCATTATATTTAAGGGGGAGATAGCATGAGTAATCCTTTTATAAAAGATGGTTTTTTATGTTCAAATGTATCAATTAATAAGTTAGTAATAGAAAAGGTGCCAGAGAATATTGTTAATGAAGATATAGAAGGCAAAACTGCTTTGGATTTATTTTCAACCCAATTAATTATAGACGAAATAAAGAAAAATAGTAACAAGTTAGGTTTGAATTTACAAGATATTGAAGAAAGACAATTACCATTATATTTAGAAAATTGTTTAGAATCTAAGAATGAAAAAATTAGAGAGTTAGCTATAAATATTATCAGGACTTTTGGAAAAAGGCTAGGTGTAATTTTATTAACTTTAAAAAAAGGTGAAAAAGAAAATAGAGAAAAGAGGTTAGATTGGCAGGATGAGCATTGGAACTACTGGTC
>CAKVLD010000056.1 GCA_934755305.1 uncultured Clostridium sp. | reverse complement strand
CAGACGCACAGGACTTAAAATCCTGCGGTGGTTAAACACCGTACCGGTTCGATTCCGGTCTTCGGCACCAAACTTTTAATTGAAGTTTAAATATGTTAATCGAACATAGAAAAGAAAGCATAAACGAAAGTTTATGCTTTCTTTTTTTAGAATATACAAATATATATCTACAATAATATACATTAAAAAAATATGATAAAAAAATTCTAACAAGAAAGTATAATGTTTATTTATTAATGACAAAAATAATTAGATAAAAAACTTACAAAAAATTAGTCATAACTTCTTTAAATGCGAGGTTTTTAAGGTGTTTTATCGCTGTATAAATTTAATAAATAAATTGGGGGAATAGTAAGAATAATAAAAATTAATGTCCTACGAAAAAAATAATCTAAACTATTATATGACATAAATTTAAAAAGATAGGTGCTATAATCTAATTACATTTTGTGGTAATTGGGAGGGAGAGATATGCAATATGACCTTAAGGTAGGACCTTGTAAGAGTGTTAACGAAAGAAAAAGATCATTAAAAATAGGAACACAAATATTTAGGCTTGTGAGTATGTTCGTAGGAGGAATTCTTATAAGTAGGGTTGTGCTTTATTTGAATACTCAAAGTATAAAAGGAATAGCGCCTTTTGGAATAGCGTATTTATTGGCAGTTATTATAAGAAATGATGAAAAGAATATTATTAGTGCAGCTCTTGGTATTGAAGTAGGATATTTAACAATATCTTTTAATATAAGTGATAGCTATATTAACTTGATTCCTATAATATTTTTAGTAGTATATAGCTTAATAGTAAAGGGGTTAAACAAACAAGTTAAAGATTTTATTATGTATGGGATAATATTTTTAGGATATCTTAATTATGAAATTTTTATAAATCAATATGATATAGGAATTGGTATAACAATGGCGGCTATTAATACAGTAATAGTTATTCCTATATTTTGTATAATTAAATATGGAATATCTAGCTTGGAAGAGTTTAATACAAGCTATTTCTTTGCATCAGAAGAAATAATAAGTATAGGGATAATAATATGTTTAATGGTTTCAGGAATCGGAAATATTAATATATTTAATATAGGAATAAAAAATATTTTAGCATACTCAATAATAATGATTATAGCTTTTGTTGGTGGTGCTACATATGGATCTGTTATGGGAATTTCTATGGGGATAATAATAGGAATAAGTTCAGGAAACATGATAGAATCTATTGCTTTTTTTAGTGCAGCTGGTTTGATAGTTGGGATTTTTAAAGATACAGGTAAGATTTTTTCTTTTTTATCTTACTTAATAATGTATCTATCATTAGCATTATATTCTAAAAGGTTGGGTTTAGAACCGTTATTGGAAGTTTGTTTGGCAGGAGTGATATTTTTTGTTATTCCTAAGTCTGTAAGAGATTTAATTGGAACAGAGATAAATTCAGATAGTAAAAAAGAAAAATTTAATGAATTAGGATTAAACGAGTTTAAAGATGACTTCACTGAAAAAATTAGAAGATTACAAAGAGTATTGAAAAATTTATCAAATACATTAGGGCAAATAAGTGATAATGATAATTTAATGTACAAAAATAAAAGTGCGGCACTTATAGAAAATTTAGCTGATAGAGTTTGTCCTAAATGCTCTAAATGTTCGAAGTGTTGGAATAGAGATTTTAACCAAACTTATAATGCATTTGAGATTTTAATAAAAAGTTATGAAAATGGAAAAGTAGTATTTCCTCATGAATTAGAAAAGATATGTTTATATAAATTTGATTTAATAAAGGATGTTGAAAAAATAGTTAATAATCTCAATAATAAGCAAGTATTAAAAGATAGATTAGGAGAAGAAAGAGTTTTATTAGCTAATCATATTGACAATATATCTTATTCTATAGGAGAAATGCTATTAGATTTCAAGAAAGATGTGACTTTGTGTGAGGATATAGAACGTACTATTAGAAGAGCATTTAATAAGAATTATCTTCAAACAAAAAATATATTTTGTTATAGAGATGAAAATGCAAGGGAATGTATAAAAGTAACAATGCAAAGTTGTGGTGGAAGTAAGTATTGTGCGAAGAATATATTACCTGTCCTTAATGAGGTTATGAATAAAAAAATGATTATAGGAGGAGATGGTTGTAGAATAGATCCCAAAACAGGAGATTGTAGTGTTGTTTTTGAAGAAAGTCCTAAATATAAGGTGCTATCATATGGAGCTATAGCGGTAAAAGATGGAGAAAGTTGTAGTGGTGATACTTTTAGTTTTGGAAAAAGTAAGGATGGAAAATATGTAACCTTAATAAGTGATGGAATGGGTTCAGGTCCTGAAGCTAGTAAAGAAAGTAAGGCTACTGTAGATTTAATAGAAAGTTTTATGGAGGCTGGATTTAAAAATGATACGGCTATAAATATGATTAATTCCATTATGTCAATGAAGTTTGAAGAAGATGAAAGATTTTCAACTTTAGATTTAAATTCTATTGATTTATATTCTGGACAAGCGTCTTTTATAAAAATAGGAGCAGTTGCAAGTTTTATAAAGAGAGGAAAAAAGGTTGAGCCCATTATATCGAATATGCCACCTTTTGGAGTTGTAGATAAAGTAGAATTAGATGAGGTTGAGGAAACTGTGAAAAATGGAGATATTATTGTAACTTTAAGTGATGGAGTTTTAGATGTTAATAAGGAGAGCCTTGGAAAGTATAATTGGTTACAAGAGTATTTAATTGATTCAACTAAAAATCCTAAGGAGTTGGCAGCAGAGATTATAGAAAAAGCTAAGGATTTAGGAGGAGGTAAAGTTAAAGATGATATGACAGTTGTTGTTTCTAAGGTATATTCTATAGGTTAGTTATCATATAAATAGCTAGCTGATATTTTGGTTAGCTATTTAATTTTTATAAATAAAACTGTAAAATGGAGTTATATGAAAATAGAATTGAGGAAATCTTATGATTAAAGAAATGAAAAACAAATTTTTGAAGTATATAAAAGAAAATTCACTTATAGAAAAGGGAGATGGTATAGTAGTTGGTTTATCAGGAGGACCGGATTCAGTATGCCTTCTACATCTTTTATGTAGCATTAGAGATGAAATGGAACTTAAGATAGCTGCGGCTCACATTAATCATATGATTAGAGGAGTGGAAGCTGATGGAGATGAAGAATATGCAAAAGATTTATGTAAAAGGTTAGATGTGAAGTTTTTTGCATTAAGAAAAGATGTTGAGGAGTATGGGAGAGAAAAGGGGATGTCTTCTGAAACTGCTGGTAGGGATGTTAGATATAACTTCTTTAATAAAGTAAAAGATGATTTGAATTACCAGAAGATAGCAACAGCTCATAATGCAAATGATCAAGCAGAAACTATACTGATGAGAATTATGAGAGGAACTGGATTAGAGGGTCTTGGAGGAATACCAGTAAAAAGAGAAGGAAAATACATAAGACCTATATTATTTATGAAACGTAAAGAAGTTGAAGATTACTGTAAAAGCAGTAATTTAGAGCCACGTATAGATGGTACTAATTTGGAAAAACTTTATAGTAGAAATAAAATTAGATTAGATATATTGCCTTATATGAGAGATAATTTTAATAAAGATGTAGTGGAAGCTATAAATAGAATGGCTTTATTGTTACAAGATGACAATAATTATATTTTAAAAGAAGTTGATAATTATTATAAAAAGGAATGTATTGTCTATAAAGACAGAGTTGTAATAAAAAAAGAAGCATTTAATTATGAAAACGCAATAATAAATAGAATTATTAGAAAAGCCATCAAGGATGTTAATGGAAGTAAGTACGATGTTGAAATGAAACATATAAAAGAAGTTATTGATTTACAAAGGTTAGAAGGAAACAAAAAAATAGATCTACCTGGCAATGTGTTTGTTGAAAATGTATATGGAGACATTAATATAAAAATTAAAACTATTAAAGAAGAAAAAATTGAAGATATTTTTTTGAACATTAATGAAATTTCAGAGAAAGAAATTAATTATGGTGACTATATATTTAAATTTAAGTTAATAGAAAATGAAAAAAATATGAATTTTAGTGAAAAAAACAATATTAGATATTTTAATGTTGACAATGTTAATGATAATATAATAATTAGAAGAAGAAAAAATGGGGATAAAATAGTACCTCTTGGAATGAAAGGATCTAAAAAGCTTAAAGACTTATTCATTGATATGAAAATCCCTAAGGAAGAGAGAGATTTAATACCTATAATACAATTTGGAGATGATATTGCTTGGATAGTTTCTTATAAGTTATCTGATAAATATAAGGTTACTAAGGATGCAAAAAAAATACTAGAAATTAATTTTGGAAGAAGGTAGAAGATTAATGATTAATGATGTAAAAGAAATATTGTTTACTGAAGAACAACTAAGAGAAAAAGTTAAAGAATTAGGAATAAAAATAAGTGAAGATTATAAAGGAAAAGATTTAATAGTAGTTGGTGTATTAAAAGGTTCTGTAATATTTGCTGCAGATCTATTTAGAAACATAACAATTCCTTGTGACTTAGATTTTATGGCAGTATCAAGTTATGGAAATTCTACTGAAAGTTCAGGGGTAGTTAGAATATTAAAAGATTTAGACCATACTATAGAAGGGAAGGATGTATTAATAGTAGAAGATATAGTTGATAGTGGTATAACTTTAAAATATCTATTAAAATATCTTGCTGCAAGAAAAGCTAATACTATAGAAATAGCAACTTTATTAAATAAAGAAGCTAGAAGAGTCACAGATATAAATGTTAAGTATGTAGGATTTGAAGTGCCAGATGAATTTATAGTTGGATATGGAATTGATTATGCTGAAAGGTATAGAAACTTACCATTTATAGCAAGTTTAAAACCTGAAATATATGAAAAATAAATAACAACATATTCGTTATAGGTAAAAATATGGTAAAATTAAAAATGATAGAGAGAGGGGGGCGTTGAATGAAAAAGAATTCAAGCTCAGCTATGTGGGTTATAATACTTTTAGTTTTAGTTATTGCTGCAGCAACAGTATGGCAAGGTAAGGGAGGACCTGAAAATATACCATATAGTTCATTCCAGCAAAAGTGGAAAGATGGAAGCATTGAAAGTATAGTGGTGAAAGAAGATAAGATGCTTATTAGAGGTAAATCAACAGATGGGAAAGTGTTTCTCACATATGTACCAAGTAATGTTTTAGTATCTCTAATGTCTGATGATCCAAGAGATGATGTGAGAGTGGAATTTGATGCGCCATCTAATAGTGCAGCTTGGTTAAATATTATACCTATGATTTTATTGGTTATAGTAGGATTAGTTGTTTTATTCATTTTTACTCAACAGTCTCAAGGAGGCGGTGGAGGAAGAGGTGTTATGAATTTTGGTAAAAGTAGAGCTAAAATTGCAACACCAGATAATAAGACGGTTACATTTAATGATGTAGCAGGAGCAGATGAAGAAAAGATGGAATTAGAAGAAATTGTTGATTTTCTAAAGTTACCTGCGAAGTATATAGAGATGGGAGCTAGGATTCCTAAAGGAGTTTTATTGGTAGGACCACCGGGAACAGGAAAAACATTATTAGCAAAAGCAATTGCGGGAGAGGCAGGAGTACCGTTTTTTAGCATTTCAGGTTCTGATTTTGTTGAAATGTTTGTAGGTGTAGGTGCGTCTAGAGTTAGAGATTTGTTTCAAGAAGCAAAAAAAAATTCTCCGTGCATAATATTTATAGATGAAATAGATGCGGTTGGTAGACAAAGAGGAGCAGGTCTTGGTGGAGGTCATGATGAGAGAGAGCAAACCTTAAATCAATTACTTGTTGAAATGGATGGGTTTGGAGTTAATGAAGGAATTATTATGATAGCTGCTACAAATAGACCAGATATATTGGATCCTGCACTTTTAAGAGCAGGAAGATTTGATAGACAAATAGTAGTAGGAGCTCCTGATGTAAAGGGAAGAGAAGAAATTCTAAAAGTTCATACAAGAAAAAAACCTTTAGATGAAACTGTAGATTTAAATGTATTAGCAAAAAGAACACCTGGATTTGCAGGGGCTGATTTAGAGAATCTTACCAATGAAGCTGCATTACTTTCAGTAAGAAGAAACAAAAAACAAATAGGTATGCAAGAAATGGAGGAAGCTATAACTAGAGTTTTAGCTGGTCCGGAAAAGAAGAGTAAGGTGATAAGTGAACATGATAGAAAACTTACAGCATATCATGAAGCTGGTCATGCCGTAGTAATGAAACTTTTACCTCATTCAGATCCAGTTCATGAAATATCTATAATACCTAGAGGTAGAGCAGGTGGATATACAATGCATCTTCCTAATGAAGATAGATCATATACTTCTAAAGCTAAGTTAAAAGATGAAATGGTTGGACTATTAGGTGGTAGAGTTGCAGAGCAATTAGTTCTTGGAGATATAAGTACAGGTGCTAAAAATGATATAGATAGAGCTAGTGATATTGCAAGAAGTATGGTTATGGAATATGGTATGAGTGATAAGATTGGTACTATTTCTTATGGAAGTGATCAAAATGAGGTATTCCTAGGAAGAGATTTAGGAAGAGGCAGAAACTTCAGTGAAGAAATTGGTGCTGAATTAGATAAAGAAATAAAATCATTTATAGATGAAGCATATAAACGTGCAGAAGATTTATTAAATAAAAATATAAGTAAACTTCATGCGGTTTCAGCAGCTTTGCTTGAAAAAGAAAAGTTAGAGGGTAAAGAGTTTGTTGAAATCTTTGAAAATTCTTAAAAGACTTCTTTGATAGAAGTCTTTTTTAACGTATAGGAAATTTTAAAACTTTTTTGAGAGCGAGCACTGATTATTACTAGCTTTCTGGTATGTAAGTTGTCAAATACGTTAAAAAATAATTATAGTGCCGCAAAAGAACCAAAAAGAAAAATAATTAAATGGAATTTTTATAATGAATTATTTTTCTTTTAGAACCTTTTGACAGGCTAAAAAAAGTGACTTCAGTTAAGATTAAATATACTAAAAATGCTTTTATAAAATTAAGATGTAATTTAGTTAAGAAAAGCGTGGCAAAGCCACTTTTTTATATAAAGACAAATTATAATTTAAAAATTAGATAAAATAAATGTATAATTACGAATTATAATTAATAAATAAAAAATAATGTTCGAATATTTGTTTTAATATTGTTTATATAATGATATAATCATATTATTGATTTAATCATTAATAGGAATAAACGTAAGGAGTGTTTTAGATAATTATGAAGAGTGATATACAAATAGCACAAGAAGCAAATATGGAACCTATTGTTAAAATAGCACAAAAAATAAATTTATCAGAAGAAGATATTGAATTATATGGTAAGTTTAAATGTAAAGTCTCATTAGATGTTTTAGAAAAGAATAAAGATAAAAAAGATGGAAAGCTAATATTAGTTACAGCTATTAATCCAACTCCAGCTGGTGAAGGAAAGTCTACAGTAACTGTTGGATTAGGCGAAGCGTTTTGTAAGCAAGGAAAAAATGCTGTAATAGCTTTAAGAGAGCCTTCTTTAGGTCCTGTTTTTGGAATAAAGGGTGGAGCTGCAGGTGGAGGATATGCTCAAGTAGTTCCTATGGAAGATATTAATCTTCATTTTACTGGTGATATGCATGCAATAACATCAGCTAATAATTTACTTTGTGCAGCTATAGATAATCATATACATCAAGGAAATGCTCTTAGAATAGATTCAAGAAGAATAACATTTAAAAGAGTTATAGATATGAACGATAGAGCTTTAAGACATATAGTAGTTGGCATGGGAGGGAAAGTTAACGGATTCCTTAGAGAAGATGGATTCATGATAACAGTAGCTTCAGAAATTATGGCTATTTTATGTTTAGCTAAAGACTTAACAGATTTAAAAGAAAGAATGGGGAATATAGTAGTTGCATATGACTTGGATGGAAATCCTGTATATGCTAAACAATTAGAGGTAGAGGGTGCAATGACCTTATTAATGAAGGATGCTATTAAACCTAATTTAGTTCAAACATTAGAGAATACTCCTGCAATAATACATGGAGGACCTTTTGCTAATATAGCCCATGGATGTAATTCAATTATTGCTACTAAAATGGCATTAAAGTTGGGCGATATTGCTATTACAGAAGCTGGATTTGGTGCTGATCTTGGTGCAGAAAAATTTTTAGATATAAAGTGTAGATATGGAGAATTAAATCCTGATTGCGTTATAGTAGTTGCTACTATAAGAGCTTTAAAACATCACGGTGGCTTAAAGAAAGATGAATTAAATACTCCAAATGTAGAAGCTCTTTCAAAGGGAATAGTAAACTTAGAAAAACAAATTGAAAATATAAAGAAGTACAATGTACCTTGTGTAGTTGCTATAAATAGATTTTTAACAGATAGTGAAGAAGAAATAAACTTTATAAAAGAATATTGTGATAAGTTAAATGTAAAGGTAGCTCTTTCTGATGTTTGGGCAAAAGGAGGAGAAGGTGGAATAGAACTTGCCAATATAGTACAAGAAGAATTAGATAAAAATGAATCTAATTTCGAGGTTCTATATGATGTAGAAGATTCAATAGAAGAAAAAATATTAAAGATAAGTAAGGAAATCTATGGAGCAGAAGGTGTAAATTATAGTGTAGCTGCTAAAAAGCAAATATCTGAACTTGAAAAGTTTAATTTAGATAAATTACCTATATGTATGGCCAAAACGCAATATTCTTTATCAGATAATGCATCATTACTTGGAAGGCCTGAAGGATTTAATATAACTGTTCAGGAAGTTAGAGTGTCGAATGGAGCAGGATTTATTGTTGTGTTAACAGGCAATGTTATGACTATGCCTGGATTACCAAAAGTACCAGCAGCAAATAAAATGGACGTATTAAAAAGTGGTGAGATTGTAGGACTGTTCTAGAGGGAGTATATTCTACTTGACAAATCACTTGAAATTGCTAAAATTATATTGTCAAATTTAAGTTATTTATTGGAATGAAGGCAGCTTTTATAGCTGCTTTTAATTATATTAAGGTGGTGCTTTTATGATTTTGCTTGTGGATGTTGGAAATACAAACATAGTGCTAGGGGTACAAAAAGACGACAACTGTATTGCTAGTTGGAGAATTTCAACAGATGTAAAGAAAACTTCAGATGAATATAGTATTCAAGTTATGCAATTATTTAGTCAACATAAATTAGATCCAAAGGATGTAAAAGGAATAATTATTTCTTCGGTAGTTCCAAATATAATGCATTCTTTAGAAAATATGATGAGAAAATGTTTCTGTATAGAGCCAATAGTAGTAGGTCCGGGAGTTAAAACAGGAATAAATATTAAGTATGATAACCCAAAAGAAGTTGGAGCAGATAGAATAGTAAATGCAGTAGCTGCTTATGAGAAATATAAAAGATCAGTCATAATAATAGATTTTGGTACAGCAACAACTTTTTGTGCATTAGCTAAAAATGGAGATTATTTAGGTGGTTGTATAGTTCCAGGAATAAAAATATCCTCAGATGCTTTATTTGAAAGAGCAGCAAAACTTCCTAGAGTAGAATTAGAGATACCAAAGAATGTGATTTGCAAAAATACTATAACAAGTATGCAAGCAGGAATATTATATGGATATATAGGGCAAGTAGAATATATAGTGAAAAAAATGAAAGAAGAAATGAGTGCAAAAGAAAAAAATGAACCATATGTAATTGCCACTGGAGGATTAGCAAATTTAATTAGTAGAAATTCTACTGCTATTGATGAGGTTAATCCAGATTTAACTTTAGAAGGACTTAAAATATTATATGACAAGAATAAGGAGTAAGTTAAATGAAAATAGGTAATCTAGTCTTTGAAAATAATGTGTTTTTAGCACCTATGGCTGGAGTTACTGATATTTCTTTTAGAGGTTTATGCAAGGAAATGGGATGTGGGCTTGTGTATACAGAAATGGTAAGTGCAAAAGCACTATACTATGGAAGTGAAAATACCCAAAGTTTACTTAGAATATCAGATGAAGAAAAGCCAGTAGCTGCACAAATGTTTGGAAGAGATCCTAAGATAATGTCACAAGTTTGTGAAGAACATTTTAATGATAGAGATGACATATGTATAATTGATGTTAATATGGGGTGTCCAGCTCACAAGATTGTTAAAAATGGTGAAGGATCAGCTCTTATGAAAGAACCAGCGTTAGCTGCAGAAATTATAAGAGAATTAAAAAAAGTGTCTAGCAAGCCTGTGACTGTTAAATTCAGGAAGGGTTTTGATGAAAATAGCATAGATGCAGTTGAGTTTGCAAAATGGGTAGAAGATGCAGGTGTAGATGCTATAGCTGTACATGGAAGAACTAGAAAACAAATGTATGAAGGAAAGGCAGATTGGGATATAATAAGACAGGTAAAAGAAGCTGTTAGTATTCCAGTAATAGGTAATGGTGATGTGTTTACACCAGAAGATGCCTTGAAATTAAAAGAAATTTCTAATTGTGATGGAATTATGATAGCTAGAGGTAGCATGGGAAATCCTTGGCTCTTCAAGCAGATTGAAAGAAAGTTAAAAGGCGAAGATGTGTTAGAAGTTACACCAGCAGAAAAAATTGATATGTGCCTTAGACATTATGAATTAGCTATAAAAAATGATGGTGAATTTAAAGCAGTTAGAGAAATGAGAAAACATGCATCTTGGTATATTAAAGGGTTACCAAAGAGTTCGGAAATAAGAAATATTATGAATACTATGGATAGTAGTGAAGAAGTATTTAAAATATTAAATGAGTATAAAAAAGAGTTAAGTAATATATTATATGAATAGTAAGTAAATATTAATAAAATGGTCTATATAAAAATTATTTTTGGATTAAGAGGTAATTTAGGGTATGAAGAAAATGTTTTAAGGTATATAATAGTTAATAGACTTGGTCAGATTTTGATAATAATGTGCCCTAAATTATCATTTATTGACATATTATATAGGCTGATTTATAATATGTTAAATACTTAGCAATGATATAAAAAAATAAATTATTATGTGTTGAAGGGGAGTAAAATATGAGCGAATCTAAAAAATATATAATGACATATGAAGGTGTAAAAAAATTAGAAGAAGAATTAGAATTTTTAAAAACAGTTAAAAGAAAAGAAATAACTGAAAAAATAAAGGTGGCTTTAGGTTACGGAGATTTAAGTGAAAACTCTGAATATGATGAAGCTAAGAATGAGCAAGCATTTACAGAAGGAAGAATTCTTCAATTAGAAAATATGTTAAAGAATGCTTCTGTAGTTGATGAAGCTGAAATTCCAGTTGGAACTGTTGCTGTTGGAGCAATAGTTAAAGTTAAAGATTATGACTTCGATGAAGAAGTTGAATATACAATAGTTGGTTCAGCAGAAGCAGATCCAATGAATTTTAAGATTTCAAATGAGTCTCCAGTAGGAGCAGCTCTTATAGGGCATAAAGTTGGTGAAATAGTAGAAGCTGTTGTTCCAGATGGAATTAGTAAGTTTGAAATATTAGAAATAAGAAGAGAGTAATGGAGGGATTATAAATGTCAACTGAGGAAATGAATTTACAAGAGCTAGAATCTCAATTTAGCGAACAAGAAAGATTAAGAAGAGAGAAGCTAGAAGAATTACAAAAGCAAGGTAAGGATCCATTTGATGTATATAAAGTTGAAAGAACTCATACATCAGAACAAGTAAAAGCTAATTTTGAAGAATTAGAAGGCAAAATAGTAACTGTTGCAGGAAGAATTATGTCTAAGAGAGGACAAGGAAAAGTTGTTTTCTCTGATATTCATGATAGAGATGGGAAAATACAACTATTCATTAAAATAGATGAAGTAGGAGAAGAAAATCTAAAATCATATAAAACTTATGATATAGGTGATATAGTAGCTGCTACAGGTGAAGTTTTTAAAACTAGAACTGAAGAAATATCAGTTAAAGTTAAAAGTTTTGAATTAGTTTGTAAGTCATTAAAACCATTACCTGAAAAATGGCATGGATTAAAGGATCCTGATTTAAGATATAGACAAAGAGAAGTTGATATAATAACTAATCCTGAAGTTAAAGATACATTTATAAAGAGAAGCCAAATTATCAGTGGAATAAGAAGTTTCTTAGATAATAGAGGATTCTTAGAAGTTGATACTCCAATTCTTGGAGCTATTGCAGGTGGAGCAGCAGCAAAACCATTTATAACTCATCATAATACATTAGATATTGATATGTATTTAAGAATTGCAACAGAGTTATACTTAAAGAGACTTATAGTTGCAGGGTTTGAAAAAGTATATGAAATGGGAAGAAACTTCAGAAATGAAGGTATGTCAGTAAGACATAATCCAGAATTCACTTGTATAGAATTATATGAAGCATATGCAGACTATAATGATATGATGGAAATCTGTGAAAATATGATTGCAGAAGTTTGTCAAAAGGTAAATGGAACAACTAAGGTAACGTACCAAGGAACTGAAATAGACTTTAAGCCACCTTGGAGAAGAATTACAATGGTAGATGCAGTTAAAGAATATGCAGGTGTAGACTTTAATGCTATCTCTAGTGATGAAGAAGCACAAGCTATAGCTAAAGAAAAGCACTTAGAATTCCCTAAGCCATTAGAAACTGTAACTAAGGGGGAAGTGCTTAATGCATTATACGAAGAATTTGGTGAAAAGAATATGATTCAACCAACATTCATCATAGACTATCCAGTAGAAATATCTCCATTAACTAAGAAGAAGAGAGGAAATGAAGCTTTCACTGAAAGATTTGAAGGATTTGTTTTCGGTAGAGAGATATGTAATGCATATTCAGAATTAAATGATCCAATAGTTCAAAGAGAAAGATTTGAACAACAAGCTAAGTCAAGAGAGCTTGGAGATGACGAAGCTTACATGATTGATGAAGAATTCATGAGCGCATTAGAAACAGGAATGCCTCCAACAGGTGGTTTAGGAATAGGAATAGATAGATTAATAATGTTCTTAACTGATTCAGCATCAATTAGAGACGTATTATTATTCCCAACTATGAAACCACAAACAAATAACTAGAATATTAGTTCTAAATAATCTCTGTATATTTTAAAAATATGCAGAGATTTTTTTGCATAATTTGTAACTCTTGTTATGTAATAGTGTTATGGAAGGTGTTATATTTATAAAAAATGAAAGTTATGGTATGGAAGATAAAATGAGTTCAGAAAATTTTTAAAGACAACATAAAGATATATAAGTTACTTGATGAATTAGAGGGATATATTAAATTGGATAACATTGAATCAGTTCAAGTGTATATGGAAAAGGTTATTAATGTTTTAGCAGGTAAGTTAAGAATATATTTAGATACGTAAGATAAACATCTATATTCTAATTTGTTAAATAGAAAATAGAAATACAGATATAATTTTTGATACCAAGATTATAGTGAATATAATTAAGAACAAGAATGGAAAAAGAAGAAGTTGAAATATATACTGTTATTAAATAAATAGTGCTATTTAGTGTGAGAAAAATGGTATAGGTGAAGTTAAATTAATGGTAGAGAATATTATTTATAAAAAAATATAAAAAAGACTTGCATTTTAGCGCAAAGTTGTTATAATAATTATTGTAATGATATTCCGCGGTAGCTCAATGGTGGAGCACTCGGCTGTTAACCGATAGGTTGGAGGTTCGAGCCCTCTCCGCGGAGCCATTTAAATTTAATAATTATTAATAATATTCCGCGGTAGCTCAATGGTGGAGCACTCGGCTGTTAACCGATAGGTTGGAGGTTCGAGCCCTCTCCGCGGAGCCATTTAAGTTTAATAGTTATTAATAATATTCCGCGATAGCTCAATGGTGGAGCACTCGGCTGTTAACCGATAGGTTGGAGGTTCGAGCCCTCTTCGCGGAGCCAATTGATTATAATAGCGATGTTGGTACATCGCTTTTTTGTTGTTTAAAAATAATATAAATTATGCTATAGAAGGTTATAAATGCTTATATAACTCTTGACATATAATACTCTTTTGATAAAATGAAAATATAAATTATATAGGCACAGAGAGAAAGAGGAGTAGTCTTTGTAGTATTAAAGAGAGATGATGTTGGGTGTAAATCATTATATGAGAAAGATGAAGGGAGCTTTTGAGTGCAAGTTTGAAAGATGGGCTTATGCCAAGAAGGGTGGAACCGCGGAAAATTTTCGTCCCTTTGAGGATAGGGCTTTTTTTATTTTATAGAAAAACAATTGGAGGTGTCTGTTATGGCAGTTGAGAAGACAATGGATAAAATAGTGGCTCTTTGTAAAAGTAGAGGATTTATATTTCCTGGATCAGATATTTATGGAGGATTGGCTAACTCTTGGGATTATGGCCCACTAGGGGTAGAATTTAAAAATAACGTAAAAAAAGCATGGTGGAAGAAGTTTGTGCAAGAAAGCCCATATAATGTAGGGGTAGATGCTGCTATATTAATGAATAGAGAAGTATGGGTAGCGTCAGGACATGTTGGTGGATTTTCAGATCCGTTAATGGACTGTAAAGAATGTAAAGCTAGATTTAGAGCAGATAAATTAGTTGAAGATCATATGACTGCAAGTGGTGTAGAAGTTGCATCAGCAGATGGTTGGTCAAATGAGCAATTAAAAGAGTATATTGAAAAACATAACATAGTTTGTCCTAAATGCGGAGAAATGAACTATACAGATATAAGAAAATTTAATTTAATGTTTAAAACTCATGCAGGTGTTACAGAAGATTCGAAAAATGAAATATACCTAAGACCAGAAACAGCTCAAGGTATATTTGTTAACTTTAAGCAAGTACAAAGAACTTCAAGAAAGAAAGTGCCATTTGGTATAGCTCAAATAGGTAAATCATTTAGAAATGAAATTACTCCAGGTAACTTTACTTTCAGAACTAGAGAATTCGAACAAATGGAATTAGAGTTTTTCTGTAAACCAGGAACTGATTTGGAATGGTTTGGATATTGGAGAGATTATTGTTGGAACTTCTTACTTAACTTAGGTGTTAATAAAGAAAACTTAAGAATGAGAGATCATGCAGCAGAGGAATTATCATTCTACTCAAAAGCTACTTCAGATATAGAATACTTATTCCCATTTGGATGGGGAGAATTATGGGGAATAGCTGATAGAACTGATTATGACTTAACTAAACATCAAGAACATTCAGGTCAAGATATGAGTTATTTAGATCCAACTACAAACGAAAAATATGTACCATATTGTATAGAACCTTCTTTAGGTGCAGATAGAGTTGCTTTAGCATTTTTAGTAGATGCTTATGATGAAGAAGATTTATCAACAGAAGATAAGAAAGATTCAAGAGTTGTTATGCACTTACATCCAGCTTTAGCACCATATAAGGCAGCTATATTACCATTGTCTAAGAAACTTTCAGAAAAAGCATTAGAAGTGTATTCTGAATTAAGTAAGAAATTTAATCTTGAATATGATGAAGCTGGAAGTATAGGAAAGAGATACAGAAGACAAGATGAGATTGGTACACCATTCTGTATAACTATAGATTTTGATACAATGGAAGATGAATCGGTTACTATAAGACATAGAGATAGTATGGAACAAGAAAGAGTTAAGATTTCTGAATTAGAAGCATATATTGCTAAGAGCTTAGAATTCTAAGATAATTATATATTTAAAAGCGAAGCTTAATTAGAGAATACTCTATAGCTTCGCTTTGATTTTAATTTAGTATAATAAGAAAATATGGATATACTAAGAAGTACACTAATATAATGTTTATTATATAAACAGTCTAAATATAAAATGGAGGCGTAATATAATGAGAAGGGATTTTAAGGAGTTTAAGGATTTTATTAAAGAAAAAAAAGTAGCTGTAGTAGGGATAGGTGTATCAAATATTCCATTGATAAAGTTTTTGGTGAAGTTAGGAGCTAATGTAACTGCTTTTGATAAAAAAAGTGAAGGTGCTTTAGGTGGAATTTCTGAAGAATTCAAGAGTATGGGAGTAAAATTAGTTTTAGGAGAAGGTTATTTAGAAAAGTTAACTGGCTTCGAAGTTGTATTTAAAACACCTTCTATGAGAATTGATAGTGAAGCTTTAGTAAGGGTTAAAAATGAAGGGGCGTACATAACTTCAGAGATGGAAGAGTTTGTGAAATATTGCAGAGGGAAAATTTATGCAATAACAGGTAGTGATGGTAAGACTACTACAACAACTATTATATCTAAGTTATTAATGCAAGAAGGATATAAAACATGGGTTGGTGGCAATATAGGGACTCCATTATTCTCTCAAATAGAAGAAATAGATGAAAGAGATATGGTGGTACTAGAATTATCAAGCTTTCAACTTATGACTATGGATTGCCAAATTGATGTGGCAGTATGTACTAATTTGGCTCCCAACCATTTAGATATGCATAAAGATATGCAAGAATATATAGATTCTAAGAAAAATATATTCTTATATCAAAATGAAAAGGATATTTTAGTAGTAAATAGAGAAAATGATATAACATATTCTTTTGAAAAAGAAGCAAAAGGAGAAGTAAGAGAATTCTCTTCAAAAAGAATATTAAAAGATGGGGCATACTTTGAAGAGGGGGGGTTATATTTAGAAGGAAAAGAAGTTTGTAGAAAAGATAATATAGTGATTAAGGGCATGCATAATGTAGAGAATTATTTAGCTGCATTTATAGCGACAAAAGATGATGTTTCTATAGAATCTATGAAAAATGTAGCAGAAAGTTTTACAGGTGTTGAACATAGATGTGAATTAGTTAGAGAAATAGAAGGGGTTAAGTATTATAATGATTCGATAGCTTCAAGTCCTACAAGAACTCTTGCTGGTTTAAGAGCTTTTGATAGAAAAGTTATATTAATAGCTGGTGGTTATGATAAACATATTCCTTTTACACCTTTAGCTAATGAAGGGTATCCATATATAAAAGAATTAGTATTAGTTGGAGCTACAAAGGATAAAATAAAAGATGTTTTTGATAAGTTAGAAGATGAAAAAGGTATTAAGATTAATATGACATTTGCTAATGATTTAGAAGATGCAGTTATGAAAGCGAAGGAACTAGCAATAGATGGAGATGTGGTTACATTATCACCAGCTTGTGCTTCTTTTGATATGTTTCCTAATTTTATGGCAAGAGGTAATAAGTTCAAGGAAATAGTTAATAATATTTAAGTATTATATATGTTTAGATATTATAAAGGGGGTATGAAATTAAAAATATGATTTCATAACTCCCTTAATTGTTTTATTGAACATTATTTTGATTAATAGTAATAAAGTATGGATTATTTACATTAGTACCTTTTTGATAGAACAAATAATTTTCTACTAAGTAGAAATCATTAATACTAGAAGAAATTATAGGTTCAGTTTTTATTTCAGATGATTCGATATTAACAGTAAGTTTATATAACCAGTTTGAATCTCCTAAATTTATAAAGAATAGTTGATTGTTAGTTACTTTTAAATCTTTAGCATTAATTAAAGATAATCTTTTAGCTTCATATGTAGAAGTATCAACTGAGTATAAAGTGTTATTATCATCAGAATTAATAACTAATAATTCTGATGAGTATGGAGCAAAACTATCAACAGAAAAATTGGTTAATTTCTCGTTGTTTTGTCCGTCAATAGTTATTTTGTATAGTTTTCCACCATCGCTAAGATTTTGGTATAAAATAAAATTTCCGTTTATCAAGTATTTTCCTATACTATGATTACATAATAACTTTTCTATTCCGGTTTCAGTATCATATGAATAAAGTTTTGCTTGATGATTAGTGTTATCTGGAATATCTAAATAAAAAAGTTGCTTGCCTGATGAAGTAATATTATGAACATTACGATTGTTTATTTTTTTATAACTTTTATCTGTTAAATTAATTGATGCAAGATTATGGTTAGAGGATTCATCTCCAAAATAGATAAAATTATTAACCAATGTTAAAGTACTTGCGTAGTAATTCACAAAGTCATTGACATTGGATTTTGAAATCATATTTTTAGGGAAAGGATCATTAAGAAAGGAAATTCTATTATTTTCTTCCCAATTTGAAAAAGCTAATGATGTTCCATTTAATATAAAAGGAGAAGGATAAATAGTGGTATCGGTTAAGATAAAAGGTGCATAGGTAGTTGTTGAGTTATTGGAAGTAGATGAAATAGTTGGAGTTTTTAATGTGGTGGTTTTATTTTTTGTATCAGTGTTTGAACAACCGGTAATAGTTAGTGTACTTATTAATAATAAATAAAGAATTAAATTTTTTTTCATATATATACCCTCGCTAATTCGTAAAATTTTTATACCTATATATAATATTAAGTTAAAAAGTAAAATCAGTAAAGAAAATGATAGGGGGGATATGTTTTGGATTAGAATAATTTTTGGAAACTTCATGATTTTTGCAGATAACTAACCCGGGTGTATCAATAGTTGAAAAACAGTAAAATAAGATGAAATAAGAAGAAAATAAAAAGTAATCTTTTATAATAGGGTGAGTTTGTATAAGATTAAGATAAAAAAAATGATACTATAATAAGCGTCGTCAGGGACGACAAAGTAACAAAAAAATCTAAAAAACAATTTAAAAAAAGTTGTTGACAAAGGTTTTTTGAAATGTTATTATAATAAAGCAGTCGAGAGCTGCAATTGATCTTTGAAAATTAAACAGATGTAGATAAATTAAGAACCAGCAATTCTTTTTATGAGTAAGTTTTTTGAGTAAGATTAAACTTTTTGTTGAGAGTTTGATCCTGGCTCAGGACGAACGCTGGCGGCGTGCTTAACACATGCAAGTCGAGCGATGAAGCTTCTT
>CAKVLD010000055.1 GCA_934755305.1 uncultured Clostridium sp. | reverse complement strand
ACATCACTCCATATTGGGACTTAGGAAGTGTTTCCAAATACTTTAAAATGCAAGATTCTTCTTCCTTTCCTTCATTATGCCCTCTATAAATGCATATGGTCATAATTCCACCATGAGATAATAAATCTAATCCTTCTTTAATACTCTCTAGTGAAGTTTCATGCATTGTTGTTATTGATTTGTTCCCTCCTGGTAAAAAACCCAAATTATACATTATACAATCAACCTCATCTTCTTTTATATATTTTTTAAATAGATGATGAGAATCATTTATTACCACAACATTATTAATATTTTTATCCTTGTAATTTCTACAGGCTACCTCTTGTATATCAAAAGTATATACCTTTTCAAATAATTTTGCTAAAAAATCAGTATCATGTCCATTACCAAGTGTACCATCTACTGCAATTTTCTTATTTTCAACAAATCTCTTTGTTATATAATGTGTTAACTCACTAATATCTGCCACGTACTTAAACATATATCCTCCTAAAATGTAAAGAGTAGAATATAAAACCCTACTCTTTTATAATAAAAATTTTTAGACTGTTTTGCTCTTTAAGAACATCTTCATTTCATGAAGACTTTTATCAACTCTTTCTATTTTTTCATCTAATATTCTTTCTTCTGCTGTAGTTTTAGCTTTTTCCTTACTATCCATTAAAAATTCAAGTTGAGAACAAAGTTGAGCAAATTCTAAGCATAAATCATAATATGTTTTCATAGTACAATCCCCCTAACAAAGATTTCTTTATTAAGTTTATTATACACCATATTTAATATTTTTTGTCTTTTTTTGCTTTGTGAAAAATAACAAATTTTACATTACAGAGTATTTATATAATCCATTTCTTCTTTAGTTAAAGTTCTATATTCTCCTCTTTTTAAATAACCTAACTTTATCTTTCCAATAGAAATTCTTTTTAAAGCTAATACATTATGATTTAAAGCAGAACACATCTTTCTAATTTGCCTATTTTTACCTTCATGTATACCTATCTCTACTGTACTTTTTCCATCTTCATATTTTAAAACTTTAATTTCAGCTGGAGCTGTAACATATCCTCCAATATCAATACCTTCTCTAAATCGATTTAGTTCATGAGCTTTAAATTCTCCTTCTACTACTGCTACATATTTCTTTAATATTTCAACTCTTGGATGTATAATTTTATTATACACTTCACCATCATTAGTCAATAACAAAAGCCCTGAACTATCATAGTCTAATCTACCTATTGGATATATTCTTTCATCAACATTAACTATATCTATAACAGTTTTTCTATCTTTTTCATCTTTTACAGAACTAATTATTCCTTCTGGTTTATTAAGCATTATGTAAACTTTATTTTCTTCTTTGTTTATAATTCTATTATTAAATTCAACCTTATCAATGCCAACTTTAACTTTAGTACCTAATTGTTGAATTATTTCTCCATTTACTTTAACTTTACCTGATAAGATAATTTCTTCACATTTTCTTCTTGAAGCTACGCCACAATTAGCCATATACTTTTGTAATCTTTCTTCCATATAATCATCCACTCCTGTTTATATTCTTTTTGATTATATATCTATATAATACAAATATCAATAATTAAGGACACCTAAAATAGGTGTCCTTTTTTTCTTTACCAGAATAAACCTGGTCCAAAGCCTCCACAACCAAATCCGCCAAATCCACCAAAACCAAATAGTAATAATATCAAGAATATAGGGAAAAAGCCTCCACAACCAAATCCGCCAAATCCATTTCCATATCCGAAACCATTTCCATATCCGAAACCATTTCCATATCCGAAACCATTTCCGTAACCATAAGCATTACCATATCCACAGTTGTTGCATATATTATTACAGCAATTATTGCAAGGACAACAACAATTATTACAACAATTATTGCACTTACAGCAACTCTTGCACTTACAACTCTTTGACATAGTTAATCAACTCCTATTCTTTTGATTACTATATACTATTCAATAATCTTACGATTGTTAACAAATTTTCTTATATAAATTTCTTAACAATTTTTTTTATAGGTTTCATTAATATATAAGAGACTACTATTATAAATACAAGTAATACACAAAAATATAAATTATTAATTATATTAGGTTCATTAATATACATATATAATCTACGTTTCTTAAAAGCACTTTCTATAATTAAATAAGCAACAAAATTTACAATACTAAAAGAAAATACATATGAAAAGATACTTTCTACAAAAGGAAAAGTAAAAAATTTATTTGATCTATTTTTATTTAATTTTTTATTTATTTGCCACATAAGAACGAAGACAATAATAGTTGCAATACATAATATAAAAATTGATATTAATTCATACTTAAGTCCTAATGAATAGGCATTATAATCACTCAATAAATAATTCCACAAAGCAAGTGAACAATTTTCCAATATTCTATATATTTTTTCAGGTAATATAGTAACAGTATTTAAATTTATCATATTACTATATATAAATAAAAAATTAAATAGTCCTACTATTGGCGTTATAAGTAACATAAATATAAAAAATGTTGTATTTGAAAATAATAATTCCATAAATAATAAATAAGCTATAAATGCAAAACCTATTACTAAAATTCTTACTATATCTTTAAACATAATTAAAAAATATTTTGAAGTTATACTTATTAAATATTCTTCTTTAAAATAAAAACATACATTAATATAAACAAAAAACAATATTATGATAAATAATGATAAGGATAAAAATAATATTTCATTCTTTTTAATATCTTCTTTAGTATAAGGTCCACTTCCTAAAAAGTCTCTGTATTCTTTTTTTCTTGTACCGGTAATCATAGTATAAATTAAAAATAAAATTAAACATATTAATATAATTATTGATGGATCAAAGCTACTAAATTCATTTGTTGAAAGATTTGCTATTGATGAGTTTATAATCCTAAACCTTGACTTATTATTAAAATAACAAATAATAAAAAATACTAATAATGAAAATGTCATCATCCATTTGGCCTTTTGAAAAGATTGATACATTAAAGCTTTATTAACAAATTTCTTCATGCATGTCCTCCTTTTCAACCCTATAGATAAATATATCTTCTAAAGTTAAATCAATTTCTTCAATGAATAAAGGATTAAATTTCTTTAGCTTCTCAAGAAATACTTCTGAATAATCATCAGTAATTATTGTGAATACTCGTCCAACTCTTGATATTTTAAAAATTCCTTCAATATTTAAATCTTCTTCATAAACAGGCATATCAAAAGCAACTTGTATCTTTTTTATTTTATTTTTCATATTTTCAAGAGTATTAACATAAGATATCTCTCCATTATTAACTATAATTACATCATCACATATCTTCTCTAATTCATTTAAATGATGCGAACTGATTATTATAGTAACCTCTCTATCTTCTCTTTCTTTTTGTAAAAGATATAATAACTTATTTTTTAATATGGGATCTAACCCAGCAGTTGGCTCATCTAATATAATATAATCTGAATTCTGAGCAAGTGCTATCATTAGATATATCCTAATTCTTTGCCCTTTGGATAATTGATTATATTTTTTCTTTATGTCTATTTTAAAAAAACTATTCATTTCTTCAAATCGTTTTTCATCAAATTTTTCATAAGCTAAAGAAAAATATTCTATAATCTTTTCAATTGTGAAAGAAGAAAAAAAGTTATTTTCATCTGCAACATAAGCAATCTTTCCTTTAACTTCACTAGAATTATAGACATTTATACCATCATACAAAACTTTACCTATATTAGGCTCATATATACCAGTTAAACACTTAATTAAAGTAGTTTTACCTACTCCATTAGGACCAATTAGCCCATATATTTTTCCCTTTTCCATTTTTAAATTTATATTTTTTAATATGTTATTTTGTCCATCTAAACTTAAACTTAAATTTTTTATTTCAATCAATAAATCTACCTCCTATATAAAAAAATGATTAAGCTCTATCTTTTTATGTTTATATAATCAATAACCCAGCCTTCGCCTTCATCAATTAAAATAACTTCCATATCTATAGGATTATTTAAATGACTATCATAAATATTTGTACAAGTGCCTCTTAAAAACATATAATGAAATTTATCAGATAACTTTTGACCTTTCATATTTTTCATTAAAGTTTTATAAAATTCTATAGTTTCATCTATATATTCTTGTGATTTAGAATTATCTACTGCTACATCAAGAAAAGAAAAATAGAAATCAGGATTGATTGTTCTTTTTCTTTTTGATAAACATTCACTTAATATATCACTATAAAGTATTTTTTCTGTATCTTTATCTATAGCAGCTAATGGTCCAGAATTTAAAGCTTCTATAACCTCTTCTGGAGAATTAAAATATTTATGCTTTTCATACGGTATCTTTTTTCCCATAGTACAAAATAAAACTGTGGCAATTAAAAAAATTCCTACTCCTATTATTATTTTAGATTTTCTCATTACTCCCTCCTAAAAGTTAAAGTGTACCAATATTTATGGTACACTTTAACTGAAATTATTACAACTATTAAAAATACAAAAAAACAAATTAACCATTTAATCCAAGTTCTGATTAATTATATTTTCTGCCAAACATAATTTATCTAATTTTAAAAAAAGACTTTTATATGGATTTGTAATATAATCATTTTTATATAATTCCTCATAACAAATATTATCAGGGTCAATTTTTAAAACTTTTTCATAATTGCCATCATATATTTTGTATAATATACTTTTGAATCCAGCCTTTACTTTATAATACGCCTCCTCATCTCCTATACTCCAATTATATATATCTCGGTTTACTTTTTCAATTATTCCATATAATTGATATATATAACTTAATTCTTCTAAAGAATAATTTTCACATAAGTTAGCTACTGCTTCTGAATAATTTTTATTAATTGGCAAAAGATATAAATACTTTTTTTCTTCATCATTATTTCTTAAACTTCTAATACTTTGAAAAAGAGCTGTAGCTATATCTAATCTTAAAACATTAGCATTTTTACTTAATTCCTTAGCTCTATAACTTTCTTCATATCTTCTATTATCCTCTATAGTATGATGTTCTTCTTTTACTTGAACATCATACATTTTCTTACTTATTATATAACTACAAAAGGCTCCAACTAAGGAACCAGCCAAAATTGATATAGCAGAAATTATTGAAGTAATAACCTGTATTGGCATATGAATCACCCTTTCCATATAGACTTAGTACATAAATAGTATCAACAAAAAGACAATAAATACTCGTAGTATTTTACTATTTTTTTATGTATAATAGGTATAACAAAAATTAAGGAGAGTTTTTATGTTTGGTTATGTTACTCCATTAAAGCCTGAATTAAAGGTTAGAGAATACACAGAATTTAAAGCATACTATTGTGGAGTATGTTTTAGTATAAAAAAACAATTTGGAAATATCCCAAGACTAACATTAAATTATGATATGACTTTTTTAGCATTATTATTAGACGGAATATCTTCCTCTAACATAATAGCAAAGCAAAAAAGATGCTTAGCTCATCCATCTACAAAAAAGCCTGTTATCTTTGATAATGATGCTATTGATTATGCTGCTAACATGAATGTTTCTTTAGTATATTTTAAATTACTCGATGACGTAAATGATAATAAAGATTTGAAGAGTAAAACATTAGCTTTAGGCCTATCTACTTATAAACACAAATTTGATAAAAATATATTACATATAAATGAAATCATAAAAGAAAACTTAAATAAACTTAATATTTTAGAAAATACTAAAAATTTCACATCAATTGATGAGATTTGTGATCCCTTTAGTATTATAGTTGGTAAGATATTAGAATTATATCCTAAAGAAATTATAAATGATTCTGATTATACAAGATATACACTTTATAATTTAGGATATTCTCTTGGAAAATGGATTTACTTAGTGGATGCCTTAGATGATTTAAAGGAGGATATGGAAAAAGGTAAGTTTAATCCTATTAATTATTTATATAACACTGATAATCTACCTTATGATAAATTCTTTAAAAATATTAAAGAAAGAATAGAATTTAGCATTTTAAATTGTGCATGTACATGTCAAGAAGAATTAGCTAATCTTAACCTACTAAAAAATAGAGAAATATTAGAGAATATTATAACGTTAGGAATGATGGACAAGTACAAAAGAATATCCATTGGCACAAATATGACAAAATAATTATATATACTTAAATTAGATTTATTGAATTAATTAAGGAAAACCTTTATAATTCATTATAAATAGATATATTTTAAATCTATTTCAATTTGAAAGGAAGTGACATAAAGATGAATCCATATGAAGTTTTAGGTATTAGCCCAGGTGCTTCACAAGAAGAAATTAAAAGTGCTTATAGAAAATTAGTTAAACAATACCATCCAGATCAATTTTCGGATAACCCATTACAAAATTTAGCTCAAGAAAAACTTGCAGAAATTAATGAAGCTTATAATATGTTATCTAATGGAAACAATAATAATGGGTCATATTCAAACAATAATTCATATTCATCAAATACAAATAATAATTCAAATTATAATTACGGAAATTATTCCGAAGATTTTGCACAAGTTAGATCTTGTATTCAACGAAGAGATATTCGAGGTGCAGAGAATATATTAAATAGAGTGAATTCTAGAACTCCTGAATGGTACTATTTAACAGGGGTGGTTCACTTACAAAAAGGATGGTATGATTCAGCTCTGCAAAATGTAAGAACAGCAGTTAATATGGACCCAAATAATTTTGAATATAGACAAACTCTAAATCAAATGCAATCTAGAACAAACAACTATCAGACTCCTTATAGAACAATGAATAATACTAATAATGCTTTAGATTGTTGTATCAATTTATGGTGTTTAGATAGTATGTGTGAATGTATGGGTGGAGATTTGATAGGCTGTTGCTAGAAACATAATATAAAAAGGGGGAATTTGAAATGAAAACTAAAGATATTACCTTTGGGGGGATAATGGTTGGTTTGGGTATTATTATTTTATACTTAACCACAATAATTCCTATAAATACATTATCCCTACTCACTTTAGCTTCTTGTATTATTCCTATTTGCATTATAAGAAGTAATATTAAAACATCTATATTAGTATATTTAGGTACATCTATAATTAGTTTCTTTATAATTCCTATTAATTATGCAGTACTTTACACTTGTTTCTTTGGCATATATGGTTTAATAAAATTCTTTATTGAAAAAGTAAACAATATAAAACTAGAAATATTATTAAAATTCATATTTTTTAATACATTATTATTTTCAATTATTTTATTGATGTCTAATATAATTACTAATATGTTTAGCAATTTACCTATTTATATAATCTTTTTAGGGGCACAATTAGGTTTTGCAATTTATGATTATGTCTTAACATTAATTATAAGCCTATGTATTAAAAAATTTAAGCAAATTTAATAACATAAAAACAGCTAGGTATTCCTTTTTAGTTAGAACACCTAGCCATTTTTATTTTTCTGTTAATATATCTATGTTATTACCATCACTAGTTATAGTAATTTGTCCTGAAAGATCAGTTCTATATGTTTTAATTTTACTATTATTAAGTTTATTTATTATTTCCTTATGAGGATGTCCATAAGAATTATCAACACCTAAACTTATAACAGCATAAGTCGGATTTACAGCGTCTAAAAACGCATCAGATGTAGAAGTTGTCGACCCATGATGTCCAACCTTAAGAACATCAGATTTTAGTTCAGAAGCAGAATATTTGCTTAATACCTCTTCTTCTGATAATACTTCTGCATCTCCAGTAAACATAAACTTATTATTACCATAAGTTAATTTCATTATAGGAGAATAATCATTTAATTCTTCGTAGTTTTTCCCAATTGGTGAATAAACATCAAAACGTGCTCCACCACCAAGATCAATATAATCACCTGATTTTAATATATTAACTTTTAATCCTTCATCAGAAACTGCTTTCATCATATTTGTAAATGTCTTAGTAGTATGTGTTTTATCAGACATATAAAAAGATTTAACATCATACAATTTAAATACTTCTGTCATTCCTCCAATATGGTCTTCATGAGGATGTGTAGCTATAACTATTTCGAAATCATCGATATTTAATTTTTTTAATTGAGTCATTAATTTTTCTGAATCACTTTTAGGACCTGCATCTATAAGAATATCTTTATTATTAGCTTTTATATAGATAGCATCACCTTGTCCAACATCTAAATAATGAATCTCAGCTACTCCATTTACTTCTCCATTTAAATTTGAAGAACCTTTTGAGCTAAAAAAATCATCTCCAAATACATAACCACAAGCTCCAATAATAAGAAAAATTATAGTTATTAAAATTTGTACTTTCTTATTTCCTTTATTCTTTCTCATGGATTTTCTATATTCAGAATTTAACTTTTTAGTAAAATCTGTATTTGCCAAAATTATACCTCCTAAATTTGTATCTGATTTTACATTATAAATAATTTTTATATAATTATCAACATAATAATCTAAAATTTTGTTATATTTATTGTAGACTTTTTATTCTATCTATGATAACATTACATAGTAATACGTTTACAATGGCATATTAAATATGTTATTTGTATAATTCATTTTCATAACCAAAACTTAAGGCATAGAAGCTAACCCCTCTATGCCTATCTTATTATTTCATTTATTACTTTTCCATCAACATTTTTTAAATCAATATCCAACACTTTTGCCAAGGTAGGACCATGATTTATTAACTCCCCTGATTCTAGAACAATACCTTCTTTAAAATCTTTACCAAATCCAATAAAAAATGTTCCATACTCATCTTTAAAAGGAGAATATCCATGCATTCCTTTATATCTATGATTAATTATTCCTATATCCTTTTTATCTACTTCTTCTAAAAATTCACCTTCTATATCATCTACAAAATAATAACCTCTTTTAGCTTCTATCATAAAGCTAGCATTTGCGTTGCAACCTCTTCTCATTATTTCTTCTTTATCTAAAATTTCTTCAATAGCATAATCATATTTATCTTTTAGTGAATCTAATAAATTATAAACTTCTCTTTCCAAGGAATTTTTATTATTTCCATTTAAATATACATATGCTGAACCATCTAAACTTTTACAATATGCATCATAATCACAAACTTTATTATATTTATTAATTTGTATATATCCCTTTTCTTTAAATATACTATTTATCTTTATATATTTATCTACATCAATAACACTATGATCTCCCAAAGCAACTATATCCGTATCTTCATATATGCCTTTTTTCTTAAGAGAATTTATTATTTCTCCCAACCTTTTATCATGCCTATATAATGCCTTTCTTGCTACTGTTCCATTATATCCATATAAATGTCTATTAGTATCAACATCAGTAAAATGTATAAGCATTAGATTGGGACTATATTTTTCAATAGTATATTTTGCACATTCTAAAACAAAATCATCTAAAGCTGGTTGTGTAATTCCTTTTCTTATATGTCCAAATTTTTTATTTAATACATACTCATAAATAGGTGATCCAGCAAACAAAGACATTATTAATTGATTTTGATATCTTTTACACGGAAAAATCTCAGGCAAATTATAATTAACTTTACTTTTCCCAGTAACAGGCCATAAAAGTGAACATGTTGTAAGCCCTTTTTTTCGAACTAAATCATAAATTGTATCTCCTTTTATATGCTTTCTAAACCAGTACCAATTAGGATTTAAATCTCCTGCTTTAAATATAGTATTATCAATTATTCCATGATTTTTAGGATATTTCCCAGTTACTATAGTAGTATGTGCTGGATAAGTAAGACTTGGATAAACACTTTTAACATTTTTTATTACAGAACCCCGTTTTATAATATTTTCAAAATTAGGCATCTCTTTCAAAACATCTATATCTGTAGATGAAACAGCATCAAATGAAATTATAATCATATACTTACTCTTCATAACATTTCTCCTCTACTGCTCTGCTTTTATCCTAATTGAAATTATAAAACATATTTATAATAGAAAACAAGTATAATTATACAAAAAAGACCAGAATAAATATATTACCTTCTGGCCTAAATTACTAAAATTAAAGTAATGGAGCAAATAATCTTATTATTGATCTTAGAAATCTATTAGACCACTTTACCTTCTTAGTATCTTCAATAGTTATTTCTTCACTTACTTTTATTATATTTTGAAAATCTTTTTTAATCTCGTTAACTGAACTAGTCTTATATAGAAATACACCACATTCAAAATGTAAATATAAACTTCTATAATCAAGATTAATAGTTCCAACTGTTGCAATGTCATCATCACTTACAAAAGTTTTAGAATGTATAAAACCAGGTGTATACTCATAGATTTTAACACCATATTTAATAAGTTGAGCATAATAAGCTCTTGTAACAATATGAATATACCATTTATCCTCAATATGAGGTGTTATTATTCTAACATCTACTCCACTTTTGGCTGCTAACGTTAATGCTGTAACTAATTCATTATCAATAATTAAATAAGGTGTACATATATATACATAATCCCGAGCTTTATTTATTATATTAAGATAAACATTTTCGCCAATTAATTCATTATTATACGGGCTATCTCCATAAGGTTGTACATAACCATCATCTATTTTTCTTTTATTTGTTTTATTAACAAATTTATATTTTTCATAATCTTCTTTTTGATTTGTAGTAAAGGTCCAAACTTCTAAAAACATCATAGTAAAACTCCATACCGCTTCACCTTTAATCATAATAGTAGAATCTTTCCAATGACCAAATCTAACTATTTTGTTGATATATTCATCTGCTAAATTTATTCCACCTGTAAAAGCAGTATTACCATCAATTACAACTATTTTTCTATGATCTCTATTATTTAATACTGCAGATAAAACTGGTATCATCTGATTAAATACTAAAGCTTTAATTCCTAAATTATTAAGTTTTTCATTGTAATTTTTAGGTAAAGTTTGAGCACATCCAACATCATCATATATTACTCTAACCTCTACTCCTTCTTTTACTTTATCAACCAAAAGTTCTAGGATGTTATTCCACATAAAACCTTCTTCAATAATAAAATACTCTAAAAATATAAATTTTTTAGCTTTTTTTAACTCATAAATTAAGTGTCTATAAAATTCTTCTCCTGGTGATAAATATTTACTTGATGTATTTTTATATATTGGATAAGTAGATAAATTACTTATGTACTTTACTTGATTTGCTATTACTTTATCTTTTTCTTCTATTTCATTGATTATATCTTCATCTTGTTTTAAATAATCTAAAGTTTCATAGTAATACAATTCAATTCTTTTTTTTAATCTCTTACCTATTTTATTGCCACCAAAAAATACATATAACAATATACCCAATATAGGAAATAATAATATTGGTATAATCCATGCTAATTTAAAAGATGGATTATCTGGTCTACTTACAATATATATAGTCATTATCAACCCAATTATTAGCGAAAATGTATACAAATATATGAAATCTTCACTCAAATTCCATATCCAAACAACTAAAATGCTAATTTGAAGTATAATTAATATAGCTGTTATTGATAATCTACTAAATAGTAATTTTAAAAATCTTTGCATGTTGTCTCCTATTTTTACATTATTTTTTTATTATACCATAAAATGTTTTATTTTATAAATATATTGAACTAAATTAAATATTTTTATTCTTTTCATTATATTTATTAAATTAGACGAAAAATATTCACAACACATTATTACTTATATATATCTTTTAGTATTTAAAATTATTAAATATTACTCTACTTCTATCTAGAGTATTAGTTAAAAAAGAAAGTATTACCCCATAATTAGTAATAGGTACTTTTTTATTTTTACATTCATTTATTCTATTTAATACTGTTTTTCTATTAACCATACAAGCACCACAATGAATTACAAGTTTATATTGACTTATATTATCTGGGAAATCATATCCAACCTTATAATCTATATTAACTTTGGCACCTATATATTTTTCTAATAACCTTGGAATTTTAACCCTACCTATATCTTCATGTGATACATTATGTGTACAACATTCTGATATTAAAATCTTATCATTTTCTTGCAAATTTCTAACAGCTTGTACTCCATCTAAAAAGTCATGAATATTTCCTTTTTGTCTAGCAAATAACATAGAAAAACTAGTTAATTTTATATTCTTTGGAACTATTTCATCAACTTTCTTAAATGCTTGTGAGTCAGTAATTACTAAATCTACATCTTTGATTTCTTTTAATGCATCTTCTAGCTCAGTATCTCTTACTACATAACTTTTTATTCCATGATCTAAACAATCTCTTATACATTGTACTTGAGGAAGGATTAATCTACCTTTTGGAGCCTCAGAATCTACTGGAACTACTAAAATAACTCTAGAACCATAGGATAACAAATCACCTACTATAGGTAATTCGTTATCTTCTCCTAATTCTTTTATTAATTTTTCTTTTAAAGAATCTATTCCTATATTTGAAATGGTTGAAATAAATATTGGATTTAATTCTTGCGATTGTAACTGTTTTTTCTTATCTTCTAATAGTTCTTTAGATAGAGTATCCACTTTATTAACTATCAAAATATGCGGTATATTGTACCTTTTGAACTCACTTAGAGTTTCCTTATAAGATTTAATATCAATATCATTAATATCCATTATATAAAGCCCCATATCAGCTCTTTTCATAAATTCATAAGTTTTATTAACACGAAGATTCCCTAATGTACTCGTATCTTTAATTCCAGCAGTATCAATAAAAAGCACTGGTCCAACTGGAATAAGTTCCATAGCTTTTTGAACAGGATCTGTTGTAGTTCCTTTTTCCTCTGAAACTATAGATACTTCTTGTCCTACTAACTTATTTATTAAAGATGACTTTCCTGAATTAGTCTTTCCAAAAATAACTATATGTTTTCTGTTAGAATTTGGTGTTTTATTCATTTATCTTTTCCTCCCTACCTTGCCATAAGATATTATCACCTCTTGAGATTTCCACCTTAAATCCAGCACGTTCTATTCTAGCTTCAATACAATTTCTACATTCAGCTGCTTCTTCACCTGTACAAACCTTTCCATTATATAAAGAATACTTATCTCTTACATTTTTAGGAGATAAATTAGGCATTACAACATTAGCTCCTGCCTGTAATCCTTGTTCTCTACCTAAAGGATGTATAGTTCCTAAAGCAGTAGTAGCAGGTAATAATACATGGGGTAATAATAGTCTAATAATTGCAAGTAAAATAACTGTATCCTCTAAAGTGCCACCCTTACATCTACTAAGAGGTGTATCTTTATGAGGAATAAATGGTCCTATCCCACACATCTCAGGATTAATCTCTTTTAAATATAGTAAATCCTTGACTAAATCTTCTTTACTTTGATCAGGTAAACCAACCATAAACCCTGCCCCTACTTGATATCCAATATCTTTTAAATCTTTCAAGCATCTTCTTCTATTAAAAAAACTCGCCTTTGGATGTAAAGAATTATAAAGTTTTTCTGATGCTGTTTCATGTCTTATTAAATATCTTTCTGCTCCAGCATCAAACATCTTTTTGTATGATTCATAGCTTCTTTCTCCAATAGAGATTGTAATAGCATTACTTGGATATTTCTTTTTTATTGAACTTATAATATCTACCATTACTTCATCTGTAAAATAAGGATCTTCTCCACCTTGAAGTACAAAAGTCTTATAACCTAATTTATCACCTATATCTGCACATTCTAAAATTTGATCTTTAGTTAGTCTATATCTTTCTATATTTTTATTATCTTTTCTTATACCACAATATCTACAATTTCTAACACAAATATTAGTGAATTCTATAAGACCACGCATATATACTTTTTTACCATAGTTTTTAAGTCTTATACTATTAGCTTTCTTTATTAGATAATCTTTATCATCACCTATATTTTCAAGTAAAAATAATAATTCTTTTGCGCTAGCTTTATGTTGTAAATAGAGCTTATTTATTATATCTTTTACTTTCATAGAATCCTCCTTAAACAAAAAAATTCCCTAGAACTTTCTAGAGAATACTTATTATATGCACAATTAATAGGCTTTTTATTTATAAAAGCCATAAATTATGTACCTTTTAGATTAGCAACCTTCTCTATTAGAATACATTAATACAAATTCTTTATTTTATTATCCAATACGCAATAATTTTAACATAAATGTAAGTAAAATCAAGCTTAACTTTTTTATTTTTACGCTCTAATTTACATAATTATCGTATGATAGTATGATTTATATGTTATATTGCAAAGGAGGAATAATTACTTATAAAAAAGTATCAGAATATTTTTCAGACTTTAAAGAAAACACACAACAAATATCCATTATACATTTGGTCGTCTTGAGGAAAATGAGATAACTGCTATTGTTGAGATTTAGTTTCATAATTCACAGTGCATATTATTATCTGCCTCATCCCATCTAACAAGATAACTTTGACCTTTTGAACAAAATATTGATGTAGATGTATATTCAATATCTGCTTCTTTATTATAATTAATTTCTTTTATAACTTCTTTTGAATTATGACATACATCATAATTATCATACATTAAGCTAATAGATCCTTTTCCTTTTGAAAAAATAGTTATTTCATTACTATAATTCATAAAGTTTTTTACTGGCCCTCTTCCTCTAATTATTACTTTATTCTCCAAAACTTCAGCTGGCTCAAAAGTTCCTTTTAATTTTTGAATATCTGATAATACCCTTCCCATATTTTCTTTCGGAACACTTATTCTAAATTTATAATAAGGCTCAAGTAATATATTTTCTGCCTTTTCAAGACCTTGTCTTAAAGCTCTAAATGTAGCTTGCCTAAAATCCCCCCCACTAGTATGTTTATTATGATCTCGACCTGTTAATAAAGTTATTTTTAAATCCGTTAAGGGTGAACCTGTTAATAATCCATGATGTTCTCTTTCAAAAATATGTGTTTTTATTAAGTTTTGATGACCTAAATTTAAATTATCTACATGACACTTACTTTCAAAAGTAATTCCTTTATTTCTTTGGCCTTCTTCTATTTTTAAATGAACTTCTGCATAATGTCTTAACGGCTCAAAATGTCCTGAACCAATAACACTTCCCTTTATAGTTTCTTTATATAAAATCCTACATTGCCCAAAGTCTATATCTAAATCAAATCTTTTCTTTAATAACTCTTTTAAAATTTCCAGCTGAATTTTTCCCATTATATGAATATTGATTTCTTGTAAAGTTTCATCCCAAACAACATTTAATGCCGGATCTTCTTCTTCAAGTTTTTTGAATATATTTAAAACTTTTTTAATATTTAAATTTTTGTCAAAAATAGCCTTTGTTGTTAATGTTGGAATCATATTATATTGTATAAAATTATCAATTGTTCCTATTCCTTGTCCTGCTATTCCATCTACAAAACCAATAGCTCCAAAAATATCTCCAGCAACTATTTTCTCTACAGTTACATATTTATTGGCATTATAAATTCTAAGTTCATTTATTTTATTTAGATTTCCATTTAAATTAATCTCACCTTTTACTTTTAATGAACCTGATAAAGCTTTAATAAAAGTAACTCTATTTCCTTTTTCATCATAAGATATCTTATATATTCTTCCTGAAAATTCATCATCTTCTTTATAATTAGTATAACTTAAATCATCAAAAACTCTAAGAAATTCCTCTATCCCTATATCTTGTAAGGCAGAACCTTCAAGACATGGAAATATCCTTTCTTCCTTTATAATCTTCTTAAATGTATTTAAAAACTCCTTTTCATTTAAAGTACCTTCTAAATATTTTTCTAATAACTCATCATCTTTTTCACATATTTTTTCTATTACTTTTTCGTCTTTTATATAATCATTATCTAAGAAGCATATATCTTTACTTAAATTTTTTTCCATATCTAAAATAACTTCATCTCTATTAAAACCAACTCTATCAATTTTATTTATAAATATAAAAGTAGGAATATTATACTTCCTTAATAAATTCCAAACCGTCTCAGTGTGCCCCTGAACTTTATCTATACCATTTACAAGTAATATAGCATAATCTAAAATAGATAATGTTCTTTCCATTTCAGAAGAAAAATCTACATGTCCTGGGGTATCAACTAAATAATATACTGTATCATTTATCTGAAATTTTGCCTGATCCGAAAATACAGTAATGCCACGTTCTTTTTCTATTTCATGATTATCTAAAAAAGAATTTTTATGATCTACTCTTCCCCTGCTTCTAATAGATTTAGTATGATACAAAACCTGTTCTGAAAATGTAGTTTTTCCTGAATCTACATGAGCTAAAATTCCTATTGTCTTTTTCATATATTATATCTTTAGTTTTAAAACTAAAGCCTCTCCCTCCTTATTATTTAAATTATATGCTACAATCTCGTTTGCATACAGTTACATATCTTATAAACTTATTTTTACTAACAGAACAGCTATCGATTATTTTATACCCTACTCTAATTAACTCTTCATTCATAACTCTATTAGTTACAATCACTAATTTATTAGCTATTTTATAAACAGATTCAATCAACCTATTTTGATCTAATTCACTACAAGTTGTAAACAAATCATATGGCATATCTAAAATAGCTACATCAAATTCATCATTGATTGTATGCATATCTTTTTCTTCTATAACATTTTCGAATCCAAAGTACTCCAAATTTCCTTTAGCATTACTTGCAATTAATGAATTAAGTTCATATCCTTTTACCCTTACACCTAAATCTAAAGCTTCTATTACTACAGTACCTACCCCACAACAAGGATCTACTAAAGTTTTACTATAATCATTTCCTATAGCAATATTCACCAAAGCTTTAGCTAACGTAAGAGGTAACGCATTTGAATAAGAATAGGGTCTTTTATTATGTTTGTGCCATAAACAATTATTCTTTTCATAGATACCAAAAATCCACTTTGTATCTACCTTTGAAATTCCAAGTACTATTTTAGGATTATGTATATTAGATCTGCCTTCTATAGAACTTGCAATTGTATTTATAGCTTTTAACCTATCTTTATAAGATACATCCTTACTACCCGACTTAACATATATAACCTTAAAATCTTCTAAATATCTTTTAGAAGATCGTATCTTTTCTTCTAATTCTTCTAAAGTATTGCTTGAAAATTCAATAGATATTTTTTCTTTTATATAGGGACTTCTAGATGGACTTGTATCAACATTTGATAAAATATTCCTTTCTATGCTTGCTGTCTTTCCAAATATACACTTCATTTCTAAATCACATAATTGTTTATCTCTTTCACTATTAAAATTAATTTTATAGAAATAATTATTTTTTATCATCAATCTCTCCTAGAAAATATAAATACATATTTTTTAACTTTATAAAAGCTTAGCTTTCCTTATATGTAAATCTTTATAAGGGATAGCTAAGCTTTGTAATTATTTTAAATAAGTTAATATTGTTTCAGCTGGAGCTTTTATTGAAAATACCATATTATCATCTATTTTTAATGTACATTCATTTTCATTGCTTTTTATTTGATTTAAAGCTATCGTTGATGTCTTTAATTCTTTATATTTGGCAGATTCTACAGTTACATCAAACATTTTTCCTTTAGCTCCTGTAATTTTTATTACTGCTCCTTCTAATCCTTCATTTGAGAATTTCATACTTATTATATTATTAAACTTACTTGAACAATTATCTGTTGAAATTTCTTTTGGATAGTTTAAAATAGTTACGCCACCTTTTAAAGTAAGCCATCCACCACTTTGGTTTGCCTTAATTAAAAGATTTAAATTATAATTCTCTTCTATAGTCTTTAATACTTTTCCTAATTCAATTATCGTTAACTTAAACTTCATGTCTATTAATACCTCTTTATTTTTATAAATTCTTTAGTTAAAACTAATATATATCTTTAACTTAAATTTTGCAACTAGTCTTATGATTAATTATTAATTGAATTTATATCATAATATAATATTTAGAAAAATATTATATTATGAATTATATAATTTGGAGGTAGTAACCTTGATTGGTGCTCTTGAAAATCAAAATAAAAAAAATATTAATAACTGTATCTTATTAGGTATTCCTTTCATATTTATATTAGCTTGTTTATTTCATTTTATGTATGAAGCTACAGGAAAAACTATAGTTTCAGCTATATTCTTTCCTGTAAATGAAAGTATATTTGAACACCTAAAATTAGTTTTATATCCTACCATTATTTATTGGATTGTCTTATACTTATTCATTAAAGGAAATTACAAAATCCCCTTTAAAAAATGGTTAATAGGATTATGCTTCTCAATAGTATCATCTATAGTATCTATTCTATTTTTTTATTATGTTTTTAAAAGTGCATTTAATATAAGCTCATTATTTTGGCATATAATTATAGTTCTCATATCTGCAATTATAGGTCAAATAATTGGTTTACATGTATTTAATAATATTAAATATAATTCATTAAAATTTCTAATTTGTTTAATAATTATAGCCACCTTAGTTATTATTTTTACAAAGTATACATTTTTCCCACCTCACTTACCACTATTTTATGATTTTACTAAAAATATTTACGGATTAATGATAATTCTATTTTAAATAAAAAAGTGCCTCTGTTTTTCTAAAAAGGCACTTTTTTATATTTCTAATTTACTGAATATCTATACCACCAAATATGCATACACTATCTACATATATGGTAGGTGCATTTTCTATAAAACATGTTGGTGCTTTATTATCAATTTCACCAAATATAGGAATAGATCTAGATTTAATATTAACCCTATCTGATACATATAAATCTACACCACCAAATAC
>CAKVLD010000054.1 GCA_934755305.1 uncultured Clostridium sp. | reverse complement strand
TCTTGATACACGAATACTGATGAATACAAGGTTTTTGTATTTAAGAAGTTAAAGTCTTAAAATTTTTTAAATATTTTTTTAAGTTGAATATGAATTTTATATTCATGATATAATAAAAATAGGAAACTTAAAGAATGATAAATACGAACAAGAGATTTTACATAAGGACAGGTGATTAAATGTTTATAGATAAGGCCAAGGTGTTTGTAAAATCTGGTAAGGGTGGAGACGGAGCAGTTTCTTTTAGAAGAGAAAAGTATGTCCCACTAGGAGGACCAGATGGTGGAGATGGAGGAAAAGGAGCAGACGTCATTTTTAAAGTCGACACAGGAATAACTACTCTTCTTGATTTTAAATATAAAAGAAAGTTCGTAGGTGAAGATGGTCAAAATGGTGGAACTTCAAAGTGTTATGGAAAAGATGGAACTGATCTTTATATAACTGTTCCTATGGGAACTATTATAAGAGAAGCTAATTCAAATAAGATAATAGCAGATCTTTCACATAAAGATGATGTTTTTGTTCTTTTAAAAGGTGGAAAAGGTGGAAAAGGAAATTGTAAGTTCTGTACACCTACAAGACAAGCGCCACACTTCTCAGAACCAGGAATGCCAGGAGAAGAAATGGAAATAATATTAGAACTTAAGCTTTTAGCTGATGTTGGATTATTAGGGTTCCCAAATGTAGGAAAGTCTACTTTCTTATCAATGACAACAAAAGCAAAACCAAAGATAGCAAACTATCATTTTACAACTTTAAAGCCAAACTTAGGAGTTGTAGGAGCGAATGGAACTGAACCATTTGTTATGGCAGATATTCCAGGTATTATAGAAGGTGCTGCTGAAGGTGTTGGTTTAGGATTAGAATTCTTAAGACATATTGAAAGAACAAGACTTTTAATACATGTTGTAGATATATCAGGAATTGAAGGAAGAGATCCTTTCGAAGATTTCATAAAGATAAATGAAGAATTAAAGAAATATTCAGTTAAGTTATGGGATAGACCTCAAATAGTTGTTGCTAATAAGATGGATATGCTTTTCGATGAAGAAGTATTTGAAAACTTTGAACGTAAAGTTAAAGCACTTGGATATGATAAAGTATTTAAGATGTCGGCAGCTACAAGAGAAGGTGTTGATGAAGTTATTAAAGAAGCAGCAAGAATGCTTAAGGAAATTCCAATAAAAGAACTTGAAATTTCAGACGAAGAAAGATATATACCAGAAGAAAAGAAATTTACTTATGAAGTTAATGTGGAAAGAAATGATGAATTTGATACATACATTGTTTCAGGAAGCTTTGTTGATAGATTATTAGAAGCTGTAGATTTATATGATGCAGATTCATTAAGATACTTCCATAAGGTTCTTACTAATAAGGGAGTTTTAGCTGAGCTTAGAGAAATGGGAATTAAGGATGGCGATATGGTTAGACTTAACGACTATGAATTTGAGTATTTATTATAATAGGTAAGTAGGAGGAAAGATAATGCTAACAGGAAAGCAAAGAGCATATTTAAGAAAATTAGCTCATAATATGGATCCTATTTTCCAAGTTGGAAAAAACGGAATAGAAGATGCTTTTTTAAAGCAAGTTGAAGATGCTTTAGAAAAGAGAGAATTATTAAAGATAAAAGTTCTAGAAAATAGTGGATTAGAAGCAAGAGAGGCTTCTGATATAATATGTGAAGAAATAGGTTGCGAAGGAATTCAAGCTATAGGAAATAAACTAGTTGTTTATAAGCAATCTAAGAAAAAACCACAAATAGAGTTGCCACAAGCTAAATAGTTATGAAAAGAGTGGGTATAATTGGTGGAACTTTTGATCCAATACATTTAGCTCATCTAAATATAGCGAAAATAGCAAAAGATAGATTAAATCTAGAAAAGATAATATTTATACCAGCAGGAAGCCAACCTCTTAAATTAGATAAGAAGGTCACAAAGGCTTCCTTAAGGCTTAATATGGTAAAAACTGCTATTGAAGGAAAAGATGGCTTTGAAGTTTCAGACTATGAAATACAAAAACAAGGAATAAGCTTCACATATGAAACATTAGAACACTTTAAAAAAGAAGATGAGCAGTTATATTTTATAACTGGTGCAGATTGTCTTTTAAATTTGGAAAAGTGGAAAGGTGTAAAAAGGATATTAGAACTTTGTAAATTTGTTGTATTAACAAGACCAGGATATAACGATAAGAAATTAGAAACACAAAAAGATTATATAGAAGATAAATATGGTGGAGAAATAATACTACTAGAGATAGATGGTTTAGATATTTCATCTACAGAAATTAGAGAAAAGATTAAAAATAATGAAGATATAAGTTCGTTGGTTACAAAAGGTGTTTTAAAGATTATAAAAGATAATGGGCTATATAGGGAGGAGTAAAGCATGAGTATATTAGAAGATGCTTATGATTGCGTAAAGGGTAGTATAAAGGAAAAAAGATTTATACACACTTTAGGAGTAGTTTCTGTTGCTAAAAAGTTAGCAAAAATTAATGGGGTAGATGAAGAAAAAGCAGAACTTGCAGCCCTATGTCATGATATTGCAAAGAATATATCAAAAGAAGATATGGAAAAAATAATATCAATAAATAATGTGATATTAACTGAAGATGAAAGAAATACTTTTGAACTTTGGCATGCTATATTAGCACCAGTGGTAGCAAAGCAAAAGCTTAATATTCAAGATGAAGAAGTATTAAGTGCATTAAGGTGGCATACTACAGGAAAAGAAAACATGACAAAGCTTGAAAAGATTATATATATAGCAGATATGATAGAACCTTCTAGAGTATTCGAAGGAGTAGAAGAAATACGAGAAGAGACATTAAAGAATTTGGATAAGGGAGTTTTATTGGGGTTAACTCATTCAATTAAGTACTTATTAGAAAAGGGGAATCCTATTGACATAAATACAATTAAAGCAAGGAATTATTTGATTTTTAATAAATAATTTTCTATAAGGAGGAGACTATGCCGAGGGATAAGAGGGAACCGGATGGGATAAGGAGAAAAAGAGCAAGAAGAGCTCCGAAAACATTAGAAGAAATTGAGAAGAGTAGACATGTTAACTTTGAAGATGTACGTACAAATAATAATTTAAAAAGAAGAAAGAAGAAAAGTAAGAGGAAACTAAAGAATATAAAAAGAAAAGTTTTTATGGGCATAGGTTTAGTAATTGCTGCTATACTATTATTTGTTTTAGTATCTGTTATAGGCTTTTTTGGAAAGTTAGACAATAGTGATACTATTGAAGCAACTAAGCCAAGTGGCAATTCTGTAAATATACTTTTATTGGGAATGGATATTGGTGATACAAATCAAGTAGAAAATAAAAGTATAAAGAGAACAGATACGATGATGTTGTTAAATTATAATAAAAAGACAAAAGTAGTGCAAGTTGTATCTATTCCAAGAGATACATTAGTAAAAGAAAATGGTAAGAATTATAAGATAAATGCTGCTTATGTAAAAGGCGGAGATGAGAAGACTAAGTCGGTTGTTCAGAATTTACTTGGGATAACTGTGAATTATATTGTAAAGATTGACTATGCAGCCTTTAGAGGATTTATTGATGCTATTGGTGGTGTTGATATGGAAATAGAAAGAGATATGAAGTATGATGATGATGGTCAAAATCTTCATATAGATTTTAAAGGTGGAACAGTAGCTCATTTAGACGGACAAAAAGCTGAAGAGTTTTTTAGATGGAGAAAGAATAATGATGGAACAGGATTTGCTAATGGGGATTTAGATAGAATAGAAAATCAACATAAATTTCTACAAAAAGTAGTTGATAAGTGTAAGAAACCTTCAATATTATTCAAGTTACCAAAGATATTAACATGTATAGCAGAAAATATGAGTACAAATATGTCTTCTACAAATATTGTTTCTTATGGAATGAAATTTATGACATCAAAAGCTATAGAAATGAAGACTATACAAGGTACAGCTAAGATGATTCAAGGACAATCATATTTAGTATTTGAAAAAGAAAAGAATAAAGATTTGTTACAATCATTAGAAGATGGTTCAAGTACAGAAGCAAGTATAAATAAAGAAGATATAAAAATATTGGTTCTTAATGGTACTAAAATTAATGGATTAGCTGGTAGAATGAAAACAGCCTTAGAGGTACTAGGGTGGACTAGAATTGATACAGGTAATGCTGATCCAACTGAAAAAACAGCAATAAAAACTGATAATAAAGAAATTAAAAAGCTTATGCAAAAAGATTTGCCAGAAGCTACAAAAACAGATAGTAAACCAAAGGATGAAGAATACTCATCTTATGATGTGGTTATTGTAATAGGTACAGATTATAAGAAATTAGGAGAATAAGATAAATGAGCACTTTAGAAAAGAAAGTTGATAAAAAATATGAGGGAGCTACTATAAGAGAGTTTTTAAAAGAAGAACTGGGGTTATCTACAAGACTTATTAGAAGTGCAGCTTTAGAAAATAGAGTTTTAGTAAACAAAAATTCAGTAAGAATGAGATTTGTACTTCATGAAGATGATGAAGTAGTAGTAAAGCTTCAAAGAAAAGAAAGTCAAAATATTGAACCAGAAGATATACCTATAGATGTAGTTTATGAAGATGAGGATATTATAGTTGTAAATAAGCAACCTAACATAGTAGTTCATCCAACGAGAAGACATCCATCAGGTACTTTAGCAAATGGGATACTATACTATTTTAAACAAACAAATCAATCATGTATTGTTAGACTTGTAAGTAGATTAGATATGGATACATCAGGATTAATAATTATAGGAAAAAACCAATTTGCTCATATGGCTCTTTCTAAGGAAATGCAAGAAAATAATTTAGAGAAAAGATATTTAGCGGTTGTTCATGGTCATCTAAAGGAAAAGGAGGGGACTATTGATGCTCCAATATATAGACCAGAAGGAGAAGATAGTATCCAAAGAATAGTAGATGAAAGAGGGCAAAGAAGTATAACTCATTATAAAGTTATAGAAAGTTATAAAGATGCTGATTTAGTAGAATGTTTATTAGAAACTGGTAGGACTCATCAAATTAGAGTGCATTTAAGCCATTTAGGACATCCTATCTATGGTGATTCTTTATATGGATATGGAGAAGAAGAAAAAGAATTAATCACAAGACAGGCTTTACATGCTTATGGATTAGATTTTAAATCACCAAGAACTAAAGAAATATTATCATTAAGAGCAGATTTGCCAGAGGATATAAAGAGTCTTATAGAACAATTAAAAGCTTAAAAAATTAAGATATTAATATGATAGATTGTATTTTTATACATTAAAAGATAAAAACAGTCATCATATTAATATTTTTTTATTCAAAATATATTGTAAGAAAACAACATAAAAATTATAATATTACTTAAAAGGTATAATATGTTTTGATGCTGCTTTTAGGAGGTAATATGAATATAGATGATTTAAAAGAAATATTAACTTTGCTAAATAAATATAACTTTTCTAAATTTGAAATGAATTATGAAGGAAACTTTATTAAAGTTGAAAGAAGACCAAATAATGAAATTAGTATAGATAAAGAGTTTGTTAATAAAGAAAAGATAAATTTTAAAAGTGAAATAGATAAAGCAAGTGATGAAAAAATAGAAATTATAAAGTCTCCGATTGTGGGTGTTTTTTATAATTATAAAGAGTTAGATTTAAATCCTTATGTACAAGTAGGGGATAAAGTTAAGAAAGGGCAAGTAATAGGGGTAATTGAAGCAATGAAGATTATGAACGAAATAAAAAGTGAGTATGATGGTGAGATATTAGATATATGTGTTCCTAATAAGGGAATAGTAGAATTTGGTGAACCTATAATAAAACTAAAACTCAAGTAAAAAAGTTCCTTGAAGAAATTATTTCAAGGAACCTTTTTTAATTTGAGCTTTTCTAATACTTCTAACTCTTCTTTTTTTATTTATAATAAATAGTGCAATAGTTATTATAGCAATTAAAGCAACTAATTTTAGTTCGTTAAAATTAGAATTATTAGCTATTTTAAGTGGAGAATACTCATGATTAACTCCGCTATTTAAGTTAATAGAATCAAATTCTTGATCATTTACTAAAATTTTAGCTGTAGTTAGATTATCACCAGTTTTAAAAGTTGTACTGTTTAAACTTTTTGGAAGAGTGTAATCTAAGTTGAATTTCAAGTTTGGCTTTTCATCTTTAAGACAAGTATAAAATTTATCTTCTTCTGCAATTAGGGGCACTACAGTACCATCTTCTAAAGTTGTAGATCCAACTTCTTGTCCTTTTGAATATAGTTGTGTTTTCTCAAAATTATCAAAACCATAATCAAATAATTTGGCTACATCGCTGTATACTTGATTTATACCTTCACCATTTAAAAATGAACCTATAAGCGTATGTCCATCTTTTTCAGCTGATATTATATTAGTAAAGTTAGCTTTTGTAGTATAACCTTTCTTAGAAGCTACTGAGTATTTATAAAAATAAACTGAATTAGGATTTATAATGTAATTATGATTATTAATCCATCTCTGAGTTCCATCTATGTTACTTGGAGACATTTGGATAGAATTAGTTCTAGCTATTCTTATAAAATCTGGATTCTTGATAACTTCTTTCATAAATAAAGCAAGATCATGAGCTGTTGTTACATGTTCAGGATCAGGTAATCCACTAGGGTTTTTGAAATTACTATTATTTGCGCCTATTTCTTTTGCTTTTTCATTCATAAGTTTTGCAAATTCTTCAATTGATCCAGCAACATGTTCAGCTAATGCTATGGCGCAGTCGTTTCCAGATTCAAGAATGAGACCTAAAAGAAGTTCTTCTACTTTAAATTGTTCTCCTTCTTTAAGTCCTATAGAAGTCCCATCTATTTCAGCAGCTGTTTTACTAACAGTAGCAACCTCATCAAGTTTAGAGTTTTCTAGAACAATTAAAGCTGTAATTATTTTTGTAGTAGATGCAGGATAGAATTGTTGTTCTCCGTTTTTAGAATATAAAACTTGTCCAGTATCACTATCCAATAAAACTACTCCTTGAGAATTTAGTTCAGGAGGAGGAGCTACAGCTTGTGCAGTAACACTTGCTAATGATAAAAACATAGTTATACTTATAAAAAGTGAAATAAATTTTGATTTTGTTAAATATAATAATTTTTTCATTTTAACTCCTTAAGATTAATTTTACTAATATATTTTATCAAAACATTATAGTATTTACCAGTCAATTTGCACTTTGATGGTTATATATAAATTATTTGGCAATAATATTTATGTGTTAAGGAGTGAAAGATATGAAGAAAAATTATAAAACTATAGGTGTAATAACTCTTTTAGTAGCTGTAAGTATTTTTTTATTATGTACATATTTAATGGGGGGAAATAAAGAATTAAAAAAGAATGATAATACAGAAATATTTGTAGAAGAAGGTACAGAAATATTAGGCCAAGAAATACCCAAGAATGAAAAGAATAAGATAGTAGTTGAAATTAAGGGAGAAGTAGCAAAGCCAGATGTGTATTGGTTAGATGAGGATAGTATTGTACAGGATTTATTAACATTGGCAGGTGGTATTACTAATGAAGCAGATATTAGTGGCATTAACAGAGCTGAAAAGCTAAATAATCATGATGTGCTAGTTGTGCCAAATAAAAATAGTAAGGAAAACAATAATTCAAGCGAAAATAAAGACATTTTAAGAAATGATTTAGTTAATATTAATAAAGCAACAACAGATGAACTGCAAACACTAACTGGAATAGGTCCTTCAAAGGCTACTGAAATAATAAGCTACAGAGAGAAAAATGGAGAATTTAAAAAGGTAGAAGATATTAAAAATGTAAAAGGTATTGGGGAGAGTTGTTTTGAAAAGATAAAGGATAAAATAAGGATATAATTTAAGAGTGTTTAAAAAAGATTCTTTTAATGTTATAATTAATCAGAGTTAGACAAATATTATTAATGGTTTAGGATGAAGCTACATAACATTATGTAGATGAGGAGGATATTATGTCAAAAAAAATTATTGCAATATTAATGTGTTTAACTATGTCTATATCCTTCATTGGATGTAGCAGTAAAGAAAAAGCTGAAGATACTAATAAAAATCAAGCATCAGTAGTAGAATTAACAGATGATTATTTAAAAGGACCATGGGCAACAGATTTTACATTAGCTAAGTTTAATGAAAAATTTGACAATATATTAAAATCTGTAGAAGATAAAACAAAAGAGTATGGTTTACAATATACTGAAGAAGAGATAGCTAGGGAAGAAAATGAAAAATATTTTTACCTAGAAAATGAGGGCGCAGAAAAAAATAGACTTGAAAGTATGTATTTTGGAAGAAAGATTTATGGGGATGATTCTTCTTCTGGGCAAATTACTATGAAGTTATTATTAAACTTTGATGGAGAAGCTGCAATTAAAGAACAAGAATTTGATTTTGGTTCTACATCTTTAGCTAAATATGCTGAGTTTTTTACAGAAGAAAAAGATAGAAATTATAAGAAGCTAAATGAACAAATACTTGAAGTTCTAAATAGTGATAATCAAGAGGGGATAATAAAAAATCAAATTAACGGACTTTACGAAGAATGTACTGTCACTAAGACATACATAGTATATAGACTTCAAACAAAGAAGTTTAAGTTCACACAGCCAGAACAATAATTATATATATATGTAAATAATAAGGAGGAGAATTTTATGTTAAAAAGATTATTCGCAAATTTATTAGATCAAATGGTGGTATTTGGAGTTTCTGTAGGAGTGTTTTTCTTAGCACAAGCTATAATGAAATGTTTTGGGTTCCAAATGGCTGCCAATTTTGAAGCAGTGTTTTTAATAATATTCTATGGAGTACTAAATATATTTTACTATCCAATATTTGAAGGAACTAAGTATGGTACAACCTTAGGAAAGAGAATACTAAAGCTAGACGAAAAATAATAGACATACAAGAAATTAAGTAGGAGTATAGGATGAGAAAAGGCAGTGAAATACTAGTTAAAATTGAAAAAACAGAATTTCCATCAATGGGAATAGGTAGAGAAGGCGAAAGAACAATATATGTTAAAAATTCTTTCCCAGGACAAACAGTTAAAGGAAGAGTAAAGAAGAAAAAAGCTGACTATGCTGAATTAAAACCATTAGAAGTAGTGGAAAGAGCTGAATATGAAATAGATGCAAAGTGTCCACACTTTGGAATCTGTGGAGGATGTTCATCACAAACTTTAACTTATGAAAAGCAATTAGAGCTTTTAGGTGAAGAAGTTAAGAACCTTTTTGTAGATGCAAATATTTCTACTGGAGAATATGAAGGTGTAACAGGAAGTCTTAATCAATGGGAATATAGAAACAAGATGGAATTCACTTTTGGAGATATGGAAAAAGGTGGAGAACTAACACTTGGAATGCATATTAAAAATAAATCTTTTGGAATTATAAATGTTGATCAATGTAAAATAGTTGATGAAGACTTTAGAAAGATAATATCTTTAACAGTTGAATATTTCAGAAAGCAAGATTTACCTTATTATAGAGTAATGAAAAGAGAAGGTTATTTAAGACACCTAGTAATAAGAAAGGCTAAAAATACAGGAGAGTTAATGGTTAACTTAGTAACTACAACTCAAATAGATTTTGACCTTACTGAATATGTAGAGTTACTTAAGAGTGCAAGTTTTGATGGAAAGTTAGTATCTATATTACATACAGAAAATGATTCTTTCTCTGATGCTGTAATAGCTGATAAACTTAATGTCTTATATGGAATAGATCACATACAAGAAGAGCTATTAGGTTTAAAGTTTAAGATATCTCCTTTCTCATTCTTCCAAACTAATACTAAAGGAGCAGAAGGGCTTTATAGTATAGTTAGAGAATACATGGGTGATTCTGAAAATAAAGTAGTATTCGATCTATACTGCGGTACAGGAACAATAGGTCAAATAGTAGCACCAAAGGCTAAAAAGGTTGTTGGTATAGAACTTATTGAAGAAGCTGTAGAAGCAGCTAAAGAAAATGCTAAACTTAATGGATTAAATAACTGTGAGTTTCTAGCAGGGGATGTAGCAGAAATAATAAAAACAGTTAAGGACAAACCAGATATAATTATATTAGATCCACCAAGAAGTGGAGTTCATCCAAAGGCTTTAGATTATGTAATTAAGTTTAAGGCTAAGGAAATAATATATGTATCTTGTAATCCTAAGACTTTAGTTAATGATCTTAAAGTATTAACTGATTCTGGGTATGAGATTGTTAAAACTAGAGTTAAGGATATGTTCCCTAACACACCACATGGAGAAACTGTGGTTAAGTTAATAAAGAAATAAAGCCATTTATAAAGGTTTTTGTTTGTTTTTTAAAAGGAAATTCCACCAAAATTCCACTAAGAATTTTGGTGGAATTTTTCTTTATAATAGATTCTAATATATCAACTGTTTCAGTTTTCATTTTTTCAGTAACATGATAATATGTATCCTTTAAATTCTTGAAAGTATTTACAATATAAAAATAAAATAGATGAGAATTAAGTTATGACATTAAAGGTAGTTAAAGAACTTAAAAAAGAGATGGCAAGAATTAAAGAGAAAAATAAAGATATAAAATGATAGTCATATATATATGGGCATAAAATTTAAATTTATATGTATACAAATTTAAATTTTTGATATATTATATTAATATAGAACTTGTAAAGCCTATGCTGAAAAGTATGCTCAAATCTACAAGACGATTTATTTTTAAAAGAACCCATCAAGCATTATTTATAATGCTCAAATTGATGGGACGTAAGTTTTACCCACTAGGTTTTGCTTAGTGGGTTTTATTGTATTTACCTAATTAAAGGAGATTTTATAATGATTAGTATAAAACCACCAAAGACATTTGATGAACAAATTGAAATATTAAAAAGCAGGGGGTTAATGATAGAAGATGAAGAATATGCAAAATTTATATTGAGTAATGTCAATTATTATAGATTTACAGCATATCTGTTACCCTTTAAGAATGAAGATGATACATATAAAGAAGGAATTACTTTTAAAAAAATTTCTTTAATTTATAATTTTGATAGAGAGCTAAGAGCCCTATTAATAGAAATTTTAAGTAGTATAGAAATATCATTTAGAACATATATTGCATATACAATAGCAATGAATCATGGAGCATTGGGATATTTACAAAGAAATAATTTTAAAGATGAAAAATATCATAAGGATTTTTTATTTAGTCTGGAAAAAGAAAAATTAAACAATTCAAATAAGCTTTTTATAAAACATCACAATGAAAAATATGATGGAAAACTTCCAATTTGGGTTGCAACTGAGATAATGCCATTTGGCATGTTATCAAAATTATATTCAAATATGTTACCACAAGATACAACATATATAAAAAATAATTTGTGTAAAGTTAATCCAACGTTAGTTAATTCATGGCTTCAATCATTAACACATATTAGAAATCAATGTGCACATTATGGAAGAATATATAATTCTATTTTTCCAATAATAAAAATAAAAAAGCAAGACAAGCAATATAATTTAAATCCTAACAGAATATTTACTTATATTGTAGCAATGAATTATTTAATGGCAGATAGAATCGCATGGAATAAATTTTTTATAAAATTACAAGGAATAATTAATGACTACAGTAGTTATATAGATTTGGAGTTAATAGGATTTCCTAATAATTGGGTTGAAATACTATCTAAATTTTAGAATACAATGTATACTCTATATACTCAAATTGGATTTTTATAAAGTATGGAGATAAAAATTTATTATAATAAACTAATATTACGAGCATTAAAACATAATTCCAAGGATTGTGAATTTAATCTTGAAATTAACATAAAAGGTTTTAAAACAAAAGAAAAGAATACTCCCATCAAATAGCATTCTTTTCAACAACAATTAATTTAATCTAATAGCCCTAAAATCGAAAAACGTTCTAGGAAGTGTCATGTTGGTAGCATGGCACTTTTTTATACCTATATTATAGCACAATATTATTCTTAATGTGGCCACTACTTTATACTAACACCAAAGATTTAATCCTTTAGTAAAAATAAAAGATACTGACAGAATAAAATTCAAAGATAATTGTTTCGATATAACTTACATAGATAACATAGATAATTATAATAAGTAGATTTTGGAGCTTGTTAATAAATAACATTATATTCATAAAATATGATACAATTAATAATGTTTACTTATATAAATAGTAATTTGTAGGGGGGATAATGATGATAGGCATTAGAGTAATGTCAATAACAGATTATGATGGAGTATGCAACCTATGGATTAGTACTCCTGGAATGGGATTAAATTCTACAGATGATAGTAGAGAAGGTATTGAAAAATATTTAAAACGTAACCCTACGTCAAGTTTTGTGGCAGAGTGTGATGGTACAATAGTTGGAGTGAGTATGGCAGGTCATGATGGAAGACGAGGATATATTTATCATATTGCTGTTTTACCAGCTTATCGTAATCAAGGAATAGCGAAAAGGCTTGTTGATTGTGCTATGTCTGCTTTGGATAATGAAGGTATAAATAAGGTTGCGTTAGTTACTTTTAAAAAGAATGAGATTGGTAATGGTTTTTGGGCGAATATTGGATTTACATATAGAGAAGATTTGGTTTACCGCAACCAAAATATACATGAGTTAAAACGAATTGATACATAAGTTTCTTTTAAAAATGTTTTAAGTCTTAATCATTGAAATTACCTGGTTAAGGCTATTTTTTGTTTAAAAATAACGTATCATAAGTAAATATGAATTTACAAAATATGTTATAATAAATTAAGTAATATATTTAAGGTAAAAGGGAAATTAGAATTTTAAGGAGGTTCTAAAAGTGGTAGTATATAAAAATAGAGAAGCGTTTATTTTAGAAATTTCAAAACGAGCAAAATTATTTATTAACGAATTTGATGGTATTGATGAAAAAGATAAAGACAAATTAATAGATGAAGTAGAACGAACTCCAGCTCAAATGATTGCTTATCAATTAGGATGGATGAATCTTATTCTTGATTGGGAGAATCAAGAGAAAAAAGGACAGAATGTTATAACACCAACTCCAAACTATAAATGGAATAACCTTGGTGGATTGTATGAAAATTTTTATAAGCAATATGATGGATATACTCTAAAAGAATTATGTATTATGTTTATAGAAACAGAAGAGAAAATTATTGAATTGATAAATACATATACAGATATTGAATTGTTTCAACAAGGAGGAAGAAAATGGTCATCATCAACTTCTTCTAATTGGCCAATATGGAAGTGGATTCATATAAATACGGTTGCACCATTCAAATCATTTAGAACAAAAATAAGAAAATGGAAAAAACTTCAACAGGAATAAAAACTGATAAATTCCAATTTGTAGAGATGATCTTAAAAGAATAATTTTATATAATAGGTGATCTATTGATTAACAAAAAATAATACAAGCAGTTGATAAACTAAACTTACCTGCTTTCTATACAACAAAAGGTAATTTTTGTATGATAAAGAAAACATATTAGAAACAAGCGAAAAAGTAATTAGAAAATTAAATGAATAATTATAGAGCGTAACAAATCAAAATTATTACTTCCATACATTATTCTTAATGCTGCTACACTACCAGAATAGCCTTTTTCTCGTAGTGTAGCAGTAATTTTTTCATATGTAATTCCTTGAGTTCTAAGAGTTAATTTTGGTTTAAAATAGAAATAGCAAAATAAATCGAGAAGATCATTTGGCATAAATTATATACTATTTTTGTAAGGTGGTGGAAAGATGAAGGAACAAATACTAGCTGTTCAACGAATGCAAGATTTTATTGAAGAGAATATAGAAAAAAATATCTCATTATCAGATTTATCTAAAGTATCCCTATTCTCTCCTTGGTATTCATATCGTTTATTTAAAAATTATATAGGATTAACTCCAGCAGAATATATTAGAAAGATTAGATTATCAAAAACAGCATTAAGGTTAAAAAAAGAAGAGTGTAGAGTTATTGATGTAGCATATGATATTGGATTTGGCAGTGTTGATGGTTATCAAAGAGCATTTTATCGGGAATTTGGGTGTAATCCTGGTGAATATGCAAATCACCCTGTTCCAATTCAGCTTTTTATTCCTTATGGAGTAAAATTTAAAGAACTTAGAAAGGAAGTTTGTGATATGTCAAATGTACAAAATGTTTTTATTCAAGTCATTCATAAGGTAGAACGTAAAGTTATTATAAAACGTGGTATTAAAGCAGATGAATATTTCTCATATTGTAGTGAAGTTGGTTGTGAAGTTTGGGGCTTGTTAACTAGTATGGATTCTTTATGTGGAGAACCAGTTTGTTTATGGCTTCCAGATAAATATAAAGAAAAAAATACATCTACTTATGTTCAGGGCGTAGAAGTACCTCTTGATTATGATGGTGTTGTTCCAGAAGGATTTGATGTTATTGCTTTACCTGAAGCAGATTATTTGATGTTTCAAGGAGAACCTTTTAAGGAAGAAGACTATTGTGAAGCAATTATAGCTGTTCAAGAATCTATATCAAAGTATGATCCATCAGTAATTGGATATCAGTGGGATAATAGCAATCCTCGCATTCAACTTGAACCTAGAGGTGAACGTGGCTATATTGAATTAAAAGCAGTTAAAGAAAAATAGTAACCCAAAATAAATTGAGTTACTATCTTATATAAAAGCATATAAAGGTATAAAGTAGAAATAGTAGACTGTTTTAAATCTACTATTTCTATAAAAAGTTTAATTTATATTATATACATATAAACATAAAAATATGTTAATATTCTTAATGAGAAAATAGAAATGGAGATTTATAAAAGAATTTTTATGTTTAGTACTGAAAGCTTAATTACAATATTTAATGAATATTCCAATATAGCAGTAATAGTTTCAATAATATTAAATATAATAGTTGCCCTTATTGGAGTTCTACCTTCAGTGTTTATTACAATGGCAAATATTTTGTTTTGGGGGCCTATAGGAGGGACTGCTATATCTTTAATTGGAGAAACAGTAGGAGCATATATTACCTTTAGAATATACAGATTAGGGTTAAAATCTATACCAGATAAAATAAAAGGTAAGTATAAAATTTTAGATAAATTATTAGTTAGTAATGGATTAAATGCAGGAATATTAATATTTCAAGGAAGGGTGATTCCTTTTATTCCTTCAGGTTTTGTTACTTTTGCAGCAGCTTTTAGTAAGGTGAATGAAACTGTATTTATCATAGCTACTTTTTTAGGAAAGATTCCTTCTATAGCTTTAGAAGGTCTAATAAGCTATGACATTATTAATGTTAAGGAAAACTATATACGACTTCTAATAGTAATTTTTGCATTATTATTAGGAGTTTTTATAAAAAAGAAAAAGTAGAGAAAAATTATAAATAAATAAGTATAAAGGTAGAAGTAATGTTTATTATAAAGAAATTTACAAAAAGAGGAAGTTATTAACGTTTTCTTAACTTATAAGCATAGTATGATATATTTGATTGATAAGTATTAAATTGGTATAATTACAAGAAAAACACAAAAGGTGCTGTTTTTTTGAAATTATATGAATTGGGGGAAAACATAATGAAAAAAATACTAAGTCTATTAGTAGCTACGTTATTAATGGGGACACTGGTAAGCTGTAGTCAAAGTAAGAAAGATGATAATGGAACAGTTTATAATGAAAAATTTAATGAAGAAAAAATGGAAGATGTAAAAGGAAAAGAAGTAACAATTAAAGATAATGAAGATGTTATCTTATGCAAAACTAGTGGCTTTGCTTTTCAAACTCCAAAGTCTTGGGTAGATTTAAATAGTCAAGAAGGAGTTGATAAGTATCCATTAGATCCAGAAGCTTATTACATTATGTATATGCCAAAGGAACAAGTAGATAAAGTTAATTCAATAAATAAAGATACAATGTCAGAGGATGAAGTTAGAGCAATTAAGAAGGAAGCTTATGCAAGTGAATTTAATATTTTTGCAATTTATCGTGTAAATGAAGATGAAGAGGAAACAGTTAAAGATGCAGAAGAATATAAAAAGGATTTTAAAAATAATGAGGAAATAGGAAAGGTAGAAAAGAATACTTTCTATTTTGCATATAATGATGAAGTCCCAACAGATGGATTCTCAGATGAAGATAAGGAAGATATAAAAAAGATAATTAATACAATAAAAGAAGTTAGAGAAAGTATTATAATCTTCCCACCAACAGATCCTATGGATGATTTTAAAGCTAGTATGGAAAGTTTTACAACTACTGATTTAGATGGAAATGAAGTAACACAAGATATATTTAAAGATTATGATGTAACTATGGTTAATGTATGGGCTACATGGTGTAAATATTGTGTTTCTGAAATGCCAGAAATAGAACAATTATATGAGAAGTTACCTGAAAAAACCAACATAATTACAATTTGTACTGATGGTTCAACCAAGACAGATGAAGCTAAAAACTTATTATCTCAAACAGGTGCAAAATTTAAGACAATAAATTCAAATGATGAGTTGCAAGAAAAAGTAATAGACTATGTTAAAGGATATCCTACTACATTCTTTGTTGATAAAACAGGAAAGGTAATAGGTAAATTACAAATAGGTACACCAGCAGATGAAGGTAAGATAGCTGATGCTTATTTGGAGTTAATCAATGATGCTTTAAGTTCTGTTAAATAAAAGGGGACAATTTTTATGACTATGAAAAATATAAATAAAGTTAGATGCACAATAATTGTGATTGCAATTTTATTTATTGCAATAGGAATAATGAGAGGAGAGAATTCTGAAGTATTGCAAAAGGCAACTAATATCTGTTTACAATGCATTGGAATTGGATAAGAAAAATGAAAAATTCTACAAAGAGAAGTTTTATACAACTTGCAGCTGCAGCAATAATGAATGGTTATGCTATAGGATTTTCTAAGGGAAAAATTTTTAGAGGAAAGTCTAAAACAGCTTGTGTTCCAGTATTAAATTGTTATTCATGTCCAGGGGCATTAGGGTCTTGCCCTATAGGATCTTTGCAAGCTGTAATTAGTGAAAAGAAGTATAAGATATCATTTTATGTATTAGGAATGCTAATGTTATTTGGTGTTTTATTTGGAAGATTAATTTGTGGATTTCTATGTCCTTTTGGATTTGTCCAAGATTTATTATATAAGATTCCAGTTCCAAAGTTAAAGGTGCCAAATGGTATAGATAAACCACTTAGATATTTAAAATATGTGGTGTTACTTATTTTTGTAATATTACTTCCTATGTTTTTAAAAGATGAATATGGTATAGGTACACCTTATTTTTGTAAACTTATTTGTCCATCTGGAACTTTAGAAGGTGGAATCCCTTTATTACTAAAAGATAAATCTTTACGTATGGCAGCAGGTGCACTATTTAATTGGAAGATAACTGTTTTAGCTATAATTTTGATATTATCAATTATTATTTATAGACCATTTTGCAAATATCTATGTCCTTTAGGAGCTTTTTATTCTTTATTTAATAAAGTGAGTTTTTATAAATTAGCAGTTGATAAGGATAAGTGTACAGGTTGTAAATCTTGTGAAAGAAATTGTAAGATGGGTGTTAAAATAACAAAAGATATTAATTCACCTGAATGTATAAGATGTGGAGAGTGTAAAGCTGTATGTAAGTTTAATGCTATACATGTTGAAGGTATAAGTAATAAAATTAAATCTAATATAGAAATTGCTAAAGTAGAAAAAGAACTATAGTTAAGAATTCTTTAAGATAGTAAATCAGTAAGGCTGGAAGTATATTTTTTATACTTCTAGCCTTTTTTAGACTTAAAATATATTAAGTTATAAAAATTAGTTATTGGTGGAAAACTAAGTTTAATATTATGGATTCATTTATAGAAGGGATGAAATTAGGAGGAATTTTTTATGGAAATTAAAACAACTAATATGAAGATAGTAGATAAGATGGAGCTTAATCCAGTAAGTACAGAAGGGATAACAGCGACTAAAGAATTAATAGGAACAAATCCAAGTTTTAGAACAGTGTGTTTTAATTTTGAAGAGGGGAAGGGGCTTCCAGATCATGTTCACAATGGATATGCTTCAATATTTATTTATGAAGGAAAAGTTGATATGGAATTTGAAAGCGGAGAAAAATTTGTATTAGCTAAAGGAGATTATTTAAGCTTTGATGCTAGAGTAAGACATAAAGTTATTGCTAAAGTACAAAGTAAAGTTTTTGTAACAATAGCTGCACCATTAAGGGAAGAGGTATAGAGATAATTAGTTTTAAATAAGAAGGAGCTGTCACACTAAAAAATAATTTTTTTGTAACAAGTGTTACGTCTATTAATATTTACTCCAAGTATAATAACCCTTGTGAAGAATAAAAAAATTGCTTAAAAATTAAAAATAATTATATATACGGAGGAAAATTAATGGAAAATCAAATGTTTTGTTTCCAATGTCAAGAGACAGCAGGTTGTACAGGATGTACAAAGTTTGGAGTTTGTGGTAAGAGTCCTGAACTAGCTAGAATGCAAGATCTATTGGTTTACGTAACAAAGGGAATATCAGAAGTTACAACAAGATTAAGAGCAGAAGGAAGAAAAGTTGCTCCTGAAATAAATAATTACATAACAATAAATCTATTCACTACAATAACAAATGCTAACTTTGATGATGAAGTATTCTATGAAAGAGTTAAAGAAACTCTAAGAATGAAACATGAATTAATTGAAAAGTTAAGTGATAAAACAGGTTTATCAGAAGCTGCATTATGGAACGCTTCTTCAAATAAAGAAATAGATGCTAAGATGGGGTTATTAGGTAAGATAAAGAATATGTTCTCATCAAGTAGCAACAATGAAATAGCTAGAGAAGTTTTAGAAGAAAAATCAAAAACAGTAGGTGTATTATCTACTAAAGATGAGGATATAAGAAGCTTAAGAGAACTTATTATATACGGATTAAAAGGTATGTCAGCATACTTAAAGCATGCTAATGAATTAAACTATGATGATGAAAATGTTAATGCATTTATGCA
>CAKVLD010000053.1 GCA_934755305.1 uncultured Clostridium sp. | reverse complement strand
CGAGTGGCCAAAGGGGGCAGACTGTAAATCTGTTGCAAGTTGCTTCGATGGTTCGAATCCATCCTCATCCACCATTAAAGAACAAGAAATTCTTGTTCTTTTTTTATTTAAAAAAAACAATTCATATAAAATATTTAAAGACAACTTTTATATAAATTTACCTAAAATGTTGAATTATAATACATAATATGTTATTATGTGTATAAAGTAATATAAAAACTCTTATCAAGAGAGGTGGAGGGATAGGGCCCGATGAAACCCGGCAACCTGTTAAAAACAAGGTGCCAATTCCTGTAACAATAGTTACAAGATGAGAGAGATTAGTGACAACTCTCTTCTCAAAAAAGAGTTTTTTTTATTTAAAAAACTTTGGAAGGAGAAAATGATGAAAAAATTATTTACATCAGAATCTGTAACTGAAGGGCATCCAGATAAAATCTGTGATCAAGTATCAGATGCAGTGTTAGACGCTATTTTAGAAAAGGATCCAAATGCAAGAGTTGCTTGCGAAACGACAACTACAACAGGTATGGTTATGGTAATGGGAGAAATCTCAACTAAATGCTATGTTGATATACCAAAGGTTGTAAGAGAAACAATAAGAGAAATTGGGTATGATAGAGCAAAGTATGGCTTTGATTGTGATACTTGTGCTGTAATGACTACAATAGATGAACAATCAGCTGATATTGCTATGGGGGTTGATGAGGCTTTAGAATCTAGAAAAGGTGAAAAAGATGATGTTGAGTCAGTAGGTGCTGGAGATCAAGGAATGATGTTTGGATATGCTACAAATGAAACACCAGAATTTATGCCTTATCCAATAGCAATGGCTCATAGATTATCAAGAAGACTTACAGAAGTTAGAAAAAATGGTACATTAAATTACTTAAGACCAGATGGCAAAACACAAGTAACTGTTGAATATGAAGGAGATAAACCAAAGAGAATAGATGCTATAGTAATATCTACTCAACATGGTGAAGATGTTTCATTAAAACAAATAGAAAAAGATCTTAAAGAATATGTAATTAATGCTGTTATTCCAGAAGATTTCTTAGATGATAAAACTAAGTATTACATAAATCCTACTGGAAGATTTGTTGTAGGTGGTCCTCAAGGTGATTCAGGATTAACAGGAAGAAAGATAATAGTTGATACTTATGGTGGAATGGGAAGACACGGTGGTGGAGCATTCTCAGGAAAAGATCCAACTAAAGTTGATAGATCAGCAGCTTATGCGGCAAGATGGGTTGCTAAAAACTTAGTAGCAGCAGGTGTTGCTGAAAAATTAGAAATTCAATTAGCATATGCAATAGGTGTTGCAAAACCAGTATCAATTCAAATAGATACTTTTGGAACAGGTAAAGTTGATGAAGAAACATTAGTTTCAATTGTAGAAAAAGTATTTGATTTAAGACCAGGAGCAATAATAAGAGATTTAGACTTAAGGAGACCAATCTATAAGCAAACAGCTGCTTATGGACATTTTGGAAGAACTGATGTTAAGTTGCCATGGGAAGAACTTAATAAAGTTGAAGAAATAAAGAAATTATTATAATTTAAAATTAAAGTAAATAAAAAGATGGAATTATATCAGAATAATTTTAAAATGATTCTGATATAATCTCATCTTTTTTTATTTTTTAGATATGTATATAGGCTATAAAAATAAATCTTTTCAAACATGATACTTTTTATAGAATAAATAGGAATATAAAGATATTAAAATGGCAACTTATATCTATAGTATTTAATTGTGTATGAAAAAAATGGCGTATGATATAATCATATTATTATAGAGAGAAAATTGAGATATGGAGAAGATATTATGGATGTAGTAGAAGGTTTTGTAGAGAGTATAATCTATAAAAATAATGAAAATGGTTATACGGTTATTAAGGTTAATTCAAATAATAAAGCTATTACAGCTGTAGGAATAATTCCTTTCGTTAAAGAGGGGCAACATGTAAAATTAACTGGAGCATGGAAGATGCACAAGCAATTTGGGCAACAATTAAGTATCAATAAGTGTGAAGAAATAGTTCCTGATACTATTGAAGGAATAGAGAAATACTTATCTTCTGGAGTTATAAGAGGAATAGGACCTGTCACCGCAAAAAAAATAATAGCTCATTTTGGGGAGCAAACTTTAGAAATACTTGATAGCGATATAGAGAGATTAAAAGAAATTGAGGGAATTGGTGAAAAAAAGTTTAGCATAATATGTGAATCATATCTAGAGCAACATGACTTAAGAGATATAATGATATATTTTCAAGGTCATGGAATAAGCCATGGACAATGTTTAAAAATATATAAGAAGTTTGGACCAAATGCAAAAGAATTAATAAAAACAGATCCATATCTATTATGTAGAGAGATAAAGGGTATAGGTTTTACTATAGCAGATAGATTAGCTATTAGTATAGGGATTGATAAGGATTCTGTTTCTAGAATAAAAAGTGGTATAGAATTTGTAATAAATAGATTTTGTGCTATGGGAAATACATATATGCCAAAGAAAAAAGTAATAGAAGAAACTCAAGAATTATTAGGTGTAGAAGCTGGATTAGTTGAAGAAAATATATACAATGCTTCTTTGGAAAACTTACTTATCATACAAAAAATAGGTGAAGAAGAAGCTGTGTTTATTCCAATATACTTTTATAGTGAATTGGGAATAACAGAAAAGATAGCAAAACTTTCTATTGAGAATTATCAAACTATTAATGTAGATGTAGAATTTGAAGTGAAAGTATTTGAAGAAAAGCAAAAAATAAGATTTGCAGAATCTCAAAAAAATGCTATATTAGGAGCTTTTGATAATGGGATAGAAATTATAACTGGTGGCCCTGGTACAGGAAAGACTACTATTATTAAGGCTATAATAGATATATATGAAAATCAAGGAATGAAGGTTTTATTAGGAGCACCTACTGGAAGAGCAGCTAAAAGAATGACTGAGTCTACTGGAAAAGAAGCTAAGACTATACATAGAATGTTAGATATAAGTGCAGGAGATGAAGACGATACTGCTTTAGCTAGCGATGAACCTTTAGATGCAGATGTAGTAATAATTGATGAAGCATCAATGATAGATATATTTTTGATGCATAATTTGTTGAAATCTTTAAGGGTAGGAACTAGGCTTATTATAGTTGGTGATGCAGATCAATTGCCTTCAGTAGGACCAGGGAATGTTCTTAGGGATTTGATAAATAGTACTCTTATTAAGGTGGTAAGACTTAAAGAAATTTTTAGACAAGGAGCAGAAAGTTTAATAATAACTAATGCACATAGAATAAATAATGGAGAGATGCCTTATTTGAATAAAAAAGACAATGATTTTTATTTTATAAAAGATGAAAATATGGATAATATATTAAATACAGTATTAGATTTAGCTAATAGAAGGTTACCGAACTTTAATAAGTCATGGGATAAGAGAAGAGATATTCAAGTATTAAGTCCTATGAAGAAAGGTGTACTTGGAATAACTAATTTAAATGAAAAACTTCAAGAAATATTAAATCCGTCATCAAAGGATAAGAAAGAGAAAAAGCAAAGAAATCTTATTCTTAGAGAAGGCGATAAGGTTATGCAGACAAAAAATAATTATTGTATTAAATGGAGTTGCTATTCTAGAGGAGAAAGTATTGAAGGTGAAGGTGTATTTAATGGAGATATGGGATTTATAGAAAGTATAGATGAAGAAAGAAAAACTGTAACTGTAATTTTTGATGATGATAAAAAAGTAGTATATGATTCTGAAAGTGTAGAAGAACTTGAATTAGCTTATGCTATAACAATTCATAAAAGTCAAGGTAGTGAATTTAAAGTTGTAATAATTCCATCTTTTATGGGGTCTCCATTTTTGATGAATAGAAATTTATTATATACAGGAATAACTAGAGCAAAAAGTTTAGTTACTGTAGTTGGATATCCAAGGGCACTTCAATATATGGTTTCTAATGTGAATAGTGCTGAAAGATATTCAACATTAGAAATGAGAATTAAAGAACTTTTAAATGATGACGCTATAGAGTAGGTACATATTATTAAAAAGATTAATTTATCTAAGAAGGGATAGAATGATAGATCAAATTATTATAGGTAATGGTGAAAGTTATTTGAAAGCAGTATTTAATGAAATTGATACTTGGTATAAAGGGAATGAAAAAACTTTAAATATTTACACAGTGCCTTTTAACTCTATATGTATATTTAAAGAAATTATTCTTAAAGTTGCATTAATGAATAATAGAGTTATGTATATATGTAACGATAAAGATAAGATAAAAAAAAGTTTTAATAATATATTTAAAAATCAGTATACATCTATAGAAAAAAATATTGTTATTAAAGAGTATAATTCATATTTTAAAGTTGATGATAAATATGAATTAATTATTTATGATGATATATCTAGTTATTCTAATCTAACAAAAGAAGAGATTATAAGTAATTACAAAAGAATTCAATCAATAGCTAATAAAATAATAGTATATTCAGTAAAAGCTATTGAAGAAATAAAATATGTTTTAAACATATTACCTTTAAGAGAAGAACCGATATTTGTAGAACCAAGGATAATAAAAACAAGAATTGATTTAAATAAAACCATTCCAAACAAACTATATGAATATTTTAAATGGTTTATTTTAAAGAAAAAGAAAGTAATTATTTTTGTAGATAAGATAGAAAAAGAAAAAAGTATACATAAAATATTAGAGGAGATATTTAATAAAAATGAGGTCAATATAATTAATTCACAAAATTATCTAAATAAATATGATTTAATATTAAATAATAAGTCAATATTTATAATAATAAGTGATATGGAGGTTATGTTAAAATACTCTCATATAGAAAATATAGTGGTATTATTTGCAGATGAAGACATATTTTCTTACAAGAAATTACTTTATATTTGTGGATATGTAGAAAAATTACATAAAGAATTTCCTGAGGTATTATTTGTTTGCAATAGAATTTCAAATAATATTAATACTGTAAAGACTATTAGTAGAGAATTTAATAAAGTTTTATGGAGAGAAAAATAAAAAAAACTTTAAGGATAATTTTTAAAGGATTATGTGAAATGGTATTTCCTAAAGACTATACTTGTATTATTTGTAATAATGAAATATCAGAAGATGGTTTATGTATTAAATGCAAGAATGATATAGTACCAACTTTAGAAGAAGAATTATGTATTGGATATTATAAGGGAACATTGAAGGAACTTATTTTAAAATTAAAGTATAAGCATGATTTTAATGCAGGATTAATATTAATTGATTTATTAGAAGAAAAGCTCAAAAATATAGGAGAAGATTATTATTTAACTTTCATCCCTATTGGAAAAAAAAGCTTTAGAGAAAGAGGATTTAATCAGTGTGAATATTTAGCTAAGGAAATTAGTTTCAGAATTAATATTCCTATAATAGATACATTAGAAAAATGTAGAGAGACAAAAGTTCAAAAGACATTAAATAAGGAAGAAAGAAAAGTTAACTTAATAGGAGCTTTTAAATTAAAGAGTAATGTAGATGTTAAAGGAAAGAAAATAATTCTTATAGATGATGTAATTACTACAGGAGCTACTGTAAAGGAAGGGAAAAAAGTATTAAAAGAAAATGGAGCTTTAGAAATAAAAATATTGACTCTTGCAAAATCTCATATATAATATTAATGTAAGACTAGGTCTGTGGTTGAAAGTCGAAGCCAGTCGCAGGCAAAACGATCCACGTAACCTAGACAAAGTTCTAGTGAGCATGGTGCGGTATAGAAGTAAGTCCTGCCAATTTTAATTGAGAGGGTTAGTAGTGAGAGGTTAATTCCGGGTAGCAAAAGCTCCAGCAGGCGAGTGTGGGGTCAAAAACCAGGTCAGCTAGTCTTATTTATATGTAAAAAGAAAACAGCTTAGGCTGTTATTTTTTTTGATTAAAATAGATAAAAGGATAACTAATAGTAGATAAAATTAAGAATAATCAGGAAAAATAAAATAAGAAATAAATGAAGAAAAAAATAATACGAAATTTTCTGACAATTTCACAAAAACTATTGTATTTTTTTTATAAGTAGAGTAAAATAAGGTAAACAAACAAGTAAAGTTTATTTAAAAACATATGAGAGGGGCTGAATTATATGAAAGTAACTGTAATTGCAAAAAATATTGAATTAACTTCTGCATTAAAGGAGAGTGTTGAAAGAAAGATATCTAAATTGAATAAATATTTTGATTCTAATATAGAAGCAAGAGCAACATTAAGTGTTCAAAAAAACAGACAAATTATAGAAGTTACTATTCCTTTTAATGGTGTTATATTAAGAGGAGAAGAAAGTACCGATGATATGTATAAATCTATTGATTTAGTGGGAGCAAAGTTAGAAAAACAAATTCAAAAACAAAGAACTAAACTATCTAGAAAGAATGCTAGTGGGTCATTAAGATTCCCGTCTTTTAATGCTAGTGATTTAATTGAAGAAGAAGAAGAAGAGAAACAAAAAATTGTAAAAACTAAATCTTTTAATGTGAAACCTATGTCAGAAGATGAAGCAATTTTGCAAATGGAACTATTAGGACATAACTTCTTTGTTTATGAAGATGCAGATACAAGTAAAGTTAATGTTATATATAAAAGAAAAGATGGAAATTATGGTTTGATAGAACCTGAATATAAATAGTTAATTCCAGTGGCCTATAACAATTTGTTATAGGTCATTTTTTGATAAAAATTATAAAATTAAGAATATATTTGCTTAATCTTTGTTATTATATACTTATATTTCTTGATAATAAATAAGGTAAAATGTTATAATTTATAGATAAGTAGTTTACTTTATAAATTCGAATAACAAGAATAATAAAATGAAAGATTTGAAAGGATGGAATTATGGGATTTTTTGGTGGTTTGTTTAAGTCATATACAGAAAAAGAAGTGAATAAAATAAAGCCTGTAGCAGACAAAGTTGAAGCATTAGATAAAGAAATGCAAAAGCTAACTGACGAGGAGTTAAAAGAAAAGACTTCTGAATTTAAAAGAAGATTAGAAAATGGAGAAACATTAGATGATATTCTAGTGGAAGCATTTGCTGTTGTAAGAGAAGCTTCAACAAGAGTTCTTGGGATGAAGCATTATAGAGAGCAAATAATTGGGGGGGTAGTTTTACATCAAGGAAGAATAGCAGAAATGAAAACAGGTGAAGGTAAAACTTTAGTTGCAACTTTACCTGTTTACCTAAATGCTTTAACTGGAAATGGTGTTCATGTAGTAACAGTTAATGATTACCTTGCTTCAAGAGATAGAGATGAAATGGGACAATTATACGGATTTTTAGGTTTAACAACTGGAGTTATTGTTCATGGATTAAACAATGATCAAAGAAGAGAAGCTTATGGATGTGACATAACATATGGAACAAATAATGAATTCGGATTTGATTATTTAAGAGACAATATGGTTATATATAAAGAAGAACGAGTTCAAAGAGAACTTAATTTCTGCGTTGTGGATGAGGTTGACTCTATACTTATTGATGAGGCTAGAACTCCACTTATAATATCAGGAGCAGGAGAAAAGTCTACAGAATTTTATAAAGTAGCAGACTTTTTTGTAAAAACATTAAAATCAGAAGAAGATTATACTATAGATGAAGAAGCTAATGCAGTTATGTTAACTGATTCAGGTATAATTAAGGCTGAAAAGGCATTTAAGGTAGAAAACTACGCTGATGCTGAAAACATGGCACTTCAACATTATGTTACACAGGCTTTAAAAGCAAATGTTACTATGAAAAAAGATAAAGATTATATGGTGAAAGATGGGGAAGTTATTATTGTTGACGAGTTTACAGGTAGACTTATGGAAGGAAGAAGATATTCTGATGGTTTACACCAAGCTATAGAAGCTAAAGAAGGTGTTAAGATAGCTAGAGAATCTAGAACATTAGCAACTATCACATTCCAAAATTACTTTAGAATGTATAAGAAGCTTTCAGGTATGACAGGTACTGCTTTAACTGAAAGAAGTGAGTTTGAAGAAATTTATGGACTAGACGTTATAGTTGTGCCAACTCATAGACCAATAGCTAGAATTGATAAACCTGATGTTATTTACTTGACAGAAAGAGGTAAATTTAAAGCTATAGCAGAAGAAATTGCTGAAACACATAAGAAGGGTCAACCGGTCTTAGTTGGTACAGTAAGTATAGAAAAGTCAGAAGAATTATCAAAAGTATTAAAGAAAAAAGGAATACCACATCAAGTATTAAATGCTAAATATCATGAACAAGAAGCTGAAATAATCAGTCATGCAGGTGAATATGGAATGGTTACTATTGCCACTAACATGGCTGGTAGAGGTACTGATATTAAGCTTACTGATGAAGTTAAGAAAACTGGTGGACTTAAAATAATAGGTACAGAAAGACATGAGTCAAGAAGAATTGATAATCAGCTTAGAGGACGTTCTGGTAGACAAGGTGATCCAGGTTCATCTCAATTTTATATTTCTTTAGAAGATGAATTAATGAGAAGATTTGGTTCAGAAAGAATTCAAGGAATAGTTGCAAAATTAGGTCTTGAAGAAGATGATGCTATCGAAAATAAGATGATAACTAAGCAAATTGAAAATGCTCAAAAGAAAGTTGAAGGTAATAACTTTAATACAAGAAAAACATTATTAGGTTATGATGATGTTATGAATGTACAAAGAGAAGTTATTTACAGACAAAGATCTGAAGTTCTTGAAGGTGAAGATATTAAAGATCAAATAATGTTAATGACTAAGGAAGTAATAACTAATGCTGTTAATGTTCATTTAAATGGCCTTGAAGGTGAAGAAGTAGAAGAAGGAATGAATAAGTTAATTGCATACTTAAATGAAATTTGCATACCTGCCAATAGAGCTAATGTAGATGAATTAATGAATTTATCTAATGAAGAAATCATAGATAAGTACATAAAGATTGCAGAAGAAATCTATGAAGGTAAAGAAGCAGAATTTGGTTCTGAAAAGATGAGAGAAATTGAAAGAGTTATACTTTTAAGAAATGTTGATAGCAAATGGATGGAACATATAGATAATATGGATCATTTAAAACAAGGTATGGGACTTAAAGCATTTAAGCAAGAAGATCCAGTTAGAGCTTACCAAATGGAAGGTAGCGAAATGTTTGATGAAATGATAGCTTCTATAAAGCTTGATACAGTAAAATATATATTCCATGTTCAAATGGAAAAAGCTCCTGAAAGAGAAAGAGTAGCTAGGGAAACTGGTGCAACTCATGCAAGTGCAGGTGGAGATGAATCAAAATCAGCAAAACAACAACCTGTAAGAAAGAAAGTAGAAATAGGTAGAAATGATCCTTGTCCATGTGGAAGTGGTAAAAAGTATAAAAATTGCTGCGGTAGGGAAGCATTATAATATATAATGTTATTGGAGGCTAGTCATAATAAAGCTTGGCTAGCCTTTAATAGTGCTAAAAATAGAGGTGATAAATATGTTACTTGAGCTAGAAAAGGAATTAAGTAAAGTTCCAGCTCTTAAGGAAAATATAGAGGAAATGGGGGCTTCACTTTGACAAGGAAGCTTTAGAGAAAAAGGTACAAGAATTAGAACTTCAAATGCAGGAAAATGGATTTTGGGATGATATAAAAAAAGCAGAAGAAGTTACTAAGGAAAGTAGAAGATTAAAAGATAAATTAGAAAGATATAATAATTTAATAACACGTATAGATGATGTTGAAGTGTTAAAGGAACTAATGGATGAAGGCGATGTAGAAACAGCTAATGAAATAATAGAAGAAATTAAATCTATAGAAAAAGAAGTTAATAAATATAAAATAGAAATGTTATTATCAGGTGAATATGATAATAATAATGCTATTTTAAGTCTACATGTAGGTGTTGGTGGTGCTGATGCAAATGATTGGACTGAGATGCTGCTTAGAATGTACACAAGATGGTGCGAAAAGAAAGGTTTTAAGACAAAGATTTTAGACTTATTAGAAGGTGACGAAGCTGGAATAAAAAGTGTAACGGTAAGTGTTGAAGGTGAACATGCATATGGTTATTTAAAAGCTGAAAAGGGAATTCATAGATTAGTTAGAATATCACCTTTTAATGCTAATGGAAAAAGACAAACATCTTTTGCATCTGTGGAAGTTTTACCAGAGTTAACAAAGGAACAAGATGTAGATATAAAAACAGATGATTTAAGAATTGATACGTATAGATCTACGGGAGCTGGTGGCCAACATATTAACAAGACAGAATCAGCTGTTAGAATAACACATTTACCAACAGGTATAGTAGTTCAATGTCAAAGTGAAAGAAGTCAATTCCAAAATAAAGATACAGCTATGGCAATGCTTAAATCTAAACTTATTGAACTTAAGGAAAGAGCTCATAAGGATAAAATAGAGGATTTAACAGGTGAACTGAAGGATATGGGATGGGGAAGTCAAATAAGATCTTATGTATTTCATCCTTATAGTATGGTAAAAGATCATAGAACTAATGTAGAAACTTCAAATGTTAATTCAGTTATGGATGGAGAAATTGATATGTTTATAAATGCATATTTATCTTCTCAAAGTAAATAACAAATGATAATAAAGGGTATACTAAGTTAAATAAAATTTAGTATACCTTTTTGTTTTATTTAAATACTAAAATATTTTATAGATTGATAGATAATATGTGTTATATTGTATATAATGAAAATATTGTAAGGGGGGAGACGTATGTTTAAAGAAGAAAGATTAGAAGAAGATTTAATTACTATTGATGTGACAGAAACAGTGCCTTTAAAAAAAGCAATACCATTAAGTTTTCAACACTTATTTGCTATGTTTGGTTCATCAGTTTTAGTACCAATCCTTGTGGGAATAGATCCTACAACAGTATTATTTTTTAATGGAATAGGAACATTATTATATGCATTTATCACTAAGAAGAAGATTCCAGCATATTTAGGTTCAAGTTTTGCATTTTTATCACCTGTATTCTTATTACAAAGTCAAGGATATGATTTTCGAACAATTCAAAGTGGATTTGTTGCTACAGGTCTTGTGTTTACAGCTATAGCAATAGTGGTAGGATATACAGGGACAGGATGGATAAATAAATTATTTCCACCAGCAGCTATGGGAGCAATAGTTACTATAATTGGACTAGAATTAGCAAGTTCGGCAGCGGATATGGCAGGATTTCCTGTTGGAGGTAGTAATACTAAAGAGTTTAATGAAACTTGGGTAATAATTTCAATGGTTACTTTAGTTACAGTCATTTTATGTAATGTTTTATTAAGAGGATTTTTAAAAGTAATTCCAATATTAATAGGGATTATTGTAGGGTATATAGTAGCTTATTTTATGGGAGAAGTAGATTTATCTACAATAAGTCAAGCTTCATTTTTTGTAGTACCAAAAATACAGGGAGCACACTTTGATTTACATGCAATGCTTACAATATTACCAGCAACTTTTGTAGTAGTAGCAGAACATATAGGTCATTTAAAGGTTACAAGTAGTATAGTTGGTAGAGACTTAACTGAAGATCCAGGTTTAAATAGATCCTTACTTGGAGATGGATTATCAACAGTTATTTCAGGATTTTTAGGATCAGTACCTACTACTACTTATGGAGAAAATATAGGAGTTTTAGCTCTTACTAAAGTATATAGTGTTTATGTAATTTGTGGAGCTGGAGTATTTTCAATTATTTTAGGTTTTTCAGGTAAGATGTCTGCGCTTATAAATACTATACCAAAACCAGTTATAGGAGGAGTGAGCTTACTATTATTTGGAACTATAGCTACATCTGGCTTAAGAACATTTATAGAAGAGCAAGTTGACTTTGCAAAATCAAGAAATTTAATACTTACATCTATAATATTTGTTGTAGGTTTAAGTGGAATGTCAATAAACTTTGGTTCTATAGAATTAACAGGAATGGGACTTGCAACAATGGCAGGAATGATACTTAATATAGCATTTATCATATTTGATGCATTAGGAATAATGAATGAGCCAGCATAAATTTTTGGATAGATAAAATTTTGTAGTGATTCCTTTCGGAGGGGAAACAAAATTCTTATCTATCCAATTCTTATTTAAAATTTTTTTATCTTTATAATTCTAAAGCTTACTAATAAAAAGGAGGATATAGTAAAGAAAAGAATTATTTTAGAATTATAAAATAATAAAAAAATATCATTATAAGCATAGTTTTTTATCTCATCACTTATTAATTCATATACATTATAAATGGCAGGGGCTGATATTTTATCAGCAGTATCATTTGGAGTATGAATATTAGTAGTATCAGAATGAGATATTGTTAAAGAATCAAAATTATTATTTATAAAAGATGCATGATCACTAGAATTAGCATAATTCTCAAGGTATTTAATATTTTTTGAGTTACAGATATTTTCTAAATTATTGAGTAGAGAAGAATAACTATTTTTTGAGTCCTTACCTAAAATAAAGGTAACAGGAATATTATCAGCACCTATCATATCAAAGTTTATTACTTCAGCACCACTTAATATATCTTTATATTTTGATGCAAAAGCATCAGATCCAATTAACCCCATCTCTTCGCCGTTTAATGCCACAAAAATAATATCTCTTATAGGAAATTTTAATGAAGAAAAGTTTCGCATAAGTTCAAGTAAGAATGAAATCCCAGAAGCATTATCTAAAGCACCTTTATAAACTGTATCTAGCGAGTCAGAACCTAGATGATCAAAATGTGCAGTTAATATAAGCGGTGGTAGCTTTTTCGAAAGTCCATTAATTTTGCCTACAACATTATATAATTCTGTTTCTTTGACATCGTAAGGTAATTCTACTTTAAGTGTATATCCATTTCTTAAGGAGTCTAAAATTTCGTTAAAGGTAGCAGTTGTAATTTGGATTACAAATCCGTAATTAGAATTACCACAAAAAGAACTTCTAAAAGAAAAAGAATTATCTAAGTTAACATAAAATAAATATTCTATACCATCTTTAAATAGTGAAAAAGAATTAGAATATATGCAAACTGTATCTTTATTAGTAAATTCTATAGAAGATTTTTTAAAGTTTAATAAATCATCTTTAAAATCTTTGCCTAAAGAAAAATCTTTAATTATACAAGAATTGTTTAAGATTTTTAAAGAGCTGGTTTTATTATTTTTTACAGGTATTGCAGCTTTAAAGCTTTCTTTAAAATCTTTATCTAAAGGTTTTAGGCTATATTCTTTAAAAAGTTCGCTTATTTCATTAACAACTCTAAGATTTTCTGAACTACCAGCAAGTCTACCTTTAAATTCATCAGATGATAAGTATTCGATATTATGTTTAACATATGAAGTATTAAATTCATTAAAAGATCCTTTTAAGATTAAGGAAAAAGTTAAGCATAATAAAGAAATACAGATAGCAGAATAATATATATATTTTTTCATACAAGTTTCCTCAAAGTTAATATTTTACTTAATAATATTAATTTAAAAGAAATATTATGACATGATGCTTAATGATTTTATTGAATAAAACATTATGTTAATTAAATTTAAGCTTTTTTATAATAAAGCATGTCCATAAGAGCGTAAACAACTGTAAATAGAAGAGATATATATACAAGTTTGTTTAATTTATTATTTATAATATAAAGAATTAATCCTACTGTTATAGATGTTAGAATAAGAGCATTAATAAATTTGTTTATTCCAGATTTGTTTGTACATATTACTGTAGTAGAGGAAAAAACTATTAATATAAGTGTTACTAATGAGAGGGATTCTTTTATTATTTTTGTAAAAGTTATTATTTTTATAAAGTCTAGTACCAATAAAGTTATTAAAACTAAAAGGCATAATGAGACTATTTTAGAAACAATTTTATTCATAAAAATCACCTTCTGTAAAAAATTTACAGATTAAATTATAACAGAAGTTTAAATAATTTAAAAGCAAATATTGTGAAAAAATTTACAAATTATTTATTATAATAGAAAAAAAGTTTATAATAGATGTATTGTTTTTTAATGAGGAGGAAGTTATGGTAAAGATAGAAGATAGGTTGGCTAAAGAGTTAGGATTAAAACTTAACCAAGTTACAAATGTTATAGAAATGTTAGATGAAGGAAATACAGTACCTTTCATTGCTCGTTATAGGAAAGAAAGAACAGGTGGACTTTCAGATGAAGTATTAAGAAAGTTATCAGAGAGGTTAGTATATTTAAGAAATTTAGATGAAAGAAAAGCTGATGTATCTAGACTTATTGAAGAGCAAGGAAAACTTACAGAAGAAATAACTCTTGCTTTAAATAATGCAGAAACTTTGACAGAGGTTGAAGATATATATAGACCCTATAAGCCTAAAAAAAGAACAAGAGCAACAAAGGCTAAAGAAAAGGGACTAGAACCATTAGCAAATTTAATTTCAGCAGGTAATTTTAAAGGTAATTTGGAAGACGAGGCTTTAAAGTATGTAAGTGAAGAAAAAGGTGTTGGAAATGTTGAAGAAGCTATAAGTGGAGCTTTAGATATAGTAGCAGAAGTAATATCGGAAGAAGCTAAATATAGAAAATTCATAAGAGAACTTATTATGAAAGAAGGATATATAGAATCTAAGGGATCATCAGAGGAAACAACTCCTTATGAGATGTATTATGATTATAGTGAAGAAGTTAAGAAAATTCCACCTCATAGAATATTAGCTATAAATAGAGGAGAAAAAGAAAAAATTCTTTCAGTAAAGATTACTATAGGTGAGGATAAAATAATTAGTTATTTAGAGAAAGAAGTTCTTAAAGGTAATGAGGTTACAGATGAAAAGTTAAAGCTATCTATAAAAGATGCTTATAAGAGATTGATTTTCCCATCTATAGAAAGAGAAATTAGGAGTGAACTTACAGATAAAGGTGAAGAGGGAGCTATAATGATTTTTAAGGAAAACTTAAAAGCATTACTTATGCAAGCTCCTATAAAAGGAAAGACTGTTATGGGGTACGATCCAGGATTTAGGACTGGATGTAAAGTAGCTATATTAGATAGTACAGGTAAGTTTTTAGAAAATGTTGCTGTATATCCTACTGTACCTAAAAAGGATATAGAAGGAACTAAAAAAACTTTAAAAGCGCTTATTAATAAGTATGATGTAGATGTAATATCTTTAGGTAACGGAACTGCATCAAGAGAATCAGAAGAAGTAATTTCAGAAATGATAACTGAAATAAAGAAAGAAACAGGGAAAGAATTAGCTTATGTTATAGTATCAGAAGCAGGAGCATCAGTATATTCTGCATCAGAATTAGCAACTAAAGAATATCCAGATTTAGATGTTACAGTTAGAGGTGCTATATCAATAGGTAGAAGACTTCAAGATCCATTAGCAGAGCTTGTAAAAATAGATCCTAAGGCTATAGGGGTAGGACAATATCAACATGATGTTACTCAAAAGAGATTAGAAGAATCTTTAAAAGGTGTAGTTGAGGATTCTGTAAATAAGGTTGGCGTGGATTTAAATACAGCAACACCATCTTTATTAACATATATTTCAGGTATAAATTCAGTTATAGCAAAAAATATTGTTGATTATAGAGATGAGCAAGGTGGATTTAAGAGTAGAAAGGAACTGTTAAAGGTTAAGAGATTAGGGCAAAAAGCTTTTGAACAATGTGCAGGATTCTTAAGAGTTACAGAAAGTAAAGAAGTTTTAGATAATACTTCTGTACATCCAGAATCATATAAGGAAGCTAAGAAGCTTATTGAAATTTTGGGATATTCAGAAACAGATTTAAAGAATAAGAACTTAGGAGATATTGAAGAAAGAGTAAAATCTAAGGGATTAAAGAATTTAGAAGAAGAAGTTGGGATAGGAGAACTTACTTTAAAAGATATAATTAAAGAACTTCAAAAACCAGGTAGAGACCCTAGAGATGAAATGCCAAAACCCATTTTAAAGACTGGGATTATTGATCTTAAAGATTTAAGTGTAGGAATGGTACTTATGGGGACAGTAAGAAATGTTTCAGACTTTGGAGCTTTTGTTGATATCGGAGTTCATCAAGATGGATTAGTTCATAAGAGTCAAATGGCAGATAGATTTGTGAGACATCCATTAGATATAGTTAAGGTTGGAGATGTAATTAAGGTAAGAATATTAGAAGTAGATGAAAAGCGTAAAAGAATAAGCTTAAGTATGAAAGATATTAAAGAATGATATTAAAAAGATTTGTAAGAATAGGGTTTATATTGTAAAATGGGAGTGTAACAATATATAAATTATTTGTAAACAAAGGTGTTTATTTCGTTAAATATGAGATAAATGCCTTTTTTAACGTCTAGAAAAATATGTATAAAATTAAAGATTTAAGGGAGTTATTATGGATAGGGAGTTAAATACTGCACAATTATTAGTAAAATGCTTAGAGGAAGAAGAGGTTAAATATATATTTGGGATTCCTGGGGAGGAAAATCTTGAATTTATAAATGCATTAAAAGATTCTGATATAAAGTTTATAACTACAAGACATGAGCAAGGGGCTGCATTTATGGCAGATGTATATGGTAGGTTAACAGGAAAAGCAGGAGTATGTTTATCTACTTTGGGACCAGGTGCTACAAATCTTATAACAGGAGTAGCTGATGCTCATAGTGATGGAGCACCTCTTGTTGCAATAACCGGGCAAGTTGGAACTGAAAGAATGCATCTTACGTCTCATCAATTTTTGGATTTGGATAAAATATTTGCTCCAATAACTAAGAAGAGTAAGTTAGTAGTAAAACCAGATACTATTAATGAAATAGTAAGAATAGTTTTCAAATATGCAGAAGGTGGAAGACCAGGAGCATGTCATATTGATTTACCGGTAGATATATCTAAAATGTCTGTAGGAAATGAAAAGCCATTAAAGAAGAAGAAAATAGCAAAAGAGTTTGCTCCGATAGAGAATATAGAAGAGGCAGCAGCAGAAATATTCAAAGCTGAAAGACCAGTAATTTTAGTAGGAAGCAGTGCTGTTAGAGATGGTGCAAGTGAGGCTTTAACTAAATTTGCTAGTGAACTTAAAATTCCGGTTTTAGTAACTATGATGTCTAAAGGCATAATACCTTGTGATAATAAATATTATATAGGAACAATAGGCATACCTCAAAAAGGTTATGTAAATAGATTAATAGAAAAATCAGATTTAGTTATAGCTGTAGGATACGATATAGTAGAATATGCACCAACAAAGTGGAATGGTGATGCTAATTTAAGGATAATTCATATAGATACAAGTGCTGCTCATATTAATAAATTATATGAACCAGTAGTAGAGGTTGTAGGGGACATATCAGAATCTTTGTTTAATATTATCAGAAGAACGTGTAGGAAGGATGAACCAGAATATGCTTTAAAAATTAGAAAAAGATTAATAGAAGAAAATAAAAATTTCGAAGATGATAAATCTTTTCCTATGAAACCACAAAAAATATTAAGTGATGTTAGAAAAGTTATGGAGAAGGATGATATATTAATTTCTGATGTTGGAGCTCATAAAATGTGGATTGCAAATAGCTATGAATGTTATAAGCCAAATACTTGTATAATTTCTAATGGTTTTGCAACTATGGGAATAGGAGTGCCAGGAGCAATTGCAGCGAAACTTATAAATCCAGACAAAAAGGTTTTAACTATTACAGGAGATGGAGGATTTATGATGAATTCTCAAGAGATAGAAACAGCTATTAGGATGAAGATACCTTTTGTTACTTTAATATTTAATGATAGTAACTATGGACTGATAAAGTGGAAACAATTAGATCAGTATGGAGAAAGTCATTATGTTGATTTTACTAATCCTGATTTTGTTAAACTTGCAGAAGCAATGAATGCAAAAGGATATAGAGTAGAAAAAGCAGATGATTTAATACCTATTTTAGAAGAAGCATTTAAGGAAAATGTACCTACAATAATTGATTGTAAAGTAGATTATGGTGAAAATGAAAAGCTAACAAAACATTTAAAAAAAGTATATAATGAACTGAAGTAAAATGGATATTGATTAATAAATTAGAAATATATATAATAAAAATATATAAATAAAATAGTCTTCAGGGCGGGGTGTAAGTCCCCACCGGCGGTATAGCCCGCAAGCTAATAGTATTTTAGCAGATTTGGTTAAATTCCAAAGCCGACAGTCATAGTCTGGATGAAAGAAGGTAAGTATTAAGAAAGTGAAAATGCTTTAGTATATTATTTTGAGCTCTGACAAAAGATGTTAGAGCTTTTTTGATTTACAAGTACTTTAAACCCTAGGACATATCTCGGGAGGTAAAAAATGAATAATACAAATCAAAAGTTAAACAAATCCATAAAGATAGCATTATTAGCTGCTATTGCAACTATATTAATGTTTATTGAAATACCACTAATCCCAATGTTTGCGTGGTTAAAGTTGGATTTAAGTGAAGTGCCAGTTTTGCTTGGGGCCTTTGGATATGGACCTTTAGCGGGTGTAATAATAGAAGGTGTAAAAATATTATTACATCTATTATTAAAAGGAACTCAAACAGGAGGGGCTGGTGAAATTGCAAATTTCTTAATTGGTATCTCTTTAATAGTTCCTGCATCTTATATTTATGTTAAAAATAAAAGTAAAAAGACTGCTATTATAGGAATGATTATTGGTGGATTAATTATGGAGATTGTAGCTATATTTTCTAATATATATATAATATTACCTATATATAATATGAAGATGAATACCGCTGAATTAATGCAATATATATCTATAGGGTTAATACCTTTTAATGCATTAAAAGCAATTTTGGTAAATATTATAACATTTATAGTTTATAAAAAAGTATCTTTAGCTATATTTAAAGTTGATGCACAATTTGGTAGTAAAAAAAAGATTCAAGGCTAATAATTCTAAATATAAAGTGAAATTTATATAAAAGGCTCCTTATATAGGAGTTTTTTAACGTCTAGAAAAATAATGAATTTATTCCACAAACTATATTATGAATTATTATCAAACAATATATTTACAATAGATGAGAATTATAGATAATGAATTGGATTGATTATTAAAGATAGATAAAAAAATATAAATAAAAAGTGCAAATTAGCAAAAATTATGTGATATAATTAAGGGTAAGAATGAAGAAGTGTCTAGTTTTCTTGGTTTAACTATACAATAAAAGGGAGAAAGATAATGAATAAGAAAAAAATATTGAAAATTATAATTGCATCGTCAGCAATTGCAGGAGGTATAACTTTATCAAATTCTGTGGTATATGCTTCAGAAGGTAAAGGAAAAGTTGTAAATGTAAGTTCAAGCTTAAATGTAAGAGCAGAAGCAGGTACACAATATGACGTAATTACTCACTTGAAAAATGGACAAGAAGTTGAAATATGTGGAGAAGTAGATTCTTGGTATAAGATAAATATTGATGGGAAAATAGGGTATGTTTCTAAGGAATATATAGAAAGAAGCAACTCTAATATAAATAATGCTGGAGAAAATTCAGTATCAGGAACTGGACATGTAGTTAATGTATCAAGTAGTTTAAATATAAGACAATCAGCAAGTACAAGCT
>CAKVLD010000052.1 GCA_934755305.1 uncultured Clostridium sp. | reverse complement strand
AGTTTGAGATTTCTCTTGAATTTTCTAAATCATAATTTTTAATTCCATTACTATTAATAAACAAAGAATCACTTTGTTTCCATTGAATAAATAGCAAAATCATTTCTGTAATTTTGTTTTCGTAAAATTTTTCTGATATCAGATTTAAGGGATATGCTAGATAAATTTCTTTTAAAGTCATTATAATTTCAGAAACATTAATGTTATCTTTGGCCTGACTTACGGACAGTTATTATCAATATTATTGAAAAATTTCCGTTATAATTTATATTTCAGATCATTATGGAATTGAGTTTTTAATTATATTTATTTTTATTGAATTTAAGTATAAAAAAGTACAACAAAGTTTCTATTATTACTATAATCACCTTGTCAATGGAAATAGATGTATCAGCTTTGATACAAGGTAAAACAAGTTTTTAAGTAATATTTTTTGTTGTTCCTAGTAAATTATTTTTCTTGTCTTTAGAATGTGAAATACAAAGAGAAATCATATATGAATAAGCTATACAAACACAAAAATATAACATTTTAGCATAGTGTATATTATTACTCCAGGGATTTTCAGCATCTTGTGCATTACATACTGCCATATTACAAATATATTTTTTAGATGTTAACTTAACATTAAAAAATATTTTGTAGCATTTTTTCTAGGAATTATATCATTCAAGTTTTTTATTTTATTTTTTTCCGTCAATGAATATTCCTAAATCTTTAGTGTATCTAATATAATATTTCCATTTAAGTTCTTCATCTATAAAACTAAATAAATACTCTTAAATCCTCTATCTGCAAGAATAGTAACATCAAATTTGTAAGGAGTTAATATTTTATGTAAAAATCTAAGACCTTCTTTTACATGTATAAAATCTTTATTACTATCCTGCTTATATTTAAATAATTTAAACCAAAGGGGAATAGCTCTTTTTCCTACTTTTAATGAAAATTGAAGTATTAAAAATCTATCATCTATTGTTGTATGATCAAATATTATATATAGTGATTTTTATTTAAATTTATATTTTTGTAATAACTTATATGCAAAAACTTCATAAAGCCTTTTAGGTTCAATAGCTTTATTACTTAAAAATCTTTGTAATCTTTTTATTTTACTTTCTTCAGTTCCAAAAGAATAGCAATCTTTTAATTCTTGAGATATCTTAGATAAAACAAGTGATTGTGAACATATTATTCCAATAATAATTACAATAAAACAGTTAATTGTGTATGAAAATACAAAAAAAAGAATAAATTGACATAATAAAATATAAAAGATAAAATAAAAGTGTATACCAATAAAAGGGGAATGGTAATATAAATATTAGAAGAAAGGAGGCATGTAAGATGACAGACACAATTAAAAGAATAGAAGCTTCTTTAGAAGAAACTACTGTTGATTTCGCTGTAGAAGAATTAGAAGATGTTGTAACTCCAGGATATGGTTTTGGATGCAACTGCCAATAATATTAAGTTAATAATAGAAAAAAGGGGGGAATGTAATGTTAGAAGCAATTAAGAGAATAGAAAACTCATTAGAAGAAACTAATCTTGATTTAAATGTAGAAGAATTAGAAGACGTTGTAACTCCAGGATATGGTTTTGGATGTGCATGTTCATAAGATTTTCACTTAAATAAGTATATATTAAAGTAGGGTATACAAAGGAATATATATTACTATTTTCCTAATTATTATATGAAAAGGTAATAAGGTTATGGAAGAGAAACATTTATTTAAAAAAGATGATAATTATATAGTATTAAATCTAAAAAATATGAAGATTTTCAAACTTCCTACTAAATTAAATAGCTTGTTAGATGGTATGTCAGAACAAGAATTAAAGGAGGTTGAAAGTAAGCTAACTTTGGAAAAAGATAATGATGAAAAAAAACAGTTAATTATTCATGAAGAAAATAAAAATATATGTAAAAGATTAATACTTAATGTTAGTAATTCTTGTAATCTAGCATGTAAATATTGTTATGCAGAAGAAGGAAAGTATGCAACTAATCAAGAGTTAGAAATGATGAATATAGATACCTTAAAGAAAGCTATAGAAGCTACATATGATATATATAGTGAAGGTATTGAGATGATACAATTTTTTGGTGGAGAACCATTATTGAATAAAAAGTTGTTATCAGTGTGTATACCAGAAATAAATAGTATAGTGGAAAGAAGAAAAATGAAAAAGCCTAAATATACTATAGTTACTAATGGGACTTTAATTGATGATGAATATATTAAATTATTTAATGAATACTTTGAATCTGTCACTATAAGTTTAGATGGTGAAAAAGAAGTGAATGATTGCAATAGATGTTTTGCTAATAATAATAGTAGTGTTTACGATATTATTATAAAAAATATAAAAAAGATGAATGAGAAAAAAAGAAATTTTTATCTTGCAGTTGAGGCAACAATTACTAAAAAGCATATAGATAACTATAAGAATACAGGTAGAATTGATACTTTTTATTTGTTGAGAGATTTAGAACTTGATGCTGTACAACATGGACCATTAATAGACAAAAAATTAATTAATACTTCGTTATCTCATGCAGATGAAAATGATGTAATAGATTATTTTGAACAATGGATAAAAAATGAATTTAGTAACGGTGAAGATAAAATTAGATGTAGAACAATAGCCAATATTATCAATATGTATAATAGTGGACAAGTATATTCAAATGGATGTGGAGCTACCAAGAGTGATTTAGCAGTTGATGTTACAGGAAATATGTATCCTTGTTTTATGTTTATTGGGATTGATAAATTTATAATCGGAAATGTAACTGATTTTGATATTAGTAAATATAAAGACAGAAGAGGAGAATTAGCTAAGTTATTTATGGAAGCTAATAATAATGATAAGTGTAATTCATGTTGGATTAAGGGAATGTGTGAAAAAACATATGGACATTGTATTGGTGCACGTTATTTACAAAATAATGATATTAGCAAACCTGTTGATTTAGCATGTGAAATAAGTAGAAATGTCTTAGAAAGAATTATATTTGAAGTATGTAAAAGGTATGGTTCTAAGAGGAAGTAATGGAATATATGATAGATAAATATCCAAAGATTAAAAAATCAGTTTATATGAATGATGTGTTTATTAATAATAAAGGCAAGGGGTACTATGTTATAGGCAATAAGGAAAATGACTCACAATTATTAGTTAGTGTTAAAGATGTTAGTTTTTTTGAAAAGTTAATGATTAATTTAGATGGGAAAAATGACATTGATAGATTAGTTAGTCAAGGAATTGGAACATATAATCAAGTATGTAAAGCTATTGATTTATTTAGATCACATGGATTAATAGAAGGGACTGAATCTAAAAAGTCATATAATGAGGCAGAAAGTTTATCTATTAAATTAATTAAAAAAACTTTCAATGAAGTAGATGGTTTAACCCAAAAAAAACAGCAAGATATATGTTCTAAAGTAATTAAGTTTAGTAAGGTGATTCTTGCCATAAGTATAATATGCTTTTTTTATCTAATAACAGTTAATTTTTCAGAAATATTCGGGGAAAATTCAATTAGTTATTGGTTAAGTTATAAAAGCGGAGATATAAATTCAGTATTTTTAGGATATTTATTTATAAACTTCAGTATGGTTTTAATGTTTCTTATACATGAAACCTTTCATGTTATAACAGGAATCGAAAAAGGAATACGGCCAGCATATTTTTCATTTATTCTATTTTTAGGATTTATGCCTATGTTTTATATAAAAAATAGAAATATATATACCTTGGAAAAGAAAGATATAATAAAGGTTTTATTAGCTGGAGTATATTCTAATTTGATTTTATTTTTTATACTGATAGATTTATTTTTTGTATTTAAAATTGAATTTATAAAGATACTAGCTATGGCAAATTTGAGAATGATATTTGTAAACTTAATACCTATATCACTTACAGATGGTTATTTTATCTATACATTAATTTTTAATAGACCTAATTTAAGAATGAAATTTCATAAGTTTTTAGCAGATCCTAGAAGATTAAAAGAGTATAAGAAAAGTGATCTTATATTTATATGTGTATTTCTAGCTTCAATTTTATTAACTATTAATTTTGAATTAATGTGGATAATTAGCGATATTAGTTGGGGAGTGATGTATAAAGTTAGTTTAGTTATAGCTATAAATATTATTTATATTTTAACATTACATTATATGGATAAGAAAAAGTTTGGTATTAAAAGATAGCGTGAGATATGTGTATATAGATAGGAGGTTTGAATGAAAAAGATAATTTTAAGTTTATTGAAGTCTGAAGCAAAAAAAGAAGCAAGAATACCGTTGATTTTAATAACTATAGTAATTACATGTATGACTATATTTGCTTCTATGAATGTTGTGAATTTAATTAAACAGTCAATGGAACAGGATATACGTGGAAGTAAAGTAGGAACTAGTGATTATGTATTATATGATAAAAAGTTTAATGCATTTAAGGAAATTAAGATAGAGGATAGCTCATCCTTAGGGGTATTTAGTAGTAATGGATTAGTTACATATAAAGATAAAGAATTAAAATGTGACTTTTGGGGAGTAGATTTATCAAAATTTCAAGATGTATTTGGAAATGTAATTGAAAATCAATGTGCTTTAAGTAAAGATTTCGTAAAAGATGAAATAATAATAAATAAAAATGTAAGTGAAAAGCTTGGAATATCAGATAATGATACTGTAAAGATTAAAATTAGTGGATTAGAAATTGAATTTAAAGTCCTATGCATTAATGAGAATAATAATTTTTTAAATAGCAATGAAAGTATAGTTTTAGTACCAAGAGAGGTATTAACAGATAAATTAAAGATAGAAAGTGACTATGTAACAAGCCAATATATATATAATAGCAGCATATCAAAAGAAGAATTAATTTCAAAAGTTGATAATGAAGATATGGTAACAGAAAAATCAATAAGTAATGAGATGATAAATTCAAATCTTAAATCTTATTATGGAGTATTAGGAATAATATTTGTAATAATTCTGTGTAGTAGTTATGATATTTTAGAATCTGCTAATAGAATATTCATTATTCAAAGATGTAATTATATAGGTACTTTAAGAAGTATTGGTATGACTAAGAAAAAGATAAAGAGAATATTTAGTGGATTTGCTTTAGGTATTGCATTAATTGGATCAATTCTGGGTACTGCATTAGGAGAGGTTTGTATCAACTTATATAATACTTATATTTTGAAGTTAGATAAATTAAATCAATCACCAGAAGATTTTTTGATTACAGCAGTAATAACTATAGCTATTGGAATAGCTATAACAATATATAGTACTATAAGTCCTTTAAACAATATTCTTAAAAAGTCTGATAAAGAAATACTATTAAATTCTACATCAGTATATGTAGATAATACACTAAAACCAATTAACTATATATCATTAGTAGTATTAATAGGATTACTAATTATACTTAATACTATGGAAATTAAAAGTAATATGTTTTTAGTGTCAGCTTTAGTATTAGCGTTTATAGCTTTACTTAATATTTTAAAAGTCCTATATTGGGCTATAAATAAGCTGTTAAGTTCAAAACCTAAAAGAGGAGTATTTTTTATTTCAATAAAAAATACTATTAACAATTTCTTCGTTAGAAAAACTATCTCTACAACAATAACTATTTCGTTATTCTTATTACTAATATGTACTTTAGCATTTAGTACATTAAAAGGGTTGAGCAGTTTTTATTACGATTATTACGCTGATGCATTTTTAAGAGTAGATGACTCATTCTTAGAAGAGGATAGAGATGTTATTAAAAATTGTGATTCTATAAAAGATTATTATTTTTATAATTCATCAGAATTATTATTTAATGATGATAAAAAGATAGCAATATTAAGTGTAGATGATCCAATGAGATTAGAGAAAAACTTTATAAACTTAAAGATTAAATGGACAGAAGGATTTAATAACGAAGATTTTAATAATGATTTTAATATAGTTATTACAAAAATACTTGCAGACAGATATAGTCTTGCATTAGGGGATAAAGTAGAATGTTCAGATGGAGATTTGAGTAATAAATATAATATTGTGGGTATAGCTGATACATTACAAGAGCTTGGTGATATATCCTTTATATCAAAGTATGAATCAGTAAAAAAAGATAATGGAGTATATTTAATATCTAATTCAGATAAAAATATGGACAATGAATTAAGTTCAAAGTTAACTTGTACTAATTATAAATATAAATCTATAGACGAAATGATAGAAAAAGATGAGAAGAATAGTAAACAGTTATTTATGTTATTTTATGCATTTGCAATATTTATTGCAATAAGTAATTTAGTAGGTATATATAGCAATTACAAGCTTAGCTATATATTTAGAAGAAAAGAGTTAGCAACTATGTATTCTTACGGATATAGAATTTCTTCATTAACTAAAATGATTATATATGAAGTGTTATTTAGTTCAATGATAGGTTTTGTTTATGCTTTAGGTTCAACCTTTATAATAGTTAATATATTAGAAAAAGTAATGAAATCTATAGAAATTCCAATTCCATTAACTTATTCTAAAGAAACTATAATAGTCTTATTCGTAATAATCTTCTGTGTATCAATAATTAATTTATTTTTAGCAGTTGGATATGTTGGAAAATCAAAGAAAAAGTTAATTGAAAATCTAAAAAGTTAATGTTGTAGAAAGGGAGAATTAATTATGGATATAGTAAGAACTGAGAATTTATATAAAGAATATAACTTGGGAAAAATAAAAACAAAAGTAATTAATAATGTTACTTTAAGTATAAAAGAAAAAGAGTTTGTTTCTATCATAGGTCCATCAGGATCAGGGAAAAGTACGCTGTTATATTTGTTAAGCGGAATGGAAGAAAAAACCTCTGGTTCAATTTATCTATTAGGAAAAGATATAGATAAGCTTTCAGATAAAGAAAAATGCGATATGAGAAGAAATAGTATAGGGTTTGTATATCAATTTTATAATCTAATATCAGAAATGAATGTTCAAGACAATATTTTATTACCAAAGCTAATTGATAATGAAAAGATAGATGTTGAGAGACTAAATAAAATTGTAAAATTAGTTTCTTTAGAAAAACATTTAAAATCTTTTCCATATGAATTATCAGGAGGACAACAACAAAGAGTAGCTATAGCAAGAGCAATTTATGCAAATCCAAAGATAATTTTTGCAGATGAACCTACTGGTAACTTAGATTACAAAACAGGACAAGATGTAATGGAGTTGTTTAAAAAGATAAATGAAGAAATGGGAACAACAATAATACAAGTTACTCATTCATTAGAACATGCAAAGTATGCAAATAGAATTATTAAAATAGTTGATGGAGAAGTTTGCAATGAATAATAAGCTTATTAAAAAATATGTATGGAAGGATGAAGAAATAAAAACACATAAAGAAGATGGAGATTGTAGACTTGCTACATTTTTAGGGCTTGTAAGATACTATAAAGCTGATGTTACTATAAATGAATTATTTGGTCTTGGTTGTGGATTAGACTTTACTTTAATGGATGTACCAGCAGGTTCCGTTAATATTCTTGGAGTAACAGGAAGAAATTTTGAAGTGGAAAAAAACTTTTGCGAGAAGATAAACATAACTATTAAAGAATCTATATCAACATATAAGCCAAAAAGATTTTGGGACAAGCCGTTTGATTATGAAATTTTAAGCGAAGTTGCTAATGGAAGACCAGTTGTAGTTAATACTGATATTTATTATATGGATTATCTAAGTGATAAGAACTTACCTCATAATAGATATCATTGCATAATGATTTTAGGGTATGACCTTAAAGCTAAAACATTACAAGTTGTAGATGCTATGACTGATAAAATTGAAACTTTACAAATGAGCTCTTTAAATAAAGGGATTCATCAACAAGGAAAGTTCATGATGGAAGAAGGTTTGTGGTATGTGATTAAAGATAATAATGGCATGATAAAAGAAATACCAAAATCTATGTACATTGATTCCTTAATAGAACAAAGTAAGTATATGCTTAGTGATGATGGACCTATTAGTCAAATAAAAGATTTTTATGAATTTTTACAGAGAACTTATAATAAAGCTATTAAGTCTGAAGATAATAAGTATAAAAATTATTTAACAATGCAAGTATCTACAATTTGTTCTTTAATAAGAACAGAAGACGAAGTTTCAGGAACTTTTTATAGAAGGTTATATTTAAGATTTGTTCAAAGGTTTATTGAAAAGTTTGAGATAAAGAATGAGAATATGGATAAAATAGTTGAAATGCTTACTGAAGATGCAGGAGAGTGGAAGAAGATTGCGTTTAAAGTTAGATATACTAAGGACATTTTGGAACAAACCAAGAAATTAATTGAAGTTTTAGAAAAAATATATAACCTAGAAAAAAATATATTTGAATTAATATTAAAAGAAAATTTATAAAGTGAGGGATTATTATGAATAGAAGTGAAGTTGTTTTAAAAATAAAGGAAATGTTGATTGATAGATTAATGTTAGATATTACAGTTGAAGATATAAAAGATGATACATTACTTTTTGATAGTGAAGTAATTAATAGAGGAGAAGAGAAAATAGAAGAAGGATTAGGTTTAGACTCTGTTGATGCTTTAGAGATAATTGTTGGTATTCAAGAGTTATTTACTATAAAACTAGATACAGATAAAAATCCAGAAGTATTTAAATCAGTAAGTACATTAGCTGATTATGTAATGGCAAATGCAAGTGTTGAATAAAGGTGATTTATATGAATAAAAGAGTTGTTGTAACAGGTATTGGGGTTATGGTTTCAAATGCTAATAATAAAGAGGAATTATGTAAGGCATTGGTAGAAGGTATTTGTGGAATAAAACCTAGCAAAATAATGCAAAGATTGAATTCATATACAGAATATTGTGGTGAGATAAAACTTGACGTGAACTTATCTAGAGTTGAAAAATTTAATTATATTGCAAAAAAAACCATAGAAGAGATGTTTGAAGATGCAAATGTTAATAAAGAATATATAGAAAGCTTTGGCTCTAGAGGAGCTTTTACAATAGGAACTGCTAATTTGCCTTCATTACCTTTAGATGATCAGTTTGAACAATTAAGCAATAATAATGAGGAAATAGATTGTTCAGAGTTAAATTATAGAAATTCAGAATCATTATACGAATTAAATAGTTTAATAGGAAATAGAGGAGAGCTTTATTTTATAAATTCAGCATGTGTATCAGGAACTACTTCAGTAGGAATAGGGTACGACCTAATTAGTTCAGGAAATGTTGATGTAGTTGTTGCAGCAGGAGTAGATGTAATAAGTGATGTAAGTGTTGCGGGATTTAATTCTATGAATAATATGAGTGAAAATTTATGTAAGCCATTTGATAAGCTAAGAACTGGTATAAATCTTGGTGAAGCATCAGCTTTCTTATTATTAGAAAGTGAAGAAGTTGCACTTAAGCGAGGAGCAAAAATTTATGGAGAAATATTTGCTTATAACTCTAAAAATGATGCATATCATATTACATCTCCAGATCCTACTGGAACAGGAGCGTATGTATGTATGAATGAAATTATAAAAAAATATGATTTTAGGGAAGATAGCATTTTATACATAAATACTCACGGTACAGGAACAAGTGCTAATGATGAGATGGAATTAAAAGCAATGGAAAGAGTGCTTTCTGAAAATGAAAATATAAAAAATATATGGTTCTCATCTAGTAAATCTTTATTTGGTCATTGTTTAGGGGCAGCAGGAACAATAGAATTAGCTACATGCTTATTAGGTATGAATATAGGAAAGATGCCAATTTCTATTTCAGTTGAAAATCCTATGGATATGTCTGAAAACTTGAAATTAGTTACAAATGAAAAAGAATCAATTCCTTTTGATGTATGTATATCAAATTCATTTGCTTTTGCTGGTAATTCAGGTAGCATAGGAATCTGTAAGTATTATAGATAGTGGAGGATTTTATGAATATATTAGATATAGTAAAACATAGATATCCATTTGTTATGATAGACAAAGTTATAGAAAGTAAATATATGGAGAGTGTTGTTGCGACAAAGAATGTTTCATATAATGAGCCATGGAGTGTTGGACATTATCCTGAAAAACCTATATTTCCTGGAGTTTTAATGATAGAAGCTATGGGACAAGCGAGTGGGTTTTTATTTGTGGATAATAATAAAAATGCTGTAGAGAAAAACTTATTTGGGCAATTAGCTAAAGTAGAACGAGTTAAATTTATTAAACCTGTTTTTCCAGGTGATGTCATAACCATAAAAGTTAAACTAGAAAACATGATAAATAACTATGTGATAGTTTCAGCAAAATGTTATGTAGAAGATGAAAAGGTAGCTGAAGGGAAATTGTCATATGTTTTAAAGGAGGTAACATATGAGTAATTCTGTATATATATCTGGGATCGATGTGATTTCAACTATTAGTAATAATTATGAAGAATTTAAAAAACAATTATTCTCTTATGAATTTAATGAGTCGAACAAAGAGAAAGATATGATAGATTTAGTGTGTATAAAAAGACCATATATTAAAGATGTACGTAGAATGAATAGAGCATCTGTTTTAGCTTATATTTCTTCAACTCAAGCTTTTGAAGGTAGAGGATTAGATAAAATTTCTTATGACAGTTATGATATAGGAACAATTTTTTCAGTATTTTCTCCTAGTATAGATAGTAGTTTATCTGTATTAAAGTCCTTATACAGCAAAGGAATTGAACTAGTTAGTCCTATAATGTTTTCATCAACAGTTGGAAACTCATGTATAGCAGGGGTAGCTATGAAGTATAAGCTTAAAGGAGAAAGCATAATGTTCAAATCAGAAAATGCATTAAATTATTCTAATGTGTTATTAAGGCAAGGAAGAGCTGAAATATTATTATGTGGTTCATACGATGTTTATACAAGTGAAAAATTAAATTATTATAAAAAACAATCTTATGTAGCGAAAGAAAGTTCTAATGAGTGTCATCCATATTCTGATAATCCAAAAGGTATTAAGTTAAAGGAATGTGGTGTTACTTTAATATTAGAAAGAGAAAATTCAAAGTATTTAGAAGATGAAAAAGTATTTTGTGAAATAAGTAATATATCTATAGTTAGAAAAACTGGTAATAATGAAGAGGCAATAAAGTATTTTGAAAAAGATAACTTTAAAGATTGTATGAATATAGCTATAAAGGAAGCTGGAATAAATCCTAAAGATATTGATGCAATAATTAGTGCTGCAGGAGAACATATTTCATTAGATAAGGCTGAAGAAGGAGCAATATCAGATATATTTGGGAAAGATGTACCTGTAACAACTGTGAAAGGTATTTTTGGAGATTCTCTAGGAACTAATATATGCTTAAACACTGCAGTAGGAGCGACTGTAATTAAAGAAGGAAAATTACCAAAAGCTTATGGATGCAATTCAAACAGTACTATTATAAATATTAATACTGAATGTATTAATAAAGATTTTAAATATGTTTTGGCAAATGGATATTCTGAAACAGGTGATATTATAAGTATAATTCTTAAAAAGGTAGGAGGTGAAAATTATAATGAATAGATTCAAGGATAAAGTTATCCTAGTTACTGGTGGTAGTAGAGGAATTGGAGCAGAAATTGTAAGGAAGTTTTGTGAAGAAGGTGGAGAAGTTTATTTTGTATATACCAAAAGTGATGAATTAGCTTTTGAGTTAGAAAAAGAACTGCAAGACCAAGGCTATAAGTGCAAGTCTTTTAAATGTGATGTTTCAAAAGAAGATGAATGTGAAGTAGTAGTTGAAAAAATTAAATCTACAACACCAAAGATAGATGTTTTAGTAAATAATGCTGGAATAATTAAAGACGGAATAATGTTATTACAGTCTTCGGAAGAATGGAAAAAGGTGATAGATACAAATTTAATTGGATTATATAATATGACTAAGAAAGTAGCTTTTGAAATGATTAAAAATAGAAGTGGAGTAATAGTGAATATGAGTTCTATAGCTGCTTTTAATGGAGTTTTAGGCCAAACTAATTATTGTGCAGCAAAAGCTGCAATTGTTGGTATGACTAAATCCTTAGTTAAGGAAATAGGAAGCAAAAATATAAGAATTAATGTTGTAGCACCTGGATATATAGATACTGATATGACTAGAGATATTAAGAAGTTAGAATCTATGAAAAAGCTAATACCGCAAAGAAGATTTGGAAAGGCAAGTGAAGTAGCTTCGGTAGTTTTATTTTTAGCTTCAGATGAAGCATCATATATTAATGGACAAACGTTAATAGTTGATGGTGGGTTTTCAGCATAAGTGAAATGAGGGGGAATATGAGAAGTATACTTGATAATGTTTATAATAATGTTAATAATAACAAGACTGAATATGATAAGACAAAAGGTATAATAACAGTTTTTAAGGAAATGTGTGTAAAATATCCTGATAACATTGCTATTAACTTTAAGAATAAAAAATACACATATAAACAATTAGATTTTATTACTGATATTGTTGCTGCAAATTTAAAACATAGAGGAATATCTAAAGGTAGTTTAGTTGGAATATATTTAGATAAGGACGATAGGTATGTAATCACTATATTAAGTATATTAAAGTGTGGAAGTATATATATGCCAATAAGTACAGTTTATCCAGAAGATAGAGTAAAGCATATGCTTAAACTAGGAAATGCAAAGGCTATTATAGCTATTAATGATTATAAATGGCTAAGTGATATATGTATTAATATTATTAATTATGATTCACTTTTGATAGAATCAAATAACACACATATATGTAGTTATGAAAAGGCAGGTAATGAGGTAGCCTATGTATTATTTACTTCTGGATCAACAGGTGAACCAAAAGGAATATTAATAAGAAATCATAGTGTAGTTAACTTAATTAATTCTATGAAAAAGGAACTTATTGAGGATGATGGAGAAGTTAAGGTAATAGGTGTATTATCTCAATTTGTATTTGATGTAACAGTAGCACAAATGTATCTTGCTTTACTTACAGGAAATACATTAGAAATAATTCCTGAAGAGGTTAAGTTTGAAGCAAATGAATTAATGGCATTTTTAAGTGAAAAGCATATAGATATATGTGAATTTACACCTTTGTATTTGGATATGTTAGTGAAACATTGCGAAATAAATGATACGAACTTATTACTGCCTAAATATGTACTTAATGTAGGAGAAGCTTTGCCATTAAGTTTTGCTAAAAATGTATTAAGATTAAGCGATATTAATATAGTAAACTATTATGGTCCTACTGAAGTGTGTGTATATGCTACTTGTTTTAAGGTTAATAGAGAAAATATTAATTGCTTAAGTGATATATTAATTGGAAAGCCACTTAATAATGTACAAGTATATGTGTTAAAAGATAATTATGATATATGTGATATTGGTGAGGTTGGAGAGTTATATATATCAGGAGATGGTGTTGGAAATGGATATGTTAATAATGCTACTTTAACGAAGAAGTCTTTTATTAAAAATGTTTTTGAAGAAAACAAGATGATGTATAAAACTGGAGATTTAGTTAAGTTAGAGGAGTCTGGAAATCTTAAGTATATTGGCCGTATAGATGATCAAATAAAGGTTAGAGGGTTTAGGGTTGAAATTAAAGAAATAGAATCTGTAATTAGATCATTAGATGAAATTATAAATGTTAGGGTAATTACACATAATGAAAATACAAATAAGGTAATAGTAGCATATTATGTATCAAAAGGAGAGCTTGAATTAGATTATTTTGTTAGTAAATTAAAGAAGGTATTACCTTATTATATGATTCCAACTTATTTTGTTCCTGTAGATAGTTTTCAGAGAAATATAAATGGAAAGTTAGATAAAAAAACTTTACCTAATTTCAGAAAATATGCATTAAAGTCGAATGAGAAGGTTTACAATATGGAATTAACAGAGGAAGATAAGGAATTTGTTAATATTTGTAAAGAACTGCTAGGCGTAGAGGAAATTAAATATAATGATAATTTTTATAATTTAGGCGGAAATTCTTTAATTATAATGAATATTAATAGTATTTTAAATAAAAGATGGAACATTAATATTTCGATATCTGAAATATATAAATGTAAAACTATAATGGACCTTTTAAGTTTATTTAGAAGTCACCTAAAGGATGGTAAAGATTATATTAAAGTAGTAGAAATGAGTAAAAAAAGGATAGATATTAATGGATTTCAGAAGCTACTAGTACAAATGGAGAATGCCAGCAATGAAGTAGTGAGTGAAAATAATATAATCCATATAATATACTCAGATAAATATATAGAATCAGATAAACTATATTTAGCATTAACTAAATTAATAAAAAGACAGAATGCATTATCAAGTAATTTTATTTTTAATGATAAAAAAATAGAAATTAATTTATTAGAAAGTCCTAAAGATTATTATGAATACGTAAGAGTAACAGGTAAGATAAGTAAGAGTTATGTTAAGGAGTATGCTTGTAAATTAGATATTGAAAATAAATCAGTAGTTAAAGTTATGTTGTTTGAAAATGAATTAAAAGAGCAAGTATTATTATTAAATGTACATCATGCAGTATTTGATTTTATGTCTTTTGATATTTTTATAAGAGAATTATTTTCATATTATGATGGGGAAGACTTAGGAAAGTTAGAATATGACTATTTTGATTATTTAAACTTATTATATAATAAGAAGCATAATAAAGAATTAAGCTTTTGGAAGGAATATTTATCTGGAAGAAAGAGAGCTGTATGTTTTAATCCTAAGCTAACTTGTAGAAGATGTAAAATAATGAAAAGTGATAATTTTAATAACTTATCATTCTACTTAGATGGAGATAAACTAGAAGGTTTAAGAAATAGATGTAAGGAATTATGTGTTACAGAATATATAGCTTTCAGTACATGTTTTTCTATATTATTAAATAAACATACTAAGGCTGATGATATAATACTGGGTACATACATTCCAGGAAGAGATAACTTAGAATTTAATAAAAATAATATTATAGGCTTTTTTACAAAACTTGTTCCTATTAGATTTAAGTTAAATAATGAGATGAATATATTGGAATATTCAAAAGAACAGTATTTAAACTTTGCTAAGATACTGGAAAATCAAAATACTGATCATAGAAAGATGTATGATGTTTTAGATTATGAAGATTTACTTAAAGGTGAACTATTTAGGATAGTACTTAACTATGTATTTACCTATAAGAAACAGATTAATGGTAGGCTTATAGAAGCAGAAGAAATAGGTTCAGTTCCTAAGGTTTTACCTTTATATATAACTATAATTGATCATTTTAATTTTATAGAAGTAAGATTTACTTATGTAGAAAGATTATTTGAAAAAGAATTTATTGAACAAATAATAAAAGAATATAAAAATGTAATTGGTTTATTTTTAGAAAACAATATAATTAGATTAGAAGATATATAACTTTTTTACCCTGGCTTTGTTTTTTACTTTAGCTGGGGTTATTTTGTTTTTTATTCCTGATATTGACTTAATATATAAAAAAGTGGTAATATAAAATTACAACGACAGTCGTAGTAAGGAGTGAGTTGAATGATAAGTAGCGATATAATAAGAGGCTATAACGATATTATAATTTTGCATCTACTTACTTTAAAGGATTCTTATGGATATGAAATTTCTAGAGATATTAAGTCAATTTCTGAAGGATTATACAATATAAAAGAAACTACATTATACTCAGCTTTTAGTAGACTTGAGAAAAATGGATATATAATATCTTATTCAGGAAATGAAACAAAAGGGAAGAGAAGAACTTATTATAAGATAACAACTATGGGGAAAGAGTATTATAACGATAAGTGTAGTGAATGGGAATTAATAAAAAAAGTTATTAATAAATTTACATAGGGAGGGATTTTTTTATGAATGCAATTAACGAATATATAGAAAATATGTTTCTTAAATTACCACAAACAAAGCAAATACAAAAGTTGAAAAATAATATTTTATTAAATATGGAAGATAAGTATAGCGAGTTATTGGATAAAGGAATATCAGAAAATGAAGCTATAGGAATTGTGATTTCAGAATTTGGGGATATTAATGAGATTATGGAGGAATATAATTTAGAAATGAATGATGAAGAAGTTAGCTTTTCAGATTCAGAATTAAACGAATTTATAGAAGTTAAAAGTAAATCATCATGGATTATTTCATTAGGGGTATTATGTTGCATTTTATCAATATCATCATATATGATTTTAGAAGAGATATTAAGTAAAATAAATTTAAATAGTGAGTTTGTTAATCTTATATCATTTGCTTCATTAATAATATTAATAGCCATTGGCGTAGGTATGTTTATATATTCAAATAATATAGTAAGTAAATATGAAAAGTTTAAAGAGTTTAGTTACAGTAATTCAAGTAAGATTAGAATAGAAAATAAAAATGAGGAAATTGAGAAAAAATATAGTTTTATTACGATTGTATGTATAATTGCTTTGGTTCTTTCTCCTTTAATATATTTTATTTTTGAATTTAAATTTGGAAAAGAGAGTAATTTTCCTGCAGCAATATATATAGTGTATATTTCAATTTTTATAGCAATTCTTACTTACATTAGTTCAATAAGAGAAATTTTTAAGATGTTAATTGGAGAAAAACAAAGTGAAAAGGGAAGATATAATGAAAAGGTTAGTAATTTTGCAGGTGTAATAATCTTTATGATAGCTACAATAATATATTTAATTTGGAGTTTTATATTTAAGGCCTGGAATATTTCTTGGATAACATTTATTATAGCTACAATAATATACGGATTAATTTCAAAAACTATTCAGTTAATTAGAGAAGATAAGTAAGTTATGAAGATTTTAGTGTTAAATGGTAGTCCTAAAGGCAATAATAGTATTACTTTAAAAGTTACAAAGGCTTTTTTAGAAGGTTTAAATAATAATGATGATTCAAAAAAAATAATAAATTTATATGAAAAGGATATTAACTTTTGTAGAGGATGTTATCATTGTTGGAATACTAAAGAGGGAAAATGTGTATTTAATGATGATGTAGAAGAGTTAATAAATACGTATCTAGAGTCAGATTTAATAATATGGAGTTTTCCTATATATGCTCATGGAATACCAGCAAAAATGAAAGCATTTTTAGAAAGAATGTTACCAATTGATTATCCGTATATAGAGAATAGAAGTGATGGTGGTAGCAAACATGTCCATAAGTATGATAGATCACATCATAAATATATTGTAATATCATCAGCTGGATTGTACTCAAGAAAAAATAATTACGAATCAGTAGTAGACTTATTTAATATTTTATTTGCTAATAATTATGAAATGATAGTATGCTGTGAAGCAGAATTATTTAAGGTGGATTTATTGAAAAATAAAGTTAATAGATACTTACGTAATGTAAAGTGTGCAGGGGATGAATATAAGAGATATGGATATATACCTGATGAAAGAAAAGCTAAATTATTAAATTTAATGATGAATTCTGAAACTTATATAGAAACATCGAATAGTAGCTGGGGATTAGACAAAGAATAATGATAAAAAATAAAATATGTTATAATTTAGAAAAAATAATGGGGGAGTTACAATGAGCAAGAAATTAAAAGCATTAGCAGTTGTGATGGGAATAGTAGGAACATTAACATTAGTATCTGTTTCATCTCAATCAGTATCAGCAGCTACAAAAGTATCAAAAGAAAAACCAGCATTAGGTAAATTTACTGTAATAACATAATGTGAAGGACATAACTTTAGAGTATTAGTAAAAGGAGTAGCTGGTCATAAAGTATTAGTAACAGCAGAGTATTGTAATAGTAAGGGAGAAAAGATAGAGAAAGTTGAAAGAAAAGGTATTACCAATAGAAGTAATAAATATACTACATCAATAGAACCTTCTAGTAAAATTGTAGAAAGAGAATGGACACTTGTTAGAATTACAGTAAAGATTGATGGACAAATTGTTAAGGAATTTATGCATAATAGATAATATAACAATATTTTAAATAAGACTTGGATTTAACTTTTTCTAAATCTAAGTCTTATTTTGTGGATGGAAAGACAATTAGAGTTTTAAATTTAAATGTAAGAGTCAAAGAGGTTCTTTCCATAGTTATTGGATTAACAAAATTAATTCTAAATTTTGTTAATTCTTTTCAAGTTTTCTAATTGAATAATTTTAGAACGTAGTAATTCGAAATTATTACGTCCATACATTATTCTTTTTATAGTCTTCAGCTTATTTACACTTCCTTCAGCTAGTCCATTATTATAATCAAGAATAATTGCCTTAACTACTGAGTCGTAATCATTGTTTACCTCTTTAATATATCCATCTAATTCTTTAATTTGTAAAATGCTTGCATCGTTTGTCTGTTTTTCAAATTTATTAAAATATTTTTCTATTAATACTTGTTAAAAATCTGAAATGATTCTAAATACTTCTCCAATTAATGGATGTTTTTTATTACTTCATCAAGTTGATTTTGAGTAAGTTTTTTTATTTTATCAATAGGTTAAATAAAAGTTGTATTATCCACTTTTTATCAATAAATTCATGTGGTTCTTTATCTTTAAGCAAATCCCTAGCAATTCGTTTCTCTTTAGATACAAATACTCTTAGTGCTGCAACACTGCTAGTATATCCTTTTTCTCTTAGCATTTCAGTAATTTTCATATATGTAATTTTTTTTGCTCTAAGAGTTAATATTTCATCTCTATAAGGAGCTAATAATCCTGGTCTAGATACCCCGTATTGACCATGAACTACATTATAATCTTTTGAAAGATATTTAGAAATACTTGCACTACTATATTCAGTAATATTTTATATCTCTTTTATCTGTAAGCCTCGTTTATGCAACAAATAAACTCGCTCAACCTTATATTTTACCTTATTAACAGCATCTATATGTTCTTTTTCTCTTTTTGTGATATTATTATCTTTTACTTCAGAGATATCCATTTTTAAATATTTAATAGCTGTACTTGTACTTATATTTAACTGATCAGCTATTTTTTCAAATGATAAGCCTTCTTCTTTACGTAATTTTTTAGCTTCAACTATTTTTTCTTTACGTGTTAATTCTGTAAAATACATATAACGTTGCTTCGCTTTCGCAGATGTTAAAGGGATCTCTATTCTTCCAATAATTAATCTTTGAAGAACTTTTTTTAATGTTTTTTTTAGATAACTACAAATAGAGCTTTTTTTTATTTCTACTGTTGATTCGCTTAAATAATTGCTAGCTGAAATAGAACTTTGAACTAATGAAACCCTAATAATCTCATCTATAAGTCTCTTGGTTTTCTTAGCTTTCTCATCTAAAAGGTAAAGGTTTCCGAAAATGTATATTTAGAACGATATTTATTTACACAAAACATATTACGATTTTTTAATAATATAATGACTTTTTTGCCTTGTATAGGTAAATCCTGAAAACTCTTAGGATAACGAGAATGTACTTTGTTTGTTAAAGTTCCACAATTAGGACACCTTAACTCTTCTTTATTTGAATTTACAGTTATGTATAATGTATTATCTATTAGTTCATGAGATATATATTCTAGTGATGTATCTAACATTTTAATTATGCTTTCCATAGATGTCCTCCGATTTATATATAAATATAATAATACAATATTTTTATCAAAATTCCAATAACATTGGAAAGAACCACTTTGACGCTTACAAAAAGAATCATATATCTGAATTACTTAAAATTATTCAGATATATGATTCTTTTTTAAGTAATATTTTATTTTTTCAAAACTTTCATTACTAATTATATGCTCAATACGACAAGCATCTTCAGAAGCAATTTTTTCATCAACACCTAACTTTATAAGGCAATCAGTTAATATTTTATGTCTTTCATATATCTTCTCAGCAACGGA
>CAKVLD010000051.1 GCA_934755305.1 uncultured Clostridium sp. | reverse complement strand
GTTTCTTACTTAATGATAGCTTAGAAAGTACAGCTTTTTTAGCTCCATTAATTATAGGTGGATTTGTAGGATCCTATATGCCAGATATAGATTCTCATAAGTCTAAAGCTTCCCAAGTTATCAATAAAATAATTATGTTAGTAATTGTTTTTTTAACTTTAGGTTACTTCTTTGGGCTAGCTTTTAGTTTAAATGATGTAAAGATGTGGATTAATGCAAATATTGACAATCTAAGTGGAGTAATATTATTTGCTATAACAACAATATTAGGCAAGTTATCTCCACACAGAATGTTTACACATAAATGGTTTGGTACATTAATTTTTTGTACAAGTACCTTTCTCATGGGACATAAATATTTTGCCATAGGTTTTACTATGGGATATGTATTACATATAGTTTGTGATAGGTTTACTAAACAAGGTAAAAATTTAAAGTTCTTTGAATTTAAACTTCCTTGTAAAAATTCTAGAAACAAAACTGTTTTCAGCTGGTAATTATTTGACCATTTAAAAAATTTAAATAGCAACAAAAAATTAGACCTAAAAAACATTTAAAATGATTTTTTAGGTCTAATAGATTTAGTTATAATTAAGTTATTTTATTATTGTATAAATATCTTACTACTGTTATCTCCTGACTTAACTTCCTTTGGTAAAATTATTTTCAATTCTCCATTTTCAAATTTAGCACATATCTTATCTTTATTTACATTATCAAAATAGAATACCCTTGAAAATTCTCCATAACATCTTTCTTTCCTAATGTAATTATCTTTTGATTCATCATGTGCTTCATGTCTTCTAGCTTTTATAATTAAATTATTGTTTTTGTAATCTAAACTAATATCGTCTTTATTTACTCCAGGTAATTCAGCACATACTAAATATTCGTTTTCAGTCTCTCTAACATCTGCACTAAAACTTTTTGTATCCATTGACATTCCTAGTGGTGATAAAAAATCATCATTAAAGAAATCGTTAATTAAATCATTAAATGTTACTCCTTTTTCATTAATATTATTTGTTCTAAAAGGTATTAATCCAAACATATTTACGACCTCCTTTAATAATTTACATTTGTTTTTGTACCTTTTCCTTTGTACAAGTATATTATAGTTTAAAGGTCAAAGAAGGTCAAAGTTGGTTTTTAAAGTAAATTCTTAATCATAAAAAGTATGTATTTAACATTTCAAATTTGCTCTTTATTTCTATACTTTACTAGCTTTTTTAAGCTTTTTCTTATTGAATCAAGATCAGCATTTAAACAAAAAAAATACAACTGAGCAAATCTACTCAATTGCATTTTAAATGAATTTAATATTTCAAAAGTCCTTTTCGCATTATTATTGCTATTATTCCACCTACTATAAATATAGGTAATAATAATTTAGCTATAACAAATACTAAAACAAATGCCACTATCCATAATACTAAACGTAAAATTAAGCTTGTTATTTTTGCAGTACCATATAAAAGTAATATTAATAATAAAATACCAAATAGTATCATACTTACCTCCCTAATTTAATTATATTTATAAAACCAATTATTCTTATAGTATACTATATTTAATAGGTATATGTAAACTTTGGCAATTATTACTTCATTATGAAGTTTGCTGTTAAATTTTGTTTTTTTATATTTATATGAAGTGATATAATATACAAGAAAAATATTACAAATACGTAGGGGGCTTTTATATGGATTTTGAATTTTCACATAATCTAGAATACTTTCAAACAGGTATTTTTAATATTCTAGAAGAAAAGAAACAAGAATTAATTAAGGAAGGTAAAAAAGTATTTAATCTTTCTGTAGGTACACCAGATTTTAAACCTGATAAGCATGTTATTAATGCATTAATTGAGGCTGCTAAAGATACAGATAAATGGAAATATTCATTAGGGGATTTAGATGAATTATTAAAAGCTGTATGTTCATATTATAAGAAAAGATTTAATGTAGAAATATCCAAAGATGAAGTTATGTCAGTCTATGGTTCACAAGAAGGTATTACTCATATAGGTTTTTCTTTATGTAATGAAGGTGATATAGTATTAGTACCAAATCCAGGTTATCCTATTTTTGAAATTGGACCTTATCTTGCTAATGCAAAAATAGAATATTATCCTTTACTTAAAGAAAATAATTATTTACCTGACTTAAAGAATATTAATGAAGAGGTACTTCGTAAAACTAAATTTATGATTGTATCTTATCCTTTAAATCCAGTTTGTGCTATTGCACCAAGTGAATTTTATGATGAATTAATAAGCTTTGCTAAAAAATATAATATTATAATAATACATGATAATGCATATTCAGACATAGTTTATGATGGAAATATAGGAGGATCTTTCTTAAGCCATGAAGGTGCAAAGGATGTAGGAGTTGAATTTTATTCACTTTCAAAGTCATTTAATATTACTGGTGCTAGAGTATCCTTTTTAATAGGTAATAAAGAAATAATTAAACATTTTAAAATGTTAAGATCACAAATAGATTATGGAATATTTCTACCTATTCAATATGCAGCTATAGCAGCATTAGAAGGACCATTAGATAGTGTTTATAATCATGCTAAAGAATATGAAAGAAGAAGAAATGCTTTATGTCAAGGCCTTAGAGATATAGGCTGGAACGTACCAGACAGTAAAGGAAGTATGTTTGTATGGGCTCCTATTCCTAAAAAATATAATTCCTCATCAGATTTTTGTATGAAACTTATGGAGAGTACTGGTGTTATTTGTACACCTGGTAATGCATTTGGTAGTCTTGGAGAAGGCTTTGTTAGATTTGCTTTAGTTCTTCCTGTCGAAACAATTAAAGAAGCTATAAATAGAATAAAAGAAAGTAATATATTGTAATTAGTTTCAAAAAAGATGTGAGTAGGACTTTTACTCACATCTTTTTAATTTACGCTCCTATTGTGGCCAGTATTATTGCTTTTATTGAATGCATTCTATTTTCTGCTTCATCAAACACTACTGATTGTTTTCCTTCAAAAACATCATTATTAACTTCTACTCCATTAGTTAATCTATATTTAATTCCTACTTCATTACCTATTTTAGTTTCTAAATCATGGTATGAAGGTAAACAATGCATAAATATAGCATCTTTCGAAGCATTTTTCATTACATTTTCATTGACTTGGTAAGGCAGAAGTAATTTTATTCTTTCATCCCATACCTCTTCTGGCTCTCCCATAGATACCCAAATATCTGTATATATAACATCTGCATTTTTAGTAGCTTCATTAACTTCCTCTGTTAAAGTAATATTAGCACCACTAACCTTTGCAATTTCTTTACATTTAAGAACAAGATCTTCTGCTGGGAATAATTCTTTAGGTGCACAAGCAGTAAAGTTCAATCCCATTTTTGCACAAGCAACCATTAATGAATTACCCATATTATTTCTTGCATCACCCATATAAACAAAGTTAATGCCTTTTAACCTTCCAAATTTCTCTTCTATAGTTAAAAGATCTGCTATCATCTGAGTAGGATGAAATTCATCAGTTAATCCATTCCAAACAGGTACTCCTGCAAATTCTGCTAATGTTTCTACTGTTTCTTGTTTAAAACCTCTATATTCTATTCCATCAAACATTCTACCTAATACTCTAGCAGTATCTTTAATACTTTCTTTTTTCCCCATTTGTGAACCAGCTGCATCTAAATAAGTCACCCCAAGACCTAAGTCATTTGCTGCAACTTCAAAAGAACATCTAGTTCTAGTTGAAGTTTTTTCAAATAATAATACAATATTTTTACCTCTTAATTTATCATGAGGTGTTCCAGTTCTTTTTAATGTTTTTAATTCCTTTGATAAATCTAATAAATATCTTATTTCTTCTGGCTCATAGTCTAATAACTTTAATAAACTTTTGCCCCTTAAATTTAAAGCCATCTTTCTTCCCCCTTATATTGCTATATTGCATTTATTAGATTATATCAGTTTTGTTACTAATTGTCTAACAATACACATTCTATTTTTACTTTTCAAGATTAGTATTGAGTTTTTATTGTTGTATTATTGTCTTCTTTATAATTATTATCATGTGTCATAGAAATAATTACATCTCCTAATGTATTACCAATATATTCTCTTTTTTCATTAGGAAGGGCTTTTGTACTTATTTCTCCTAACTTTCCTCTAACATCAGTTTTAGTAAGTTTTATTATGTCTCTTAAATCATCTCCAAGTAAGGCTTCTACAACTAAATTCATAGCACTAGAAGTTAATTTAGAATTATTACTAACAATAGTACACCACTCTTCAGGTACCTCTTCACCAGCTAAGTTAGTAAGATATACGCTGTCTATTAAATCAGAAACAATTTTTTTAGTATTTCCATCTGAATATACCTCCATATTAAGTAGTTCTGTCACAGTATCACTTAATAATTTATTTACATAATTGCTATCTTGTAATATCTTAGTATCTATTTGATTTAATAAATTTTCTACAATTTCTGTTTTAATGTTATCTTCTGTTATAAATAATGTTCCTTTACTATAGAAGGACTTACCTTTTAAAACTATTCTTTTATTAGGAATATCATAATATACTTTAATTTTATTATTAACATCCATTGCTGCATCCAAGGTAGTTGGAAGCATTGTCTTCAACTTAGATATAACATAATCTCCTGTATCTTGCTTTAAGATACCATCTAAATATTTTTTTATTCCACCTTTAAATTCAACATTTTTTATGAAGTCTCCACCGTACTTTGTAGCTAGCGTTGTAAATAAACTATAATCTTTACAATACTTCTTACTATATTCAGTTAAGTTTGAGATTGATTTTCCTGTAGATTTATCAATAAAAGAAGTAGATTTAATAAGATTTGTATTTATTTTTAAACTTTCTTCTAATTTGTTATTTTTTATGTCTCGAGATATTTCTATTGATCTTGTAGGACATGGATAAGTAACTAAAGAACCAGTCTCTATATCATATAACTCGTTTCCTTTATCAGTAGTTAATTTACTAATATCATTTGAATGCATATGACCAGTAAACATATATTTTAGATCTGCATCTGCAAATTCTCTTGAAATAGTATCATAATTATCTATTAAATATTCACTAAGTACCTTAGGTTCAGGATCAAAATGAGGTACAATTCCATGATGTTCTAGCCCTATGACTGTATTTCCTTTTGCTTTTTCTTCTTTTATATGTTTAATAACCCATTCTTTTAATTCATTACTTATAGCTCCTGATGTTTCATGCTCATCAGTTTTTGTAGAAGTAGAATCTGCACTATATTTACCTGTATCAATTACTATAAATGAAAAACCTTCTTTAGGAGAAGCAACATAAGACAATCCACCAGCTTGTCCATTAGATGGAGTAAAAGTATCAATAGCATCTTTATAGCTTATATCTTGATATATTTCTTTAAAATCCATAGGACTTGTTTTTTCTGCTGGTACAGCAACTCCTGTTGAAAAGTCTTTTCCATTAGAATTATTTATATCATGATTACCATTAATAACATATATCTTTAAATCTTTACCTTTCAATAGCTATATTTTCTTTTGCAAATATAGCTTTAGGATATATTGAAGCGGTAACCCCCATAATTAATGATAATATTATTATTTTTTTTAATTTACTCTTTTTCATAATTTAATTCCCCCTTTGTAGTTTAATTATACTATATCTTTTTAGGCCTAAGTTAGAAAAATTGGTTACTTTTTCAAATTAAATGTATGAAAAATGTAAATTTAATTAGAAATATATATAAAATTAGAAGTTGTTATAATTAATCAACAACTTCTAATTTTTATCAACCTTTAACTGCTCCTGCAACAACACCTTCGATAATGTGTTTTTGACATACTAAGTAGAATATAACTATTGGAATAATTGCAAGGACAAGAAGTGCCATCATAGCGCCCATATCAATAGCCCCATACCCACCTCTTAAATATTGAACAGCTATTGGTATAGTTTTATAGTCACTACCTATAACTAAATAAGGAAGTAAATAATCATTCCATATCCACATAGCATTTAAAATAGATATTGTAACAGCTATTGGCTTTAGCATAGGCATTACTATTAAAAAGAAAGTTTGAATTGGTGTGCAGCCATCTATCACAGCTGCTTCTTCCATTTCAATAGGAATTGACTTTACAAAACCTGAAAACATAAATACAGATAGACCTGCTCCAAAACCTAGATATAGTATTATAATTCCTATTGGGTTATCTAAATGCAATATATTTGCTATCTTACTCATAGTGAACATAACCATTTGAAAAGGAACTATCATTGAAAAAGCAAATAAAAAATATAAACTATTAGTGAACTTAGTTTTTCTTCTTACTATATACCAAGCTGCCATAGCAGAGAAAAATACAATCACTCCTGTAGATAATACAGTAATAAATAAAGATAAGCCAAAAGCTTTTAAAAATCCTGTCTTTTCCATACCACTAATGTAATTTTCAAATCCTACAAAAGTATCTGAATTAGGGAATACAAAAGGTGTATCACTAATATATAGCTTTCCTTTAAAGGAATTAATAATAACTATAAAAATTGGAGCTAAAAATAATATTGCTAATAGTGTTAATATTATATATTTAACTATAGGTTTTCTTTTCATTAACTTTCAACCTCCCTCTTTCTAGTAATTCTTAATTGAATCATCATTATAGCTGCTACTATTAAAAAGAAGATTACAGCTTTTGCTTGTCCTACTCCTTCCCAACCAGTTCTACTGTAGAAAGTTTTGTATATATCTAAAGCTAACATTGCTGTACTATTAGAGGGAGCTCCATCAGTTAAAGCTAAGTTTTGATCAAAAAGCTTAAAAGAATTAGATACAGTTAAGAATAAACATATTGTAATAGAAGGCATAACAAGAGGAATTATTACCTTTCTTAAAGTTGTAAACTTTGAAGCTCCGTCTATTTTTGCTGCCTCAATAAGATCTGTAGGTATATTTTGAATACCTGCTATATATATAATCATCATATATCCTATAAGTTGCCAGTTCATAAGTAATACTAATCCCCAGAATCCATACTTAGGATCATATGTTAAGTTAACTCCAAATTTATAAAGTACTCCATTTAAAACAAGTTGCCATATATATCCTAAAACGATTCCACCAATAAGATTAGGCATAAAAAATATAGTTCTAAAAAGGTTAGTTCCCTTTAATTTTCTAGTTAAAAGGTAAGCTAAAGTAAATGCACATACATTAACTGTAATAACTGATACTATAGCAAATTTAGATGTAAAAAATAAAGCATTTAAAAAATTTTCATTGGAAAAGGCTTTTACATAGTTAGATAATCCAACAAATTTAGCATCTGTTACTGTAGTAAATTTAGTAAAGGATAAATAAATTCCCATAATAAAAGGTATTAAAAATGCAATAAAAAAAGCTAATAATATAGGCAATACAAATACAGGAAAATATTTCTTTAAGGTCTTTTGCATAATTATTCTTCCTCCTTTTTAGAGGTAGCATATTAAACACTACCTCTTTTTTTGATTTACATACCTTTCTCTTCTTTCCAAGACTTCTTAACTGTATCAACTACATCTTTCCATTCTTTAGTTCCTTGTACATATTCAAGCAAAGTGTCACTAAATGCAGTTTTAAAGTTTTCACTAGGGAAAGATTGGAATATCCAATTAACATTTTTTATGTCTTTCTTATTCATCCAATCCATAATCTCTTTTGATAATGGATCTGAAGGTTTTTCATTTTCAGTGAAAGTATCAAATGGAGCTATAAATCCTAAATCCTTAACTACATATGATTTACCCTTTTCACTAGTAAATAGCCAATTAATAAATTCTTTAGATTCTTTTTGTTTTTCTTCTGATACTTTACTATTTACAGCAAAATAGTTTTCTGTACCTATGCATATACCTTGTTCTGAATCTTTATCCATTCCAGTATATATAGGTAAAAATTTGATATTTTCTTCTTTTACTACATTACCTTGTACTTTACTTATTTGAGCCCAAGCCCAGTTACCGTTTTGAACCATAGCACAATTGCCTAAAGCAAAATCAGCCATAGCATCATCAACGCTTTTACTACCTAGTACCCCTTTTTCAGTACATGAATTACTAGTATATAAATCAAATATATCCTTATATTTATCAGCATACTTAAATTCTACTTCATCTGAAGCTAAACCAGTATCTATTATAGAATCATCTCCTGCTTTATCAGCAAACTCATAATAGAAAGGAATGTTAGCTAAATGTGTATCCCATCTCCAACGATTACCACTAGACATTGATGTAGATGCAAACGTTCCTTTAATACCTAAGGCATCTTTATTTGCTTGTATATCTTCTGCTACAGCCTTTAAAGTATTAAAATCTTTTATATCATCTGCTGATTTAATTGCAGTTTTTTTATTAGGTAAAGCAATGTATTTATTTAATATATCAGCATTATAGATAATACCATATCCTTCAACTGCATAAGGTATACCATATATACCACCTTCACTAGTTACAGCTAAAGTTTTGTCACTTAGGTGTTTATATAGATCTGAATCCTTTAAATCACTACAATAATCTTTCCAAGTATTATAACCTACAGGGCCATTAAGCTGAAAAATAGTAGGTGCATCATCTTTTGCCATTTCAGACTTAAGTGTCTGCTCATAGTTTCCACTAGCTGCAGTTTCAACCTTTACACGAACGCCAGTTTCATCTTCGTAATCTTTAGCAATTTTATCATATACATCTGCAATTTCAGGTTTAAAATTTAAAAAGTATATCTCTTTATCATTTGTAGATTCTTTATTACTACCTCCACATCCTATGAGAGTACTAGCCATTACAGCTACAACTGTACCTAAGGTCAATAATTTTTTCTTTTTCATTTTATTTCCTCCTACTTAATAATCTCTTTATAATATATAAGTGAAGAGGCTAAAATATTAATTACATAATTAGAATTATATTTAATCTATCATTTAACAAAGTATTATATATCTGTTAAATTATGTAATATACTATATCAAGTAAAAATATTTATAAAAAATTTGTATGAAATCACAAAAATACAGTACCCTTTATATTTAATAAATTTATAAAGAGTACTGTATTTTTCTTTTTGGTTCTTTTGAGGTGCTATAATTATTTTTAAAGTACACCTGAAAATAATCTAGAAAATCCTGCTTTTATTCTTACCCAAAGAGTTCTATTATTATATTCTTCTGCAGTTAATTCTACTGATTTTAATAAATCATCTTCAAAGGCCTTTCTTTGTTTAATAGAAATCTCCTCAGAATAGATAACAGCGTTTATTTCAAAATTAAGTTCAAAACTTCTATTATCCATATTAGCAGTACCTATAGAACAAATTTCATCATCAATAACTACAGTTTTAGAATGTAAAAATGCATTTTTATCATAATGATAAATTTTAACACCTGAATTCACCAAATCCCCTGCATAGAATAAATTTGCCCAATACACTAATGGATGATCTCCTTTTCCAGGAATCATAATTCTAACATCAACTCCTGATTTTGCAGCTATTTCAAGACTATCTAGTATACTTTTATCTAATATTAAATATGGTGATTGAATGTACACATATTTTTTGGCTTTTTGAATCATTTTTAAATAAGTTAATTTAATTTCATATGTATTTTCTAAGTTTGGACCACTTGATACTATTTGAACTCCACTATTAGATTTTTCGATACTAGAACTACCTTTCAATAACCAATCAAGACTTATATCTTCCTTTGTTGCATATCTCCAATCTGCTAAAAATCTTAAGTTTAAATCTTTAGTTGCTACACCCTCTAACTTTATATGAGTATCTCTCCAGTATCCAAACTTTTTATTTTTTCCTAAATATTCATCTCCTACGTTGAATCCACCTACAAAACCTACTTTATTATCTATAACAACTATTTTTCTATGATTTCTAAAATTCATATTTATGTTTATAAATTTAAGCCACGATGGAAAGAATTCTCCAACCTTTCCTCCTGCTTGAATTAGATCAACTAATACTTTTTTATTTAAAGACCTACTTCCTACAGAATCATATAGAAGTCTTACTTCTACACCTTCACGCGCTTTTTTAACTAATTCTTTTAAAACTTTCTTTCCTATATCATCAGTTTTAAATATGTAAAATTGTATATTAATACTTTCCTTGGCCAACTTTATGCTCTCTATTAATTCATTAAAAAAGTCTTCACCATGAGTATATAAACTGATATTAGCCTCCTCTCTATATGGAAAATAACCAAGCTCTGATATAAATCTTATCATGTCATTGTTAGCTAAAGTTGTATTTTCTCTTATACTTTTTCTTTCATATTCTATATAAGAATCTATAACCTTTAATTCTGCCTCTTTTATTCCAAACACATTAGAATTTCCTACTCTTCTACCTATAAGTAAAAATAATACAAACCCTAATGCTGGAGCTAAATGCAAAATGAAGATCCATGCAATAATACTATTAGGGGAACGATTTTCTTTAAAAATCATATATAGTACAGTTAATATATTAATTATCTGTATTATAATAAGTAATATTTGAACCATTTAATTTCTCCTCTTCAGTTATATTATTATATTTTAATGTTATTATGTAACATTATCCTATTAATTGCAATAAAAATTATTTGACTATAATAAATAACCCAATTACAATCATATAGGATACATAAAAGAAAGGGGGAAACATATGTTGGTATTTTTTATGTGTTTAGCATGTTTTCTTATAGGGTCTATTCCTAATGGATACATTTTAGCTAAAAAACTATATAACATAGATATTAGAACTCAAGGAAGTGGAAATATAGGCTCTACTAATATGAGAAGAATATTAAATAATAAAGTTTCTGTTCTTACTCAGGTTTTAGATATTTTGAAAGGACTTATACCTACAGCTCTTGTTGCTATTTATTTAATTAATACAACTACACTTTCTGATGATTATAAAAGTTTAATATTATGTGTTGCTGCATTATGTACAGTTTTAGGACATGACTATACACCATTTTTAGGTTTTAATGGTGGAAAAGGTGTTAATACTACTTTAGGTGCATTTTTTATTCTTTCACCATTCTCTATTGTTATAGGGGTAGCAACTTACTTTTTATTAAAGCCTTTAACTAAGATTGTATTTATAAGATCTTTAGCTCTAGGATTATCTTTAATAATTACAAGTTTTATATTTACTAATAATACATATACTATAGGTTTATCGGTTATTTTATTCTTATTATTAGTAATAAGACATAAGAAAAACTTTATAGAGTACTTTTCTAATAGAAAATAAATCTAAAAAACACTTTCATAAAAATTGAAAGTGTTTTTTAGATAATATGAATCAATAATTTTAGAGTGAAAATTTTATTATAAACTTTTTGCTATCTTTTTACCAAATTCGATACATTCTTCTTCAGTTGCACCTTCTGGCATTTCATTTACAGTTAAACCTTCTCCAATAAGATTAGCACCATAAGAAGTCATTCTTTCTTCCCAGTTTCTCATCCATTCTCCATCACCCCATCCGTATGATCCAAATAGAGCAACTTTCTTACCGTTAACTTTTCCTTCTAATTCATCAACAAATGGTTCTACTGTTCCTTCTTCTAATTCTTCAACACCTGATGAAGGGCAGCCTAAGATAATAACTTCTTCTTTTACTACATCTTCTACTAAAGCCGATTCAAATTCTACTAATTCTACTTCTTTACCTTCTCCCTTTATTCCTTCAGCAATTAATTCTGCCATCTTTCCTGTATTTCCTGATAATGAATAATATACTATTTTCATGATTTTTTCTCCTTTTGTTGTTCGCATTTATTTTTTTGAGCACTTATTTCTCATCTATGAGCTTATTATATGGTCTGTTTTTAATATATAATGTGATTGAAATCAAATTTTGAAACTTTTTTATTTTTTTATGACTTTAATCTATACATAAAAATACCTCCAAAGTAGACTTTGGTTGTTTATCGAGTCTACTTTAGAGGTATCATCTCATTTCTTTATCTAAAAACATTGATTCTTATCCTTTTTAAAAGGAGAATAAAAAATTAATTAGATTATTTATACCATTGAATAATGAATCTCTAACTATCTCAGTATAATTATTATAATTCTCATCTTTTTCTATTATGATATCCATTACTTGCTTTAACTTTCTATCAACAATAATAGTTAATCCTTGTACTTTTTCACCAGTTTTAATTTTAATTTATTTTCCTACCATTCGTACCATACTCCTCTAACCATTCGATCCAAGGTGCAGGTAGTTCATAAGAATTTCTTAGATATATCAAATTCAACTATCTCTGCATTACTTCTTCTTTTGCTATAGTTCTAAAAGCATATATAGCTTCATCAGTTGTTTTGATATTCATTTATTTTTATGCTGCTAACATATTTTTTCAATCATAGTCGTCTTGGTTTTTATAAATATTTCACTGTATGAAAAAAGATTAATGCTCCATTACTGGAACATTAACCTCCTCAACTTTAATCAATGCATTATAATAATTATGCAGTGTGATAAATTTATTAAATTATTATACTTACAATAATATATTATACAATAAGTTTTATGCATTTAATTTTATATAGTTTTGTAGTAAGTAATCTTTTCAAATTAACTAATTTTTATTATTCAATTTTACCTACCATTTGTGTAATTAATTCTATATGCTCTTTTATTTTTACCTTTTTTAAATTTTCTACTTTTTCACTGCCTCCTAGCCCTAGTAAAGGTACATATCCAAAGCATTCTTCAAAATTAAGTTTGCCATTCTTAATTATAGATTCCTTATATTGTGAATTATCAAGAAAATCTCTTACATATTCAACATCCATTATATCATTTAAAAAGTATTCAAATCCATCTTCAATAATATCAAATGTTCCTTTACGATATTTAACAATACCTAAGTATCTATTTTTCTCCCAAGTTATTATATCTCCAAATCCTGTAAGCATTATTGGAATAGATTCCTTTCCTCTAAAATATGAATCATCTAACAACTCCTTATATTCATTTGGATTGATAATTTTAATATAATTATCCATAAAGCTTCCAAAACCATATTCCTTCCAAATATCTAATAACTTTTTAGGAATTTTATTGTTATATAAACTTATAACATCTTGTTCTACTTCTTTATAATTTTCAAAGTCCGCTAAAACCTTATATTTCATAGTTACCTCCTAGTACTTTAATTTTACATTTAAATATTTTGATTTTCTTTCTGCTTCAGTCATTTTATCAGCTAATGCTTTTATTTGTTCATCAACTGCATCAATTCTATATTTCCATTGAGAACCTATTGATGAATTAATCTTACTATCTCCCATACCACCTATATTTAGTGGATTACCACCTGCAATTTGGTCTGGATTATGAAGTGCTGCTTGAGATTTTAACCATTCTTCCGCTTGTTTCTTAGCTTCACTATATGAAAGACCATTCTTACGTAACTCAGCTATTTTTTGAGCCTGTGCTTCTTTTCTAGCTGCTTGCTGTGCTGCATTTCCTTCAATTGCTCTACCTTCAGCAATGTACCTTTCCCTATTCTTTAAATACTCATCAACTGTTAATTTATTCATACTAGCTTCTTGGTCAGCTAATTGTCTTGCGAATTCAGCTTCATCATATTTAGACTTATAATTAAACTTTACTTCTATTTCATCTATTCTTGATATAGCTTGCTCAGCTTTACTTACTCCCTTAGTAGTCGCACATCTTTTTATATTAGCAGTATTATGTGTTAATACTCCATCATTATCAACAAAGAAAGTATGATTCTCATCAACACTTAAATTATAAGTCTTAATAGGATAAGATCCTTCCTTAACAGAAACATCTAAAACATCAGTAACTTCTTCATTACCTAAGACTAATTTATCTCCGGCTTTAATATCTACTGCTGAAGTCCACCACTTACCTTGTACCATAAATAAGTGTCCTGTAGTACTTTGTATTTTACCATTACTATACTCTATTGTACATATTTCGTAAGTACTTCTCTCTATTGTATCTACTACTTCTTTATAGCTTGTCCTACTAGTTTCCTCATTAAAAGATAGCACCCTATCTCCTACTTTAATATCTTCAATTTTCTTAATACCTTCTTCAGTATGTACTAAAGTTCCTGCTACAAAGCATCCATTTCCTAGGCACCTACTACCTTCAGCAGTTGTACTTGCTTTGCTTATAGTGTCTGTAGCTCCATTTTTATATGTAACTGCAAATTCATCTCCCAAATCTATAGTGGAAAACATCTTATCAGCTTTTTCACCACGCCTTAAGAATTTGCTATTTTGTTTTGCTGTTTTTTCTACTCCCTCTTTTGCTATAGTTTTAACACCATCTATAGCTTCATCACCATACTTTAAAAGTTTTGCAGCTTCATCACTATATTTTAATGATTTTATCATATCACAAAATGGAATCATAGCAAGTAAACATATTCCTGCTTCCAGCCAATGTCCTCTAAGTAATGATATTCCTGCATTTATAAAATCACAGATATCTCCCACACCTGGTATAAAACCTGCTACATCTAAAACAGCTTGTACCTTATCTAAGAATACATCAAAATCTGACGTTATTTCTATTTTATTTTCTTTACAATAAGATTCAACTCTACCTTTAAAGTTTTTAGCTAAATCTTCGTCTGTTGTTTTTACTTTTTCTATAAAGTTTGTAAAGTTCCCTTGAAAATAATTTATTTCATCATAACTTTTTTCTATTTCTCTTTTTTGAGAATACAACTCATTTAATATTTCACTAGAATATCTATACCCACCTTCTAGAGATTCTATTTTTTTTATTGCTTCTTCTGTATTTCTTAATTCTTTTTCTAAACTATTTAAGGAATTTTTTAAATTTATATTTATCTCAGTAGATTCTCCATAATCAACTATTAGTTTTCTCAAAAGGTTATCCCCCTAACTTATCCTATATTTGTTCCCCTTCAGTTACCAAAGCATCTAGTTTCTCTCTAGCATCCTTTAGCATACTATTTAAAAATTCTAATCTTGATATATGTTCTTTTAATCCTTTTTCCCACTGTCCATATTTAATTGTCATAAAGCTATCCTTAGCTTTACCCTTCCATCCATCTCCTTTAATTCCTGACAAACCAGAATTTAAAGAATTTAGATTATTTTTCAATTCCCCTATTGCTTTATCGTATACAGTAATGGCCTCATCTATAGCTTCCATTTCTATTTTAAAATCCATTACTTTAACCTACCTTTTACTAAAAATGTTAATTAATATTTCCTTTTCATCAGTAATATCTTGAGAATTTTTATTCTTTTTTATTGAAATTAATTCTCTTAAATCTTTAACTTCACTATTAAACTTTACAGGTTCTAATCTTTCTAACCCATTAATTAGAACTTGGCATTTATCAAATTCATTTGCTTCTATAAGCGTTAAAATTCTTAAAAATAATGTACTTGTATTATAAGGATCACTTAAATTTTGTATTCTAAAAATATTATACACATTTTTAAAATGTTCTATAGCTTTATCAAATTCTTTGTTATATTTATAAACATATCCTTTTAAGATAAGAGCTAACTTACTATATTCACTAGTTAATTCATCAGAATTATTAATAATCTCTATATTTTTAATTGATTCAGTTACATTTCCCACTTTGTAATTTAACAATGATAATAAAAATATCATTTCTAAGTTTTCTTCATTATATACTTTATAATCATTTAATAATTCAATAGCCTCTTCATTATTTTCTTGAAGACATAGTATTCTTGATTTTATAATCATAAAATCTTCATAATACCCATCTTCATCTGAAATTGTATCTATTATGTTTAAAGCTTCTTTATACTGTTTTTCTTGAATATAATATTTTACAAAATCTAATTTTAATGGTGAATAATCATTAAAAATACTTTGAGCCTTTTGTAAAAATTTATATGCTTCCTTATTGTTATTTTCCTTTAAAGCAAGAATAATTCTTAAATTATAACCATCGTATACATATCCGTTATATTTAATCATTTCATCTAAAGTTACCTTAGCTTCTTCTATCATATTAAGTTTCATGTATACTGAATACTTCCTATATCTAGCTTCTAAATATCCATTATTTTTTCTTAAAGCTTTAGTATATTCATATATAGCTTCATTAAACTTAACTAAAGATTCCTTTACTAATCCCTTATAATAAAATACTTTCTCACTACTAAAGCCATTATTTAAAGCAAGGCTTAAATTTTCATAACATTTTCCTAAGTCTTCCTTCATTTGATATATGGTAGCCATTTTAAAATAAGTTTCTCCATTTTTAGGTTCTAAAAGTTTGACCTTATGTAATATATCTAAAGCTTGATCATAAAAGCCTTTTTTCTCATATACTTTTGAAATTCTAAATAAAACTTCTTTACTGTTAGGAAAATTCTCTCTTACTTCTTCCAAAACCTCTAATGCCATGTCAAGTTTATTATATTTAAGCAGTATATCGCTTATCTCTAACTTGTCTTCCATAACCTTTCCCCTTGTTTATTAATTATCTTTTGCTTTTTTTCTCTCTTCTCTCCTTTTTCTTTCTTCTTCACGTCTTATTCTATCTTCCTCTTCCCTAATATCATCTTCAATTTTATCTATCAAAGAGTTAATTAGAGATTTAGTATTATTAAGATCTGAAGTAACATTATTGTTCCATTTTGAAATTCTATTAATTAAAGCTTCACTATTATTAGTAGTAATTGCATAATTCATCTTATTTTTAATATTATTCCTTAGTGAATCTGTTAATTCACTATTATTTTGAGCATTGATACATTTCCTTTTTCCATCCTTTACCTTGCTCTTATCTCTTTTTAATCTTTTAAGTTTTGAGCTACTAGCACACAAAAATACATTCCCCCTTATTTTTTACTTTTGTACTGTAACATCTTCAAGCATTTTAAGTGCATTTTCAGCTGACTTAGAATCTGCCTCTGAAAAACTTTCTAAAGCCACCTGAAGATCTTCTCCTAATATACCTAAACCTTCTATATAATCACTAAAGGTATTTAATATATTTTCACTTTCCCTAAAAAAAGCAGAACTACTCTTTCCTACCCACTTACTTTTCAAATTTTCATTAGTTTCTGTAATTTCCTTTTGTATTTCTAATGAATTTTCGATAAGATTTGATATACTAGTTAAAGCTTTTACAAAATCATCATAATTAACTAATAATTCTTCCATAAAGTCCCCCGTATTCTATTAATATCTATAATACTAACATATAATTAAAGTTCTTACAATTTATAATGCTTAATATATTTAGTGGAAAATTAAATGACATAAAAAAAGAAGGAATACTATGAGTAACCCTTCAAACTTTTTTATGTTATAAATAATCTCTTAAACTTTCTTCATCTAATATTTTTATATTTTTAGTACCTATAATATTTATAATACCTTCTAACTCAAACTTCTTTAACTTTCTACTTATAGTTTCTCTTGTAACACCAATATAATTAGCCATATCTTCACGAGAAAGTGGTAGATTAATAATTTTCACACCTTCTTTAATTTCAGAATATTTGTCCATTAAATTAATAAGAAGATATGCTATTCTAGCATCAATATCATTAGTTGATAAATTTTGTGCTAAATTTTCTATAACAGATAGTCTTTCACCTAGACTTTCCATCATCTTAATTGAAATTTCAGGATTTTTTAATACTATGTTTCTAAAATTTTCTTTTGTTAAGGAACAAACTTTAGTTTTTTCTATAGCTTCAGCATTAAACTTATATTCACCTTCTGTAAAAAGATTAAGTTCCCCAAAGAAATCTCCATCAGATAATATATGAAGTATTTGTTCCTTACCATCTTTATTATATTTATATAATTTTATTTTTCCTTCATTAACAAAATAGAAACTATTAACTATCTCTCCTTCATTAAAAATTATATCGTGTTTATTATATATTCTATGATTAATTACTTGTACTACTTCTTCTAACTCAGCACAATCCAGGTTGGTAAATACAGGAATCTTAGCGGCACAAAGCCTTTTATTGCAATTTTTACATTTACTAGTGTTCATTTTACTCTTTCTCCTATTAAAATAGTATATATTTATATATTATATCATATTTTTAATCAAATTAATTTTTTGCACAAAATAATAGACTTTATCCTAGCAACTATAGATAAAGTCTATTTAATAGTAATTTTTTAATAAATATTCTATTTTATATAGTAACTATCTTAAATTAAGTACAATAGCCTTAGGTCTAGACATTGATTCTATTGAATATCTAATACCTTGAGTTCCTATACCAGAAGATTTAACTCCTAAAAATGGGAAGTGATCTGGTCCTCTTTCAGTTTTATTATTTACTTGAACAGTACCTACTTCAAGTTTTTCTGCTACATAGAAAGCTTCATTAATATTTTCTGTAAATACAGAACTTTGTAATCCATATTCTGAATCATTAGCTATTTTTATAGCTTCATCTTTATTATCAACTCTTATAATAGGCAATACTGGTCCAAATGGTTCCTCCCACGCTACATTCATATCAAGAGTTACATTGTCTAATAATGTTGGATAAATTAGATTTCCATCTCTCTTATTTCCTATAACAACTGTAGCTCCTTTTTTAATTGAATCATCTATTAAACCTTGTACAAAATCTGCTGATTTATTATCTATTAAAGGTACTACATCTAAAGCTTCCTTATCTAAAGGACTTCCTACAACTAGTTTTTCCATCTCTAACTTTATCCTATCTAGTAACTTGTCTGCAACATTTTTAACTACAAGAACTCTTTTTACTGCTGTACATCTTTGTCCTGAATATGAAAAGGCACCTTGTACAATATTTTTAGCTGCTAAATCTAAATCTGCATCTTCTAAAACTATAGCTGCATCCTTTCCACCAAGTTCCATCAATAAAGGAACCATAGTAGTTTTTTGAGAAATTCTAGTACCTATTTGTGTACTTCCAGTAAAGTTAATAAAGTTTATATCTTCATGAGTAGTAATATAATCTCCTATTTCACTACCTCTACCTGTAACAGTATTTAGTACACCTTTTGGAACTCCTGCCATTTCAAATATTTTTGCTAAGTAAAGTCCACATATACTTCCTTGAGTAGCAGGTTTTAAAATAACTGAATTTCCAATTACTATAGCAGGTGCTATCTTTGAAGCTGCTAAGTTTACAGGATAATTGAAAGGTGAAATTGCAAGAACTACACCAAGAGGTTCTCTCTTTATAATTGATACCTTATTATTCTTAAATCCTGGGAAGCTATCTCCTGGTAAACTTTCACCAGATAAATTCTTAGCACTTTCAGCAGTAAATCTTATAAAATCTGCTGTTCTTAATATTTCTGATTTTGAACTTTTAAGATCCTTTGCTATTTCCAGCATCATAATATTAGCTATTGTATCTACATTTTTTACTAATAAATCAGCTGCTTTATAAAGAATATCCGCTCTTTCATTTAAATTTTTATTTCTCCATTCCTTTTGTGCTTCCTTTGCACTATGTATAGCAGCATCTACTTCTTCTTTAGTCATTGCTGGAACCTTTCCTACTAAAGAATTATCTATTGGAGAATATACGTCTATAAAATTTCCAGTTTTGCTTTCTATCCATTCTCCATTTACTAAATTTTTATATGTATTATTTTCTGATTTTATATTATTTAACATAAAGTTTCCTCTCCCTAATTTTATTTTTCTTTTGTTTTATTTAGTTATATCTGCTCCTGGCCCAAATAATTCATAATTTATTTGTTCCTTATTTATTCCAAGTTCTATTAAGTTATGATAGATATTTTTCATAAATGGATTTGGACCACAGAAATAGAATTCTCCATCCTTAGGTAAGTTTTCATCCATCCATTCCTTTGTCATTCTACCTTTAACATCATAGTCTTCTCCACATTTTTCAGTATCTAAAGGTCTTGTATAGAAAATAGTTGTTTTCATATTCTTTTCTTTAGTTAACTTTTCTATTTCTTCTTTAAAGCTATGATTCTTTGCATTTGGTATACTATAAATAAAGTTAATTTCTCTTTCATTTTCATTACATGCATATGCCATTGTAAGCATTGGTGTAACTCCAATTCCTCCACCTAATAAGACTAATGGTTTATCACTATCCTTTAAAACAAACTTACCCATAGGCATTGTTATTTCTATGTGATCTCCTTCTTTTATTTCATCACATAATCTTTTACTTATTTCACCATCTGCTTCTCTTTTTACACTTATTCTATAAAAATCATAATTATGATCTAAAGATAAAGTATATTGTCTAGTTCTTGAATAACTTCCATCTTCATTTTTAATCTTTATTGCTATAAATTGTCCTGGTATAAACTCAGGCATTTTACTTTTATCATCAAAATTTAAATAAAATGATTTTACATTTTCATCTTCTTGCACTATTTTTGAAACTGTACATTCTTTAAAGCCTTTCCAGCTTAGATTATTATTTGTCATATTTATTATCCTCCTAAGACTTTGTCTTCTGTTTTTCTTATCTATGTGCTCATTATATATGTTTTACAATTATAAAAATGTGATTCAAGTCAAATTATTAACTTATTTCAAAAAAATCACCTAAAACTTAGGTGACTTTAATCTAAAAACTTAATATATTCTTCATATCCTCTTTCTATCATATCTTCTTTAGGAATAAATTCAAGGGAAGCAGAATTAATGCAATATCTTAAACCTCCTAGTTCCTTTGGTCCATCATTAAATACATGACCTAAGTGACTATTTGAATGTTTACTTCTAACTTCAGTTCTTATCATTCCATGACTAAAATCATTTTTTTCTTCTATATATCCATTATTAATAGGTCTTGTAAAAGCTGGCCAACCACAACCTGAATTATATTTATCTTTTGATAGAAATAGTGGCTTT
>CAKVLD010000050.1 GCA_934755305.1 uncultured Clostridium sp. | reverse complement strand
TGTTTTTCTGCTTCATTAAAAAATGATAGTTGATTAGTATCTATTTTTTCACTAGATACACCAAATATCTTTTTATTACAAAATACAAATAATGCTTTATCAAAAGGATCGAGTTTCAACTGATTTTGGACAATCATAACTAAACCATCAATACTTTTTCTTAAATCCGCATAAGCCGCAGGCAAGATAAACTGTATCTACGCTATCTATATTAAGCATTTTGTAATAATTCCTTAATTATTGAATTTATTAATGTGGTTTCACTAACAGGAATAGATATATTTGTATTTCCAATTTGTACATTTATCTTAGATTCAGAAAAAGTCTTTTCTTTCTTAGTAGTGCTAGTTTTTAAATTAATAGCTTGAAGAACTATTAGTTTATCTCGTGCTTCAATTCTTTTTATATGATAAAAAACTCTAGCTCGGATTAATATTACGTTCTTTACAAAATTGTTTTATGGAAATTTTATTTTCAAGAGAAAAATATTCATTTATGTATTTTTCCCAAGTATCATTATTTAATTTTATATACATGAGTAACCTCCAGATAAAATTTATGTTTTTCTTAAATTCTATCAATGTAGTACTCTTGATTTCTAGATACCAAATCTTTGACTCTTACAAGATTTTTAACCCTTACAAATGGCATAAAACCGTTAAATTTATTGAGTTCATAAAGGTATTTTTAGCGAAATCATTACTATATCTTATCACCTAGTATTAAAAGACTGCTAGAAATTAGGATTATTGAATATTAAAAAAGGTGATAAAGTCTATGCATTACCACCATTCAAGAGTCTTATTATTCAAGATATGAAAACTTTTTACTTATTTAGTCATGGGCGAGGCTATGATTGATAGTTTGACATATAAATCATACATTATACATTATAGATATGAATGGTGAGAATAAAAAACAAAAACATTCTAAATTCTATTTTTATCACATGCTGATTGATGAATTTTTAATGCTTTTTAGTTTTATATTTAATTTATAAAATACAATTATATATTAAATATAATTTTCGTATCTCCCAAATTATTTGACATATTATTACTTGTATGGTAATATGAAGGAAAACGAGGAGGGAATACTTATGCATGATCCGTATTATCTAATTCCTGGAATGTTTGTTTTAGTTCTAACAATAATTTTTATTGTTATGATCACTCTAGGAATTAAGTTTATGAAAAAAGGTATTCTAGCATTTGATTTATTGATTAAACACTTAGAAAAGATAGACAAAGAATCAAAAAAATAAGTTTAATTTAAAGGGGAATTATTTTATGAAAAAAAATTATTAACAACTTTACTAGCAAGTTTAATACTAGGATTTAGCACATGTTCAACTTCAATAACTGCTTTTGCCAAAACAAATACTGTTGACTCAACAATTCAAAGAACTGACATTGAAGGAGTTAAAGCTAATCTTAAAAGTGAAAATGTACCTGAAAAATTAATAGATGGATTAATCTACAAGTTAGAAAATCAAATTCCTTGGGATAATATGATTAAAAATAGCGAATTCGAAGAAACTACTTATACTATTGGAAATACAACAACAACTAAGAAAGTGTATAAAGATGGTTCATTTTTATATTCTACTGTTGAAACTGAAAGTTTTGAAAATAATTCAAAACTAATAAAACCTGGTTTTTTACGTTCATCAATGGGAATAGAAGGTGGAACAATAAGTCGTTCCACATATCATACTAGTGTTAGTGACTGTACTGTATATACTAACCTAGGTTTCGCGAAACTAGCATTTAAAGCTTCATATACACTCAATAAAGGAGATTATAATGATGTTATATCAGAGGCATATGATGCAAGTACAGTAAACTACTCAAATATAAGAACTCAATTAGTTCGTTCAAAAGAAACAAGTTTACAACCTGCAAGAGCACAAGTAACAGGTAATCCTGTATGGTTTCCTGGAGGATCAACTACACTAGTATTAAATGTAGGAGGTAATTCAGCTGAAGTAGATGTTGAGTAATATGCCATATATTATAAGGGTAGCGCATTATGTTTACCCTTATAATATTACAATCGAATAAAAAAGTGATAAAGCTTAATGCTCTACCACCACGCTAAAACTCCAGTATTCATTTTATAAGAGCCTGTAAATAATTTTGTGTATTCTTATCTTTTTCTTAGAAATAATCAAAATTATCGAATCTCATTTATTAAATAATTTTGTCTGAAAGTGTAACAAAACTTTTGTTGCCTATATTATACCCAAGGTATGGCGATAATATACAATACAGCAAATATTTATTAGGATTTTTTGTTAAGAGTTTCTTAACTATAGAGTCCTTTTATTATGCATTTTTTTCAAGAATATCACTGAATAGTATATTTAATTTAAATCAGCTACAAAAGCCCTTCTATCCTTATATAGAATATACTTCATACTAAATCTTATTTGATGTATTATACATCTTTGAATTCTAGCAAATGGGAATGTAGCTCCGATAGCTTCTTTGAAGCCATTTAAACCATCAACACAGAATATAAGTACATTTTGAACTCCTCTATTTTTAAGATCATTTAATACAGATAACCAAAACTTACTACTCTCGTTAGCACCAATCCATATTCCTAAAACTTCTTTCTCACCATCCATATTTACACCAATCACCACATAAGCTGCTTTAACGACTATCTGTTTATCTTCTCTAACTTTATAGTGTATAGCATCCATAAATATGAATGCATAAGTTTTCTCCAAAGGTCTATGTTGCCATTCAGATACTAGTGGTAATATTCTATTTGTTATATTTGATACAGTTTCTGCACTTATATCAACTCCATATAATTCTCTTATTTGCTCTGATATATCTCTTGTAGAACATCTCTAAACATTTCTTTTAATCCTACTAATATTTCATTAGCATTAGTAAAATGTTGCTCCTTAATATATTCTCTTAATAATTCTTTCGACACGTTTCCCATATAAAAAACTCCTTCTTGCAATAATTTGTTATTTTGATTATTGCCAAGAAGAAGCTATTTTTATTCTGTTTACACAAAATTTTTTATACGGCCAAGTTCATCTTTAGCAAAGTCATTTTTCATCTACTTTAATTTCTTTTACATTTTTAATCCAGCCGTTGATTGTTGATTCTGTAATACCATATTCGTAAACGATGCTCTAATACACTCATTCCTGACTTAAATAAGTCTACTATCATATCTTTATATTCTTGATCATATCTTCTGCCCTTTCCCATAATGGACACAACCTTTCTTAAAAAATGTTTGACTTATTTCTGTGAAAATTGTTATAATTTTTGTGTCGAGTGGCCAAAAGGTGTAAATCCAGATTGTGGATTTACACCTTTTTTTGTGTAATTATGTAATAAATACATACTGCTTATTACGATGAATACAGGTTATGGTAGCTTTCCTTAAAAAGTCTCCTACAAATTCAAGGGGGTTAACATGAAAGAAGAAGTAAAAATGAACAAATTAGGAACGATGAAGATTAATAAGCTTATGCTGTCAATGGGTATTCCCATGATTCTCTCTATGATGCTTCAGGCAGTATATAATATTGTTGACAGTGCATTTGTTTCCAATATGCCAGGTAATGGAGAAATGGCTTTGAATGCACTTACACTTGCTTTCCCGGTTCAAATGCTAATGATAGCAATCGGAATTGGGACAGGCGTTGGAACAAATGCGCTATTATCCAAAAGTATAGGACAAGGTGATTATGAAAAAGCAAGCAAAGTAGCCGGTAACTCCATATTTTTAGGTATTGTAATTTATATTCTGTTTCTTTTATTTGGGTTATTTGGGGCTGATTTCTATGCATCTACACAGACCACAAATGCTGAAATCAAGGAAATGGTAGTTACTTACCTGCAAATATGTTGTAATATGTCTATGGGCATTGTGTTTTTCTCTATTTTCGAAAAGCTGTTACAAGCTACAGGTCACTCTGTTTACTCAACAATTGCCCAGATTGCAGGTGCAGTTGTTAATATAATTTTAGATCCAATTCTTATTTATGGATGGTTCGGCCTTCCTTCCATGGGGGTAGCAGGTGCGGCTTATGCCACAATTATTGGTCAGATAGTATCTGCTTTGCTAGGTTTCGTATTTCATATAAGAAAGAATAAGGAAGTTTCAAATGGTCTACAATATATGAAACCTGACTTAAAAATTATTAGATCAATTTATTCTATTGGACTTCCTGCTATTATCGCACAAGCACTTATGTCGATTATGACTTATGGAATGAACATTATTCTAGGTAATATCAGTGAGTCAGCAGTTACGGCTTATGGTCTGTACTATAGGGTACAACAATTTATTTTATTTGCTGCTTTTGGACTTCGTGATGCTATTACGCCTATTATATCATTCAATCATGGAATGCGAAGCAAAGGCAGAGTGAAGGATGGAATTAAATATGGTCTAATCTATACAGTTATTATTATGATTATAGGTTTAGCCATCATTGAGATTTTTGCAGTACCATTCTCTGCACTATTTGGTTTATCTGGTGAGACACAAGCTCTTTGCATAAGCGCAATGAGAATAATATCTTTAAGTTTTGTTTTTGCAGGAATTAACATAGCATACCAGGGGATTTTTCAGGCCCTTGACAGTGGTTTAGAATCATTAATAATATCTGTCTTAAGACAATTTTTATTTGTATTACCTGTTGCATGGGGATTTTCATTCCTTGCACGTCAGTCAAATGATATGATATGGACAGTCTGGACGACATTTATTATCGCAGAAATCTTATCATGCATGATTGCTACAATATTTATGAAGAAAATAAACCGCAAAGTAATTTTAGAATTAGAATAATTAAGGCTGTATTTTTAAATATAGTGATAAATAGAACAAGCTATTGAAAAATTGGTGGACGTCCTTTAAAGTTCGTACTTAAATAAGGATGTTCACCTTTTATTAATAGTTGAAGCTACTTTTTTTATGTAAGAAAATGGTATGATATATTGCAATAATTCTATAAAAGTTTTTTGATTAAAGCCAAAGATAATGGACAAACTAATAAAAAGCTTAGGAGGAATTTATAATGGAAGAGAAAAAATTTGTTTTTATATCAGACTTTGATGGTACATTAACTAAAAAAGATTTTTATCAGATGATTATTGATGATTATCTAGGAGAAGAAGGAGAAAAGCTATATAAAGAATGGAAGGAAGATAAATATAAAGATAGAGAGTTTTTACATAAGATATATAGTTCTATAAACAGGAATGAAGATGAAATTTTAGAAGATATTTTACATATTGAATGGGATGATACTGCTGATGACTTTATTCATAAAGTTCAGGAACATTATATAATTTAGGGAGTTATTTAAAAAGAAATAATTTTAATAGAGTGGTGGTTTATTTTGGTGATGGACTTATAAACTTATTTGGAAATATCGTATTTGAATCTTTAAAAAAGAGCCAAGTTGAAGTTCTTCATTATGAGGAGTTAGATAATACTAATATTGAAGATATAACAAAGCTTGCTTTTGAAATTCCAAATGAAGCTCAGGCAGTTATAGGTATTGGAGGAGGAAAAGTAATTGACAGCGCTAAATATGCAGGATTTTTAAGAAGAATGCCTTTTATAAGTATTCCTACATCTTCCTCAAGTGATGGCTTCTCAAGTTCAAGTGCATCTCTTCTTGTTGGAGGAAAGAGGACTTCTGTACCAGCAAAATTAGCATATGGGATAATAATAGATTTAGACGTAATAAAAAGTGCTCCAGAAAAGTTTATTTATTCAGGAATAGGAGATCTTATTTCAAATATTTCAGCTATATATGACTGGTTTTATGAAAATAAGAAAGGTATCTGTGAAGTAGATGATTTTGCAGCCATGATAGCTAAAAAAGCTGTTAATAGCTTTGTAAGAACACCATTTAAAGGGATTAAAGATGACTTATTTTTAAAAGAACTTGTAGATTCATTGGCAATGAGCGGTATAGCTAACGAGATGGCAGGAAATAGCTCTCCTTCAAGTGGAAGTGAGCATCTTATATCTCATGCCCTTGATAAGATTTTAGAAGTACCACAGCTTCATGGAATACAGGTTGGAATTGCAACATATATTATGAGCAGGGTGCAGGATCATAGATATATAAGGGTTAATAAAGTACTGGCTGATACTGGATTTTGGGACTATGTTAAAACTTTAAAGCTTAACAAATGTGACTTTAAAAAGGCTATAGATATGGCGCCAGAGATTAAACCAAATAGAAATGTATTTATACATGATGAAAAATATAGAGAAATTGCTAAAAAGCTATTATATGAAGATGAGGTTTTAAACAATGTTTTAGTTTAATAAAAAGGATATTAAAATTATAAAAGTCAGAAGTTATTTTCAAAGAGTTAAGAAAGTAATTAAAAAAAATTAAGGAGCTATATGCAGAGAGAGAGAGACAAATTAAAATTTCTTCTGCATATAGCTCCTTATTTTTATAATGGTGCATTATTCACAAGAAAAGTTAAAACTTCTTTAGCAATAGTAACAGTATCTTCTTCAGAAATATTAGATAAATCATGATTCATATCATTAACAGTTACCAACTTCACATCATTACCAAGTTCCTTACTTTTTGTATAAAGGGACAAAGAATTATCATAAGGAACCATAGTATCAACTTTACTATGAATAATTATTGTTTTTGGAAGTCCTTCTTTAACATAGTTTATAGGACTAAATTTCTTTGTGTATTCTTCTTTATTACCAATATTCTTTAATGCACTGTTTATTTCATCTGTAGCAATACTTTCATCTAAAGTGGCAAGGTCAGTAGGCCCAAAGAAATCTACTAAATATTTTATGTTTGTAGGATAGTCTGCTAAATCCTTTGAATCTACAAATTCACCTTCATCTGAATAAGTTGCAAGCATAGCTAAATGAGCACCAGCAGATACCCCTATAACTCCTATCTCGTTAGTATTAAAGTTATAAGTATCTTTATTTTTATATATCCATCTTATAGAATCCTTTACATCACATACCTGTTTAGAAAAATCAATATCTTTATTTAATAATTCATATGATACGCTTATTATACTATAGCCTCTATCTAAAAAAGTTTCTAAAAGTGGTGATAGAATTTGTGGAATATAATTATCACCATAAGCCCAGCTTCCTCCATGAACATATAAAATAACTGGAGATCCTTTTAGTGGAACTTTTGTTGGCCTATATAAATCTAAATTTAACTTTACGTTGTTTGTATCTTTATAATTAATGGTATCTTTATTAATATCAACATCTACAAATAAATCTCCAGGATAATCTATAGATGCAGTTTCATCTTTATATGAACTATATCTTTTATAAAGATCATAGTAAAGAAGAATTCTGTTTCTAAAAATTATTGGTATTAAAATTATTATAACTAAGATTCCAATTAGAAAGTACTTAGGTTTTCTCTTCATTTATATCTCCTCCTAAAAATCAGTACATTTTATATTTTTACCAAATTTATTATATATTATAATGAAAAATATTGACAATATACTTTGATAGTAGTATATTTTGATTATCAAAGTAATTTGGGATAAAATGTTATATATAAATTATTTTGATAGTTTTTGTACGTTACGGAGGAATTTGATGAATAAGGAAAGTAAGCTGCTTAATGAGCAGTTGGTGAAGCTTTTTAATGATGTTTTACAAATAGAAGAAGACACTATAAAAAGTGGAGCTCTAGCTGATTTATCAATTACAGAATTACACACTATAGAAACAATTGGTATGTATAACGAAAGAACTATGTCAGATGTAGCACATGATCTAGAAATAACAGTTGGTAGTTTAACTACAGCCATTAATAAACTTATAAAAAAGGGGTATGTAGAAAGAAAAAGAATAGAAGAAGATAGAAGAGTTGTATTAATTAAACTTACTAAGAAAGGTAAATTAGCTTATAGAGTACATGAAAAATTTCATCATGAAATGATAGATGAAGTTATAGAAGAATTAACAGAGGAAGAAGAAGGAATATTAATATCGTCATTAGAAAAACTTAATAATTTCTTTATGAGAAAAAAAGACACAATGTTAAGGAGAAATAATGAATAATATAAAAATTAAATCTTATGGAGCTTATGTTCCAAGTAAAGTAGTTACAAATGATGATTTAACTAAATTAGTTGATACAAGTGATGAGTGGATAAAGCAAAGAACAGGAATAGAAAGAAGGCATATTTCAGAAGGTGAAGATGCTTCTGATCTTGCAATTAAAGCTAGTAAAATGGCTTTACAAAGGTCTAATCTTAAAGGAGAGGATATTGATTTAATTATAGTTGCTACCTTAACTCCAGATATGTTAACTCCATCAGTATCTTGTTTAGTTCAAAAGGAGATAAAGGCTAAAAATGCTATGGCTTTTGATGTGAATGCTGCTTGTTCTGGTTTTATTTACTCTATGCAAGTTGCTTATTCAATGATGAATAGTGGAAGCTTTAAAAGAGCATTAGTTGTTGGGGTTGAGGTTCTTTCTAAAATAGTAGATTGGAGTGATAGATCAACTTGTGTTCTATTTGGTGATGGTTCTGGAGCTGTAGTACTTGAAAAGACAGAGGAAGAAAAGTTAGCACGTTTTAAGTGTTTTTCAAAAGGAGAAAAGGGAGATGTTCTTAAATGTGGCGGTTTTGACGTTGAAAATCCTTTTGTAAAAAATAATGTTAAAAAGCTAAAGAAGATAAGAATGGAAGGTAGTAATGTATTTAAGTTTGCTGTAGTATCTATGGTTAGAACAATTAAGGAACTTTTAGATAGGGAAAATTTGGATATTAGTGATATTGACTATATAGTTCCACATCAAGCAAATAAGAGAATTGTTGATAGTGCTATAGAGAAGTTACAGGCAGATAAAGATAAGTTTTACATTAATTTGAATAATTATGGTAATACATCTTCTGCATCTATACCTATAGCTTTAAGTGAGATGTATGAAAAAGGTTTATTAAAAGAAGGTAAAAAAGTTATTCTCATAGGCTTTGGAGGCGGTTTAACTGTTGGTTCATGCTTATTAGAATTATAAAAAATAATAAATATAAATAGTAAAAAAGTGAGGGAAATAAAAATGATATTTGAAGAAATTAGAGACGTAATATGTGAAAAGTTAGAGGTAGAAAAGGATGAAGTATCAATAGATACAACTTTTGAAGAATTAGGAGCAGATTCATTAGATTTATTTGAAGTAGTAATAGAATTAGAAGAAAAATATAATATTGAACTAGAAGATGCAGAAAAAATAAAGACAGTACAAGATGCAGTTAAGTATGTAGAAGAAAAGATTAATGAAAATAACTAATATTTAAGAAAGCTGTATAGTAAATTGGGTTCATTTTTGACCCAATTTATTATTTGAATTTAATATGTATTATTTTTCATAATGATGAATATAATGGGGGAATCGAATTGGAAAATAGATTGTGTAAGATATTAAATATAAAATATCCAATAATGCAAGGTGGAATGGCATGGATTGCAGATGCATCTTTAGCTGCTGCTGTTAGTGAAGCAGGAGGACTTGGTATTATTACTGGTACAGCACCTATTGAATGGATAAGGGAAGAAATAAGAAAGGTAAGAGAACTTACTAATAAACCATTTGGAGTAAATGTTATGTTAATGACAGAACATGCAGAAGAGGTAGCTAAACTTGTTTGTGAGGAAAAGGTGCCAGTTGTAACTACAGGAGCAGGAAGTCCAGGTAAGTTTATGGCTATGTGGAAGGAAAGCGGAGTTAAGGTAATTCCAGTAGTTGCTTCAGTAGCTTTAGCAAAAAGAATGGAAAAGTTAGGAGCAGATGCTATTGTAGCTGAGGGTGGAGAATCAGGAGGTCATATTGGACCTTTAACTACTATGGCCTTGGTTCCTCAAGTTGTAGATGCTGTAAGTATTCCAGTAATAGCTGCTGGAGGTATTGGTGATGGTAGAGGCATAGCAGCAAGTTATATGCTTGGTGCAGAAGGTGTTCAAATGGGAACAAGATTTTTAGTTGCTAAGGAATGTAATGTTCATCAAAATTATAAAAATAAAGTTCTAAAGGCAAAGGATATAGACACTGAAGTTACTGGTAGATCACTTGGACACCCTGTTAGAATATTAAAAAATAAGTTGTCTAGAGAATTTTTAAAGTTAGAAAAGAGTATGACTGATATTAATGAATTAGAGACTTTAGGTCAAGGAGCATTAAGAAAAGCAGTAGTTGAAGGTGATGTTGATTACGGTAATGTAATGGCAGGCCAAATAGCAGGACTTGTTAATAAGGAACAAACTGCAAAGGAAATAATAGATGAATTAGTATTAGAAACAAATAAATGCTTAAGTGCTTTTGGAGGTAGAAATGAATAAGGAAAAAACAGCATTTTTATTTGCTGGACAAGGTTCACAATATGTAGGAATGGGAAAAGACTTATATGAAAATATACCAGAATGTAAGGAAGTTTTTGATAAAGCAGAAGAAATATTAGATATGCCTATAAAAAGTATGATATTTGAAGGTGATGAAGAAACTCTTAGACTTACTGAAAATGCTCAACCTGCTATTTTAGTTGATTCTTTAGCTATTTTAAAAGCATTAGAAGTTAATAATATAGAAGCTAAATATTATGCTGGTTTATCTCTTGGTGAATATGGAGCTCTTATTAAAGGGAAAATGCTTTCTATGGAGGATGGTTTACGTTTAGTTAAAGAAAGAGGAAGAATAATGGGATCTTCTCTGCCAAAGGGATTAGGTAAAATGGCAGCAATACTTAGGTTAGAAGAAAATGAAGTAGAAGAAGTTATAAAAAGAGCAAGTGAAGTAGGTATATGTGAAGGTGCTAATTACAATTGTCCAAAACAAGTTGTTATTTCAGGAGAGAATGAGGCTATAGATAAGGCTATTGAAATAGCAAATGAAATGGGAGGAAGAGCTAAGGAATTAATGGTTAGTGGTCCTTTTCACTCAAGTCTTCTAAAGGCTGCAAGTGATGATTTTTATGAGACAATTAAGAAAGTTAACATAGGAAAAGTAGAAGGAAATGTTTATTCTAATGCAAAGGGAAGTCTTTATGAAGAAGGCGATGATGTAAGATTATTACTTAAGGAACATATAATGTCTCCAGTGTATTTTGAAAAGATTATTAGGGATATGATAGACAAAGGTGTAGATACTTTTATAGAGGTAGGTCCAGGTAAAGCTTTATCAGGTTTTGTTAGAAAAATAGACAGATCTTTAACTGTGGTAAATGTTCAGGATATTGATACATTAAATCTAGTAATAAGCAAACTTAAATAAAGGGAGGGGTTATATGTCTAAAGTAAAAACTGCAATTGTAACAGGGGGCTCTAGAGGAATAGGGAAGGCAATTGCATTAGAGCTAGCATCTAAAGGGATAAATATAGTTTTAAATTATAGAAATAGTGAAGAAGAAGCTAATAAAGTTGAAAAAGAGATTAAAGAATTAGGTGTTGAAGTAATTACAGTTAAAGCTGATATTAGCAATATAGATGATGTTCAAAATTTAGTGAACAAGGCAAAAGAAAAGTTTGGATCTATAGATATAATGGTTAATAATGCAGGTATAACAAAAGATTCTTTAATACTTAGAATGAAGGAAGAAGATTTTAATTCAGTAGTAGATGTAAATATGAAAGGTGTATTTAATTGTTTAAAGTGCATTACACCGGTTATGATTAAGCAAAAGTCAGGAAAGATAATAAATATGGCTTCTGTAGTTGGAATAGTAGGTAATGCAGGACAAGTTAATTATGCAGCTTCTAAGGCAGGTGTTATAGGAATGACTAAGTCTTTAGCAAAAGAAATAGGTTCAAGAGGTATTACTGTTAATGCTGTAGCACCAGGTTTTATAGAGACAGATATGACTGATAATTTATCTGAAAAGTATAAAGAAGAATTAAAAAAATCTATTCCACTAAAAAAACTAGGAAAAGTTGAAGATGTAGCTAATTTGGTAGCATTTTTAGCTAGTGAAGATGCAGATTATATCACAGGTCAAGTAATAAATGTAGATGGTGGAATGGTTATTTAGGAGGATATTATGGATAGAAGAGTTGTTATAACTGGAATGGGAGCAGTTACTCCTTTAGGTAATAACGTAGATGAATATTGGAATTCAATTAAAGAAGGAAAATTAGGTATTGATTTTATAAAAAATATAGATACAGATAATTTAGATATAAAAATAGCGGCAGAAGTAAAGAACTTTGATCCAGAAACAGTAATTAATAAAAAAGAATGTAGAAGGTTAGATAGGTTTGTTCAATTTGCAATAGTTGCAGCAGATGAAGCAGTAAAGTCATCAGGTATTGATTTAGATACATTAGATAAGGAACAATTTGGTGTGTATGTTGGTTCAGGAATTGGTGGTTTAGGCAGCCTTGAAAAGGAAGTAGAAAAAAGTGCTGTTAGCACAAGAAAAAGAGTATCACCATTTTTTATACCTATGTCAATAATTAATTTATCAGCAGGAAATATAGCTATAAAATATGGAGCTAAAGGTCCATGTACATCTATGGTTACAGCTTGTAGTACTGGTAATAACAACATTGGTGAAGCTTACAGACTTATTAAGCATGGATATGCAGATGTAATGCTTGCAGGTAGTTCTGAAGCACCTATAACTCAGGTAGGTCTTGGGGGATTTTCAAGTATGAAAACTCTTAATCATACTGATGACCCAACTAAGGCTTCTATACCTTTTGATAAAGATAGAAGTGGTTTTGTAATGGGTGAAGGAGGAGCTATTTTATTCTTAGAAGAAGCAGAAAGCGCTATAAAAAGAGGAGCTAATATTTTAGCTGAGATAGTTGGATATGGTAATACTTGTGATGCACATCATATAACAGCACCTGATCCAGAGGGAAAAGGAGCTGTTAAGGCTATGAAAGATGCTATTAAGGAAGCTAACATAGATCCAAGAGAAGTATCATATATAAATGCTCATGGAACTTCAACAGCTTTAAATGATAAGTGCGAAACATTAGCAATAAAAGAAGTTTTTGGAGAATATGCTTATAATATCCCTGTATCCTCTACTAAATCTATGACTGGTCATTTACTTGGAGGTTCTGGTTCTATTGAAGCTGTTGCTTGTATTAAGGCTTTAAATGATGGATTTATACCAGCAACTATAGGCTTGGAAAACCCTGATGAAGGTTTAGATTTAGATTATGTTCCTAAGGTTGGTAGAAAAGCAGATTTAAAATATGCTTTATCAAATTCTTTAGGTTTTGGTGGACACAATGCAGTATTAGTTTTTAAAAGATGGGAGAATAAATAGGAGGTAGAGGTATGGAATTTGAAAAAGTTAAGGAATTAATAGAAACTATTAACCTTTCAGATATCTCTTTGTTTGAATTTAAGACTGATACAATATTTATTAAAATGGATAAATCTTTGAATAGAAATGAAAAAGAGTATTCTGTAGAAGCTTCTAATGATTATAAAAAAGAAGATATAGCAGAAAAAGAGAAGTTGGCTATGGATATAAATGAAGAGATAGGTAGAGAGATTAAGGATGTAGAAAAGGAAATAGAGGTTTCTAATGAGGAAGAGGAGAATTTAACAGTTATAAAAGCACCTATGGTAGGAACCTTTTATAGCTCACCATCTCAGGATTCTGATAGCTTTGTTAATATTGGTGATAATGTTAAGACTGGAGATACTTTATGTATAATTGAAGCTATGAAACTTATGAATGAAATAGAATCTCAAGTTAATGGTGTTATTAAAAAAATATTAGTTGAAAATGGAGAAATGGTTGAATATGGTCAACCTATCTTTATGGTTAAGGAGGATTAGAAATGTTAAATTCAGAAGAAATAGAAAAGATACTTCCTCATAGATATCCTTTTTTACTAGTTGATAGAGTAACTGAGTTGGTTGAGGGAAAAAGCATTAAAGCTTATAAAAATGTAACTAGAAATGAACCTTTTTTTCAAGGCCATTTTCCAGGCAAACCTATAATGCCAGGAGTATTAATATTAGAATCATTAGCACAAGCTGGAGCAATAGCTATATTAAAGATGGATGAATATGCAGGAAAGGTTCCTTTATTTGTAGGGGCTAATAAGGTTAAGTGGAGAAAACAGGTGGTACCTGGAGATAAATTAGAATTAAGTTTAGAAATAATTAAATTAAGAAAGTCCATTGGAATTGGAAAAGCTGTGGCTACTGTAGATGGTAAGGTAGCTTGTGAAGCTGAAATAATGTTCGCAATAGAGTAAGGTGATAAATTATGATTAAGAAAGTACTTATTGCAAATAGAGGAGAAATAGCAGTTAGAATTATAAGAGCTTGTAGAGAAATGAATATAAGAACTGTAGCTGTTTATTCAGAGGCAGATAAAGATGCTCTTCATACTCAATTAGCAGATGAAGCTATCTGTATAGGACCAGCACAATCTAAAGATAGTTATTTAAATATAGCTAACCTTTTAAGTGCATGTGTACTAACAGGAGCAGAAGCTATTCATCCAGGTTTTGGGTTTCTATCTGAGAACGCTAAGTTTGCCAAGATATGCAAGGAATGTAATATTAAATTTATTGGACCAGATTATAGGTGTATAGATCTTATGGGGAATAAGGCTAAGGCTAGAAAAGTTATGAAAGAAGCTTCTGTGCCTGTAGTTCCTGGATATGAAGATGTTATTGAAAATGTAGAAAAAGGAGTTATGATAGCTAAAGAAATAGGTTATCCAGTTATTATTAAGGCAGCAGCTGGTGGTGGCGGAAAAGGTATAAGAATAGCTTGGAATGAAGAGGAGTTTAGATCAGGTTTCAATTTAGCTAAGTCAGAATCTAAGGCTTGTTTTGCAGATGATAGATTGTATATTGAAAAATATATAGAAAATCCAAAGCATATAGAATTTCAAATAGTAGCAGATAACTTTGGAAATGTAGTTCATTTAGGTGAAAGAGATTGTTCAATGCAAAGAAAAAGTCAGAAATCTTTAGAAGAGGCACCTTCTATATTTTTAACTGAAGAACTTAGAGAAGAAATGGGGAAGGTAGCAGTAAAGGCAGCTAAAGCAGTGAATTATCAAAATGTAGGAACTATTGAATTTTTGGTGGATAAATATGGGAAGTATTATTTTATGGAAATGAATACTAGGATTCAAGTAGAACATCCAATAACTGAAATGATTACAGGTATAGATTTAGTTAAGGAGCAGCTAAAAATTGCATCAGGAATGAAGCTAGATATAGAGCAAAAGGATGTAAAGATTACTGGTCATGCTATTGAATGTAGAATAAATGCAGAAGATCCTAAAAATAAATTTATGCCATGTCCAGGCACTATTAATGAATTGTACGTTCCAGGGGGAATGGGAATAAGACTAGAAACAGCAGTTTATTGTGGTTATAAGATTCCTCCTTATTATGATTCTATGATAGCAAAGCTTATTTCTTATGGAAAAGATAGAAATGAAGCTATTGTAAGAATGAAGAGAGCTCTTTTAGAATTCGGAATAGGAGGAGTTACTACTAATATAGGTTTTCAATATTCTATTTTAGAAAGAGATGAATTTTTAGAGGGTAAGTATGATACTACATTTTTAGAAAAGATGGTGAAGGAAGATGCTTAGAGATTTATTTAAAAAGAATTCTTATGGAACAGTGCGTAGAGTATTAAAAGATGAGAATGTTAAGGCGAATATTCCTTCAGGAATGTGGATTAAATGTGATAAATGTGGTGAAATTATATATAAGGAAGATTTAATCAAAGAATGTTATGTTTGTACTAAATGTAATAAGCATATGAGATTAAGACCTAAAGAAAGAATAGAAATGCTTTTTGATAAAAATAGCTTTGAAGAATTATATAGTGATATAAAAACAGCTAATCCATTAAAATTCAAGGGATATCACGAAAAAATGGAAAAGTGCAAAAAGCATACTGACAGTGATGAAGCCGTTGTAGTAGGTATTGCTAATTTAAATGGTATAAAGGTAGCTGTAGGGGTAATGGATAGTTTTTTTCTAATGGGAAGTATGGGATCAGTAGTTGGAGAAAGAATTACTTCTTTAGTTGAATATGCTACTAAGGAAAGGTTACCTTTAATATTATTTACTACTTCTGGTGGTGCTAGAATGCAGGAAGGTATTTTTTCTTTAATGCAAATGGCAAAGGTAAGTGCAGCTATAGGAAAGCATGATTTAGCAGGATTGTTATATATCACTGTTATTACAGATCCTACAACAGGTGGTGTTACAGCAAGTTTTGCTATGGAAGGTGATATTATAATAAGTGAACCAGGAGCACTTATAGGGTTTGCTGGAAGAAGAGTTATTGAAAGTACTATAAAAGAAGAATTGCCTGATGATTTCCAAAGAGCAGAGTTTTTATTAGAAAAAGGTTTTTTAGATGCAATAGTTGATAGAAGAAATTTAAGAACTTATTTATATAAGATTTTAATTTTACATGAGGTGAAATAATATGAATATAGAAGTGACTAAAAGTTATTCATCTTGGGAAAAAGTAAAAATAGCAAGACATAAAGATAGACCTAATAGTGTTTTTTATATAAAAAATATATTTTCTGATTTTTTGGAGTTTCATGGAGATAGGATTTTTGGTGATGATAAAGCAATTATAGGAGGAATAGGATTTTTAGATAAAATACCTGTTACTGTAGTTGCTATAACTAAAGGTAGTAACACTACAGAGAATATAATGAGGAATTTTGGAATGCCAAAGCCTGAAGGATATAGAAAAGCTCTAAGACTTATGAAAGAAGCTGAAAAGTTTAATAGGCCAGTAATTTGTTTTGTTGATACACCGGGTGCGTTCTGTGGACTTGAAGCGGAAGAAAATGGACAAGGAGAAGCAATTGCGAGAAACCTTTTAGAAATGAGTAGATTAAAGACCCCTATAATATCTATTTTTACAGGAGAAGGTGGAAGTGGTGGAGCATTAGCTTTAGCAGTATCAGATAAGATATATATGTTAGAACACTCTATATATTCAATATTATCCCCAGAAGGTTTTGCATCTATATTATGGAAAGATGGAAGTAGAGCAGAGGAAGCTTCGGAGGTAATGAAGATAACGGCTCAAGATTTGAAATCATTTAATATTATTGATGGAATTATAAAAGAACCATATGGAGGGGCGCATAAAAACCCAAGCAAGGTTGCAAAAATGATAAAGAGTGTTCTCTTGTCGGAAGTTAAGGAAATTAATGAAATTGATAGAGAGTCTTTAGTTGAAATAAGATATAATAAATTTAGAAGAATGGGAGAATATATTTAAAATTTAATAATTAGTTATAAAGTGTTTTCTTGTGCAATGCATAAAAAACACTTTAATTTTATTAAAAATATTCAAGTGGAATATTTAGTAACCTATATAAGATAAAAATCATACTATTAAAGGTATAAATAAGTATAATTTGAAGAAGAAAATATTTGTTTTTAGTGTATTAGTTAAAAAAAGTGGTTTATGATTTAATTTTTTATGTTATCATTAAATATAATAAATAAAAAAAGGATGATGATATGGATATAGAGCTGAGGGGTAAGGTAGACTTGCTTACTGAGAATTATAGAGAAGTTAGAAGATACTTTAGATGGGACGGGAAAAAATTAAACATTTTAGAAGCTTTGTTGTATAGTAGAACAGGTCAAGATGTTGAGTTTTTTAAAGTAAAAGAAATTAGAAATTTTATAAAAAGTGATAAAGCAAATAAAAATGTTTTTAATAGAAGGTTTCTAAATAGATTTTCTTTATTATATGATGTTAATAAAGATTATAAAAAGGAATACGAAAACATAAAAAATGTTTATGAATTTTTAATTTCAAAAGGTTTTGATGAAAATGAAGATACTGTTTTATCTGCATTTGTGTTAGTTAAAAGATATACAGGATTAGAATTGCAAAATAGAGTGAACAAATTAATTGACATAAAGAATAATTATAAAAAGGATAAGAGCATAGATTATACATTACTAGCGACTTTAGATAAAGATATTCAGAAAATAAAAAGTGAAGTGGATAAGATAAAATATTTTATTAATAGGATTGATAGAAAAGACAAGGAACTATTTAATACATTGATAGTTCAACTTATGTTAGATGATAGAGAAGTATCTGAAAACATAGATAGGATATCTAGAATAGTAGATGAAATAGAAAAAAGAATAATTCCAGTTTCAAATAATCTTTTTCCAATGATAGGAGTGACTAATTTAATAGTTGAAGATATTGATGGATTTATTAAAGAATTAGAATATGTTTATAATGAAATGAAAAATAGAAAGATATTTAAATATTTTTTAAGTAAAGATATTAAGCTTATGTTTAGTATGGCTATTATATTAGATAAATATCTTGAAGAGATACGAGCAGATTTAATAGACTTAAATGAGGAAGCTGAGATAAATACTTTACTAATTTTAGAGGAATGCATAGTTTTTTCTATTTGTTCATAAAAGTTGTTTATTATAAGTATATGGGTTGGGGTTAAGTTAATATCTAACCACTATTTATAGGAAATGGGGAATAATATAAATGAGTAATGAAACTAGTATTCATGTGGCAAAAGTAGCTACAAGAATGGCTATAAGTAGTCGTGAAGAGGAAGAATATCTAAAAGAGCAATATGGAAAAGTGGATATGAAGGTAACTGCTGTTAATGTTGGGGGTAATATTAATGAATCCATACATAAGATTTTAGAAAGAGCATTAGTAGCATCTAAAAGAAATGGATTGATAAAAGAAGAGCATTTGCATGAAGGTGCAGTAATAGGTGCAACTAGAGATGCTTTAATGCAAGTAAGTACTAGGGCAAATGGTCAAAGCGTAGGAGGGAAAATAGGTATAGCAAGAAAAGGAGAACATATATCAGTTTGTATTTTTCTAAGTATTGGGCTTTTACACCTAGATGAAGTTGTTATTGGAATTGGACATAGAGCTTTGCCTGAATAATAAAGTTTTTAAGAATGGCTGGGGCTATTGCACAATTAATAATTAAGAATTTAAAATTCTTAATTAAGGTTTGTGCTATAGCCCCTCTTTTTTATATTAAAAAAGTAAAAATATATGCATCAAAAAAATATATATGTACATTTTTGGGAAAGATTAACCGAATAGTTTTATTTTTTTTATACTATTTTTTCTATATTTTTGGATTCTTAACTACTGATGATAAATATACCTGAGAAATTTTAAATGATTTTAAAAAAATACAAAATAAAATTAAAAAATAATTACATTATCGTTAAAATAGATGTATAATTAATAATGCCATAATAATGCCATAATAATGTCATAATAATGTTTAGTATAAATAAGTGTATGTTAAATAATTAATAAAAAATAACCATAATACATTTTAAAAAATTATATAAAAACAGGTTAAAAAATTATTATATGGCAATACTTAAAAAGTAAAATGAAATACACAAGAAGAAAAAGTATGGAGGATTAAAACAATGAAAATTTTGGTAATTAACTGTGGAAGTTCATCTTTAAAATATCAACTTATAGATATGAGTAATGAAGAAGTACTTGCTAAAGGACTAGTAGAAAGAATAGGAATTGAGGGGTCTATCCTTACTCAAAAAGTTCCAGGGAAAGATAAGTATGTTTTAGAGGAAAAAATGGAATCTCATAAGGAAGCTATGGTAAACGTTGTTAAGGCTCTTACAGATAGTAGATATGGAGTTCTTGAATCTATGCAGGAAATTAATGCTGTAGGGCACAGAATAGTCCATGGTGGCGAAAAATATGAAGACTCTGTAATAATAACAAAAGAAGTAAAAGAGGATTTAAAGAAGTATTATAAATTAGCCCCATTACATAATCCTGTTAATATGATAGGAATTGAAGCATGTGAAGAAGTTATGCCTAATATACCTATGGTAGCTGTTTTTGATACTGCTTTTCATCAAACTATGGAGGAATACATTTACCTATATGCCCTTCCTTATGAGTTATATAAAGAGAATGGAATAAGAAAATATGGGTTCCATGGTACTTCACATAAGTATGTATCTTCAGAGGCAGCTAAATTTTTAAAGAAGGATTTAAATGATCTAAAGATAATAACTTGCCATTTAGGAAATGGAGCATCTTTATGTGCTGTAAAAGATGGTAAATCAATAGATACTACTATGGGATTCACTCCTTTAGATGGTGTTGTTATGGGAACAAGAAGTGGAAGCATAGATCCATCTATTCCTTTATATTTACAAAGTGAATTAGGATATTCAACAGAGGAAGTAGATAATATTTTAAATAAGAAATCAGGAGTTTTAGGAGTATCTGGTATAAGCTCTGATTTTAGGGATTTAGAAGATGCTGCAGACGAAGGAAATGAAAAAGCAATTTTAGCTTTAGATATATATTGCAATAGAATAAAAAAAGAAATAGGTGCTTTTACTGCTGAAATGGGAGGCGTTGATGTCATTGTATTTACAGCAGGTATTGGAGAAAATTCCCCAAAAGTAAGAGAATGTGTATTAGACGGGTTAGAAGGAATGGGAATTAAAATAGATAAAGATAAGAATGATGTAAAGGGTGAATTTACTGATATATCAAGTGCAGATTCCAAGGTAAAGGTATTAGTAGTTCCAACTAATGAAGAATTAGTAATAGCTAGAGATACTAAAAAATTAATATAGGATATTAATAGAATTAAAAAGTAAAGGTAAGAGGCTTAAAATATTTTTAGGTCTCTTATTTTAATTTATATGTTATTTAGAGTATCTAGAGTATTGTTAATATTGCTTTATGTTTATGGTATAATAATTTAATATTATTTACAAAATAGGAGAAGTTATTATGGGATATAAATTAAAAAGTATATTAGATAATGTAGTATATCTTCATATAGAAACAACAGGTTTTAGTGAGGAAAATTCAGAGATAATAGATATAGGAATAGTAAAAGTTAAAAATTCGGAAGTAATAAAATATTCTACACTAATACGTCCTAGTACAGAAGAACTTTCTAATAATGATTTACTTAAGAAATATAAAAAAGTAGATTTAATGAAAGCTAGAACCTTGCAGGAAGTAGAAAGAGAGATAGTGGGCTTCTTAGAAGACTTACCAATTATATGCCATAATCCTGATTTTATTAAAAGATTTTTAAGAAAATATATACCTAGAATTAATAATGAATTTTTAAATTCTAAAGAATTTTCAGGGGTATTAGAACCTTGGAGAAGAGAATATACTGTAGAAACTCTTTTAAATGAAATAACTGATTTAAAAGATATTAGTTTTAATAATGCTTTAGATCAATCTATAAATATTCTTTTTTTAATAAATGCTCTTTTATGTAGGCAATGGACAAGAGAAGAGATGAATGATAAAAAGAAAAAATCTATGTATTTAATATTAACTAGAGATTATTCTTTGTTAAATAGATGGCCTTGGGTTAAGTACTTAGAAAAACCTTTAATA
>CAKVLD010000049.1 GCA_934755305.1 uncultured Clostridium sp. | reverse complement strand
CTTACATAACTGAAAGCCTGTAATATTCAGTATTCACTATCAAAAAAAATTTATAAATTTCTTTACGTTAAAAAAGAGACCTTGATTTTTAAATCAAAATCCCCTTCCTCTTACTACTTATTATATTCCTTTTTAAAGTCTTCTTTAAAATTATCAGCAGCTTCTGTTGCTTTTCCAAAAACTTCATTTACCTTATTATAATTATTAGTTGATCCTGTCAAAGAATATTGATAACCACAGAATAATCCTACTACTAATAACACTATAGTTGGTAATGATAAAAACATTAATAACAATACAGATATAGTTAATGATATTCTTATAGGATCTTCATTTTCTTTTTTTATTTCGAAATAATTTTCATTACCCTTTTTTATTATTTTACCTATTAACTTAAATATTTTTCCAACTATTTTACCAATTCCGTAATGCTTATCTTCTGAATGTCTTTCTTTGCTTTTATTACCTTCCTCCTTCACTTCTGTTACCTCAATAATTTTGTTTTCATTCATATTATCTTCGTTCATATTTTTTAACCTCCAAAAAGTTTTATTTCTTTAACTTGTCTATATAATACTTTTGGAAAATTAAAGTAAAATATAAGAAAGATTAAAATTAGATTAAAAATATGATGAAGCACTTATATTATTGATGATGTCTCTTAAAAAGAAAAGAGACCTTGATTCTAAATCTCAAAGCCTCTTCCTAATAATTAAATACTATCTAATTATCTAAATCTATTCATATAATCATAAAGTGGTTTAGTTATTCTTGTTGAACCATTACTATTAGTAGATCCTGTAGTATGAATTGATACTGCTCTATAATTATTGCTTTCCTTTACATATACAGGACAACCACTTTGTCCTCCAGTTGTATCCATTTTATATATAAGTCTATTAGCAGTTACAGAACTTATTGGTCCACTCATAGTCCATTGAGTTTTACTCTTTTCTCCTGGATATCCTGTTACAGTAACATTCTTACCTTTTAATGATGATGATGTCCAAGATGCCCCAAAGTATCCTACTGTATTACCAATATCACTATTTAATTGAATTACACCAAAGTCATAATTTGAAGATTGTTTTGAAACATATTCACTTGGTGCATGTATTGCTTTAGCAGTAGTAGATCCAAAAGGAGTAGCACTTCCATTAGCTCCTGGATATACTGTTATACTCTTTGCCCAGCCACCATTGTCTTTAGAATATACACAATGTCCTGCAGTTATAGCAGTATTTTTACTATACATCCAAGCTGTTCCTATATATGCTTTATTGTTTGGATATACTATTCTTATATAACATATTGCTGAATATGGAAATACCTTAGTATTAGTGATTTTATTTCTATCATCACTTCCTATTACTTTGCCCCTTAAAGTATTTTTTACTCCAGCTGGAATATAAGAATTTGTACTTTGTTTTGTTAAGTTTGTACTACTTGTGTATTGAGACTTAGGAATTGTTTTTAATGTCCCTGTTTTTAAATCCTTAACTTGCATGTCTAAAGGATCAGTTGCAGCAGCTACTTCAGTTATTGGCTTGCTTGTCACAGTACTTGTTGATGCTACTGGTGCTGCAGAAAAAATTAAAAACGCAGAAAGTACAGTAGCAAAAATTTTTTTCTTATTCATTTATAATCCCTCTTTTTATAAAAACTTTTATTATATTAATAATATTAACATAATATTACATTTTTGAAATTATTTTTCATGCTTTTGTGATAATTCACAATTTACCCTTTCTTTTGTGATACTTTTTTATACTTTTTCACAAATGTTTTTAATCTGGGTTTTATTTTTTCATAATTAACTTTTATTCTCAGATATATAAAATAAGCAAGAGATATAAAGTATATAATTCCCTTGCTTATTTTTAAAATTAAAAACTATTTAATTGCCATAAATGCTTCTCTTACTTTTGGTACTAAGTAACCACTTCCACCTTTATCCTTAACATCTTCAGCCATAGAAATAATAAGGACATTTCCATTAGCTCTATTAGTAGTCATAGCTGCAAGCCATCCTGTTTCAGTACCTGTAGTATCATCTTGTGATGCCTTGATCTCAGCAGTACCTGTCTTTGCAGCAATATTTAAACCATCAATCTTAACGCCATTGGCTGTTCCTGCTGGATTATCAACTACTTGTGTCATGTCATTTAATATTATAGATGCTGATTCCTTTGATATAGCATTTTCTTTCCATACCTTAGTTGAAGCTTCTTCACTTAAAAGATATGGTGTTAATATATTTCCTTCATTTAAAAACATTGTATATATTGATGCTAAATGAACTGGATTAACTAAAACTTTACCTTGTCCATATCCACTATCTGCAAGTTGAACTTCTGAGGATATAAGACTTCCATCATCTGAATATTGAGATTTAGTTAATCCAAAATCAAATGGAAGTTCTTCTCCAAAACCAAAACTCTTAAGTTTATTACAAAAGTTTTCACTTCCTATATTTAATGCAGCCATAGCAAAATAAATATTATCTGAATAAACCATAGCATTTTCTAAATTAGCAGTTCCATATTCATGAACTCTAGTTACATTATAGCTACCCCATGAAGAATCTTTTTGCCATGAATTACTTGTTATATTCATATCTTTATTTGGATCAATTGCCTTAGTATCTAAACCTATAGCACCTGTAATTGGCTTAAATGTAGAACCTGGTGCAAAACTTGCTTTAAATCTATTATACATTGGTTTATTTGGATCATTATTTAAGCTATTCCATTTATCATTAGACATTCCTAGTACAAATTCATTTGGATCATAAGAAGGTGTACTTACTAATGCTAAAACTTCTCCTGTATTTGGATTCATAGCAACTGATGCACCTTTATCTTGTGCAAGTCCATTATAAAGATTAGCTTGTAAAGTGTTATCTATAGTTAATTTTACATTTTCTCCATCTTTAACATCTCTAGAAACTACTGTAGATTTCTTACTTCCAGATTCATCTTCTATATAAATCTCTACTCCATCATTACCCTTTAACTTATCTTCATATAACTTTTCTGCTCCTGCTTTTCCTATAACTGAATTTGTCGAATACCCTTTGCCTTCTAATTCTTTTAATTCCTCAGCAGTTATAGCTTGTACATACCCAGTTAAATGAGCAGCTTGTGCTCCTAATGGATATATTCTTGAAGTTTTATCATTAATTTTAACTCCATCTATTTTTAATAATTGATCCTTTCTTGCATCAGTTCCTGAAATAACTTTTAAAGGAACAAAAGTATCTGCTTGTACATATGAAGCACTAAGCTTTTTATTTATATCATCAACAGTCATTTCTAATATTTGTGCTATATTGTTAACAGCTTCATCTTTATTAGCTAGTTTACCTGGTACTATTCCAACATTAGCAGCTTTACCATCTGTAGCTAGTACATTGCCATTTCTGTCTAAAATACTACCTCTTTTACCTGCTACTGTGTTTATTCTTACTTTATAATTATCATTTAATTCTGGAAAAATTAAATTTGAACTCCAATCTACAACAAAGTTCTTTCCATCGTCTTTAGTAAACTTCATTTCATTAGTGAAATTAATTTCACCAGCTTCTGTGTTCATAGCAAATTCATAACTAACAGTTGCATTATCTTTGTCTTTGGTAACTTCTTTTACATCTACTTTTATATCATAAGCTCCAATACCTTCATATATATTCTTATTTCTTTTTATAAAATCTTCTGCTGATATTTTGCCTTGACTTTCTTTTGAAATCAAATTATACATACCTTCATAATTTTTGTCCGTTAATAAACTAAAATAATCTTCAAGTACTTGTTCTGGTTTACTTGAATTAGTACGCACATAATAAATTCCAAAAGCTCCCCCAGCTAAAAGTATAGCAATAACTACTATAATAGCTATTTTAAAACCTTTCCTCATGTATTCATCTCCTCTTGTAATATGTTTTAAACATATTATACTATATTGTTCCAGTAAATAAATACATATTTTTATTACTTTTTCTAATTGTTACAACTCATTAACAATTCTAATCTATTAACATTTTCATCTATATGTTGATCTAATATTTTAAATCCTTCTCTTTTGTAGAATCTTACAGCTCTAAAATTATCATTATATACATTTAAATATATCTCCAATCTTTTATGTTTGTATTCTTTTAATGCAAATATTTTTTTGATGCATATGATGCATATATTCTTATATTTACATATTATCCTTATACAAATCACTATTAAATATCATATCCACAGCAGCTTTACTATAACTTCCTCCAAGCTTCTTACCACTTATTACCTTACCATCTTCTTTATTTTTATAGAAAATGTTTTTATCTGTTTTTAAAATATCTATATTATGATTAATTTCTAATTTCTTTTTAAATTCTTCTAAATCTTCACTTACATTTTTAACTTTATCAATAGCCTGTCTAAATTCATTTTTCCAAGTTGTTATCCCACGTTTTTCAAGCCTGTATTCTTCATCTGTTTTTGATAATCCTATAGATAAATCTAAATTAATTTCCTTTAATCCTTCCCTTTTGCATATCCTATTACTGCTCATTTTCATTTCTTCTAATTTTTTAGGAGAAATCTGAAGTTTTAATCCATTATTCATATTTACACTATTTATTACAAAATGATTATGAAGATGATCTCTATCAATATGAGTAACTACATATATTTGATGATCTTGAATATTTTCTTCAATCCACTCTATACCAAGATTATGTACCTTTATATCATCTATCTTATCTTCAGGGCTAAAGGACTGAGTAATATGATAATATTGTTTTCCTATAGGTTTGTTATATAGTTCTTTTATAATATTAAATTCTAGTTCAACATTATCAGGAGTACAATTAATTCCACTCCTTAAATCATCTCTAGTTTTACCTTCTGTAGCAAGGTATTCTAGTTGATTCTTCAGAGATTTAGTTGCAGGTAAATTCTTAATAACTGCCATTTTTATTCCTTTCCTTCCTTTAAAGTTTTCTCTATTAGTTTCCAAAGTTCAATAAGCTTATCCTGCATAATTTTAATGTCTTCTAAGGCTCCCTCTTCCCCCTTAGCCACATTTCTTGATAATGAGTTTAGATTATTTCCTTCTTTACTTAATTCTAATAGTAATTCTTTTAATCCATCTATAACTAATATATTTTTATCTAATGAGCTTCTTAATAAGTATTCTTGCTTAGTTAAATTTGAAAGCTTTACTTTCTCATCTATAACTTTTAATTCTTCTTCTGTAGCCCAGAATTTTATTTGCTTTGGTCTTGTTCTTTTTGTCATAATTTCATCCTTTTTCCAGAGTACTCATCTACTAATCTTGCTATAATAAATAAATAAATAAATAAATTGTTGTGATTTCTTAGTAAATACTTAATTTTTTTCTTAAATTGATTAGTGCATTAGTTTTTTATTTTACATTATATATTCTTTTTAGTCTTTTCTCAATATTTCATTTTTTATCATTTCTACATAATAGCATATAAATTGCTATTCAGAAATGATAAGATACTTTATCCAGACTCTATTTTTTCCTTATTTTATCTTTTTAACTATTATTCGTATTTAAAGTTATATTAATTAACATTTTACTTCAAATTTGAAATCTAATTCATTAATTTATAGTTAAATTTAATTTTTAAATATATTTTACATAATCATTTACTTTTTACTTTTTTGCCATTATACTTTAAATATTCAATAAAAATTAGGGGGATTCACATGAAAAAGTTATTAAGAAATATAATGATAATTATGCTAGTTGTATTTACAATTAATACAAGTACATTTACAAAAGCAGCAGATATACCATCTGATATAACAATGGAACCAATCCTTGAATATCAATGTCATGTATCTAATATAGGATGGATGGATTGGGTTCAAAATGGTGGCGAAGCTGGAACTACTGGGCAATCACTTGATATTGAAGCTATTAGAATACAGCTAAAACCTAGATACAAAGATCTTGGTTTACATATCAAATATAGAGTTCATGTTGAAAATACAGATTGGATGGACTGGGTTGAAGATGGAGAAATGGCTGGAACTACTGGTCAATCATTACAAGTAGAAGCTATTCAAATTATGCTTGTAGACGAAACAGGAAATATTGCTAAAAACTACGAATTATATTATAACTCTCACATTGCATATGAAGGTTGGGAAAATACATTTGCTATAAATGGAGAAGTATCTGGTACAGAGGGAAAAGGTCTTGCTATGGAAGCTATTCAAATTGCAGCTTTTAGAGTGCAACCTGATTTCTTAAAGGTTGAAGGTTATGTTCAAGAGCTTGGATGGTTATCTCCTACTGAAGCATTAGCCGGAACTACTGGTAGAACATTATCCTTACAAGGATTAAAGTTAACTTTACCAAACTCTGTAAGTAAATATGGAAATCACATTCAATATAGAGTTTATATACAAAATAAAGGCTGGCTTAATTGGGTACAAGATGGCGAAGTAGCTGGATTACCTAATAGCAACTTACCTATAAAAGCAGTCCAAGTAAAAATAATTGACAGGAATGGTAAGATAAGTGACGACTATTCAGTTTCATATTATGGACATGTTAGCTATGTAGGATGGGATACTTATGAAACTCGTGATGGAGGTATTTGTGGTAATCCTAAAAGTGTAAATAATATAGAAGCTTTAATTCTTTCATTAAACTATAAATTTTAATACATACTAAAAAGGATGAACTTAGATAAAAACTCTAGTTCATCCTTTTAGTATTTATCTTTAAAAGAATATATACTTCCCAAAAATACACTTATACATATAATACTTGTAATAGATATAATTATAACCATAACCTTAGCTGATATAGTCAAGGGAATAATATCCCCAAAACCTATAGTAGTAAATGTTACTATAGTATAATAAAAAAGGTCTAAAAATCCTTTAATATTCGAAAAAGCTATACCATCAAAAGCATTAACTATACATACACCTAAAAATAAATCCATTAATATCATAGCTACTACCGTTATTGAAGCTATTAAAATCCTTATAAAACTTCTATTATCTCCAGCTTCAAATTTAGTACTATAAGGGTTCTTCATTATACTAAATAATATCTTCAAATTTAATATATATGATACAGTAACACCAATAACTTCACTTATGAAATAGGTCCTTAAACTATCTGGAAATAATAGTACTACAAATGTATAAGCTGTTATTATAAAATAACTTAATAAAAAGTCTGCCCTTAAAGTTTCTTTTTCTTCTTTAGCTTTTGATAAATATATATTAGAGCTTATCAATAAAATATATCCAGTTATGTAATATAAAATCACACTAAATATAATAGTTACTACTATTTTAATTTCTCTACTTCCACATAAGTATTTATTTACAATTTTAAATATTAAAAAAAATCCTAAATACTCTGAAGTAAATACCATAAAAACTTGTATAACTCTAATTAATACATCTTTTTCTATAAATAATTCTTTATAAGTACTATTTATTTTTTTAATTACAAATAAAAAGGAACATATATATTTCCTTATTAAATTAACCTTAGTGCAAACTAATACAATAATTATTAATAAAGTAATAACTACTATACTTCCTCACCTCTAGTAATATTAATAACTCATTTTATAATATGTCCTTCAATTTTAATAAATGCTATTTAATTTTATAAATAAGATCTAGTTTCTTTATTACAAAAATCTTCAATAAACTTCTTTTCTACATTATCAACTATTTCTGCAACATTAAATTCAGTTACACTTAATGTATATTTATTAAAAACTTCATCTACCTTTGTATTTATTTCATTTACATTAATTTTTCTTAAATTGCTTTCAACCAGTAATTTACTAAGCTTATCTGCTAATCTTATAAATAATACTAATAATTTTATATCTTCATTAATAGCCTCTTCTTGTCTATTAATCTTTTCTGATTTTCTACCTTTATGCATTTCTATTAATGTACACACTAAGTTACTGGTGTTAATATCCACTATTGGTACCTCTATAAAATTTCCAGTTTCATCTGTATAAGAATATCTTATACCTTGTAGTTTTTTATACATCCACTCTGCTCCTGAAGATGCATGTCTTTTATCTAATTTTCTAATATCATGAGTTAAAGATGCTAAATATAAAACATTTTTTAGGTATTTAATTTGATCTTTATTATATTCTTTATTGAAATTATTATCAAACATTGATTCTGCTAAATCTGCTGTAACTTTTGAATGAATTCTCCTATATATAAGTATATCTTTAATAGCATCATACTTATACTTTTCCTTGTATTCTCTTTTACTCATATCCCATAACATATTACTAAGATCTAATAAATTTTCTTTACTTAAATCTATAAACCTACTTTTACCACACATAATAATCCCCCTTCAGTAGTAATTCTTATAATGCTGCCTTAAAGATATTTAATACATCTTTTTCACTTAAAGGTACATAAGCATTATCAAGACCTCTTGCTGCCTTCACTGCCATTACATTTAAATTTTCTGTTCCTATTCCTACTTCACTTAAAGTAGCTGGCATTTCTAACTTTCTAAAGAAATTATAAGTTCTTTTTATAGCTCTATTAGCTATAGTATACTTATCAAGACCTCTATCTATTCCCCATACATTTACTCCATATTGTGCAAACTTGTCAACAGTATCATCATTTAAGATATACTTCATCCAAAATGGAGTTAAAATAGCAAGTCCTATTCCATGTGTTATATTATAATATGCACTTAATTCATGTTCCATAGGATGAACTGACCATTCATTTTCATCTGTTCCATAAGATATAAGGCCATTTATAGCCAAGCTTGATGCCCACATTAAATTAGCCCTAGCTTCATAATTCCCTGGTTCATTAAAAGCTATTTCTCCATATTCAATACATGTTTTTAATAATGTTTCTGCTATACCATCTTGGATATCAGTAAAAACTCCTGTATTAAAATAACTTTCAAATATATGACTCATAATATCAGCTACTCCTGCTGCTGTTTGATCCTTTGGTACTGTATATGTATATTCTGGATCTAAAATTGATACTTTAGGTATCATGTTTTTATGGCCTGTTCCTATTTTATCCTTAGTTTCATTATTAGATATTACTGCATACTTATCCATCTCTGAACCAGTAGCTGCTAATGTTAATATAGTTATTATAGGTAATACCTTATCTATTTTTGAAGGATCTAAAACTAAGTCCCATGGATCACCATCATAATTTGCACCTGCAGCTATAACTTTTGCACAATCTATAACGCTTCCTCCACCTACTGCTAAAACTACATCTATATTATTCTCCTTGCAAGCTTCTACCCCTTCACAAACCTTTTCTATAGTAGGATTAGGTTGAACACCATCAAGCTCAACATAAGATATTTCTGCATCTTTTATTATTTTTATAATAACATCATAAAGACCTATTTTTTTTATACTGCCTCCGCCATATACTATTAAAACTTTATTTCCGTACTCTTTAATTGATAAAGCTAAATTTTCTATCTGTCCCTTACCAAAATGAACTTTTGTTGGGATTGAATAATTAAAATTTTTCATAGAGTTTACGCCTCCCTTATATATTATAATTTTACACCTTTTTATTTATTCTGCAAATTATCATCAATAGTTATATTATACACAAAAATTAAAGGTGTATAAACTTATATACACCTTTAACCTATTAATAAAATTATTTTCTTGCCATATTTACTTTGTAAGTTTTCTTTGTTCCATCTTCAGCTTGTACAACTATAGGAACTGTTTTACTTTTACTTTTAACATTAAAATTAATAATAGCTTGTCCAGCTGTTGCATTTATTGGATTACCATTTATAGATAATATCTTTGCCTTCTTACTTGAAGTAGTTGCTCTTACTACATACAAATTTCTATTAGATGCTGCAGTAAAATAATATTTATCATCTATTAATGATTTAACTATATTTCTATTTCCTACCCTAACAGTTTCTAAGGTAGTATCAGAACTTAAACTTGGCTTTATTACTTCACTCTTTTTGGTTAATGCTTTTATAGAAAGGTTTCTTTCTGCTTCTATACCATTATTTATATCTACAACATTATCTCCATCTATATAGAAACTTTCACCTTTCTTAACTTCTGCTTTAAATAATCCATTTACTGTTTCCTCAGCTCCCAAAGTAGCTTGTACCTTAGAAGCATCTCCATCTAAAGTTACTATAATAGCACCCTTGCCCTCTGGTAAATTAAAGTTCTTTGCATCTACAGACATATAACCTTTATATGCTACAGTTCCCTTATTTAATAGGATCTTCTTACTTAAATTAATAGTTCCATCTTCATAAGGTGCATAACTTATTTCATAATTAGCCCCTTCTGAATAAGTTAAGAACATTACTTTTTCTAAAGTATTATATCCTTCACTAAAATCATATACATTTGCAAAGCTTAATTTATTTAAATCTTCTCCATCCTTTGTAATCCCATAAGTAGATACTGTTCCATAAGGATCATGTTGATATAACTTTTCATCCTTATCTACTTCTTTTGTACTTTCAATTGCTACATTATAATCATAAGCTGAATTCAAACAATCTGCATCTTCATAAGAAATCCAGAAGTATCCTCCATCTCCCCATTCATCTCCCCAGCTATTTTTAATTAACCAAGCTCCATCTTTAGAAGGTTTCGCCTTATCTCCAAAGTTATCTTTAGAATAATTATCATCCCATCCTACTACTAATACTTCATGGTTTGGAAGTTCATCTCCAAAATAGCAATAACTATTAGTTTCTTCATTATAATAATTATCATCATGATAATAACCAGTATCTATGCTTCCATATTTCTTAATTGCATTTTTTATAGATTGATTATCTCCATTAACAAATACTAAACCTGTTACATTTTTACTAACTTGTGCTGAATTAAAGTTTGCTGGCTTAGTTCCACCATATTCACCAAGGTATGGCATATCAACTTCATTTTTAGGTCCTTCAAAAGATGTTAGATAACCTGCTGATATAAGTTCATATCCTCCATCTCCCTCTCCTCTATTCCAACCAAATCCATTTTCATCTTGTATAGCCCACCATCTCATGTGCTCTTCTGAAAAATCATATTCCTTGCTCTCTTTATACTTAAGATTTGTTTCAACATTAGCTAAAGCAGTAAATGCCCAACAAGTACTTAAGCTTAATTGTTTTTTTACAGAAGTAGTTAAACCTAAAGGTCTTGGATCATACTTAGGTTCTAATCCCATTCTAAATGGAGTTCTAAGAGTAGATGACTCTATTTTAAATGGAGATACTATCTTTCCTTTTTTGTCATTATTAATCCCTTCACTATAATATGGATTTTTATTGTCTGTTACCTTATATTCAGTAGCTTTAACACTTATAGGAGTTATAGCTAATAAAGTAGAAATAACCGTTGTAATTGATAATATACTTTTAATTTTTTTCTTATTCATATAATCACCTTTTTTAATTTATTATTACATTATTTTAACAAAAAGTCTACTTTTTTATTGTTATGTAATTTTATTCTATACCAGTATACATAATTTTAAAAATTCATTTCTAATATTCTATAATTAGCAATATTCAATTTTAGACAAAAAAAGATGTAATAAATCTTCAAAAACATTTATTACATCATATATTTATATTTATTCCATAAATCCTTCTACTATTCTAGCTTCTGCCTCTTCTTCGGTTAATCCTAAAGTCATAAGCTTAATTAATTGTTCACCTGCTATTTTTCCTATAGCAGCTTCATGAATAAGGCTAGCATCAATACAATTTGCAGTAAGCTCTGGTCTTGCTGTTACCTTACCATTATCCATTATTATAGCATCACATTCTGAATGGCCTGTGCACTTTGTATTTCCATTAATTTTAGAAACAAAGCATTGAGTAGATTCACCCTTTGCCACTGAACGTGAAATTAAGTTTACACCTGAATCTTCTCCATTTAAATCCACTTCAAAATCTGTTGAAGCAAATTGTTTTCCATGAGTCATTATCTTTTCTTTAACTATAAGCTTTGCATTAGATTTTAATATTCCTTTACATTTACGTGCTGTAGAATCTACACCTTCTATTTGGACTGTATTCATTTCCATATAACTATTATCATCCATTTCCACATAAGTTTCAGGATTAATAATCCTCTTACCTGATCCTTCCCCTGTACCTATATGCTTTTCTTCATATACTACTCTAGCATTCTTTCCTATAAAGAATCTATGAACTCCATTATGTTCTGCTGTTCCACAGCCATCATTATGAACTCCACATCCTGCTACTATAATAACATCAGCATTTTCTCCAATGTAAAAATCATTATATACTAAATCATGAACTTCATCTTCTGTTACTATAGCTGGTATATATACTTTTTCTCCTTTAGTATTAGCCTTTACCTTAATATCAATTCCTGGTTTATCATTCTTAGGAATTATTTCTACATATTCATTTGAATGTCTAGCTGCACATTTACCATTTTCACGTATATTATAAGCACCTTCTGGTGTAGTATCTAAATCTGAAACAATAGAAATTAAACTTTTTGTTATATCATTCATAATTATTTTACCTCCAAAGATTTGCAACATTTTCTACCAGTACCTTTTAAAAGACATGGTAAAATTTCTTCTCTTTTATCATGAGATACTACTGTACCTTCAGATAAAACTACTATTTCATCTGCAATATCCATAATACGTTCTTGGTGTGAAATAACTATTATTGACCCTCTTATTTCATTTCTCATGTTTTGGAATACTTTTATTAAATTCTTAAAGCTCCAAAGGTCAATTCCTGCTTCTGGTTCATCAAATAAATAAAGTTTAGTATCCTTTGCCATAACCATTGCTATTTCTATTCTTTTCATTTCTCCACCAGAAAGACTACTATTAACTTCACGATCTATATATTCTTCTCCCTTTAAACCTACTTCATTTAAATATGAACATATTTGTTCTGAAGAAATATCATTTCCTGCTGCAAGAGTAATTAAATCTCTTACCTTTATTCCTTTAAATCTAACTGGTTGTTGAAAAGCAAAACTAATACCTAATCTAGCTCTTTCTGTTATGCTTAAATTAGTTATATCTATATCATTAAATATTATTTTTCCTGATGTTGGTTTTATAATACCAGTTATAACTTTTGCTAAAGTTGACTTTCCCCCTCCGTTTGGTCCTGTAATTACAACAAACTTTGAATCGTCTATTGTAAGATTTACATTATGTAATATTTCCACCTTATCTTCTGTCATATATGAAACATTAATTAACTTTATCATACTTCCCCCTAATGTTTATAGCATTTGTTCTTGATTATTTTTGCAATTATTCTAGTATATCTCAAGTTCAACCTACATTATTATACCACATTTTCATTATTTTGATACAAAACCTATTTATGCATATTATCACTTATATCTAACTACTGATTTCAAATTTAAATTATATAAGCAATTTATTTCCTTTTCGTACTATTTTTATCACATATTTACTTACAGTATGTTTATAATAATCTTTTTAATAATCCCATACACATTAATTAATACTTTAATAATTTAAAGCATTTTTTTTATCGTTTTATTAATTTTCACAGATAAAACCCTTTTAAATTTAGGATATATTAATATTGTAAGATAAATATTAAAAATCTTAACTTAAATTTTATATTGGAGGTTTTGTTATGGTTACTAAAAGTGTTTCAAGTAGTTTATTAAAATCAGGTTATATTGTTAATGAAGGTGTATCAAGTGATTTAGAACTAATTTCTAAGTTTAAAAGTTTCTTTAATAGAGTTGTTTCCAATATAGAAAAAGATATAAAAACATTTTCTTTTAAAAATGTATATTTCTATAATGATAATTCTAATATTGAAATTTGTAAGAATACTATTCTTAGACAGGATTCAATTTTATAAATAGTAATTGATTATAATGTATATACTGATAAAAAACCATATTAAAGAATTTATAAAGTTCTTTAATATGGTTTTTGTTTTTTCCTAACTATACTTAGATTATTTACTTTCCTTTTTATATTTCTATGTGAATACTTTCTATTTATGGTTTGTTTTTTCAAACTTTCATAATATGATTTATATATATTTAGTTTAAATTAGGGGAATTTTGAAATGATTATTGGAAAATATGAAAAAAACTGATAAAAGAGAAGTTTTTAATTATGAGACATATCTTACTGGGAAAAGTTTTAATGTTCCAAAATATTACGGAAAATATGTAGATGAAAATGATGTCTGGATTCTCATAGAAAATATAAATGGTGAAGATTTACGCAATATGACAAATAAACTGGCTATATTATCAGCAGATAGTATATCTAAAATACAAAATTCATACTGGCAGGATAATGAACAAGAATTTGCATTATATAAAAGCGATTGTAGATTTGAAGTATATTGGAAACGCATTAATAAACGTTTTTTATCAATTAAAAACCACCCTATTCTAAGAGATGCATATCAGATATTTTTAGACCGTCAATTAAGCTGCCCTAGAACTCTATCTAATGGAGATTTTTTAGAATTTAATGTAGTTAAACATAATAATCAAGTTTCAATTATTGATTGGGGATTCGGAGGAATAATGCCCTATTCTTTAGATATAGCTAGATTCATTGCTCATGCTACAGAAGATAGGGCTACTTTCCCTTTTTATATGAACGAAAAACAAAAACAACTATTTATAAAAAGAGTATATGAAAAATTAGAGAAAAAACCTGATTATTCTCAATATATTTTTGATATTAAATTAGCTATATTAAATGAATATATAGAATTCATTGAGGCAGATGAAGATGATGATCAATGGTATTATAACCATGCTCTCAAACTAGCAGAAGATATCTTAGAGAATAATAATGTAAGTTACTCGTATAAATAATAGTTTTCAGTTGGGAGGAAATCTTAATTTATTCATGTTTACAGCAAGTTAAATGATTTTTTTCATCTTTTAATTCAAAAGAAGAAAACATCTTGCTACTGCTTGCTCTGCTGCACTTATTTTGGAGTGCCTTAAATGTGGTCTTTATCCAAACTGGGATGCAGCAAATATGAATTTGGTTTACTTATCCGAAAAGCTTGGGTATGAATTTTCTCATGAGTATACTGCATATGAAGTAGTAAATGATATGGGAAGTTATTAAATATTTAAGATTAACATAGAATGATGCAAGATAAAATTCTTGCTTTAAGAATAGGAGTAAAAAATGAATTACAAATTATTGTCAAATGAATACACAGTAAAAAAATTAGGTAAGTCTGATATAGATGATATATATAATCTTTTCTTAGGAAATCCTCTCTACTATGAATATTGTCCACCAAAACCAACAAGGGACAATATCCTATCAGATATGTTTGAACTTCCCCCTAATACTACAATGTCAGATAAATACTATATTGGTTTTTATCGTAATAAAAATCTTATTGCAGTTATGGATTTAATTGATGGATATCCATCTAAAGATATAGCATTTATTGGCTTTTTTATGACTTCATCTTCAATTCAGAAAAAAGGTGTAGGTTCAAAGATTATTAGTGATACCTGTAAATACCTTAAGGAAGTAAACTTCTCTGCTGCTCGTCTAGCTTGGGTGAAAGGAAATCCACAGGCAGAACATTTCTGGACAAAGAACCAATTTGTCGGCATTAAAGAAACATCAAGTATTGCAGCTGATGTTGTTATTTTAGCTGAAAGAAAACTTTAATACTTCAATAAATTTATTAATTAATAAAAAGGGGGATAAATTTCTTATGAAAATACAAGAAATAACAAACATATTAGAAAAGCAAATGCTTATGAGTTTAGGTACTTACGGAAATAAATACCCAGATAATTCAATTGTTTGTTTTGCCTATAATGATAAAGCAGAACTCTTCTTTGGCAGTTATTCAGATACACTAAAATGTAAAAATATTAGAGATAATAAAGTTGTTGCAATAACAATAGGTACACTTCAAATTCATGGTGAAGCAAAAATTGTTCCTTATGGAACTGATGAATATTTTAAAGGAAGACAAATATATGATTCAAGATTTCCACAATATAAAGAAATGTTTGAACAAGAAAATAATGAACTATACATTATAAAACCATATGTTATTTGGAATTATAATCCTTCTAAAGGCGGAGAAATGTATAGAGATAGTTTAGTACTTAATCAAAAATATATTGAAGAAATAGATATATATAAGCCTCATAAATATAAGCCTAGACAAAAGAGCTCCTCATATTAAAAGGAGCTCTAAAAACTATTTAGTGTACTCTTTTATAAATAAGCTCTAATTAAGCCACTTAATAAGATAAATATGAATATCATCTATTTTACATTTCTAAATAAAAGCTCCTTGTCACACCTTCCTTTTCAAATCCGTTCTTTTCATAAAAGTGTTGTGCAACTACATTATCAATTGCAGTATCTGTATCAAATCTTACATATCCTTCTTTTTTGATATCACTCAATAACGCTTGTATACATCGACTTCCTAATCTTTGATTTTGTTTCTGTTCATCAATATAAATCCAACGCAAATAAGCTATCTGATTGGAAATAAAATGTACTTCACATTCTCCTACCCATTCATTTTCTAGCCTAAATTCAGCAGTCCTAGTACTTCCAGTTGAAAGTTCACTCCATACAATTTCTATACCATTTTTATGATATGAGGCAATATCATACATTGAATAGTAGATGTTTTCATGCTCTACTACAAAACCTCGATGTTTCAGCATTTCCTCTATGTATCCATATTCTTCAAATAGTTTTCCATGTCTCGCATAAACAGACATCCCAAAATAATGAAAAAATGCATATATTCTTTCTTTGGGATTAAAATCTCGTATTGATTCTTCAAGCAATATTTCACCTACATCTGAACGATTTCTGTCATAATACAGATTTCTGATTATCTGATAACTAATCTCTTCTGAGACCTCACCGCTCTCATTAAAACCCAATGCAGATTCTCCATACTGAACAAATCCAACCAACGCGTCATCTTCATACGCTCCTATCAGAGTTAGTTTCCTAAACAACTTTTTCCCCTGCCCATCAATATCATAATCTAGACTTTTTTCCCATTCTTCATATGATGATGTAAAAAAATATGGCGCCACCTGATTTTGAAAATATTCATATAACACCCTCTTATTATCTATTGTCTTTATTACTAACATTCGTATCACTCCTTTAACAAACTCTTCTAAATTGCTCAACATTACAGGATGACTACCCTATTAAAAATCTTAGTTTTTACAGATGAAACTAATGTACAAATATCATTAAATAATACATCATAATGTCCCTTAGAAAACATCTATAAAAATATATCCCACTTTTCTCCTATCGCCTTTTAAAATAGCTATCTAATAAAATTATAGTTTTTATTTTCCTAGATTTCAATTTTATCCCTCAAAATAAATTTAGATTTTATACATCTATAGCCATCTTTTTGTATTTTATGATATTATTAGTACATAAAACTCTAAAAAGAAAGAGAGAACCAAATAAACATTCTATTATTGAGGAAGATTATGCACAAAAAGATATAACTCTTCTTATCAGATAATAGTAAGGGAGGCATTATTAATGAATATGGATTTTTTAAAAGAAATGATTACTTGTATTTCACCTTCAGGAAAAGAAGAAATGTTACAGAAATGCGTATATAGTCATTATAAAAATAATTTTGATGATTTTATTGTAGATGAACAAGGCACACTTACTGGTGTATATAACCGTCAAGCACCTTTTCACATTCAGTTAGCAGCTCATGCAGATGAGATAAGTCTTATAGTTACTGGATACAATTCTGATGGATCTCTTCAGGTAGAGAAAAATGGTGGAATCAAACCTAAACTTTATATAGGAACTAAGGTTCAAATATTAACTCCAAATGGAATACTTAAAGGTATTGTAGGTGTAACAAGTAATCTGAATAAAAAAGATAAGGTAAATGCTGATGAACTCTTTGTTGATTTTGGATGTGAGTCAAAAGAAGAAGCAGAAATTCTTGTTCCAAAAGGATCATACATAGTTCATGATACAGATATGGTAGAATTGCAAAATAACAAGCTTGCAGGAAGAGCATTTGATGACAGGATAGGCGTATATATTATATTTGAAGCTGCAAGAAAAGCAATTGAAATTGGAGCCAAATCAGGAATATATGTAACTGCAACAACTGGAGAAGAAACTACTGGAAGAGGAGCATACTCAAGTACAAGCAAGTTAAAACCTGATGTATGTGTAACTGTAGACGTAACATATGCTAATGATTATAAAGATTCTAATGAAGCTGGTGACGTAGCATTAGGTAAAGGTGGTGTAATATGTAGAGGTTCAATTCCTAACGCAAAATTAAATAAATTATTAGAAGAATCAGCAAAAGAACTTAATTTACCTGTACAATTTGAAGTATTTGCAGGAAGAACTTATACTGATGCAGACACCATGTTAAAGACTACAGATGGTATTCCACAAACATTATTCTCTATCCCACTTCGCTACATGCATTCACCAGTTGAAGTATTATCAATAAAAGATGTGGATTCCATGATTGATATATTAGCTAAGTTTTTAACCAAATTAAATGAAAATATTTCTTTACTTCCATATACACTGGAGTAATAAAACTGATACAAAACAAGGGAAGTCCTTATTTTTAGAACTTCCCTTGTTTTTCAATTAATCAAAATAACGCAACATATTATAAACATTATTAACAGCTTCAATATAGCAAATAAATGAGGAATGATTATGATCATTATAATAAAGATATCTATTCTTTATTTCACAGTACTGTGTTCGTACATTCTCCCACATTCCTGCTTTTTTGATTGCACTTGATTTTTCTCTAATATTTCGCGAATTTGGTGCTTGTACCCAATAATATCTATCATAATATGTCCATCCCGTTTTATCATGAATAAGTCTATGCAAATTATCATTATCATCACGGTAAACTATTGCAACATCTATGGAAAACTCCGTATCGTTTCCCTTTGTAAAATATCTTTTTTCTGTAGTTAATGCAGATTTCGAATCTTTACAATCTGAAAACTTATACTCTTTTAAAATTCTATTAAAAGCTTTTCTAACAGTCTCTTTAATATCTCTACAATTAGTCAGTTCACAACGTACAAGTTCTAGATTGTAATCCAAATCAATTGGATTATTTTCATTCTGCATAATAAGATTTTTTGCACCACTTCCAACTAAATAGAATATAGCTCCAATATCATATTCTTCTTTTAATAGATGACAAAGATCCTGCATAATGTTTCCGCATAATCCTCTCATCTCACTTATAAATTTTTTGTCTTTAACATAATAATACATAATTCTCCTCCTTAATGCCCACTCCTACCATTTGGATTTCAAGAACCAAATTATTACATTATACACAAATTTAAGCTTATTTTCAATAGTTTTGTTTTATTATACATTAGAAGATCCAAGATAGTTAAATAAACAACTATCTTGGATCTTTTATTTATAGCTAATTATAAATTGTTATCATATAATTTCCATACTCTCAAATAACTTCTTATTATACACTACACTACTATGTTCTGGTACAAATTTAGCTGCCTCTTCATTATAATAATAAGCTTTCTCATAATCTCCTAAATTATAATAGCATACACAAAGTTCTAAAGCTGGAACCCATGTAATGTTTGCATTATTTATAATAGCTAGTGAGTTAGGATCTTTTTTATAATTTATAGCCTCATTAAACCAGAATATTGCTATTTTAAACTTGCCTTCTCTCATGAAATATTCTCCTAATCTTACACTTAAATTAGGGCTTGGAACATCATATTTTAATGCATACAATAAACTTTTTATTTCTTTATCTCTATTACCTAAAGATAAATAACAATCCGCAATTTTCTCGCATGCTGCCTTTGTATCTTCTATCCAAGCATCTTTTAAACTCAGAAACTTATTATATTCATTAATAGCTTCCTTATATAAAGCATTATCTTTAAGTTCATTTGCATAATAATACAAATCTCTAGTACTTAATTTTTCTCCATTTTCAATCATTTTCTTATATATTAACAAGTTCCTATTTGTATAATTCTTTATTTTTAAATGCCTTATAGATATGTCTGAAAATAGTCCTCTTCCACTTACCTCTAAATATTCATGAACTTTACCTATCCACTTAAAATTTTTTTCTCTTTTAACTAATCTATTTCTTTTTGAAATATATAAAGGATTATTATTTATATCTAGTGATAGTATGTAATCCATTGTTACATAGTCTACATTATCATTAAGTTTATCTTTCAATTTCAAAAAATCCTCTTTGCTTTTTGCATCTAATACATCATCTGCATCCATCCAGAATATATAGTCCTTTGTAGCCTTATCAAAAGCATAATTTCTAGCTACTGCAAAATCATCTATCCATTTAAATTTATATATTTTAGAAGAATATTTTTTAGCTTTTTCTATAGTAGAATCTGTAGAGCCAGTATCTACTATTATTATTTCATCTATTACATCTTTAACTGAATCTATACATCTTTCAATAACAATTTCTTCATCTTTAACTATCATGCATAAACTTATTGTACACATAGGTTTCCCCTAAACAATTAATATAATATATTATATTATATATTCTTTATTATTAAGCATTCCTTTTGAATATATTTATCTATATACCTAAATCCTCTTCCTTCTAGTTAATAACCCTTTTGGATATTACAAGAAAAATTGTAATATATTCCATCAAGATTGCAATATTACTTAAAAGTTTAGATGATTTATACTTAAGATTAAAAGAAAAAAGCATAGATGATACACTATGCTTCTAAGAAAAATGGAGATTTGCCTATCAACAAATCTCCATCTCAATTTATTTAAATATTCCAATATCTGTACGACAATATGAATCTTTAAAATTTACTAATTTAGCATTATTATAAGCCATAGCTCTAGCATCTTCTAAAGTTTTACCATGTCCAACTACAGATAATACTCTTCCTCCATTAGTCTTTAGAACACCATCTTCAAACTTAGCTCCTGCTAAAAATACATTATCCTTAACAGAATCATCTATAGTTATTTCATATCCTTTTTCAAAGTTTCCTGGATATCCTTTAGAAGCTAGTACTACATTTATACATACTTCATCTTTCCACTTAATCTTATAATCACTTAATCTTTCATTCATAGCTGCTTCTATTACTTCAAATAAATCACTTTCCATTAAAGATAAAACAGATTGAGTTTCAGGATCTCCCATTCTTACATTATACTCTAGAAGATAAGTTCCTTTCTTAGTAATCATTAGACCAAAGAATATAATTCCCTTGTAATCAAAACCTTCTGCTCTAATTCCTTCTAAAGTTTTAAGAGAAATATTAGTAGCAAATTCTTTCATTACTTCATCAGTTACATATGGATTTGGAGCAAGTACTCCCATTCCTCCTGTATTAGGTCCTTTGCCACCATCAAATATTTGTTTATGATCCTTAGCTGATACAAATGGTACAATAGTATGCCCATCAGTTATTGAAAGTATTGATGCTTCTACACCTTCTAAGAATTCTTCTATAACTACTTTTTGACCTGCTCCATTAAATACATCATCTACCATGTAAGAATTTATAGCCTCTTTTGCATCTTCCTTAGTTTCACAAATAGCTACACCTTTACCTGCTGCAAGTCCATCTGCTTTAATAACTACAGGATAAGCACACTTTTCTAAATATTCTAATGCTTTA
>CAKVLD010000048.1 GCA_934755305.1 uncultured Clostridium sp. | reverse complement strand
GATTATTACTAGCTTTCTGCTATGTAAGTTATCAAATATGTTAAAAAATAATTGTAGTGCCGCAAAAGAGCCAAATGTAGAATTTTAGTTTAAACTTATTTTTAGGGTAAATAAAGGAGATAATAGTTAAAATATTATTGATAATAAATCAAGAAAGGATAAGTAAAAATGAAAGTATTATTTATGAATATAACTTTAAGAGCTACATGGTGTCATTCCTTAAAAGAGAAAAGAATGATAGTAAAAAGTATAATAGCAAGACTAAAAAACAAGTTTAATATTTCAGTAGCTGAATCTGATAAACAAGATACTCATCAAATAATAGTTATATCAATAGTAGGCCTTGCAGCAGATTCAGGTATGGCTGATTCTACTATGGAAAATATAATTAATTTTATTGAGGAAAATACAGATGCAGAAATTATTAATATTGAAAAAGAAAAAGAGGATTTTTAAGGAGGTAAAATATTTATTAAAAAAATTGGACTATATGATGAATTAATAAATATATTAAATGCATCAAATAAAAAAGTAGTTGAGCTTGAAGGGGTTATGTCAAACCCAACTTATGATAAAGTTTTAGAAGGATGTAAACTTGTTCGTGATAATAAAGTAAACTTAATATTAGCAGTAGGTGGCGGATCTGTTATAGATTGTGCTAAGGCTATATCAGTTTCAGCATACTGTGAAGGTGATGCATTCAAGAGATATTGGTTAAACTTTGAAGATATAGATAATGAAATAGTTCCAGTTGCTTCAGTTTTAACAATGGTTGGTACTGGTTCAGAAATGAATGGTGGTTCTGTAATAACTAATGAAGAAATGAAGATAAAGACAGGAAGAGTATTCTCAGCAGATGTATATCCAAAGTTCTCTATATTAAATCCTGAATATACATTTTCAGTACCAGAATATCAAATGGTAAGTGGTATTTTTGATATTATGTCACACTTAATGGAACAATATTTCTTAGGTGATGATAATAATACAACAGATTATTTAATAGAAGCACTTTTACGTTCAGTAATAGACAATACAAGAGTTGCTATTAAGAATCCAAAGGATTATGAAGCTAGAAGTAATATTATGTGGAGTTCTACACTTGCTCTTAATACAGTTACAGGTCTTTCAAAGACACAAGACTGGGAAGTTCATATGATTGAACATCAATTAGGAGCCTATACAGATTGTGCTCATGGTATGGGACTTGCAGCAATTTCAATTCCATATTATCGTCATATTTATTCTTATGGATTAGATAAGTTTGTTAGATTTGCTAAGGAAGTATGGTATGTATCTGAAGAAGGTAAAACAAAGGATGAAGTTGCTCTTGAAGGTATTTCTGCTTTAGAATCATTTATTAAGGAATGTGGAATGGTTACTAATATTAAGGAACTTGGTGCAACTAAGGAAATGTTACCTCTTATAGCTAACTCTACTGTTTTAGGTGGAGGATATAAGAAGCTTACAAATGATGAAGTATTAGAAATATTAGAAAATTGTTTTTAGTAGTAATATGGTTTTTTAGAGAAGGATGCTCAAGGATTTGAGTGTCCTTTTTGTTATGAAGTCAGCATGGTCAATAAGTTTATGATCAAAAGAAAGTTAATTGTTTTTATTGTACATAAATGTATAATTCTAAAATCAATTAAACTTGAAGAAAAGTTAGATGGAGCGTATAAAGGGGGGGGGATATGTTATTGAGCTTAAAGATACAAAAGGTGAAGTAGAAAGTGTGGGGATTTTTGGTGATAGAATAGAATATGGCAAGTACTTCTTTAGTATTGATTCTAATATAGCTAAAGAGATAGAAAAAATATATAATGAATTTGATTATTCTGAAGTTAATCCTTTAACTTAAAAATATATTTATGCAAGTAGATTGGAAAGAATAAGTATAATAATAACACATGATGATTTTAAATATTATACAAAAGAAGTGGATAAATATCACCTGTATTTTATGTTATTTATTTTTTAATAGTTATAGCGGCAATGTTGATAAATATATATACGTTGGCATAAACTAAGAACTACAAATTAATAAAATAGAAAGGAGGATAAAACCACATCTGAGTTTTATTCTCCTTTCTGTATTTATTGCTGTAAAAATAATCAAATAAAAAGTATTAGAACTAAATTAATGGTACTTGTGTAAAAATAATCATTTATATAGATATGATAAAAATCTTTTACATTGCTTTTTCTTCAGCTTCAAGTCTACTAATTTCTGCCTTTATCTTAGAAATTGAGTTGTTTAATTTAGTTTTTTCTGTATCACTCTTTGCATTTTTTAAATTGTTTTCGCAAACTCTTAAAAGTTCATTTTCATTTTTAATATCTATTTCTATAGCCATTTTTGTCATTTTACATTACTTCTTTCTTAAAAAATATTATTTTATATAGAAATAAAATTCTGCAATTCTATTTTGCTTATATTAAACAATACTATTTATATAGTAAAATAAAGTTTGATATACTGCAGGGATTTTTACTTCAATTCTCAATATATGCACTTCTAATTTCCACAGTATTAAATATTAAATTAAATATTTTGTCCTGTCTTCTTGGATATTAATTTAGCATCTATGTGAATGAATTTTCTGCACTTATACTATTACTCTATATGAAAAAACACCTCTTTTAATAATGATATTAATTTTTCTAACACTTTTTATCTTAAAAAATACATATAATTAAGATCTTTAAGATAATAAAGAATATTTATTACCTTAACTTGATTATAGCACTATTAATCTTAAATGTTAAATATATATTTAGAAAAATAATACTTTTATTACCCAAAAAGTGAAAAGCAAATAAAAATATAATATAATAATAATATATTTATTTTGAAAGGATGTTTGAGTAGAGAATGAAAGAAGAGGATTTTGGTAGTTCCGATAAGCCTCCCTTGTATATTAATTTTAATATATTTGGACATAGTCTACGTTTAAGAGAATGATTTTAGCTATGTTATTAATAAATTAAAATTAATATTTTATATTTTGGAGGAGAGTATATTGAAAGATTCTATACCACTTATGTTGTTATTACAGGTTATTTTAATATTTTGTAATGCTATTTTTGCTTGTGCGGAGATTGCTGTTATATCAATGAAAGATAATAAGTTAAAAAAGCTTTCTGCTAATGGAGATAAAAGAGCAGATAGATTAATAAGTCTTATTAATGAACCTGCTAAGTTCTTAGCAACTATTCAGGTAGCTATAACTTTATCAGGTTTTTTAGGAAGTGCCTTTGCAGCAGATAATTTTTCTAACATAATAGTTGATTACATTATAAGTTTGGGGATTAAAATTCCAAGAGATACTTTAGATACTTTATCAGTTATTTGTATTACCATTATATTATCCTATGTAACATTGATTTTTGGGGAGCTAGTTCCAAAGAGAATTGCAATGAGAAAATCAGAAAAAATTTCACTTGCAATGTCAGGAGGAATAATTATTATATCAAAAATATTTGCACCAATTGTATGGTTGTTAACTAAATCTACTAATGGTGTATTGAAGCTTATTGGAATTGATCCTAATAATGAAGATGAAGAATTAACTGAAGAAGAAATAAGGATGTTATTAGAAGAAGGTAGCAAGAAAGGAATAATAGCACAAGACGAAAATGAGATTATTCAAAATGTATTTGAGTTTGATGATTTAACAGCTGGTGAAATAGCGACTCATAGAACTGAATTATCTATGCTATGGCTGGAGGAATCTATAGAAGTTTGGGAAAAAACTATTAAGGATAGTCATCATAGATTTTATCCAATTTGTAACGAATCTGTAGATGATATAGTTGGTATATTAGATTCAAAAGAATATTTTAGGTTGGATAATAAAAATAAAGAGAATATTATAGATAAGGCTGTTAAGAAACCTTATTTTGTACCAGAAGGTGTAAAGGCAGATGTACTATTTCGGAATATGAAGGAATCTAAGAATTATTTTGTAAATGTATTAGATGAATATGGTGGGATTATAGGAATAGTTACAATGAATGATTTAATTGAACAGCTTCTTGGTGATTTTATTACAAAAAGCCAAGGAATAGAAGAGGAACCTGAAATTAAACAAATTAATTCAAATACATGGACAATTCGTGGATCAGCACTTTTAAATGATGTAGAAGATGCTTTAAATATCACTTTGCCTAAAGAAGAGTTTGATACTTTTAATGGATTAGTTTTTGGAACTTTAGGTAAGTTTCCTGAAGATGGAAGTTGTATTCAAGTTGAAGTGGCAGGTCTTACTATAAAGGTAATTGAAATTAGAGATCATAAGGTGGAGAAAGCAATTGTATGTATTTTAGATAAAAATAAAGAAAAAGTCACGAGTTAATAAGTTTTTAACGTAAATGAAATTATAAAATTTTTTTGCTAGTGAACACTGAATTTTACTGGTTTTAAGTTATGCAGGATGGAAAATACGTTAAAATACAAGCAGTTACCTATTGTATAAATAGGTAGCTATTTTTTTGTAAATATAAGATTGACAAATAATGTAGAAATGCTAAAATTTTCATTGTGATTAAGAGTAAACATATAAAAATATTTATTTTATAGAAAGGAAGTAATTTTTATGTCAGTAAAAGTAGTACCAATAACTTTACTTACAGGTTATTTAGGTGCAGGAAAGACAACTTTATTAAATCATGTTTTAAATAACCAAAAAGGATATAAGGTTGCAGTAATAGTAAATGATATTGGAGAAGTTAATATTGATGCAGCACTAATAGATAAAGGTGGAATAGCTACAGAACAAGAAGAAAACTTAGTACCTTTATCAAATGGATGTATATGTTGTACGTTAAAATTAGATTTAATAAAGCAAATTACAGAACTTATAAGAACTGGTCGTTTTGATTATATATTAATTGAAGCAAGTGGAATATGTGAACCAATACCAATAGCTCAAACTATAACAATGATGGATACATTGTTAGAAAATGAAAACTTACCTAAAATATGTAGATTAGATAATGTAGTTTCTGTTGTTGATGCATTAAGGCTTGTAAGTGAATTTTCTTGTGGTGAAAAGTTACTTGAAACTGAAAAAATAGATGATGAAGATATAGAAAATTTATTAATTCAACAAATAGAATTCTGTAATACTGTAATTTTAAATAAGGTTGATGAATTAAGTGAAGAAGAATTAGCAAAGGTTAGAGCTATAGTTAAGAAACTTCAACCAACAGCTGAAATTATAGAGACTAATTATGGAAAGGTAGATGTAAGTAAAATCCTTGATACTAAATCTTTTGATTTTAAAACAGCTAGTATGTCAGCAGGCTGGGTTAAGGAATTAGAAAATGATGAAGATGAAGAGGAAGGAGAAACAGAAGAATACGGTATATCAACATTTGTGTATGAAAGAAGAGTACCTTTTAATACAGAAAAGTTTGAGGCTTTTGTAGATAAATGGCCTAAGAATGTAATAAGATGTAAGGGAATATTATGGTTTTCAGATGAAAGAGACATGTCTTATATGTTTGAACAAGCAGGACAACAAATGCAATCAGTTGCTGTAGGTAGATGGTTTGCAGCAGGAACAGAATATGAAAGAAAACAAGCTTTAGCTATGAATGAAGACCTAAGAAAGAACTGGGATGATACTTATGGTGATAGAGTTATAAAATTAGTATTTATAGGTCAAAATATGGATAAAGAGTTTATTAAAGACTCTTTAGATAAATGTTTAGATAAGTAGAGGAATATATAATGGCAGAAAATATTGGACTTGAAGAAAATATAAAAGAAATTATTAAAGGTGAGATATCAGAAAAATCATATAGAAAATATTTTAATTACGGGTGTCACAGTGCTAATTTTGATGGAGATACATTAACTTGGTATTGCAGAGATGAAAGTATAGCTAGTGAGGTTAGAAATTTTTATAAACCATTTATTTTAGCTGCATGTACATCTTTGAATTTAGATGTTAAAAATATAAACATAGAAGTAAAATAAGATAAAAAAATAAGTGAACAATAGAGTGATAGATGTTATTGTTCACTTATTTTTTGTATTGTAAAAAGATTATAGTAAGCAAAATAATTGCTACATTTATCTAATTTAATAAAAAATGAGAATAAAATGAAGTTTTATTAAATTAGAAGTTAATAGAGTTTATATCATAATTATCTTATAATATATTTACAATTTAATTATAACATAGAAATCTTAACATTATCTTAACAGATGAAAAAATCTTAATTAAAACTAAATAGAAAAAATAATATTATTTTTTTATTCTACAATTTGCACAAAAATATATATGTAATATTTTACGAAAAATGAAAAATACAAGAAAATAATTGAAAAGGTTTTTTAATAGAAGTATTATTAAATTAACAAGTATTGAAATAAATGGGATATTAGTTTGTTTTGGTGTTTGGTATAATAAAAAAATAATAAAGGAGGATAGTATTTTTCTATAAAATAAAAATAAGGAGGTTTTATTATGAATTTAAAAAAAGTAAAAGATATTTTAGGGTTAACTATGGTTTTTGCTGTATTAGTTTCTAATAATATAGTAATGGCTTCAACAAGTGATATAAGTAATTTTGGACAGGCTTCAAAAGCAAGTACAATAATTAATTCACTTAAAAATGGAAACGATTACGAAAGCGGAGGGAGATTAACTAATAATTTATTAAATATAAACAATAGAATATCAGATAAGTTAGAGGTACATGTTAAAAATGATAGTTGGAATGGAGCTCCTAATATTTATGTATACACAGGAGATGGAAATACAGCAGTAAAATATGCAGAAAATTGGCCAGGGGCAGCTATGACTGCAGAAGGAGATGGGTGGTACACTTATAAAACAGATAAAATAGCAAGTGGCAAAGTTATATTCAATGGATCATGGGGACAATATCCAGGGGTAAATCAACCAGGTCTAGATTTATCAGGCGAAGTATGGATATTAAATAATCATATAGTTGAAAAACCTGAAAAAGGAACAGTAAATGTTAAATATGTAGATAAAGAAACTGGAGTAGAAATAGGAAATAGTGAAGTATTAACAGGACAAATTGGTACAAAGTACAATGTGGCTCCTAAAAACATAGATGGATATAAGTTGGTGTCTACACCTTCTAATAGTACAGGAGAATTTACTTCTGATGATAAAACAGTAGTTTTTGAATATTCAAAGTTATCAAAAGAAGATTCTTTAATAGTACATGTTAAAAATGATAGTTGGAATGGAGCTCCTAATATTTATGTATACACAGGAGATGGAAATACAGCAGTAAAATATACAGGAAATTGGCCAGGAACAGCTATGACTGCAGAAGGAGATGGATGGTATACTTTTACGACTGATAAAATAGTAAGTGGAAAAGTTATATTTAATGGATCATGGGGACAATATCCAGGTGCAAATCAAGCAGGTATTGAATTATCAGGTGAAGTATGGATGTTAAATAATACAATAGTAGAAAATCCGAATAAAAATATTAAGACTGTAGAAGAAAATAATTCAAAAATAGTTTATTCAGGAGCTTGGGAAGAAAAAGTAAATAGCTCTTATAGTAATTCTACTGAAAAATATGCATATGAAGCTGGTGCGAACCTAAGCTTTACATTTAAGGGAGATGGTATCAGAATACTTTCAACTTTAGCATCTAATAAAGGTGTAGCTAAGGTATTTATTGATGGTGAGGTCTATTCAGCAGATATGTTTAATGATGTTATGGAATATAAAGGAGTAGCTTTTGAAAAAACAGATCTTACTAATTCAGTTCATACAGTTTATATAGAATATACTGGACTATATGGATTTGATTCAACAGCAGCAACTATTTCTATAGATGCTTTTGAAATTTTTAATGGTGATATTCTTTAAAAGCTAATGTTTTTGTTAAATAATTAAGGAGGAAAATTATGAAATTTAAAAAGATAAAAATGATAACTAGTGTTATTACTACTGTAATGATATGTAGTTTGTTTAATATAAATGTAGTTAAAGCAGATATAACAGATACTGCTTTAGAAGGATACTATGCTACTAATCCTAATCAAAGTGTAGGAAAAAGTAAAACAATAAAAATTGATGGAGATTTTAGTGATTGGTCAGAAGATATGAAAATAGCTCAAGGTGTAGCTAATGATGATCCTCGTATATTTAGAGGTTCTCATGAAGGACCAGTATATGATACTTATGCATTATATTCTGCTTGGGATGATGAAAATTTATACTTTATGTGGCAGTATACAAATGTAACTGATGTAGTAGATCCAAGTCAAGGATATCCAATATCAGATAATGGTAAACCTTGGAATGGTGATATTCCAATAATGTTAGCTTTAAATACAGGAACAGGAAATACATCAGCTGGAACAGCAAGTGATGGAAAATCAGTATGGGGATTAAATGTTAAGTTTAATACAGCTGTTGATAAAATTCTTTGTTTTTCTGCTAAACCAAAGGTAGGGAAGCCAGCAATATTCTCAGTTGTAGATGGAAAGTTTGATTATGATTCAGCCGTAGATTTTAGAGATGCTGGAGTTAGTTATGTATATGGGGATGGATTTTTAGGATCTTCTATGTATGGAATTAAGGCTAATGGATATGAAGGATATAAACCAGAAGATTTACTTAATTCTTCATCAAATTGGGTAGATTTCTTAACAAAAGGACATGATACTAAGCAAGATACAATGTATGAGATGGCTATCCCATTAAAATCTTTAGGTATAGATAAATCATATATTGAGAAAAATGGTATTGGCGCTATGCTTATAAGTACATTTGGAGCATCAGGAACAGGATCTATACCAATGGATATGACATTTTTAGATAATGCAACTACTCCTTATTCAGCAGATGCTTCTACATCAGCAGAAAAAGAAGATGTTGATAGAGTTTCTGTACCTTTAGCTAGGGTAGGAAATATAGTAAATACACAGGATAAACTATCTATTATTAAAGTTACTACTAGTGTTAATTCTCCACAAAAAGTAGGTTCTTCTATATTATTTGATACAGTAGCAACTAGTAAAATGGGAGCTTTACAATATAAATATGAAGTAAATGGACAAGTATTAAAAGACTATTCAGTTAGTTCAAACTTTAATTGGACACCTAGTAAGGCGGGAACATATAAAATAAAAGTAACAGTTAAAGATAGTGTTGGCAATAGTGATAGTAAGATTATGGATTATGTAATAGAAGATAAAGTAGTGGACTCTACAGTTACAAGAGTAGAAGAAAATGCATCAATAATTAAATATACAGGTAGTTGGATAACTAATAATAGTTCTAAGTATTCTGATGGTAAAATATTTGAGACTAAAGAAATGGGAGCAAAAGCAGTCTTCAAATTTAATGGTACTGGTATAAAATTAATATCTAGTGTAGGAAATAATAGAGGAATAGCTAAGATTATAGTTGATGGAGTTGTATACCCAGCTGATATGTGTAGAGCTATATCTCAAGATGGTGTTGTTACTTTTCAAAAATTAGATTTAGCTTATGGTGAACATACAATAACAGTAGAATGCTCTGGTTTAAAATCTAAAAAATCAAGTGGAACTTCAATATCAATAGATGCTTTTGATGTCATTAAAAATAACTAAAATATGTCTATATTTCTTGAGGGAATAGTATATATTAAAAAAATGTGTACTTGCTAATATGAACTTCTTATTTTATTATGAAATAAATTAAACTTTATGGAGGTAATATTATGAAAAGAAAAATAGAAGTATTAAATTATGCTAAAGAAATTATGAAAGCTGTTGAAAACGGTGTTTTATTAACAACAAAAGCTGATGGAAAAGTAAATACTATGACTATATCATGGGGAACTCTTGGTATTGAATGGAGAAAGCCAATATTTACAGCTTTCGTTAGAGAAAGTCGTTTTACAAAAGAACAATTAGATAAGAATCTTGAGTTTACTATAAATATTCCAGTTGGAGAATTTGATAAAAAGATATTAAGTGTTTGCGGATCAAAATCTGGTCGTGATATGGATAAGATTAAGGAACTTAATTTAACTCTTGAAGAGCCAGAAGTGATTTCTGTTCCTGCTATTAAGGAATTACCATTAACTCTTGAATGTAAAGTTGTTTATAGACAAGTACAAGGGTTAAAAGAAATTACTGAAGAAAATGCAAATATGTTCTATCAAGCAAATGAAAATGGAGAAAGAGATTTGCATATAGTATATTGTGGAGAAATAGTAAGTGCTTATATTGTAGAATAGAAATGAAAAGAAGACTTGTCCTTATATAGAGAACGTCTTCTTTTTATTTTGTTCTGGATTTCTATTTTTGTTTGATTTTTTTAAGTACAGAATAAGTATTGAAACTAGTATACTTTTACGAGTAAAAAAACTTATATTATGCTAATACAATTGAATGTATACATGTTTTGTTTTAATATTGAGGAGAAATATGTATATTATGGGGGAGAAATTATGAAAAAGAAAAGTATTAGTTTAATCATAGCTATGACTATATTTATGGGAATTGCTCCTATATCACAAAAAGCCATTGCATATGAAGCTGAGTTTAGTGAAGATTTTGAATCAGGAAGTGACGCTTGGACTACCAATAAAGGTACTTGGGGTATAGTAAATGATGATAGTAAAGCATTTACTAACACAGAAAGTAAAAAGGATGGCTTAGTTTCTAGAGGAGATGTTAATTGGAAAGATTATACTGTGGAGGGAAAGGTAAAAGCTACTAAATTTAATAGTTTAAAAAGAGCTGCATTATGTGGTAGAGTTACAGATTCTAAAAACTATTATGCTGTAGCTTTAAGTGAAAAAAATGGAGTTGAATTAATAAAAGTAGTAAAAGGAAAAACTACTGTATTAGGCAAGGTGAAAACTAGTATATTAGAAAATACTTGGTATGATTTAAAGCTAGATATGTCTGGTAGTAAACTAAAAGCTTATCTAAATGGAAAGTTAGTTCTTGAAAAAGAAGATACTAGTTTAACAAATGGGGCAGTAGCTTTAATGACAAAGAAAGTTAATGTATTATTTGATGATATTAAAGTTACAAACTTAAGCGCTGGAGGAGATGTTGTAGTACCAGTAGACCCAACACCAGTAGATCCAAAACCAGTGAATCCAATACCATCAGAAGAAGGAGCTTTAAGTAAATATTCAGTAACAGGCTTCAGTGCAGGAAATGTAGGTGGAGGAGTTATTGATGAAAATAGTGAAGCTTACGCAAAAGTTACTAATGCAACAGAATTAGCTAATGCATTAAAGAAAGGTTCAGGAGTTAAAGTTATAGAAATAGCAAATGATATTGATTTAGGATGGAACATGTTACCTGATGAAGCTAAGAAAGCATCTGTATTTACAGCTCATAATTCTGCTATAACACATCCTTTATTAAAGAAAACAGGAGTAAGTAAAGCGAAGGTAGATTCATTTGATGGATTAACTATTTATTCTAAGAATGGAGCTAAGCTTACTCATGCAGGATTCAGTTTTAAAGGTTGTAAAAATGTAGTAGTAAGAAATATTACATTTGATGAATTCTGGGAATGGGATGAAAGTACAAAAGGTAATTATGATAGAAATGACTGGGATTATGTAACTATAGAAGGATGTAATAAAGTTTGGATAGATCACTGTACATTTGGAAAAGCTTACGATGGAATTATAGATTCTAAAAAGGGAACTAAAGGTCTTACAATATCTTGGTGTAGGTTCTTACCTGGTGACCCAAATACAACATTCTTTAAGAGTATGTTTGATGAAATGGAAAACAATAAGTCAGCATATCCAATGTATAATTACTTAAGAGGACAAGGATTAAGTATGGAAGATATAATGCAAGTTGCAGCACCTCAAAAGAAAACACATTTAATAGGTTCTAGTGAATTTGCATCAGATAATAAGGACTTAGAATTAACTTTACATCATAACTACTATAAGGATTCTCAAGATAGAATGCCAAGACTTAGAGGGGGAAATGCTCATGTTTACAATGTGGTTATGGATGCTGATGGTTGTAATGCTGCAAGTAAAGTAATTCCTTCAGATGTAAAATTAAATATAACAAATGCAGGATATCACTTTGGTATTTCAACTAATGGAGCATTATCTACAGAAGGTGGAGCTCTATTACTTGAAAAGAGCGTTATTCTAGGAGTTAAGCAACCTTTAAAGAATAATCAAAAGAGCGTTAATAAATCACAATATACTGGTAAGATAGAAGCTTTAGATACTATCTATAATTTTGAAGATATAAACTTTAGAGGAAACAGCACTACAGAAGGAAGTCCATTAAGTCCAACACCAGCAGAAGCTTTACCTTTCTCATGGAATGGATTTAATACTTTACCTTATTCTTATAAAGCTGATGATCCAAGTACTTTAGTAGAAACTTTAAATGCTAAGGATGGTGCAGGTGCAGGTACACTTGGATTGACTGTGAAAGAATGGTTAACAACTAATTATTAATAATTAAAAAATATTTTATTAGAAGAATAATATAAGAAAGTGTTTCGTAGATAATTATAAGTTATTTGCGAAACACTTTTTGATTTTTTAGAGTATATATAATTGATTACATCTAAAAAATGTCAATAATATAGCTATAGAATTGATCTTATTATTATAATAAAATATAAGTACATTAATATAGGAAAGCTAAGTTTTTATAGAAATATTTTTAAGTAATAAAGATATGAGGTGCATTATGAAAAAGAGATTTATCAAAGGCTATAACTAATTTTATTAAAAAGTGCAACAGAGAAGTTGTATTATTTATTGATGAAGTGGATAAAAGCAGTGATAATCAATTATTTTTAAGTTTTTAGGTATGCTTAGGAATAAGTATCTTATTTGATGACTTGATAAAGAATTTAAATAATTATAATAACCTTAAGGAGTATTTATTTAATCTCATAATTAATGGGGAAGAGAGAACATTTAATATTCATAATGAGACTATTGATTTAGGGGTAACATTTGGATATTTAAGAAATGATCATTAAAATTTAGATACTGCTACGTGTCAATTTTTTTACGCATATATTAAAAATGTAAAAGTAAAATGTAAAAAAGACTTTACGAATACGAAAAAATATGGTGTTTTATTTACATAATTTTACATAATAGGTTAAGTAGAAAATGTAAAGTATTAAAAGTAAATTAAAGGAGTATGAGATAAAACAAGTATATTTTGCTAAAAAGCTTAAAATATTTAGACCTACACTAGATTCATATAGTAGCTTCTATGAAAATGGTGAGTTAATTAAAGCTAAGTCTAAAAATTCATGGAATTAGGAGAGTAAATTTTATTAACAGTATATATAAATTTAAAAGGAGATTAAATAATTATTATGAAAAAATATTATAGTATTTTAAAAGAAAAAGGTTGTGATGAGGCACAAAAATATAAGAATAGTTTGGTACCATCTACGTTATATAAATATATTCCATTGCTGGATGAAAGATTTAGCAAATATGATGAAGAAAATAAAAAAAAGTTACGTTCATTACGTGAAAATAAAATATGGTTGTGTAATTATAAAGAACTCAATGATCCATTTGAATATAAGATGTTGTATGTAGATAGAAACAAGTTAAACAATAATAATTGGCCTGCTGAGATTATAGAAAATAAGATTAATAGAATAAAAGAACAAATTTTAACTACAAGTTTTTCTAATATGGAAGAAAAGAAGCATTGTGTATGTTTGAATATGCCTATGTGGGCTCATTATGCAAATAATCATCAGGGCTATTGTGTTCAATATGATGTTGAGAAGCCGGATTTTATTATGCCAGTATCATATGAAAAGAAGAGAAATAGTTGTAGTGTCATAATTACAAATATGTTAGAAAAAGTAGTAATAAATGATGTAAATCCTATATATACTGATTTGTTTATTAAATCATTGAATTGTAAACACGAGTTTTGGGCATATGAAAAGGAATATAGAATATTAATGACTAATAATGATAAAGAAAATTCAAAAGGAAAGCTATTTTCTTTAGCACAAGTTGGATTAAAGGTGAAAGCAATTTATATAGGATTGAAATGTGATAAGGTCTATGAAGACAAGCTTAAAGAAATAGGTAGAGAATTGGGATGCGAAATTTATAAAATGACATTTGATGAATATAAAGAAGAATTTGAATTGGGGAAAGAAAGAATTTTATTATAGAAGGATGTGATAGTATGAATGATGAATTTAAAGTAGATAGAGAAACTTATGTGAAGGATGAATTTTCAGTTATATATGCAATGAAACGAGATTTTTGTAATAGGTGATCCTATTTAAATTATGTTGATGGTACACCAATTGAAGAAGCAATATGTATTAATGGTAATTCGGATAATTTATTTAAAAGTTTAATTAATGATTTGAATAAAACTGTTGAAAATCATATTCCAATAGAAATATATAGTAGAGAATATTTTAGTAGATAATTACAAAAAACGTTAAAAATATACATATAAAAAGAGTTTAAGAAATTTATTTTAGACTCTTTTGCATACAAAAAATGCTATAAAATGCAAATAATGTGGGAAGATAATTCTATTAATGTATCAAAGAAAGTAGCTATGGTATGGAACATAGCAAACAAGTTAAGGGGGCATATAAAAGCGATAAATACAAGGATGTAATAATTCCAATGATTATCATCTATAGGCATCTTGCTTCGAAGATTCTGATATTAATAAGAAATATAATTTCTTAACATATCTTTTAAAATCACCAGAGTTAAAGACTAGTGCAAAAAATAATACTTTAAGCAATTTTGGATTTGAATTTGATGATGCATTAATAGAAGGATTAGAGCAAAATCAGGACTTCTTTACTTTGCTACTTAATAATGATGATGTTAAAAAACAGGTAATGCATGTATTTGTGGAGGATGTTTATAGACAACTAAACAAACAAAGATAATTACGGACTTAAGCCAGAAGAGGCAGTTAAATATGTAGTCTCAAATATTAAATATTTAATATTAAGGGGTCTACTCTAGGTTAAAAATCAATTAATAACAAGATATATCAAGTTTAGAAAATATAAATGGCAACAAACTCCAGTGTTTTAATACCTTTAAATATGGGGTATAATTAGAATAATAAATTAAGATATATAGCGAGGTTATGCCATGATAAGAGGTTTACTTGATCCTAAAATAGATTTTATTTTTAAGAATATATTTGGAGCAGAAAAGAACAAAAGGATACTGATATCTTTTTTGAATTCAGTATTAAAAAATCCTTATCCAATAACAGAAGTTGAAATTAAAAATACAGATTTAGAGAAGGCTTTTATTGAAGATAAATTTTCAAGGCTTGATATTAAAGCAGAGACCAGCAATGATGAAGTTATAAACATAGAAATACAGATGAAAAATGAATATAACATGATAAAGAGAGGTTTGTATTATTGGAGTAAGCTCTACGAAGAACAGCTAAATGAAGGGGAAGATTACTCTTTGTTGAAAAGAACTATCTGCATTAACATACTAAATTTTAAATACTTAAAAAATGATAGGTTTCATAATGCATACAGATTAAAAGAGATTGAAACCAATGAGCAACTTACAGATGTAGAGGAGATTCATTTTATAGAAATACCAAAATTAAATGAAAGTTGTGATGAAAAAGATATGCTTGTTGCATGGACTGAATTTTTAAAAGATCCTGAAAGTGAAAAGGTGAGGAATTTAGAGATGAGCATTGAAGAAATAAGGAAAGCAAAAGATGAACTTATAAAGATTAGTAGCGATAAAAAACAGAGAGAACTTTATGAGATGAGAGCTAAGATATTGAAGGATAAAGTTAGTGCATTGAATGAGGCTGAAAGAAAAGGAATTGAAAAGGGGATAGAAGAAGGAAGAAAAGAAGGAATAGAAAAATCAAGGCTAAAAGATGTTGAAACAGTATTGAAATTACTTAATAAGAAATTCGGTAATGTAAGTAAGGAATTCAATGATAAAATACAGAATCTTAATGGTGACAAATTGAATTTAATTATAGAAAATATTCTGGATATTGATACTTTAGATCAACTAAGACAATATTTATAATTCTAGAACTTATATCAATATTCATCAATGTAAACTAGAAAAATATAAATGGAAAGCAACTAAATTTTTAAATGGTAACAAAAAAGTTACAATGAAATAATCTTATAGATAATTAGAGAAACTATTGTTTTAAAAAGCATGTACATAAACACAAAAGTACATGCTTTTTAAAATAGTGAATTTGTACTATAAATCATTAAACATATTTAATTGGATAGAGCTTACCTTTTCTTCATAGTATGGCATTTTTAAAGAAATATTGTATTTAGTACAAGCATCTGATAAGATATAATTTAATTTAATAATATTTGGACTGTTGCATATATATTTGTCACCATATCTTTTAATATATTTATTTTTTACTCCAGGAAAATTTTTATCTAAACATTTATAATAGTAATCCCTTTGCCTATCACGAAGCGACATACCCATCCATGGAACAATATGTTTTACACCATAATAGTTTGCTTTATTTACAATGTTTAAAATATTTTCTTTATTATCATTTAAATAAGGAAGAATTGGCATAAGAGTTATACTTGTACATATGCCCATACTAGAAAGAATTCCAAGACATTTAAATCTATCAGTAGATGAAGGTGCAAGGGGTTCTAGGGTTTTTGCTAAATTATCATCAGAAGTAGTAATTGTCATAGCTACAGAAGCATAAATTTTATTTATTTCTTTAAGTATATCTATATCTCTTAATATCAAATTACTTTTAGTGGTTATATGTACAGGATAATTTAATTTAGAAATAACCTCTAAACATTTTCTAGTTAATAAAAAGTTTTTTTCTGATTTTGTATAAGGATCACTCATTGAACCAGTACCAATAGTACCTTTTTTTCTTTTATTTTTTAATTCTTTTTCTAAAAGTTCGACAGCATTTCCTTTAACAATAAGTTCATCAAAATTATCTATTCTATAGCACAAACTTCGAGAATCACAATATATACAATGATGTTCACATCCTCTATAAATATTAAATAGATAACTACAACCAAACCAACTACTAGGTTTTTTATTACGAGAAAGAAGGCTTTTTGCATTTATTTCTTTAGTCATGAAAATCTCCTTATATAAATATTTTTAATTTAATATAATTTTAACTTAGATATAAGAATTAATCTACATTATATACAAAAAATGTAGGCAAAGAAGAAGCTGCTGTAAAAAATAATGCTTATTTTTTTAAAAATAAGCTCTAGTATAGGTTTACATAAATCGATAAAATGGTTATAATTTTATTAAATGGTAATACAAACAAAAAATGGGGAGTGATATGTGAATGGAAAAATTAAAAAGAATTCTAGCAACAGTACTTAGTTTAGTACTATTTGTGACATTAATACAAGTACCAATTGCCTCAAAAGCAGAGGAAACTAATAATTCTTCTGAAGATGTGTATGTAAAAATTAGATACAATAGGGAAGATAAAAATTATGATGGTTGGAATTTTTGGGTTTGGGAAAGTGGTAAAGATGGTAAGAGAGTGGATTTTCTTGGAGAAGATGAAGATGGAAAATATGCAGTAATTAAAACTACTAAAGAAGCAGGTTCCATTGGATATATTCTTAGAAAAACTGTTGGTTCTAATGATTGGGCAGAAAATTACTTTGGTGTAGATCAAACTGTAGACTTATCAGAAGGAGATAAGGAAATAATTATTAATGATGAAGAAGATTCTTCAAAAAGAACTGCAAAAGAACAAAAGTTAAATAAAGAATTTGATAAGGTAACTTTAAATCTTCATTATTATAGATTTAATAATGATTATGATTCTTTTGATGTATGGTCTTGGATAGATTCATCAATAATGAATAATCCTATTATTCCTGGTAACGGTTACAATTTTACTGAGGAAGATTCATTTGGTAAAGTTGCAAAAATAGAAATGGAAAATGTAAGATCAACAGCTGATAAATCTGTAGATAACAGAGGAATTGGTATTATTATTAGAAAACCTGATTGGTCTGAAAAAGATGGACAAGATGATAGATTTATTAATTTAGCTTATGCAGATAAAAATGGTGTAATTAATGCTTATTTAGTTCAAGGGACATCAGAAATAGTTTATAAAGAAGAAGATGCAATAAAAAGTCCAAATATAAAGAGAGCGCAAATAGATTCAATTAATGAAATTAGCTTTTCAGCTAATATAAAACTATTTGATAATTTAAAAGATAAAGTTGTTTTAAAAGAAAACGGAAGTATTATGGAAGGGTTAGAAATAATTCCGAAATCAGATAATGAAGTAAAGATAGTAACTAAATCAAATCTTGATTTAAGCAAATCATATACTCTAGAAGTAGAAGGGTACAAGCCTAAAGAAGTTACATTAGGTAAGATATTAAATTCAGAAGAATTTGCAAATCTTTATACTTATAATGGAAAGCTTGGAGCACTTTATTCAAAAGATAAAACTACTTTTGTATTATGGGCACCTATTGCTTCAGAAGTTAAATTAGCTTTATATGATGCAGGAAATGATTGTGATGCAAAAGAAGTTAAAAATATGGTTAAAGGTGAAAAGGGAGTATGGACTCTTGAAGTACCTGGAGATTTAAATGGAGTTTACTACAATTATTTGGTTACAAATTATGGAAAAGAAAATGAAGTTACAGATCCTTATGCAAAAGCTGTAGGTGTTAATGGTAATAGAGGTATGGTTATTGATTTAGATTCTACTAATCCTTCAGGATGGGATATAGAAAAGAAACCAGAACTTATAGATGCAACAGATTCTGTAATTTATGAAATGCATATTAGAGATTTAACTCAAAGTGATACTTCAGGTGCATCTTTAGAAGTTAAAGGAAAATATAAAGGTGTATGGCAATCTGGTACAAGCTTGTTTGGGAAAGGTGATATAAAAACTGGTATAGATCATTTAAAAGAATTAGGTATAACTCATGTTCAATTAGTTCCATCTTTTGATACAGCATCAATAGATGAAAGTAGACTAGATATACCTCAATTTAATTGGGGATATGACCCACAAAACTATAATGTACCAGAAGGTTCATATTCTTTAAATCCTTACAAAGCAGAAGTTAGAATTTCTGAATTTAAAGAAATGGTAAAAGAACTTCATAAAGCAGGAATTAGGGTAGTTATGGATGTTGTTTATAACCATACATCAGCAAGTTTTAATTCTAATTTAAATTTAGCAGTACCTGATTATTATTATAGACAAACTGAAACAGGGGATTTTTCAAATGCTTCAGCTTGTGGTAATGAAACAGCTTCAGAACGTTCAATGGTTAGAAAGTTAATAGTTGATTCTGTACTTTACTGGGCAAATGAATATCATATAGATGGATTTAGATTTGATCTTATGGCAATACATGATATTGATACTATTAAAATTGTTAGAAATGAATTAAATAAAATTGATAAGAGTATTTTAGTTTATGGTGAAGGTTGGAATGGAGGAGATTCTCCATTACCAGACGATCAAAAAGTATTAAAGGTTAATATTCCAAAGTTTGGAGAGTTACAAGTTGGAGCTTTTAGTGATGATATAAGAGATGGAATTAAGGGGCATGTATTCGAAGGAGAAACTCCAGGTTTTATTAATGGTAAAGCTGGTTTAGAAGATCTTATTAAGTTTGGTATAGTAGCTTCAACTAAACATAATCAAGTAGAATATAAAGGTGGATCTGATTCTTTCTCAGGTTATGGCAAAACTCCTTGGGCAAATGAGCCATATCAAACAATTACTTATACTTCTGCACATGATAATTATACTTTATGGGATAAGTTACAAGTTACTTGTAAAGATGCAACTAAGGAAGAATTAGTAGCTATGAATAAGATGTCAGCTGGAATAGTATTAACATCACAAGGTATACCATTCTTCCAAGCAGGAGAAGAAATTGCTAGAACTAAGGTGAAAGAAGATGGTACTCTTGATGAAAATAGTTACAAGTCACCTGATAGTGTAAATTCAATTGATTGGAGTAGAAAAGAGGAATATAGTGATTTATTTAATTATTATAAAGGATTAATTTCTTTAAGAAAGAATCATAAAGCTTTCAGAATGAATACAACTGATGAAATTCAAAAAGCTCTTACTTTCTTAGAAAAAGGAAAAGATTTTGCAGAAGAAAATGTAGTTGCTTATACTTTAGATGGATCAGTAGCTAATGATTCTTGGAATAAAATAGCTGTAGCATTTAATTCAAATACAACTCCAGTTGAAATAACTTTACCAGGAGAAAATTGGACAGTAGTTGTAAATGAAAAAGTAGCAGGTGAAAGTAAACTTGGTACTGTAGAAGGAAATAAAGTAGTAGTTCCAGCTAAATCTTCTTATGTATTAGTAGATTCAGAAAGTTATGATAAAGCTAATGGTGGGGCTGCAGTAGATAATAAAGATCAAGGAAATAATCAAAGTAAAATAGATAATAATGATACAATAGTAGATAATGTTTCTACAGTTAATGGAGAAGATTTAAATAATAGCATTAATGCAGCAAAAACTGCTGATGGAAGCTTAGGTTATGTTTTTGTAATTTTAGCAATGTCAGCTTTAGGATTATCTATAGCTTATAACAAAAAGAAAAAAGTTAAATAAGATAGCTTATATTTAAAAATGAATAATGTTTAGATAAAATAAGGAGTATTCTTAAGGAAAACTCCTTATTTTTTAGAGCAAGAAATTCTGATAACTACAATGCTTTATATAAAAATTAAAGAAATTGATATAATGTGGAAAAAATTAATTTAAATGTAATTTTATTGAATAAAAAGTCATGTTATTCTATTTATAAGGGGTGATAAATGTGAAAAAAATATTATACATAGCTTTAACTGTAAGTGTTATTGCAAATATATTTTCAGGAATAGCTATATATAATAAATCAAAAAAACAAGAAAGTTTAGAAAAACAAATTGATTTAGAGAGAAAACAATTTGCAAGAAAAAGAAAAGACGGGGAAACTCTTGATATAAGTGAATTATCAAGTAAAGGAAAAGAAAAATTAGTAGAGGAAGCTTATTCAGTTGAAAATTTGAGTGAAGAAGAAAAAATAAGAATAGGAAAAAAATTATTTGATGAATATATGAGTAATGCAGCTTTAGAGATAAGAAAAGGTGATAAAGAGGATAGAGCTGTAACTTTAAAGTGTTCTAATTATAGAATTACAGATGCTTCAGTTGTAGAAACATCTGGGAATAAATTCATGGTTCATATAGGGTATGATGTACAAGGGTTAGGAAATTATAAATGGTATGCTGCTTTTGGAGATATTGCAGAAGATAATTGGGTTTTAAATAAATTTATTGATCTTGAAATAATTAAATGTGGAGATAAATATTATATTAGCAGTGCTAGTTATTAAATAAAGGTGATTTATGAAGAAAATAATATGTGTGCTTGGAGCAATAAGTGTTATTGCAAATATATTTTTAGGCATAGGTTTATATACTAAATTTAAGAAACAGAAAACTTTAGAAAGTGAAATTGAATATAAAGAAAGTATATTAGGCAATTATTAAAAGAGGCTTGACTTTTTTTAGAATTAACATAAGTTGACATATATATAAGGTAGAGATATATTAATAGTAATATGGAAAAGAATACAATAAATAATAATATAGAGGTTTGGAGGCAGAGCTATGGAAAGTATAAATAATACATTTATAAATGGTGAAGAATGTGAAAAAAAAGATTCTAATAAATCAGATATTCTTTCAGAAAAATTAATTAAATCAAGAACTATAATAATTTCAGGAGAAATAAATCAAGAACTTGCAGCTAAAGTAAGTACTCAACTATTAATTTTACAAGAAATTAGTAATGATCCAATAAAGATTTTTATAAATAGCCAAGGTGGTCATGTAGAAGCTGGTGATACAATTCATGATATGATTAAGTTTGTAAGACCAAAAGTTATAATGATAGGTACAGGATGGGTTGCAAGTGCTGGTATTACTATTTATCTAGCAGCAGATAAAGAAAATAGATATTCTTTACCTAATACAAGATATATGATTCATCAACCATCAGGAGGAGCACGTGGTCAAACTACTGATTTAGCAATAGAAGCTAAGGAAATATTAAAGGTTAAATTAAGAATTGCAAAATTAATAAGTGAAGCTACAGGAAAAGATTTAAAAGAAGTAGAAGAAAATATTGAACGTAATTATTGGTTAGATTCAAAAGAAGCTGTAGAGTACGGAATAGTTAATAAGATTATTACTAGTTATGATGAATTAATCTTATAATTTATAAAAAAGATAATTGTATAATTTGGAAATAAAAAGCCCTAAGGAAAGTTATTCCTTGGGGCTTTGGTAATATATTTTATTAAGACTATCGTATTTATCTTTTAAATTAATTGTAAATACAGCATCTGAAATCCATTTTTTATTTGCATAATCTCTACCTTTTACTACAACTTTATCTTCATATACTTTTACATGAAGACCTTGGCTTCCACCTGCAATTCCACCATTATCAGACCATAGATTAGTTACAGAACCACCATTAAATAATGTTGCACCTATTCCTCCACCATAAGTAGCTTTATCTTGATACATAGTATTTGCAGAAGATAAATTCCAATGAGAATGTCCAGAGAAATAGAATACGTTAGGATATTTATTTAGTATAAATCTAAGTTTAGAGTCTTGAAGTACACCATTCCATATCTTTTTTATACCATTTTCTATAGTATATTGATATGAATATGAACCTGCAACTGTGTTAGCTAAAGCACCATGACAGAAAATGAATACTGGTTCTGGAGATTTTTTTTGAGCTATATGCCAAAGTTTGTTATCAAGCCATTCTAGTTGCGTATCAGAAAGATCTGCTAAATCTCCACCTTTAACAGAC
>CAKVLD010000047.1 GCA_934755305.1 uncultured Clostridium sp. | reverse complement strand
CCTCCTGTTGAGGAAGAAAAACCTGGGGTAAAGCCTCCTGTTGAGGAAGAAAAACCTGAGGTAAAGCCTCCTGTTGAGGAAGAAAAACCTGGGGTAAAGCCTCCTGTTGAGGAAGAAAAACCTGAGGTAAAGCCTCCTGTTGAGGAAGAAAAACCTGGGGTAAAGCCTCCTGTTGAGGAAGAAAAACCTGAGGTAAAGCCTCCTGTTGAAAATAACCTTATTGTAAATGTTGATAATGGAGAAAAAATAGTATTTGATATAAATAAACCAACTAATATAAAAATTATTTCTTCAAAATTAGAGAACAAGGATATTGAATATATCTTAGTAAATGGAATAAAGGTTACTAAAACAACAATAGAAAGAAATTTAACTAGGAATATTTCGTTAGCTTCTATTAACGAGTATTTCACTACAGATAATGGATCTATAACTTTATCAGCAAGATTATTTGAAGACTTAAATTTAGATGTTAAAGATGATTACAATATTGGTGTTGGATTTGCAGATGGTACTGAAATCACTAATTTAGTTAAATTAAATATAGTAGATACAAATAATGTAGTTACTCCACCAATAAATGATAACGAAAATAATTCTACAACAAATAAAGAAGAAACTAATAATTCTGAAACTATTAACTCAGAAACTAATAACTCAGAATCTACTAATTTTAAAATTAATAAGTTACCTAATACAGGTTCTTCAGCAAGTTCAGGTATATCTTTAATTTTCGGTATGATATCTACCTTTATGGGAACTATATTATTAAAAAAGAAAAAATAATTTTTAAAATATAAAATACTCGAGTAGGAATAGTACTTTCCAATTCAAAGCTCATAACGGATGTTTACTATAAAGTTATTATCCATGCTGAGCATACTAAAACGGGGTTGTCGCACAATTCATAATTAAGAATTTAAAATTTAAATTCTCAATTAAAGTTTAATGCGACAACCCCATTTTAATAATTTTTTATTATCTATGTTCATATTAATATTATTTTGTAAATAGCTCTTTATATTATATATTTTTTCAATAACCACATATTAATGTATATTCACACTTTCTTTATATACCTAATTAACAACACCAGAACCTAAAATTATTTTAAAAAATATCTATCTATACTTACAAATACAGTTTGGACATTTGTCCTTAACTTCTACATCACTACTTTTCTAAATTTTTTGTTGTGATATAATTAATATACTTTAACTTAAATCACTTAATAAGGAGAATTTAAATGAACAACTTACCTTATTTTATAGATACTTGTCCTAAATATATAAAAAATGAATTCACAAATATCAAATTTAATAGATTTGATAAAATACTTATACAAAATGAATTAGCTAAACATGTATATATAATAAAAAAAGGAAAAGTTAAAGTTTATTCACTAACACCTACTGGAGTTAAATATCTAGAAAGAACTAATTGTGAAAATGATATATTTGGAGAATTAGAAGTCTTTGCAGATAAACCAATACTAAATTATGTAGAGGCACTTGAACCTTGTGATGCAATTAAGATTTCTAAAGAATCTTTTTTTAATTGGATTAAATGTGATAGTGATTTTTCTTTATATATACATATTGAGCTTTCTAAAAAAATGTATCAAGCAAGTATAATTAATAAAGCAAATGCTACTTATAATTTAAAGTATAGAGTATTATTTTTTTTGTGGAAATTTTTAAATGAAAATAAATTAGATACTGTTCATAAAGACATACTAGTAGAGAGCGTTGCTTCAAATATTAGAAGTGTTAATAGAATCATTAAAGAACTAGTAGATGAAAATCTTGTTGAATATGAAAGAGGATTTGTTAAGGTAAAAGATATAAATAAACTTGTTGATACAATTTTCTCCTGCAACCATGATAATAATTTATTAGATATCTTTAATGACAAAACTGGAGGTAATATATGATTGATAAAAAATTATTAATTGAAAAAGCATTTGAGGCTCAAAAATTTTGTTATACACCATATTCAAATTTTAATGTAGGTGCAGCCTTACTTTGTGAAGACGGTACAATTTACCAAGGATGCAATATAGAAAATGCTGCGTATACACCAACAAACTGTGCAGAAAGAACAGCTTTCTTCAAAGCAATTTCTGAAGGTAAAAATAAATTTACTGCTATTGCTATAGTAGGAAATAAAGCAGGTGTAAAACAAGGAGAAGGTGATTTTTGTGCACCTTGTGCTGTATGCAGGCAAGTTATGGCTGAGTTCTGTGACTTAAAAAACTTTAAAGTAATAATTGCTAAAAGTACAGAAGAATATTTAGAACATACATTAGACGAACTTTTACCACTAGCATTTACAGGTAAAAATTTAGAATAAACAAAAGCTATTGACTTATATTTTAGTCAATAGCTTTTACATTTTTATGATACATTTATCTAACTTTCTTTGTAGTATATCATTTCATCGTAAGATATACGTTCTCTAAGTTCACTTGCAATTTCATTAGATATTCTACCTTTTTCTAAATTATCCTGAATAAATGTATGTTGAATTTGAAATACTTCTGCTAAATAATCTTTTACATCTTTATCATTATCATCCATAGTATTCTCTATTTTCTTTTCATATATATGTATAACAAAAGAAACGTTAGCATAATTTTCTTTATTCAGACTTTCATGTAAGTAAGATAAAACTTTCTCACATGAATATTCTTGTACAAAATGTAATTCATCACCAAACTTACTTTTAATTCTCTTTCTATCACCTTTACTAATAATCTTACTTAATCTTCTTTTTAATAGCCATAATCTAACCTTAATGAACCAAGATATAAAATCCTTTTTATTAGCATGAACAATATACATCTTATAAAATAATCCTTTATTTTTAGATATCTTATTTTCACGTACTAGTTCATCTATGGCTTGAATTTCTATTTCAGTAGTCTTATCTAAAATATTTTCAATTTCCTCTCTATCTCCACTTTTAAAATAATTAGGATCAAAAAAGCTTAACTGATCTTTTAACATTTTAATTACAATATTTAAACTATAAGTATTTTTATATGCACTATTTTTCTTCATTTCATCAATAGTATAATGTATCATTTCCTTTCTTATTTCATTGATAGCATACTTACCAGTATCTGAATCCTTCTTTCTAATTATTAAAGGAAAAACTATAGTTGGAACAACTATACTAATCAAAATAACCATAGCTGATATAAAAATTAATTCTTCTCTAAATAAAAAAGGATTTCCACCATTATCAAGCACTGGTATTGAAAGTGCTATAACTAAAGTAATAGTTCCATGTATTCCACCTAAAGCATATATTATTCCTGTTTTAAACTTATTGATTCCTTTCTCTTCTGAAAACTTATCATGCTGAAATGTAACCCATAAAAATCTCAAGACTGCTACAATTACATATACTACTATTGAAAGTAAAATTAGATATATTAATTCATTAAAATCATATATTATGATAGTCCTTATAACATCAGGAATTGATATACCTAAAAATATAGCTATAGTCCCATCTAATACGTAAATTAGAATATTCCATGTACTGTCTGAAATAACTTGAAGTTTAGTAGATTTCATATTTAATATAGGTTTTTCCATTCTATGAAGAATACCTGCTATAATAACTGCAAGTATACCTGATACATGAAGATATTTTTCAGCTATAATATAAACAACAAATGGTGTAATAACTTGAATTATAACCATCATAGATTCATTTTCAAAATCATTCTTTGTAATCCAGTATCTAATTTTAATTATTATAAATCCTAATATAATACCAACAACTATCCCACCAACTACTGCAAATATAAATTTATATATATTTTTACCCAAATGAAAAGTATTAGTTAAATTTGCTGCTAATGCTAACTCAAACATTAAAATTGCAATAGAATCATTAAATAAAGATTCTCCTTCTAATACTGCCATAACATCTTCAGGAAATTCTAATCTATCAACTATAGATTTAACTATCCCAGCATTTGTAGGTATAACTATAGCTGTTAATAAAAACGCTGCAAAACCAGGTACTCCAGGAAAAATAAACTTTATTAATGTTCCTGTTATAATTACAGTACACACAACTAATGGTACTGAAAGTGAAAATATAGGTTCTAAATATTTTTTCAACTCATCTAATGATATCTTTTGTGCTTCTCCAAATATTAATGGTTTTATTATTATTAGCATAAATAATTCAGGATCGAAATTAAATTCTCTAAAAAACGGCAAATAGGACACTAAAATTCCTATTATTATTTGAAAGAAAATTACCTGAATTTTTGGAAAAATCTTATTTAATATATCTGAAACTACTATTGCTAAAAATAATGCTATAATAACATAAACAATATCCATGTTTCCTCCTTAGTAAATATTTTTTCTTAATATATAATAACATATTACTGCACTATTAAAACAATCTCATCTGTACTTCTTCAGTTTTAATATTTGATGAAACTATAGTTTCTACTTCTTCATCTCCTATAACATGTTCTGCTTTAATAACTTTTAATCCATTCTTTAATTTAGAACTAACAAGATTTAAAACATATATATTATCAAATCTATTAATTATTGAATCTCCTCCAAGTCCAGTTAAGCATATAAGTTGTGTTTTACTTTTTTTAGATATTTCAATTAATGGTTTTAATAAATGCTCTGCATTAGTTTGTGCAAAAGGATTATCCATAATTAATACCTTAGATACTTCTTTTCTTGTAAAAATATCTCTATCTTCTTTTCTCATATAAGAAAGAAGGCTAGATAATATAACAAAAGCAGATAGAAAACCTTCTCCCCCTGAATTTTTAGCTACTTCATCCCAAGTTATTTGCTTTTGTTTATTTTCTTCTATTTTATATAACTTAATATTAATATTTCCTATAGAAACTATTTCGTCATATAACTTTATAATATTTATAGATTTTTCTATATATTCTTTTATACTTTCATTACTTTCTAAAAGATTCACACAATAATCCCTTATACTTTCAATATACTCTTTAATCCTAATACTATATAGTTCTTTGTTTTCTTCAATATTAACTGCAGATATCTTTAGCATCTTAACCGATTTACCTGATATGTTAATTGTAGAATTTTCATCTATCTTTTCTATATTTTCATTAACCAAAGAAATATATTCATACAGATTATTTAAAATATTTCTTTCTTCTTTAGCAATAATTTCTATATCATGCATAAGTTTTTCTACAATCATGTTATAAGAATCTAAAACAATACTTAATTGATTTAATAAATTTATTGGGTTATCACATACTTTTATTAGACCTAATATAGCATCTTTAAATAAAGAATCATTTTTAAACATATCCTCATTAGATATCTTAGTTATTAAATCATATACATTCTTTTCTGACTCATGAATTTTATTTTTAAAGATATTATAATCTCTTTTTATCTTTTTCACTTCAATATCTAAGTTATCTAAACTTATATTTATTTCTATTTCCTCTTTTATAGTAAATTCATATTCATCTAAAGAACTTCTATTTATATCTATAAGTTTAATCTCATTTTCACAATTTTCTTTTTTTATTTTTAGATTATCTTGATTAATTTTTAACTTAGCTAGCTCCTCTTCAAAATTCTTATTATAAATTTCACTTTTTTCTTTAGGAACATCTGTATTAGCTATTCTTTTCAATTCTTCCTTTAATGATTCTATTTTTGTTTCTTCTATTGCTTTATCTTTTTCAAAACCTGAAATTTCTTTTTCCATTTTTCTTATTTTATTTTCTTTAACTTCTATTTCTTTAATTATGGATGTTTCTTTACTAAAATCATAAACTACATTTCTAAATTCTTCTTCCATTAATCCAAATTCAGATTCTTTACTTATAAGTTGCTTTTCAATTTTTGAATATTCATTTAGCGCTTCTTTTCTTTCACTTTCAAGTTCTGCTATATTACCGTAAATTTCTCTAGTAATAACCTTATATTCAGCCAATAAATCTTCTAAATCTTTTTCCTTAAATTCACCTTCTTTATAATCCTCAAAATTTTTCAATTCATTAGAGCACTCTAAAATCCTATCATTTAACCCACGAATTTTTTCTTTTATATCTTCAAGCTGATATGAAATATCTCTTAGTTCTTTCTTCTCTTTATCTATCTTTAATTCATATACCTTTTTTTGTTCTATTACATCATCATACTTTTCTTTATCTTCACAATATTTATCATATTGAATCATTAATTCTTTATATTCTTGTTCCTTTTTTTCTAACTCATTTATACTATATTTTAATGAATCTTTCTTATCTGAATCTTCTTTTAGCTCTTCTTCTATCTCTGCAATTTCTTTACTTATAAAAAGAATATTATTCTTACTATCATTTATAGCCTTTTCTATGGTACCTAAGTCTGCTAAAGCTGTTTCATAAATTTCTTTTGTTAAATTACTATTTTTAATATAACTTCTTTTATCATTATATAAATTAAAGGCTTCTTCTTTCTCTTCTATCTTTTTTAATATATTATTTTTTTCTTCTTCCTTATTTTCTAATATCTTTTTTAATTCTGACTCATCTAAAAGTTTACTATTAAAAGATACGTAAAATTTAATTCCTTCAAAAATAACTAAACCATCAGTGCCTTTTTTTATCTTACTCTCTAAATCTTCTCTTTCAATAATAGGTATTGGAAAAGAAGTAAATATATCTATGCTACTTTTTTGCAAAATACCAATATCTCTTTTATCCATTATTAAAGAATATGGTATAAAAGGATTATTTTCAACTAATTCTTCATTTTCTTTTAAAGAATATTGATTTTTTTTAAGCCATTCCATACCATAAATTATTTCAATATCATTGTTTTTCAATGATTCTAAAAACTCTTTTGGAATTTCTACAATTCTACCATTTCTAAATTTATCAATTTCCTTTTGAATATTATCTTTAATTTTATAAAGTTCTTGCAGTTCTGAGTTTATAATGCTAACTTTTTTGTTGTATTCTCTGATTATCTCTTCTTCATACCAAATTTTATTTTCATCAAAGTTAATATATCTAACTACATCCTTTCTTATATTTAATTCATCATTGAAAACTTTTATCTTTTCTTTTACAGTATTTAAATTAGCCTTTAATTCTGCTGATTTACCATTTATATTTTCTCTTTCTGATATTTTACTTTTTAATAATTGCTCATTTTTTATAATATTACCTTCTATTTTTTTCTTATCATCCTCAAATTTCTTCTTACTTGAAGTTATATTTAAACCTAACATTAACTTTTCTTTATCATCAAAATATCCAATTATATTTCTTTTAAACTTTTCATTATAATTTCTATTAAACCTTTCTTCAAAATTATCAAATAACTTTATTTTTTCAAGTAAACTTCCCTCTTCAACACATATATTATTAAGTAATTTCTGATTTTTAGGAATCTCCTCTTCTAATTCTTCTTTTACCTTCTCAAAATTTATCTTTTCATTTTCAAACTTACTTATTTCAGATTTTTTCCTTGCAAGATCTTCTTTAAGAAGTTTTCTTATTGAATATCCAAGGTTATTAATCTCTGGTGCCTTATCCTCTTCCTCACTTTTTAATGTGTTAATTTTTATTTCAATCTCTTGAAGTTTCTTAGAATACTTAGTATATCTTTCATATACATCTGCACAATTTAATATATTTTTTTCTTTATTTAATTTTGAAAGTTCTTTTTCATATTCTTCTTTAAATATTATTATTCTATCTAACTCTTTTTCAATTTCACTTATATTATCAATATGAGAATATATTTTTAATGAAGTTTCTTCATATTGAATTTCTTTTATATCCTGCTCATTTTTCAACAAACTTTCATCTATTATTGATATATCATTTTTTCTACTTTCAGATGCTTCATATAAGGCCTTGTAATAATTAGCAATTTTATTTTTATGATTTTCTTGTATATCAACTTGCTTTTTAAAATTTAAAGCAGCTTCTTTTATTTCCTTTGATTGTTCATTAAAAATCTCTATTTTATTTTTTCTATCAATGTTACTTTTGTTAATCTTATATTGAATTATATATTTTTCTATAATATCTCTATAATTATCAATTCTATCTTCATCCTTATTAAGTTTTTCTTCTACTATAGGCAAGAACCATTTCTTAACTAATCCTTCTGTATTCTTAGCTTCTTTAAAAAGTTGTGATAACCCTGACTCAGTTAAATTAACTTTTTTTATTATATTTTCCCACTCTTTATTATCAATGCCATATTCCCTTAATTTATCAAAATATGCTTTCGAAGCTACATAATTATTCATATCGTAATAATTAAAGTCATAATCATTACTTTTCTTAAGCTCCTCAAATAACTTTTTGCTATTCATAAAACTCTTAATTTTTTTACTTTTACCATCAGATTCTACAATAGGTATATTCTTTATATCATATTTATTTCTTGATTTATATTCATATATAAAATTAATAATATCTAACTTATCTCTTGAATCATCATCTGAACTTGCTTCTTTCTTTCTTACCATCATTCCTGTAAGTAAGTATCCAGCCCCATCTTCAAGGTTCCATTCAACTAAAATATATGTAGGTGATTTACTATTAAAATAACTATCAAATCTTCTTTCATTTAAATCTCTATATTTACGTCTTACAAAAGGGGCCATCATCATTTGAATAATAACTGTTTTTCCACCTCCATTTCGCAAATTTAACATTGTATTTTCTCCATTTAAAAAGAAAATCTGATCATCTATCCTTGAAGTATTATTGTTATAATTCAAATTTGATATTCTAAGATAATTAAAATTACTCATCTATACCCTCCTGTCCTAGTGCTTTTAAAACTCTATCATAATTATTCTTGTTTAATAAATTCCAATCTATGAAATAATCTAATTTTTTTGTAGTCTTTATCATATCATCACTTTTTATATAATCTATTAATCCTTGATTCTCTAAAAAAATTAATATAGTATATATAAAACCTTCTTTTGTAGTTTTGGATCTATTTTGTTTATCTGAACTTTTTAACGACTCGAATTTTTCCAATATATTCCTAAACGCTATCCCTTCATTTATTTCATTTCCTTCATCACTTCTTTTGACACCTTCAGTAAGCTTTTCTGTAATTATATTCAAAAACTCCCCTACCTTTATAAAATCTCTTGATTTACTACTTAGTCCAGTTGCACCATAAAAAGTAACTATAAGAGTCATTATTACAAACTGCGATAGGTAGTAATCTTTTTCATTAGCTCCTGACTTACATAATTCCTTCTTAAGATCACCTTTTGAATATCCTAAAAAATCATTATCTTCCTTAGGAATAAAATATACTATACTTCCAAACTTTCTTACTTCACAATTTAATTCATCTGCTTCTAATTTTACTAACTCTTGAATATTACCATTCTCTGAATAAGCTTTATATAACTCCACTTCATCTTCCTTAAGTTCTCTATTTCTCATTAAATAATATATTATTCTATTAGTAATTTTTATTTCATCTATTGAATAATTCAAATTACATCCTCCTATCAGCTTGTATTTCAAATAATAAATCTGAACATATTAAGTTCTTGTAACTTCCATTTTCATCAACTATGTTTTTAATTTTTACATCTTTATTTTCTTCTATCTTATTTATACTAATATACTTTATGTTTTTAAATCGTATATCATTTTCTATTATATCTAGTATAGATCTATTAAGTTGAAATTCTATTTCACCACTATCTATAAATGTCTTTCTCTCCTCTATAAGCTCATCTATATTTATATTTCTAACCTTTATCATTTCAACTAGTACTTCTTTAAATATTTCTACAGTTGGAACAAAACTTCTTTTCAACTCTTCATCTTCACCTATTGAACTCATTATATCGGATAATGCTACTTTTCCATTAGCTAAAGCACTTTCTATAATAATTTGTATAATATTATTACACTTTTTAATTCTCTCTAGCCTTTTTCTATTTTTAGACTCATCATCTTCCTCACTTAAAGATACAAGTTCTTCATCTTCTTCATCTCGGATATCTTTTATTAATGTTTGAAATGTAAATGCTTTATTTAGATTATATCCTTTTGATGGATTTTTAAGAAATAGTGGACTTAAAAATATATTAATATTTTCTAATAAATTTGGATTTTCTAATATCTTATCATATAGCTCTTTTTTTATATCAAATCTTTCAATTAACGCCATTTTAGATATATTCTCAAGCTCATTTTCATAAATATTCTTTAAATCATAATGTGTTTTTAAAATTTTCTGTTCTTCATCTATTGTCTTACCTAAGTACTCATTGATTATCCTTAAATTTTTAAGATTTTCTGTTTCTTTTTCATCTAACTCACTTATATTAATTTCTTTATCTTCGAATTCTTTTATCTTAATATCTATTGCTTCTCTATGTAATATAAACTTTTTATTATTATTTCTTAAAATTTCCAAATTACCTTCAGTGATATTCTTATATTCTTCTACTGAATAAGTTAATGGAGATTCTTTTATTCTTCTTATATCATCTTCCATTTTATGAATTCTATTTTTCATACCCTTAAATATATTTTTTATATCATCAACAGCTTTATCGTAAGAAGCCCTTTTTAAATGCATTTTAAATATAATTTCATTTATGGTCATTTTAAGACTTTCTTCTACTTCTAAAGTTGATAGTATAAGTTCATACCCCTCATCACTTACATAGTAACTAACACGCCTAACTCCTTCTACATACTCTATTTTATTTTTCAAAAAACAAATATTAATATCTTCATATTCTCCAGTTATATAATTTATAGTTTTAAAATACATTGCCTTTCCTTCATTACATAAGATAGTATTTACTATAAATTCAGCTAATTCTTTTGATTCATTATAGGTTATCTGTTTTTTATAATAAAGAGAATTTATTTCATCTATAAATAATCCAATATCATCTATTGTACATATTTCTTCTTTAAGAGATTGTTCCATTATAAATAGTAACACTGAAATTATTAAATTATCTTGTTCATATCCTTCAATAAAGCCATATTTATCCCAAGTTCTCTTAGATATACTATTTCTAAAAAGAAGAGAATAGGCTCCTATCTTTTTCATACGTTCATGATGTGTATTTAAAAAATCTAACTTCATTCTTCCTCCATTAAATCATAAATATTTATTATTTCTTGTGGTATATATAAATCTTTATTTAAGATCTCTTCTATATTTAATTTATATTCATCTGAAAATTCATCTAAAAAATCATTTCCTATTTTCCTATTCTGTCCCTCTTTTGTTTTTGGAAGATCATATTTTTTTGATTTATCAATCATATTTTTATATCCTTCTATAAAAGGTCTTATATTATACATTTCTTTAAATTCTCTAAGAAAAACTTCATAAATAATTATCCCTTCATAATCAAGATCACCAAAGTAATATAAAACATTATCTTTATCAAAAAGATATGGTTCAACAGAAATTTCATAATCTTTAAATGCTTTTATTATTTTCTTACCTCCACCATAGATGACTGTATTAATATTTACTCCAAAAATCTCACTTCCACCATTTATTAAGAATTTTCTCATAGTATAATATGTATCCTTATTTTCTAAAATTAAAATATTCTGTGGCAAATTCTTGTCTTTAGAATAATAAGCTATAGGTTCAGAAGTGTTATAATAATTTAAAAATTCTAAATCTATCTTTAAATTTTTTAATATAGTCTTACCTTCTTCCTTTTGAAGAAACTTTTCTCTTCCCCATATTTGAAATGATCTTTCATTCATAGACACAGTTGTATTTAATAAATGTCCTTTATCTTTTATAAATTCATTTAATTTAAATATGTACTTTCTATGTTCAATATATTTTTGTAAATTCTTTTTATAATATGACATATCAAAATTACTAGAAAAGCCAAAATTTATTTCCTCAAGTAAGCTACTATTTTCTTCTTCCTTTAAAATTACTTTATATCTCTTATATAAAGCAGGATTCTTTCCATTACCCCCACTATTTTTTATAGGAAGTATTTCATTATTATTTATCATTTCATTAACTTTTTTATATAATTCTAAGTAATCCTTAATTTTATACATTTTCTTTATATCATCTAATGATATTTTCTTTTTATTTACTAAATTCATATCATCACCATACTTTTTTATTAATTATATCACTAAATTCTTAGTGTTATAATTATGACTTGCTACTTATAATTTCCATACAATAATATCTTCATAAGGATTAGTACTAGATAAGCCTATCTTTGTTATTCTTCCACTAAAAATAGTAAAATTCTTTTCTAATTCTTGAAATGCAATCATTAACTCTTCTCTACTTAACTTTTTTGCAATAGTTGTATGTGGCATCCATTGAAAAGGCAAATAAAACTTACTTATTGCTATATCATCAACTAATGATAATCCTTTATTTATACAAACTGATATATTATGTAAACCTTTATTTAAAACTGGTGCTAAAAATATAACTGAAGATTTAAATATTCCAATTGATGCCCAAGTTATTATTGTATCTTTAATGTCTTTTATGTTGTTTCCTAATATTTCTATTACTTTGCTCTCTTCTTTTGTTTGAAAAGCTGCAATTGTTATATGTGGTGGAACCTTTCCCTCTATCATAAATTTATTACCACTTTTATCTCCCACCTTATTAATTAATCTCTGAATCTTTTCTGAAGATTCATCATCAAAATATACAGATACTAAATACATTCATTCCTCCAATATCTATTGTAACTTAATTTTTCTTAGTATATCATATATATCCAAAAAAAAGTAAAGTAGATGAACTTATTTTTCATAAATTTATCTATTTTACTTTTATCAAATTTAAATTATTTTTTTCTAAATATAATATTTTGTGATTAACTTAAGTATCCCAATTTTTTAGTAAACATAATAGTTTAAAAGGTTACTTAATGGAAAATCTTTTACTTATAAAATGAATTATCCCAAATCCAATAACTAATGATAATATTGAATATATAATATTCATTCCAGTTGGTATACCTGGAAATATAGGCTTAATAGAACCAATTACAAATCCTAAAATTAACATGTAAGTTTTATGTGGATATTTATTAAGCAAATTTTCTATTGTTTTAGTTGTTGCAACAGTTCCTATTATTCCTCCTATAGCTAAGGGTATTAAAAATTTGATATTCAAAGTATTTATTGCATTTAAAGTTATTTCATATAAACCTAACATCAATAGCATAAATGATCCACTTATACCTGGAAGTATCAATGCAATTACTATTATAAATCCTGCCAGTATTAAAAATAAAAAACTCCCATTATCGCCTCCAGTAGCCATAGTTGTTACTGCTTCTGGTTCTGAAGACATAAGAATAGCTATTACAAATCCTACTAATAAATAAACATAATTAAATTTGCTTCTTCTATTTACTTTAGTCTTATTGTATATAGTTGGTATTCCACCACAAATAACTCCTATAAAGAAAAAAGACATAATAATCGGAAACTTTATTAATGCACTTTCAATAAGTCTACTAAATAATAAAACACCTATCACTGCACCAATTAATAATTGAATCATCAATATACTATGTTTTTTCCAATCTTCAAAAAAAGAACTAATTGCATGTATTAAATCATCATATATTCCTAAAATAATTGCCATAGTTCCACCACTAACTCCTGGAACCATTGTAGATACAGTTACTAAAATTCCTTTTAAAATATTAGTTATCCACCTCATATATATCCCTCTCAAATCTGTTATATTTTTTGTACTTTACTATATATATATTGCTCAATATAGTATTTTCTAAAAAAATAACGACCTGTAATTTCATGTTTAAACTAAATTATTAAATGTAAGCTAAACAAAAAAAGCTGTCGTTAATTATAAGTTTAATTATAAATTATTCAACTCTTTATTTTCAATATTTTTACATAATTGTTTTTATTTTATTAACATTTATTTCTTTCTATTTTTATAATTTTCCAAGCCTTAAAAACAACAAGAGAGGCTGTATTAAATTAATTTCAATACAGCCTCTCTTTTTAGAAATACATTCTACAATATATTATTTAAAAATTATATTCAAAAATCTAAACCCCAACATGCCGTTCACTTATATATTCAAAACCTGCCTCTCGCAGGTGGGCTCTGCCTAATTTACTTCTATTATCTTCTGCTATAATAAATATTTTTACTTATTATAAATTACTTAAGTCCAATATCTATAAATTATCGCATGATCCCGAATCTATAATGTAGGTTGAATATATAAGCTACTTTTCTCGTACATCTCAGGTTGTTTATGAGTTTATTATACCATTCTTTATTCTTCTTTCAATATATGTTTTATTGCTAACAAAAGAACAAATTTACATTTAATTTATATTTCTATAGTTTCATTTTTAATAATATCTTTCTCCATTCCTGCATAATCAGAAGTAAATGTCTTTATATATCTTTTAAAATAATTTCTTAATTCTTCATCACAAATATAAATGTAAGTTCCTCTTATTCCTCTGGTCAAAATTGTTTTATATATATTAATTATATATTTCTTCAATTCATTTTCATCAGTTATTGTACGTTTACCATTTTTATCATAGTAATTTTCTTTAATAATTTCTATTTTATTATTCCTATACACTATTTCATTTCCTAATATAATTCCTGCATAATTTATATCATATCCTTGTGTTGTATGGATACATCCAACCTCATTTATTGCATTTTTGGAATTAATCCAATCTTTTGAAGTTGAATTCCATCTAAGCTTATTTTCCCCTATAACTATATCATAATCTTCTGGATTCTTTTGAGTTTTCCATTGCCAAGCATAACCTGCAATCATCCTACAAAGACCGTATCTTTTATCTTTAGCTTTTATAGTTTTATGCATTTCTCCAAAATCATCAAAAATAAATAATTCATATTCTCCGAAACTTTTAACATCTTTCTGACTTTGATTAAGTATATTTTCTATATATTTAATATAATCTTCTCCAGCTAAAACTCTCATTTGAGAAGTAATTTTATACTTTGTAAATTCTATTTCTTGAAACTTTTCTGGTCTCACATCAGATGGTTTTATTGACTGATTTTTATCATAGCATAATACCATATGCTTAGTAGAAAGTCTTATCCAATCAAGCTGATCCCCATCGTTAGTAAGACCAAGCTTTCTATTACACTTATCATAAGTTCCCATATAACTTATATTAACTCTTCTACTTAACCTATGAGCTTCATCTACAATTAATATATCATAGTCCTTCCCTACTACTTCTGAAGGACCTAATACCATACTAGATTTCAAATTTTTAATACTTCTAAACACCTTTTTTAAAGTTGAACGTAAAGAAGTCATAGGCACTACTAATCCAATCTTTAAATCTTTTGTTTCTTCTCTCTCTACTAGATACTTTAATAAATAAATTGCCACAATGGTCTTGCCAGTACCTGGCTCTCCCTGAATAAGATTATTACTTTTTTCATTACTAAGTATATTTTTAACTATTGATTCCACAACTTCATATTGTTCATTGGTTAATGATTTATAAGGAGAATATTTAAACAAATCACTATTTCTAATTTCAAATAATCCTCTTACAACAATATCTTTTTCCTTTAATTCATTCCAAATATCTTCAAACTTTTCTTCATACTTCATTCTATTATAATAATTTTGTTTCCTTAAACCAGCATTACCATTCTGAAGGATATATTTCCCATCAGCAGCCATATATTCAATAAGCTTTGATTCAAATTCTAAAGTAACAGATTTATTAAAATCATAATCACTAACAATATGAATTGTATCTAACTTTAATCTTTCTTTATTTTTTAAATGCTCTAAACTTCTGTTATAGACTCTTGTCGATTCTCCAACATATGCTTCCTTATCATTTCTTATAATATATACTACTGGCCAGTTTAATCCATATTTATATCTTTTGATATCATCTAAAAATTCTTGTTTATAAGAAAAAGTTTCTACTAACCCCATATCCACCTCTTATTTATATTAAAACTCAGTATACTTCTTACTTGTACCCTTACATTTTTCAACAGGATACTTTTTCTCATTTTTATCCATTTTATTATTTATAATATCTTCTACATTTACGCCTAAGCAATCTGCCATATGTACACAATAAACCAAAACATCTGCTAATTCATCACATACTTCTTCTTTATCAAAATTACTATCCCATAGAAAATGCTCTAATAATTCTCCAGCTTCAATACTTATTGCTTTAGAAAGATTTTCAGGAGTATGAAACTTAGACCAATCTCTATCATTTCTAAATTTTCTTATTCTTTCTATTGTATCTTTCATATATTCACCTTCTTAATAATTACTTTATTAACAATAATTATATTACAATTTATTATTTTCTCCAATTTATCTTAAATATTTATTCTTCGTTACTTTATACCTCTAATATATCCATCACTATTCCCAATTTAATCTTATTTTTTATCTTTTATGCAAAAATAAGGAGAATAAATAAATCATTCTCCTTATTAATAGAATCTAATTTTGATATGTAATAAATAACTTATCTAAATATTCAAATCTTTTGATTTCTTTAGCATCTAAATCTTCTTTATTCATATCTATTGCACTTATTCCATTATTATTATATGTTGAGTAATAATAAATACCTTTTTGTTGACACATACATGAAATATATAATGTCATATCATCTAAACCATTTGCTTTAACAGCACCTTTTGGCATTGCCACACTATTTAACATATGGAAAAATTGACTTATCCCACTATTTAAATCCTCTGTTTCTGAAAGTCGAGATTTTAAATATGATATTCTTACAAACCTATCTACACCTGAATATCCTCCTGGTAATCCCTTAGTTCCTAAACCTACTCCTAATGGATTTAATTTCTGATTTCCCCACTTAGTGGCTTCTGGTTGAATAGAGGTAATATTTATATATTCATTTAAATTAGTTAAATGCCAATCAAATGTTGGAGAATTAGTCATTACTCCAATAGGATTTTCATAAACTTTTAAACCTTCTTTAGTTTTTTCTATAACTATAGATTTTCCATTTGCATCTGCAACTATCCAATGAAGAGTTGGAAGTGGTGTTTGTGAGTTTATTTGAACTGAAATCAGTTCTACATTTTCAATTGCTTCCTTAACATCATCTACAGTTTTAAAGTTTGATAATATCCAAAGAATTAAATCATATGGTGCTATATTTCTTTTACATGGAACTGGTAAATCCTCCAAATGAGAATACCTTGGAAAATTAAGTCCTGCACATGCTAATCCTTTTTCATTCATTGCTTCTGCAAATGCTGGATACTCTTCTATAACAGTTCCCATTCCTATTATTGCATATTTAGTTCTTTTCATATTTCCAGTAACCCTATCCCTATACTCATACTTTCTAGGTACTAAAGTAACTGCTTGATTAAATGAGTATGACAAATCCATAGTCCTACCAAATAAATTATAACCATCCTTTGTTTTTAAAGTTAATGCTGTACACATTATTATCTCCTCCTAATAAAATTTTTATATAGATTTAAGATATCTTAAGTTAATAATTACTATAGGTCTTGGTGAAATTTCATCAATATAATTTAACAACCAATAATAAAAAAGACTGAATCACTATCAAATGTAAACCATCCTCTTTTAAAAATTTCCCCTTATTCTTTAAGTATTCTTTCAATAACCATAAATACTTTCTAACTACTTAAAAATAGAAAAATACTCCCCTTATGATAGACAATTTTGTTATTTTACTTGTCTACCATAAGAGGAGTATATTTAAAAGACAGTACTCAAAAAAGTACTGTCTCTAATTTAATATATAATATTCTTAAATACTTAATTACTATAAATTATCGTGATAAATATCTAGTATATTCACTTGTATGAAGAAGTTTATTAGCGTTATCTATTCTATCCTTAGTAGGAGGCAAAACATCCTTTAAAGGATAATCAATACCAAGCTCTTCCCATTTGAAAGTTCCAAGTGAATGATATGGTAGAACTTGAACACGATCTACATTTTTTAATGTTTTGATAAATTCATCAAGTTTTATCAACTGTTCATCATTATCACTTCCACCTGGGACAAGTACATGACGAATCCACACAGGTTTATTGATTTCTGATAAATATTTTGCCATATCAAGAATATTTTTATTGCTCCATCCTGTAAGTATCTTATGCTCGGCTTCATTTATCTGCTTAATATCTAGCAATACAAGATCTGTTACTTTCATCAGCTCATTAAATTTACTAAAGAAAGGTTCCTCTCTTGTAAATGGGTTTCCTGAAGTATCAAGTGTAGTATGAACACCTTTTGCTTTAGCTTTTGTAAAAAACTCTATTAAGAAATCTAATTGAAGAAGAGGCTCACCACCACTTACAGTGATGCCGCCTCCCTTTTTCCAGTAAGATTTATATCTAAGAGCTTGAGATAAAAGCTCATCTGCAGTTTTTATCTCACCACTATTCATATCCCAAGTATCCGGATTATGACAGAATTGACATCTCATATGACAACCCTTTAAGAAAACTATAAAACGAACACCTGGTCCATCAACAGACCCAAAACTTTCTATTGAATGAATTCTTCCTGTATTTTTATCCAAGTTATATTCTTTCATGACAAGTTCTTGAGATAACATCTAATTGTTGTTCTCTTGTTAAATCTATAAATTTAACTGCATAACCTGATACACGGATAGTAAAGTTAGCATATTCTTCTTTTTCAGGATGTTCCATAGCATCTTTTAACTTTTCAATACCGAATACATTAACGTTAAGATGGTGTGGTCCTTGATCAAAGTAACCATCTAATACTTGTACAAGTTTATCAACTTGTTCTTCTTCATTTTCTCCTAATGCTGTTGGGTTGATAGTTTGTGTATTTGAAATACCATCTAAAGCCCATTTATAAGGAAGCTTAGCTACAGAGTTTAATGAAGCAAGTAAACCGTTCTTTTCTGCACCGTAAGATGGGCTAGCTCCTGGTGAAAGTGGAGTCCAAGCTTCACGTCCATCTGGCATATTACCTGTATACTTACCATATACTACATTTGATGTAATAGTAAGAATTGATGTAGTAGGTTCAGAATTTCTGTATGTGTGTCTCTTCTTAATCTTATCAAGGAATGACTTAAGAACATATATACCAATTTCATCAGCTCTATCATCATCGTTACCGTATCTTGGGAAATCCCCTTCAATTTCGTAATCTGTAACTATACCAGCTTCGTTACGGATTGTTTTAACTTTTGCATACTTAATTGCAGAAAGTGAATCAATTACATGTGAGAAACCTGCAATACCTGTTGCAAATGTACGTCTTACATCAGTATCGATAAGAGCCATTTCTGCTGCTTCATAATAATATTTATCATGCATGTATTGAATAAGATTTAATACATTTACATAAAGATCAGCTAACCAGTCACTCATTTTTTCATATTTTTCAATTACTTCATCATAATCAAGATATTCTGAAGTGATTCCTTTGTATTCAGGTCCAACTTGTTCACCTGATTTTTCATCAATACCACCATTGATTGCGTAAAGTAAACATTTAGCAAGGTTAGCTCTAGCTCCGAAGAATTGCATTTCTTTACCTGTTTGAGTAGCAGATACACAACAACATATTGAATAATCGTCTCCCCATTCTGGCTTCATAGCATCATCATTTTCGTATTGAATAGAGCTTGTCTCTACTGAAATCTTTGCTGCATACTTCTTGAAGTTTTCAGGAAGTGCTGAAGAGTAAAGTACAGTAAGATTTGGTTCTGGTGAAGGTCCCATGTTTTCTAATGTGTGAAGGAAACGGTAATCATTCTTTGTTACCATGTGACGTCCATCAACACCTATACCACCTAATGCGATAGTAACCCATGAAGGATCTCCTGAGAATAATTCATTGTAAGAAGTTATTCTTGCGAATTTAACCATTCTACATTTTAATGTTAAATGGTCAATTAATTCTTGAGCTTCTTCTTCTGTAAGAACTCCATTATCAATATCTCTTTGGATATAAATATCAAGGAAAGTAGATACACGTCCTATTGACATAGCTGCACCATTTTGTGTCTTGATTGCTGAAAGATATCCAAAGTATAACCATTGAACTGCTTCTTGAGCATTCTTTGCTGGTTGTGATATATCATAACCATAGCTTGCAGCCATTTTCTTCATATCTGCAAGTGCTTTACGTTGTTCTGTAATTTCTTCTCTTAGACGAATAACTTCATCTGTCATAGTTCCATCGCCACAGTTTGCAAAATCTTTTGCCTTTTCTTCCATAAGGAAATCAATACCATAAAGAGCAACTCTTCTGTAATCGCCGACAATACGTCCACGACCATAAGTATCAGGAAGTCCTGTAATAATATGGCTATGACGAGCTTTCTTCATTTCTGGAGTATAAGCATCGAATACACCTTGGTTATGTGTTTTATGATATTCTGTAAAGATTTTGTGTAATTCTGGATTTGGTTTGTATCCATAGTTTTCACAAGATTGTTCAGCCATCTTAATACCACCATATGGCATGAATGCTCTCTTAAGAGGCTTATCTGTTTGAAGACCAACAACTTTTTCAAGGTCTTTTAAAGATTCATCGATATATCCAGGGCCATAAGCTGTAAGTCCAGAAACAATTTCTGTTTCCATATCAAGTACTCCACCTTTAGCTCTTTCTTCTTTTTGTAACTCTTGTAATCTACCCCAAAGTTTATTTGTTGCATCTGTTGGATCTGCAAGGAAGCTTTCATCACCATCATATGGCTTATAGTTGTTTTGAATGAAATCTCTTACATTGATTTCTTCTCTCCATATTCTTCCTTCGAAGCCAGTCCATTGTTCTTTTTCTAACATGTCCATTCCTCCTCGTATACGTATATATATTTTTTACATTTTTATATTATTAATTAGGTATCAGCTAAACTTAATTTTTTATTGATATTGCAATAACTATCACAATATTAATAATCTTCATGTGACATGTTTTATGAAATGCTGCAATATATTTCAAAATGACTGCAACTACTCAATCATATAAAAAATATCTGAACAAATCTTATTACGAAATAAATTGAATTTTTCAAATTACATAATACTAGACATTATAATTTAAAAGAGCCGCAATGAGTAAATTATTTTCGCAATAAACTTTAGATTGCTTTATCTGCATTTCATAAAACCATACAATATTTCCATTTGAATTACCTTATCAAGTGGAATTTTATATTACTTTTCAATTATTGTCAATATTATGTTTATGATGTATATTTTTATCTTTTTACATAATATTTATAATTCCTTTGTTAAATTTATAACACATGAAAATTTTAAACTTTTTTTTATCGTTTGTCAATAATTCCTAGGGTTAATTTTCTATTTTTTTTAATTTGACGTATCCTTATAACTATTTTGTATTATTTCAATAATTACAAAAATAATTTTAAAACATATCAAAAAAGCTTATATTTGGGATTATTAGAATATAAACAAATATTTTTTCTACTTTTGTACAAAATAATTAAGATTAAAATAAAAAAACTCCCATGAAAACCAAATTTATTATTTTCATAGGAATTATAGTAGAAATGATACATACCCTTTAAAATTCAAATTTAATTTTGATATGTAATATATAACTTATCTAAATATTCAAATCTTTTGATTTCTTTAGCATCTAAATCTTCTTTATTCATATCTATTGCACTTATTCCATTATTATTATATGTTGAATAATAATAAATACCTGTTTGTTGACACATACACGAAGTATATAATGTTATATCGTCTAAACCATCTGATATAACAGCACCTTTTGGCATTGCTACATTGTTTAACATATGGAAAAATTGACTTACCCCAGTCATTAAATCCTTTGTTTCTGAAAGTTGAGCTTTTAAATATGCTATTCTTACAAACCTATCTACACCTGAACATCCTCCTGGTAACCCATTAGTCCCCAAGCCTACTCCTAATGGCTTTAATTCTTTATTGCCCCACTTTATAGTTTCAGGTTGAATAGGTGTGGTTTTCATATATTCATTTAAATTAGTTAAGTGCCAATCAAAGGTTGGAGAGTTAGTCATTACTCCAATAGGGTTTTCATAAACCTTTAACCCTTCTTTTGTTTTTTCTATAACAATAGATTTTCCATTTGCATCTGCAACTATCCAATGAAGAGTTGGAAGTGGTGTTTTTTCATCAATTGGAACTGCAACTAGTTCTATATTTTCAGCTTCATTCAAAACATCATCCACAGTTTCAAAGTTTGATAATATCCATATAATTAAATCATATGGAGCTAAATTATTTTTCCCTGAAACAGGTTTATCTTCTAAATAAGAATATCCTGGAAAGTTAAGCCCTGCACAACCTAATCCTTTTTCATTCATTGCATCTGCAAAAGCTGGATAATCTCCTATAATACTTGCCATACCTATTATTGCGTATTTAGTTTTTTTCATATTTCCAGTAACTCTATCTCTATACTCATAATTTCTAGGTACTAAAGTAACTGCTTGATTAAATGAATATGACAAATCCATGTTCCTACCAAATAAGTTATATCCATCTTTTGTTTTTAAAGTTAATGCTGTACACATTATTGCACCTCCTAACAAACTTTCTATATAAATTAAATTATCCTAAATCAGATAATATTATACATATATCACATAACTCTATTACTAACATAAACTATTTATATAACTTAAGATAGGAGAGTACGATAATGTCAAATTGTGATAAACCTAAAATAGATCCATCTGATGTAAGTCAAATCAATATAATGGATTGTATCCAGGTCCAACTATTGAAGCTTTTAAAGATGTTTCAACTTTTGTAGAATGGATTAATAATCTTTCATCAAAACATTTTTTACCTTTTGATACCACTCTTCATGGAACTCAAGATGATCCTGAAGTAAAGACAGTAGTACATCTTCATGGTGCAAAAGTAGAATGGGATAGCGATGGACATCCTGAAGCCTGGTATACTTCTAATTACGAAATTACTGGACCTAAATTTACAAGAAAAGAATATGAATATACTAATCACCAGCCTGGTACTACTATGTGGTATCATGATCATGCTATGGGAGAGACACGATTAAATGTTTATGCTGGTCTTGCTGGTTTTTATATTCTTAGAGATTCATTAGAAAATAGATTAAATCTACCTAAAGGTAATTATGAAATTCCATTATTAATACAAGATAAATCCTTTAATTCTGATGGCTCATTATTCTATCCTGATTCCTCCCCATTTGTATCATTCACTCCTTCTATTGCACCACAATTTTTAGGTAACACCATTGTTGTAAATGGTAAACTATGGCCTTATCTTAAAGTTGAACCTCGTAAATATAGATTTAGAATTTTAAATGGTTTAAATAGAAGGCAATATACTATAAGTATGGAAAATGGTGCAGAATTTATCCAGATTGGTACTGATGGCGGTTTTATTGAAGCTCCAATAACTTTAAAGTCTTTTTCTCTAGCCCCTGCTGAAAGAATTGATGTTATTATTGATTTTTCTAAATATGAAGGAACCTCTTTTAATTTAATAAATAGTGATACTGATGCTGATGAAAATACTGGTATTATAATGCGTTTTAAAGTAACTAAGCCATTAAAGGATGTAGACACTAGTACTCTGACTTACGGACAGTTATTATCAATATTATTGAAAAAATTCCATTATAATTTACATTTTAAATCATTATGGAATTGAGTTTTTAATCATGTTCATTTTTATTGAATTTAAGTATAAAAAAGTAAAACAAAGTTTCCATTATTACTATAATCACCTTGTCAATGGAAATTGATGTATCAGCTTTGATACAAGGTAAAACAAGTTTTTAAGTAATATTTTTTCCTACAAGAATAATAAGCTCTTTTAAACCATTTAAG
>CAKVLD010000046.1 GCA_934755305.1 uncultured Clostridium sp. | reverse complement strand
TCTAACAGCTTTTAAATATCTGCTGCAAGGATTCACTTTGCCTATGTTTAATATTATTAAATTATCTAATTTCCCTAAATTATTTCTTTTAGATTTCTTTAGTGTTCTACTATCTATTTTTATATTTTTTTCTTTCTGTTTTTTGGTAGCTAGCTTAGATTTCATATATTCATAAACCTTACCGCCATTTTGAGTAAAGCATCTTAATCTAGCCATTTGGTCTGCACCTTCGATACTCCATCCCATAGGACGTGAGCTTAATCTATCAGATAATACATGACTCACATGTCCTTCTGAACTGCACCTTAATTTTTTGTTATTTAATAATCTTTGTATTGCATCTCAATTATTCATAACATATTTCTTTGAAGTAATAACCGCATCCTTCTTAGAAGGTTCTTCTGTACTTTCAATAATAGCTTCAAATAAAGCTTTAACATCTTTTTTCATATCTGATTTTAAATATTGCCACATATATTTACTTGTATATTCCATATGTGCTGTAGCTTTCTTTATGTATTTTGAAAGATGAAAGTAATCTAAAACAAAAACTGATTTAGGTATCCAATTAACGCCTTCTTTAATCCACTTTGCACCATCTCCAGAAATATATATATTATCCACAGTATCAATATTATAAGCCTCATAAATATAATTGGTAACTTCAAGCCATAAATCTTCATTAGCTCCGCTTAACGAAGTAAAATATCTTGGATTTATAAGTTCATATCTGTTTTTTGAAACCTTTCTTTTTCCCTCATGTACATAAACTATTTTAACCATTTTATTACCATTATGTTGTGTTGCAACATGATCTTCATCTGCTTCTACAAAGAGTTCTTTAATAGGCTTATTTTTAGACTTACTTGTTATATAGTTATTTTCAATTGGACCCATTTCTCTTATTAGATTCATAACTGTAGAACGGCTATATATTCCTGTATTAAATTCTTCTATGCTCTTAGCATAGGATAAATCGTTTGATTTTTCGACTATAGCTGCTTTTAAAGACATGTCCATTCTTTCGTGAGGTTCTATACCATATCTTTCGTCGCAAAGATATGCATACTCTCCTGTAGATTTGTTTTTAAAATAGGTTCTATCATAAACTACATCACCAAATATAGTGGATAATGTTTTACTTTCATTCCTTCTTTCTATATACCACTTAGCTTTTCTATCTCTACTATTTCGTATATACTCATCAGTATCTTCTAATGCTCCTTTTACTAATATAGTGCCAACTTCATCAAGCATATCTTTAATATTTAAGATAAAATCGCCTATATTATCTTTATTTTTTATTGTTTTTTCAAATACTTCATAATAGTCCTTAGTGATTTTTTCAATTACTTGTTGTATAATGTTCATGAGGTTAGCTCCTTTGTATGTTTTTTTGGTTGTAATTTAATAATAACATACGGAGCTAGTCTCTTTTATTTTTTTCCTACAGTAATTTTACACTAAGAAAGAATAGTATTATTTTAGGAATTTATTTATCAAACTTGTGGGAAAATATATAATATACTTTAGACACTAATTAAACAATATATTAAAACTAAAATATAAGTGAGGTTTTTTTATGAATGAAATAATGAATCAAGCCAAAGAAATAAAAGAAGACTTAATAAATTTTAGAAGAACTATTCATAGTAATCCAGAAGTAGGGGATGCACTACCAAAAACAAAATCTTATGTAATAGAGAAATTAAAAGAATTTGGATATGATCCAAAGGAAATATGTGAAAGTGGTATAGTTGCAACAATTGAAGGAAGTGAGCCAGGAAAAACATTTTTATTAAGAGCTGATATGGATGCACTACCAGTGAAAGAAGCAACTGAATGTGAGTTTAAGTCAAATAATGGCTGTATGCATGCATGTGGTCACGATATGCATACAGCTATGCTTTTAGGAGCAGCTAAGCTTTTAAAGCAAAATCAAGATCAAATAAAGGGAACAGTAAAATTAGTATTTCAACCAAATGAAGAAGGATTTAAAGGTGCTAAAAATATGCTAAAAGCTGGAGTACTTAAAAATCCTGATGTAGATGCAGCTATGGCAATGCATGTTCATTCTGGGACACCTTCAAACGTTGTATTATGTGGTTTAGGAACAAGTATAGCTGGATGTAACAGATTTAGAATAGTTGTAAAGGGAACTGGATGTCATGGAGCTATGCCTGAGTTAGGAGTGGATCCAATAAATATAGCAGCACACATATACTTAGCTTTACAAGAAATAATTTCTAGAGAAATATCTGCTACTAAACCTGCTGTTGTAACAATAGGTAAATTTTCTGGAGGAGAAGCAGCTAATATAATACCTGAAGAAGTTATAATGGAAGGTACTATTAGAAGTTTAGATAAAGAAGCTGGAGAATTTATATTTAATAGAATGAATGATATAGTAGTATCTACTGCTAAAATGTTTAGAGGTGAAGCTGAACTAATAGAATTATCATCAGTACCACCATTAACTAATAATACTGATTTAGCTAAGGAAGTTACCTCTTATTTAAAGGATTTATTAGGTGAAAAGTCAGTAATATTATTTGAAGGAGGCGGAATGGGTTCAGAAGATTTTGCTTCTTATTCATATGAAGTACCAAGTGTTTACCTTATGTTAGGTGCTGGTACTAAGCAAGAAAATTCTTTATATGGTGAAGCAATGCATAATCCAAAAGTAGTATTTAATGAAGATATATTAGTTACAGGTGCAGCTATGCATACATATGCTGCTATTAATTGGTTAAAGAACAATTAATGATGTTTTCTTATGATATAACAGAGGGCTTGTCAGTACCGACAAGCTCTCTGTTATATATGAAATTAATCTTTGCAAAATTTAATAACTTGTAAATCCTCCGTCAGTAGTTACCGTAGCTCCTGTCATATGAGTTGCATCTTCGGAAGCTAAAAATAAAATTGCTGCAGCTTGTTCAAAAGCTTCAGAAGGTCTTTGTAATAATGAAGCGCGTTTTGCACCTACAAATGATTCAGTTTGAGTTGGATCAGCGCTTTGTTTTTTGTAAAGTTTTATAGAATTTTCCAATAAAGGTGTAAATGTAGATGAAGGATTAACAGAATTAACTCTTATATTATATTTAGCATAATCAATGGCTAAATTTTTTGTTAATCCATTTATAGCATGTTTTGAAGCATTATAGGCAGGAAGTCCAGGAATACCTGTAATTCCAGCAACAGAAGAATCATTTATAATTATTCCTCCAGTTTTTTGTTTTATAAATTGTTTAATTTCATATTTGCAGCAATAAAGAACAGAATAGAAGTTGGTATTAATTACTGAATCCATTTCTTCCAAGGATAATTTATGTACAGGACATGGGTTTCCCATAATTCCAGCATTATTTATTGCAATATCAATTCTTCCATAAGTATTAACAGCAGTTTCAACTAATTTGATAGCAGATTCTTCTTTTGTTAAATCAGCTTGCACAAAAATAGCTTCACCACCTTCTTTTTTTATTTCCTCTACTATTTCGTCTCCAAGATTTTTTCTTCTTCCAGAAAGAACTACCTTAGCACCTTCTATAGCAGCACGAATAGCTGTTTCTTTACCAATACCTGAAGTAGCACCAGTTACAATAATAACTTTATTTTTAAATCTATCCTTATAAATTTTATTCATAAAAACATCTCCTTTCATTAGTTTTAAAAAGCAGTCCATCCACCATCTGTTTGAAGGGTGCAGCCAGTTAAATAGCTTGCATCATCAGATGCTAGAAAGAGGATAGAAGCAGCTTGCTCAGATGCATCCATAATTCTATGTTGTAAATTATCAATTTTATCACCCATGATTGAAACAGCAGTTTCTTTACTTATTAATCCACGTTCAATAGCTTTATGTATCCTTTCTTCAGCTATTTCATAACCTTCCTTTTGCATAGGAGTATCAGTTTGTGCCGGATTAACAGAATTAACTCGTATACCATATTTAGCGTAATCAATTGCCATATTCTTAGTTAATCCATTTATAGCATGTTTTGATGCAACATAAGCTGGAGAACCAGCAAGCCCAACTAATCCACCAATAGAGGCAGTATTAACAATAGAGCCACCAGTATTTTGTTTAATCAATTTAGTTATTACATGTTTACAACATAAAAATACTGAATAAAGATTTGTTCTAAAGATAAAATCAAGATCTTTAACTGTAGCTACATCAATTGAGTTTGGAATACCAGCTACACCTGCATTATTAATTAGGATATCAATTTGGCCAAAAGTATTAACGGTTTTTTCCACAAGGGATTTAACCTCGTCTTCATTAGTAAGATTAGCTTTAATAAAAATTGCTTTACCTCCATTATTATTAATTTTGTCAGTTACATCCTTACCTTCATCTCGTAAGTCAACAATCACAACTTTTGCTCCTTCTTTTGCAGCACGGACAGCAGTCTCTTTGCCGATACCTCTTGAAGCACCAGTGACAATCATTACTTTATTTTTGAATCTGTCTTTTAATATAGTTTTCATGTTATCCCTCCTTGCTATACTGTTATTAACAATATTAGTAATAAAAGTATAATATAATTATAGTGCAATATGTATTAAGTTTTAAAGTAAAATGTTGTAAATAAATAAAAAAAACTAATTATAAAGGTAAGAATAAAAAGATTGTATATGAATTTTTTGGTTTAATTTTATTGTATAATTAGTAATATGGTTAAAAAAATAATATTAATGCCGATATATATAGAGAGATTAATTGGGAAATTTGATAAAAGAGTAAAATTATTATCATTTAATAGATTTATGGAGGTATGTATTAGAAGAATTCCTATGACAAAATTACAAGAAGGTTCTGTTATAGCAACTAATATATATGATATAAATGGAAATATAGTTGTGAGAGAAAACTTTAAGGTAAATGAAACAATAATTGATATATTAAAAAAATATAATGTTTTAGCTGTTTACATAATAGATGAATATAGTCCAAGCATAATTAAGGATTCTATTGAGGTTGAACTTAGAATCAAAGTAGTATCAGAACTTAGAAAAATGGCACAAGAATTCTCAAGAGTTGAGGATGGGAAAAAGAGTAAGTTTATTAAAACCAATTATATAAAGAATATTGAAAATTTAGTTAATATGTTAATTGATGAGTTGTATAAAAAAGAAGAATTACTTATAGAACAATTTGATACAAGAAACTGGAGTGATTATTATTTTTATCATTCAACAAACGTAGCAATAATGTCTATAATAATAGGTATGGAATTAAATTATAATAGAAAAAAACTTCTTGAGTTAGGAATGGCTGCTATTCTTCATGATATTGGATTTGCGCTTTTACCAAAAGAAATTGTATATAAATTTAATGGTAGAACTGAAGATGAAATAGAAATATTGAAATCTCATTGTGAAAAGGGATATAAGTATCTATCTAATTATAATATAGATAGAGAAGTTTTATATCCATTATTAAATCATCATGAAAAAGTAGATGGAACAGGATATCCAAGAGGGCTAAAAAATAAGCAAATAGATGAGTTTAGTAAGATAATAGCTATTGCAGATTATTATGATGAAGTAATGCATAGTGGATTTATATTAGAAGAATCTATGCCTAATGATATTCTAGAACAGATAATGGCATAAGATAGGCAAATGTATTAATTTAGTAGATAATTTAGATATAAGTATAGTTGAATTGATTTATTATTTATAAATATAGAAAGTATTTTTTGACTTATGGCTTTAAGGAAATTAAATTATAAAAAGGTGCTATTTTTAGTAAAGATAGCACCTTTTTAGGATTAATTCATTTGGAATATAGTTCTTAATTTTTTATTTAGTTTGTTATAAATATTTTCTTGAAACCACTTTTCAGAAGAAGCTTTAATAGCGTCATCTAATGAAAACCACTGAACACCACTATTTTCATCTGGTTTTATAACTAAGGACTCTGTTTCATCTGCTTCTAAAAGGTAGGTAATATTTAAATGTAAATGAGAAGAAACATATTCACCATGTTTTATATGCCCATCTACAGTTAATACTTCTAATGAATAAATATCTTCAGAAATTGGTTTAATGTTTTTTATTCCACTTTCTTCTGATACTTCACGTATTGCTACATTTAAAAGATCGGTTTCACCATCAGCATGTCCCCCTAGCCATGACCACGAATCATAAATATTATGATAAATCATAAGAACTTTATCATGATCTTTGTTTACTACCCAAGCAGATGCAGTCATATGAGCAATGCAATTTTCTCTTAAAAATATATTTTCATATTGTTCAAGACAAGATATGATAAATGTTTTGTCTTTCTTTTCTTGTTCATTAACTGGTTCATATTTTTTTATTTGTTCAATTAATTTCATTTTACAGTTTCTCCTTTTTATTATTAAAGTTTTACAAAGAACTTATAAATATATTATATACTTTGGTTATTGTTTTATCTTAAAAGTTTCTGCTTCCAGTAATTAATACAGTTCTTTAGCCACAAGCGGGGTCACAAGGTATTGGTAGAGCAGTAGAAAATTTCTTATTAGGAGTATCTGCAATGGGATATGGAGTTTGTTACATGATAGTTACCATCTCATGCAAAGGATAAAATAGAAGAGATAATAGGATTAAAATGTTCTAAGTCAAATTCATATTTTAAAATAGAAGTTCATACAAATATATTGAGATACATTAATTTCCTTAAAATGAATTATATTGATTAATACCTAGATAATATGATAAAATTATTAATAATATCGAGCAATACATCTCGGAAGCTGGTGTGAATCCAGCGCTGTGTCTCAGCAACCGTGTTGTCTACGAAAGGATTGGCATTAAAAATGCAGCCACTAAAGAAATATTCTTTGGGAAGGTATCTAAGTAGGTTATAAGGACTAAGTCGGGAGACCTGTATTGTATAAAAGTACTAGTCTTCTGAGGTGTGACAGTATTTTGATGCGGTTTTAGAATGAAGTTTTTTTGTATGCATTTTTATGCATTTTTTTGTGATGCATTTTTTGATATTAAGCACCTATTTATAGGTGCTTTTTGTTTTTAATAAAAAGATGTATGAATTAGCATAACTTAGCGGAAGATTAGTAAGATATAAATTTAAAAGGGGGAGGTGTAGAGTGGAAACAAAGAAGAAACGGCTATTATTTAATTTTGTTATGATAGTTTTAATTTCAATTATTGCCTTTTGTGGTGTTATGGTAGTAGGAAATATAAAAGGTTATTTGGGTAATGATCATGAAAGTTTTGCTAAGGTTACTGAAGTAACTGGAATTGCAAATATAGAAAGAAAAGGCATCGCATATACATTAGAAAAAGATTTGGAATTAAAGGCTGATGATATTTTAGAGACACGGTCTGATGCAAATCTTATTATTAATGCAGGAGAAAATGTCTATACATTAGCAGAAGATAGCGAAATACTAATACAAGATGTGGATAAAGAAAACTTTTCTATGAAACTAGAAAAAGGAGAAGCTTTTCTTAACTTAAATAAAGATAAAGAATTACTAGCTTTTAATATAGGGGAATATAAGATAAAAGCAGATGGTAGTTCGGTAATATCAGTTAATGTACAAATAGGTTCTATGGGAATAAATGTATTTGAAGGTAATATAACAATAGAAAATGAAGGTGAATTAAAAACAGCTAAGGCTGGAGAATGTATTAGCATTATTAATTCTGAAGTGTCTATAAGCGTATTACAAATAAATTCATTAAATGACTTTAATGTTAAAAATGCAAAATTAGCAAATGAAAATAAAAAGCTTATTTTTAATAATGATGAACTAGATCAAGTAATCTCTAATCGTAAAAAAGAAATTTCTATCATAGCAAATGAAAATAAGAAGGTCTTAACAAAAGAAGAACAAAGTAATGGATCGTCAAATGACGAAAAAAATAATAAGGATAGTTTTGTAGAAGAAAATAAGACAATATATCAAAGAGAAAAAGATACTACTCAAGAAAAAGAACAAGCTGAAATAAAAGAAAAATCAGGTAAAACAGATGAATCATCTAAAAAGGTAAATACTTGTACAGTGCAAATTCGTTGTGACACTATCTTAAATAATATGGGTGATTTAACTCCAGGAAAAGAATCTTTTGTACCAAAGGATGGAGTTATACTTCCTTCAATTACTGTAGAATTTACAGAAGGTGAAACAGCATTTGATGTATTAAAACGTATATGTAATGCTTCAAATTTACAAGTTGAATATTCTTATACTCCAATGTATGGAAGTTACTATATAGAGGGGATTAATCAATTATATGAATTTGATTGTGGTAGTGAATCTGGATGGATGTACAAGGTAAATGGATGGTTCCCTAACTATGGATGTAGTTCTTATACTATGAAAGATGGAGATATTATGGTTTGGTGTTATACCTGTAAAGGGCTAGGTGCTGATGTAGGGGGCAGCGTATATTAAAAAAGTAAATAGGGGGAAATATAATGAGTATAAAAAGAACTAGTACGTTATATAAAGTATTATCAATTATTCTTGTATTAGCTATGATAATAGGTTTAACACCTGTTACATCATTTGCAGCTACTAAGGGAAAGAATAATTTAGTAAGAGTAATTGTTGAGAATAATACATTTACATCAATGGAAGATGCTTTAAGTAAGGGTTATGATGATGTTAGTGAAGAACCAGATTGGACCGGAACTTTAGTAGATACTTGGGTAGAACTTAGTGATGATTCTACTATGATGACTTGTATTGTTGATGCCTTAGATTCAGTTGGAGCTACTCAAGAAGGAGCAGAATCTAATTACATTTCTGAAATTGATGGATTAGCTGCTTTTGATGGTGGTTCATGTAGTGGCTGGATGGGAACATTAAATGATTGGTTCACAAATGAGGGATTTGGAAGTTTTACTGTAGCAAAAGGAACATTAGAAGCTGGTGATGAAATCCGTGTAATGTATACAATGTCTATGGGTGAAGATCTAGGAAGTAGCTGGAGTAATAATAATAAAACATTAAATAGTCTTACAGTTAATTTAGGAAATTTAAGTCCTGCATTTAATAAAGATACTCATGAGTACACTCTTACTTTGCCTAATGGAGTAAGTGATGTTATAGTAACTCCAACAGCATCAAATAAGAATTTTCAAGTTCGTACTAGTATAGATGGAAAGGAATATAAGCGTTCAAAGGCTATTCCTGTAAAGAATGGAACAGTAATTAAGGTTACTTGTGGAGATCCATCTTGGCCAAGTATGAATGGTGGTGCATATGGATCAGCAGATAGTGTTCCAGCAGAAACTTATACTATTAATGTTGTAGTAAATTCAAAAAATACATTATCTGCTTCAAAGCAAGAAGAGGCAAAATTAGAGTCTTTATTGATTAGTACTGGGGTAAAACCCAGTACTTCTAATATATTACTAGAGAATATTGGAGATACTTATAAAGCTAATAATACTTTTAATGAGAATACTTTAGAATATAATTTACAAGGGCAGCTAGATAGTATTAGTAAACTATATTTTAGAGCTAAGCCTAAAGATAAGAATGATAAAGTAACTATTTATTATAGAGATAAATCTAAAGACATAACTTGGTTTTCAGGAACTTCTAAGAATGTAAATTGTATTAGTGAGGGAAGAAATACATTTACTATAGTTGTAAGTGGAGAAGGAAAAGCAAGTACAACCTATACCTTTCATATAGATAGCATACCTACATTAACAAATTTATCTGCAAGTACAAAAGATATAAAGCTATATCTTAATAAAACATTTTCTGTAAAGAATAATGAATATACATTAACTATTCCTAAAAGTGAAAAAAGCATAATTATAAATTCAGAGCAAAAAAATAATAAATATAAAATAACATATAATGAATCCTATTCTAATGAAATAGAAATCTCTAATACAAATAAAATTGAAGTGAAGGTTTCTAGTGGAGATGGAGAAAATAAGGTAGAAAACATATATATAATTAACTTAAATAAAGTTGATGAATTAGGTTTTAAAATAAGTACAGAACCTAAAGATGCAATTGTTACAGTATATGATCAAAATGGTAATAGAATTGATTCTAATCTTGATGGTAGTTTTTCAGGAATGTTTGGAACATATGAATATTCTTATGTAATTACAAGATATGGCTATATATCTCAAAGTGGTACGGTTCCAAGTAAGGGCGGTCAATTAGATATAAAGCTAGATAAAGCTAAGGAATCTAGTATTAAAGAAGTTATTTCAGATTGGAAAAACTTCAGGAATAGTGAAAACAATATTGGAATAACAGATTTTAATACACCTATTTCAAAAGAAGATACTACATTGCTTTGGAATGCAAAGCTAGGATCTGGGTGGAAAGAATCTCCTAGTGTACAAATTATAGTGGATAATTCTTTAGTAGTTATGGCTGGAACTACTATTTATAAATTAGATTTAAAAACTGGGAATACATTAGCTACAGGAACAATGGTTTCAGAACCTAATTGGGGATATACCCCTCCAACATATGCAGAAGGAATAATTTTTTGTCCATTATCAAATGGTACTATTCAAGCTTTAAATGCAGAAACTTTAGAATCTCTTTGGATTTATAAAGATGATAAAAAAGGACAATCCCTTTCACCAATTACTTATTCTGATGGGTATATATATACAGGTTTTTGGAATGGTGAAAGTAAGAATGCAAATTTTGTTTGTTTAAGTATTACAGATGAAGATGTTAATAATAATGCAGAAGAAAAAATTGCCACATGGAAGCATGCACAACTTGGAGGATTTTATTGGGCAGGTTCTGTAGCTATAAATAATGTAGTAATTGTAGGATGTGATGATGGAGCAAATGGTACATCAGGTAATTCTAAGTTATATTCTTTTGACAAAAAAACAGGAAAAGTAGTAAATACAATAGACTTAGAAGGAGTAGGAGATCAACGTTCATCTATAGCTTATGATGAAGTAAGTGGAAAAGTATATTTTACAACAAAAGGAGGATATTTGTGTTGTGCAGATGTAAATAAAGAAACAGGTGCAATTTCAAACTTAAATAAGGTAAACTATAATGCACAATCTACAAGTACACCAATTATCTATAAAGGAAAAGTATATTTTGCAACAGGGAGTGGAATCTCATCTAGTGGTTCAAGTGGGAATGTGGTAGTGGCTGATGCAAATACTCTTGAAATGATATATTCTATAGGGTTAAAAGGATATCCACAATGTTCTTTATTATTATCAACAGCTTATGAAGAGGAAAGTGGATATATTTATTTGTATTCTACTTATAATTCAATTCCTGGAGGTATTTCTATGATTAAGGTGAAACCAGAAGCAACTACATCTGAAGAAGCTGAATTAATAGAATTATATGATGCTTCAGGATTTGAGCAATACTGTATATCAAGTATTATTTGTGATAAGGAAGGAACTTTATATTACAAAAATGATAGTGGAAATGTATTTGCAGTAGGAGTTCCTGATTATAAAACTGTAGTAAATTTAATTAGAAAGATTGGCATTGTGACCCTTGATAGTGAAATTGCAATAAAAACAGCAAAAGAAGCTTATGAATCTTTATCAATGATAGATAAAGAACTGGTAAGTAATTATAATGTTTTGGAAAGAGCATTATTTAAATTAGAAGAGTTAAAGGACTTAAAAGAAAAAGAGGAAAAGAAAAAAGAGCAAGAGAAACAAGATGATATTATAGATATTAATAATAAGGAAGAGCTTAAAGATAATATTGTAGATATTAAAGATAGAGAAAAAAATAGAGAATCTATTTTGGTAAAAGCTTACATGCCAAATAAAGGAATGTTAGTATTAAATAATGAAGAAAAAGAAGAAGAGGTAAAAGAAGAAGTTTCTGAAGATCCTGTAATGGTAGTGGTTCAAAAAATAAATGATATATTAAATCCAGCAGATCAATCAAAAGCTTTGCCAAATGATAAAAAAGAAATTAATGAAACTCAGCTTAATGATATTATTGAAGTTTATAGAATGTATGAAATTTTAGCTGATGAGGATAAACCTAAGGTAGAAAATTATGTAGAGTTTGAACAACTTTTAGAAGAGGTTGGAGAAGCTATGCATTATGATAAAGAAAGTAATGTTATGGTGGAAAATATTGATTGGTACTATAAGTTAGAAGTAGCAGAACAAGAATTTTCAGATAGTGAGAAAGAAGAAATTCAAAAGGTTTTAGGAAATGATGCAGCAATATTATTGTCTTATAATATTAGCATTAAAAATGTTCTTACTGGAAAGGAAGAGGATTTAGATAAAAGTGTGACAGTAAAAATACCAGTACCTAATATGGACAGTAACAATGAGTTTGTTATTGTACACATTAATGATAATGGTAAGTATGAATATATTAAATGTTCAGTTAAAGATGGTTATATTATATTTGATACTCAAGAATTTTCATCTTATAGAGTGGTTGAGAGCAAACAAAATTGGGCAGATATTATGAATGAAGATAAGCCAGTAGAAGGAAACTTATATATTTGGATTATCATTTGCACAGTAGCTGTTGTAATATTAGGTGCATTATTTATTTATAAAAGAAAACACAATTTTGAAGTTGATAATAAATAATAAAAATATTATGTTTTTGTACTGTTATCCGTAGCATATTATTTTGCTACGGATTGTTATATTAAGGTTATGGAGATGATTATATTGTCACAATTTGAGATAGAAAATTTAACATTTTATTATCCTACATATAAAGAAAAGCCATCATTAAATAAAGTAAATTTAAATATTGAAAAAGGAGAATATATAACAATATGTGGTAGAAGCGGGAGCGGAAAAACTACTTTGTTAAAGCATCTAAAGACTGTTATGACTCCTTATGGGGAAGGTACAGGAAAGGTTTTTTTTGAAGGGAAAAATATTAATGATGTGGATTTAAGAGAGCAATCAACAAAAATTGGATATGTTATGCAAAATCCTGATAATCAAATTGTTACTGATAAGGTATGGCATGAGTTAGCATTTGGTCTTGAGAGTTTGGGGATTAATCAAAAAGAAATAAGACTAAAGGTTTCTGAAATGGCTAGTTATTTTGGTATACAAAGTTGGTTTCATAAAAAGGTAAATGAGCTTTCTGGAGGACAAAAACAATTATTAAACTTAGCATCTATAATGGCTATGCAGCCATCTGTTCTTATTTTAGATGAACCTACATCACAGCTTGATCCCATTGCAGCCTCTGATTTTTTAAATACAATAAGAAAAATTAACCTAGAATTAGGAATAACAATTATTATTACGGAACATAGATTAGAAGACATTTTTCATGTATCTGATAGAGTTGTTGTTATGGATAAAGGAATGATTATTGCTAATGATTCACCAAGAAATATTGGAAAATTTTTAAGAATTAAAAATAATCAAATGTTTGTATCAATGCCGTCTCCTATGCAAATTTATTATGGAGTAGAAGGAATAGGAGAATGTCCTCTTACTGTTAGAGAAGGGCGAAGTTGGTTAAGTAAGGAATTTAATAATAAAGAACTTACAGTAACATCAATAGTAGAAAATGAAGAGGAAGAAATAACAGGGGATATAGTACTAGAATTGAAAGAGGTGTGGTTTAGATATGAAAAAGATTCACCTGATGTATTAAGAAATCTTTCATTCCAAGTTCCTAAAGAAAGTATATTTGCAATTGTAGGAGGAAATGGTACAGGTAAGTCTACAACATTAAAATTAATTTGTAATATTTTAAAACCTTATAGAGGAAAGATTTTTATTAATGGAAGAAAAATAGAAAAGTATAAAACAGAAGATTTATTTAAAGAAAACTTAGCTATGTTACCACAGGAACCTCAAAGCCTTTTTATTAAAAAGACTGTTAAGGAAGATTTATTAGAAATGCTTAGTAGGAAAGAAAGGTTAGATGAAAGCAAGATTATGGAGGTTTCAGAGATATGTGAAATTACTGATTTACTTGATAGACATCCTTATGATTTATCAGGAGGGGAACAGCAAAGGGCAGCACTTGCTAAGATACTTTTAACAAGTCCTAAAATATTATTGTTGGATGAAGCTACTAAAGGAATGGATAATTTTTTTAAGATAAAATTTGCAGAAATAATGAATAAGCTAAAGAAAAGAGGCGTAACTATTATAATGGTTTCTCATGATATTGAGTTTTGTGCAAAGTATGCAGATTATGTGAGTATGTTTTTTGATGGAAGTATTATAACTACTAACACTGCACATAAATTTTTTTCAAAAAATAATTTTTATACTACGGCAGCAAATCGCATGAGTCGTCATTTATTTGATAATGCTATTACAAATGACGATGTTATTAAATTATATAAAATGAATTATTTTAGAAGCTAATTAATAGAAGGGAGGAGAACATATGAGATTTGACAGTTATCATCCTATGATTAATCTAATATATTTCATTTCTATTATTATATTTACTGTTAAATTTAATCATCCTGTATTTATTATAATTTCATATTTGTCTATTTTTATTTATTCAGTGAAATTAAAAGGAATAAAGACATTTATATTTGACTTGTGTTTAATTCCATTAGTAGCTATATATGCAAGTTGGTATTCATACTATAATCATTTTGGAATAACTAATCTTAGTGTAAATATAATTGGGAATAACATAACGCTTGAGGCAGTAGTGTTTGGGCTAGTTAGAGGAATAACTATTGCTACTATAATAATGATTTTTGTATGTATATTTGAAATTTTTTCTTCAGATAAGCTAGTTTATGTTTTGGGAAGAATATCGCCAAAAGGATCTTTATATTTATCAATATTATTTCGTGGAATTCCTAGAATCAAAGAGGCTTCTAGAAAAATCAATATGTCTCAAAGTGGAATTGGAAGAGGGTTTGGACAAGGAGATATTGTAAGGAGATTTATTAATGGAATTAGAATTTGTTCTATAGTGGTTACTTGGATTATAGATAATTTTAGTGAAAGTTTACAATCAATGAAATCAAGAGGATATTCATTAAAAGGAAGAACTACTTTTTCTATTTATCGCTTTGATAATAGGGATAGAAGTTTTATTATTACTATATTTATTTGTTTAACTATTATAATGATGGCGGTAGCTTTTAACCAAACTAATATTTGCTATAATCCTCAAATTATAATTAACAGGATAACGCCTATTTCTTATATTTTTTATTTAACATATGGGGGATTTTTTTTATTACCTATGATACTACAAATAAAAGGTGAAATGAAATTTAAAAAATACTTGAATAAAAAGGAGAAAATGAATTGTGAGTAAGAATAAAATTTAGTAAGTTGAAAAATAATAGACTAATTGAAAGGGGATAGATAAATGGGGGTAAAAATTATATGTGATTCAGCAAGTGATATTACAAAAGAAATGGCTAAAGAGCTAGATGTTATAGTATTACCAATTAAAATTATTTTTGGAGAAGAGGAATTTTTAGATGGTGTTACTATGGGGCATAAGGAGTTTTTTGAGAAATTAGCTAATATAAATGAGTTGCCTACTACAAGTCAAATATCACCTTATGATTATGAAGAAGCATTTAAAGAAGTTGTAGAAGCAGGAGATACAGCTGTTTGTATTACCATATCATCAAAGTTATCAGGGTGCAATCAAAGTGCCCATATTGGTGCTGAAGAGTATTCAGATTATATTTCTATTGTTGATAGTGAAAGTGTATCTGTTAGTGAACAAATATTAGTTAAGTTAGCAGTTAAGTTACGTAATGAGGGGAAAACAGCCTCTGAAATAGTAGAAATTTTAAATGAAGAAAAGAAAAATATTAGAATAATAGTATTGTTAGATACATTAGAGTATTTAAAAAAAGGTGGGCGTATTTCTTCAACAACTGCTTTGGCTGGTAGTCTACTTGGAATTAAACCTATAGTTTCAGTTGTAGAGGGCAAAGTAGTCTCTGTTGGAAAAGCTAGAGGAGTAAAGAATGGGAATAGTACAATAAATAAATTAATAGAAAAACAAGGTGGAATTAATTTTGATAAACCATTTAGTCTAGCTTATAGTGGGTTATCAGATGAAATAGTAAAGAAGTATATTGCTAGTAGTGAAAATATATATGGAGAACATATAAAAGATCTTTCTATTTGTACAATTGGTAGTACAATTGGAACTCATACAGGACCAGGAGCAATTATTGTTGCATTTTTTAAGAATAAATAATTAAATTTTGTTTGTAATATAAAAGGAGAGAAGGTTAGTTTTTTTATTAATCTTCTCTTTTTTATTATACTCATATAAAATGGATATAAAGAAATAGAACTGGGGAGTTTATTTTGGGATTTAACTAAGTTTTTAACGTATAGGAAATTTTAAAACTTTTTTGAGAGCGAGCACTGATTATTACTAGCTTTCTGATATGTAAGTTGTCAAATACGTTAAAAATAATTATAGTGCCTCAAAAGAACCAAAAAGAAAAATAATTAAATGGTATTTTTATAAGGTATTATTTTTCTTTTTGAACTTTTTGACAGGCTAAAAAAAGTGACTTCAGTTAAGATTAAATATACTAAAAATGCTTTTATAAAATTAAGATATAATTTAGTTAAGAAAAGCATGGCGAAGCCACTTTTTTATTAGGGAGATAAATAAAATGGTTAAAATTAAAAAGAGATATGTAATAAGTATTGCAATAGTCATTAGTATTTCAATATTTATAATAGTTGCTAAAAAGTTAAGTAATGGGGATATTAGTAATGGTTTGGGATATATATTTAATAAAATTATTTTAAATATAGTTGAAACGGAAGAGTACAGAAGTGAGCTAGAAGAAACAAGGTATAAGAATTATAAAATAGTACATAATAAAGAATTTAAAGTGGCATTGCCAGTAGTATTTGCATATTTAGATATGCTAGAAATAAGAACTAATGAACTATTAGGATTTATTCCAACTGATGAAGTTACTATACAAATTGACTATGATGAAGAGGTATTCTTTGCAAGAAGAGGAGTTGAATCAGATAACAGTTCAATAGCAGGATATTATAATTCAATATCTAGTACCATTTATATGAATATTAAGGATGTTTGTAGAGAAGTAATAATGAACTTAAATAAGGAAATAACAATGCCTGATAATACTAAGGGATTTAGTGATTCAAGTTTTAGAGAAATTTTATTTCATGAGTATTTTCATTATGCTTTAAGTTGCTTTTTAAAAGAGAATGATATTTCAAGAGATAATATTCCTATGTGGTTTGATGAAGGATTAGCTGAATATTCATCTTGTAATGATAAGTTTACTGAGGAACAGATAGATTATGTTTCTTTGCTTAAATTAAATTCTAGGCGAGATTGGTCAAGTATTAAGAATGAAAATAAGAATAGTCAAGTATATGATGAAAGTATGTATGCTATGTATATGATAGCAAAACAAAATGGTGAAAATAGTTTTAAGGATATAGTTTTAAAATGTAAAGAATTAAGTTTTGAAGAAAGCTTTAAAGAGGTTATGGGCATATCTTTAGAAAAGTTTGATGATAATTTAAAGAACAATTTTACTAATTATAGTGATGTGAGAGAAGAAATTAATGAGTTAAGCTTTAATTATGAGTTATCTAAAGATTTAAAAATGCAGTGTTTAGAAGAATATATAAAAGATAATGATGATCTTAGAGCTTATGAGACTTTAATTACTTTTTATGAGAATAATAAAGGATTTGAAGAGACATTATCCTTTATAAAGAGAGGTATAGAAAGGTATCCAGAAGAGGCAAGTTTATGGTTACGATTAGGGTTGTTTTACGAAAATAATAATATTTTAGATTTAGCTGAAGAATGTTTTTCAAAGGAAAAAGAATTAATCAAAAAAAGTAGATAATGGTATATTAAAAAAATACTGATGATACAGGGGTTATAAATATATGAAGAAATTAAGCGGTGGATGTACATTAGATTGTTTTGATTGTTGCAAGTTTAATGTATATGTTGAAGATGAAAAAGTAGTAAAAATAGAAGGAGATAAAAATCATCCTTACACAAAGGGGTTTATATGCAAAAAGGGGATGGCTCATTTACAAAGACATAATCATCCTAATAGACAATATAAGCCACTTCTTAAGGTTAATGGTCAGTGGAAAGAAATTTCATTTAATGAAGCATTAGAACTAATGGCAGAAAAATTAAAGATGTATAAAGAGAAATTTGGATCAGATTCAGTTTTATATTATGAGCAATATGGAAGCGGAAGTGTTTTAAAAAGCATAGGGGATATATTCTTTAACTTTTATGGAGGATGTTCAAAACAAAAAGGTGGGCCTTGCTGGAGTGCAGGAATTGCAGCACAAAAACAAAACTTTGGAGATGTAAGAAGTCATTCTTTAGAGGATATGTTAAATAGTAAAACTATTATAGTTTGGGGGAAGAATCCTGCAAATACTACAATTCATACAATGCAAATGATAAAAAAAGCACAGAAGAATGGTAGTTTTGTAATAGTAATTGATCCTATAGAAACAGCTACAGCAAAAAAGGCTGATTATTACGTTAGAATAAATCCAAATGGAGATACTTCATTGGCATTAGCTATGGCTAAGAGAATTATAGAAAAGAATAGATATTGTAAAGAATATATAAATAAATATGTAAATGGTTTTGAAAAATATATGGAATATGTTACTGGTTTGGATATGGATTATCTTTGCAGAAAAGCAGGTGTATCTATAGAAGTAGTAGATTTTTTAGTGGATAAATACACAGAAAAATATTCAACTATTTTGGTAGGGTATGGACTACAAAAGTATTCTTATGGGGGGAACACTATTCAGCTAATTGATGCTTTGGCTGCTATTACTGGGCAGATTGGAGAAAGTGGTGGAGGGGTAAATTATGCTAATAGGGTATTTCCTGATGTAATAAATTCAGATCCATATAATAGTGAAAAATATGCAGATAATAAGATATTTTATACAAGTAAGATTAGTTCATATATTAATGAAAATAATATAAAGATGGCTGTAATAGTAAAAAGTAATTTATTAAATCAATTGCCAAACCTTAATAAACTTGAAGAATCATTAAATAAGGTGGATTTTAAGGTGTGCTTTGATCAATTTTTAACTGATACAGCAGAAGGTTGTGATTTATTTATTCCAACTACAACAGTATTAGAATCAGAAGATTTATTATATAGTTCAATGACAAATCCTTATCTTACTTATATAGAAAAAGCCGTTGAGCCAAAGGATATTTTAATGGATGAATATTCATTTTTTATGGCATTAGCAGAAAAGCTTAATATTAAGGAATATCCAATGGTAAGTAAGAGAGAGTATTTATCTAAAGTTATTGAACCTTTAAAAGAATATGATGATGATATAAGTCTAGATTACTTAAAAGATAATTATTTTACTATTCATAAAAGTATAGCTTGGGATGATAAGAAGTTCTTAACTAAGTCGGAAAAGTTTGAAATTATATTTAATAAAGATGCTTTAACAGAAGAAGATATAAAACATGGAAAATTTAGAATTCTTACTAATCACGGAAGTGATTCTCTATTTAGTCAACATTATATGGACAAAGAAGAAATGGCTAAGGCTTATATAAATAGTAAGATGGCAGCATTAAATAATTTTAAAGATGGACAAGAAATAAATCTTAAGTCTTCAGAAGGAAGTATTAAAGTTCAGTTAAAGATAGATGATAGTATAAGTGATAATGTTATTATGATGTATGTTGGATGGTGGAAGAAACACGGGAATCCTAATTGGATATTAAAGTCTGGAATATCTGATATAGGTGGACAAGTTACTTATAATGAAAATTGGGTAGATTTATATAAATAAGTAAAAAAGAAAGATAGATAAATGTCTATCTTTTTTTGAATTTTAATGGTGTTTTACCATGAACTTTCTTAAACATTTTAATAAAATTACCACTATAATTATAGCCAACCATCTTAGAAATTTCCTCAATACTTAAATCTGTAGTAGATAATAAGTTTTCAGCTACAGCCATTCTGACAGTACAAGTGTATTGTCCTATAGACATATGATATCTTTTTAAGAAACCAGCTTTGAGTTTTTGTTCATTTAAAAATACCATTTTACTTAAACTTTTTATAGTAGGTGGATTACAAAATTCCTTTGCTAAAATATCATGAGCTTTTTGTATAGCATGTATATCTGAAGCCGTTAATTTTATAGATCTATTTCTTCCTATTGTAATGTGACCATAGTTTATTTGATTAGTAAAAGCATTTTCAGGAGATGAAAAAATTTCATTATTAATTAAAGCAATTGATTCTAATATCTTACTTTCAAGATATAGAGGGGTTAACTTTTTTGATTCTCCTAAGCTTCTTAAATTTTGAATAATAGAAGTTATTTCTAAAGGCAAATAGTTGTAGGTATAATTACTAATAAAATCATCAAAACTAAGTATGTCAGGAAAGTTAGGCTTAATTATTTCATCAATATATTTTCTATGTATTGTTATTTCTGCTCCATGGAAATGCTGCCCCTTTGTCCAAACCTGTTTTCCTTTAATTTTTCTTTCCACTACAAAAAATGATGAAGGACTAAAAGAAGAAACAGGATTGTTTTCAATTTTAAATTTAGTTTTACCTGTATATACAGTACCAAATCTTATAAGATCTTCATCGTGGTCAAAGGAAAGAGCAAAGTTTTCAGGTATTGTATAATCTCCAATTCCAAAATCATAATATCCATCTCTGGAATATTTAATAAAATATCCAAGATTTTGCTTATCTTTATTTGTATATATAGTACAATAATTATCTTCGTATGGAGTAAAGGTCATTTTCTTTAAAACTTTATTTTGAAATTCTTGTGTACTTCTTGCTGTCATAAATTCTATTTCTCCTTAAAAATTAAATTATTTCTTTAATATTGGGGAATAATATATATAAATTAAGTCTATTATAACAGAAATAATTTGATGAGATGATAAAATTATTAAAATAGGTGCAACTATTGAATCGATAATCATTCTCATATACAATTTGAAAAGATGGTAGACAAAAATACTCGGAATTAAATTGTGGAGGTTTTACATATGAAGAAAAATTTGTTAAAGGCTTTAGTTGTTACTTGTATGACAAGTATAATGCTTATGGGATGTGGATCAACAGGAAGTGAAAAAGCTGATACTACTACAGAAACTATTACAGTTACAGATGTAAGAGGAGAAGTAAAAATTCCAAAGGATCCAAAGAGAATAGTTGATTTAAGTGGAAATAGTGATATTTTATCAATATTAGGATATAAGGTTGTAGGAACTGCAAATAGTGATGCTTATGATTATACTAAGTTCCCATCATATTTAGAAGATACATTAGAAGGTGCTGAAATTTTAGGATACAGTATGCAAGATACAATGGACGTTGAAGCTATTATGAATCTTAATCCAGATTTAATAGTTATATCTACAGTTCAAGAAAAGATGTATGACCAATTAAGTGAGATAGCACCAACAGTTATGATTAAATTAGAAGCTTTAGACTGGAAAGAAGATATTAAGAGCTTTGCAGAAGTATTTGGTAAAGAAGATGCAGCTAATAAATGGTTAGCAGATTATGAAGCTAAATCAGAAAAAGCTGGAGATAAAATAAAGGCTGAATATGGAGAGGATACAACTTATCTTTCATTCTTAGCAAGTGGTGGTCAGTTCTTTATCTTTGATAAAGCAGGATTTGGTGATGTACTATATGATGATATGGATCTTGCTAAACCAGCAGGAATGCCAGAACAAAGTGATATAAGTCTTCCAGTTGTAACTTATGAAGGTTTAGCAGCAATAGATACTGATTATATATTCTTAATAGCAACAGCAGAAGATTTAGCAGAACTTGAAAAGAATGCAGTATGGAATAGCTTACCAGCAGTTCAAGCAGGGCATGTTGTTGTATTAAACTCATCACCATACTTCAATCAAGGATACAGCCCAATAGGAAGAGAATTATTAGTAGATGAAATAGGTGGCATGTTAGATGAAACAAAGTAAAAAACATACAATAATATTTGTTATTTGTAGTTTGTTACTTTTAATAGGAGGACTGGTTCTAGCCGTAAGGTTAGGATCCGTCCATATTTCATTTTCAGATATTTGGAATAGTATCTTCAATTATGAGGAAGTTTTAGAACTTATGTTAGTTAGAGATGTACGTATTCCAAGAGCATTATCTGTACTTATGACTGGAGGCATACTAGGAGTAACAGGTGCAATGATTCAAGGTGTTACTAGAAATCCAATAGCAGAACCATCTATATTAGGTGTAAGCCAAGGCGCTACCTTAGTTATAGCTATTTTTTATGCTATGGGAATTGGAGTAACAACTAAAAATGTAATGATAGCTTCTTTTATAGGAGCATTATTAACAGGACTTATAGTTTTAGCTTTTATATCAAAGAAAGCAAATAATAATTCTATTGCAAGAATTCTTTTAGCAGGAACAGCAATGAGTACATTTTTTGTTTCTTTAACAACAGTAGTAGGTCTTTTATCGAACCAGTCTCAAATGATAGGTTTTTGGGTTTCTGGAGGATTTAGAAATGCAAGTTGGGCAGATTTTAAACTTGTATTTATAGTAGGAATTATAGGGCTTCTTATAGCAATCTTATTATCTGGAAAGATAAATATCTTAAGCCTTGGAGATGATGTAGCTATAGGTCTTGGAGAAAACCCAGAAAAAATCAGGTTTATTATTTTAATGCTTATGATACCAATGTCTGCAGCGGCAGTAGCAGTTGGAAAGAACATAGCTTTCGTAGGCCTTATAGTACCACAAATAGTTAGAAAATTATTAGGTGAAGATTACAGAAGAAATATTCCATGTTCCTTCTTATTAGGAGCTGTACTTTTAACTTATGCAGATATTCTAGCAAGAATGATGTTTGATCCATATGAAACACCAATTGGTGTGTTTACAGCTTTAGTTGGAATACCATTCTTTATTTCAGTAGCTAGAAAGGAGAGAGGATAATGAAGAAAAATAGATTTAAACTAATTTTAGGAATCTTAATAGCCTTATTAATTGTCTCCTTTGGATGTATATTATGTTGGGGTAGCTACAAAGTCACACCTTTAGAAGTTTTAAATACTCTTATTGGGAAAGGGACAAAACTTCAAAATACAGCTATTTTAACTATCAGATTACCAAGACTTTTAGTAGGAATGTTTGTAGCAATTGCTTTATCAACAGCAGGTTCTATTTTACAAACAATAACTAAAAATGATTTAGCTGATACAGGAATAATAGGGATAAATGCAGGAGCATCTGTTGCAGCAGTTTTATTTATTACATATTCAACAGGAGCATACTATAGTGAATTAGGTCAATTATCTATATTTGTATTACCTTTTATGGCTATAGTAGGAGCAGGTGTTACTTCATTAGTGATATATATGATGTCTAGTAGAGGTGGAATAAGACCAAAAAGACTTCTATTAATAGGGATTGGCTTAAATGCTGCCTTAAATGCATTTATTACTTTCTTTACATTTAGAGGGGGAGTAGGAGATTATAATAGAGTATTAGTTTGGACATCAGGAAGCCTTTGGGGATCAGGATGGAGCTATGCCAAAGTTATAATTCCAATAGTAACTATAATGTTTATTATAGTTTTATTAAATCATAAGAAATTAGATGTTTTAAATCTTTCAGATGAACTTGCTATATCTTTAGGATTAAATATAGAAAAAGAAAGAAAGAAATTCTTAAGTTATGCAGTAATACTAGCTGGAACAGCAACAGCTTTTGCAGGAAATATAGGATTTTTAGGACTTATATCACCTCATATAGCTAAGAAATTAGTTGGGCCTTATCATAAGAACTTTATGGTTATCTCAGCTATAATAAGTGTAATAATAATACTTGTAGCAGATGCAGTTTCAAGAAATTTATTTTCTCCAATTGAAATTCCAGTAGGAATAACAGTATCTATATTTGGAGTACCATATTTTATTTATTTAATGATGAAGGAGAAATAATCATGGAAGCTATTA
>CAKVLD010000045.1 GCA_934755305.1 uncultured Clostridium sp. | reverse complement strand
AGGTTTCGTAGAAAATATAAAAATATTCGTCTACACTATTTAGTATTTCAAATACGAGGAATTTATAAATTTTTTTTTGATAATGAATACTGAATATTACAGGCTTTCAGTTATGTAAGATGGTAAATACGTTAAAATAATTATAGTGCCTCAAAAGAACCAAAAAGAAAAATAATTAAGTGGTATTTTTATAAGGAATTATTTTTCTTTTTGAACCTTTTGAATGGCTAAAAAAAGTAGCTTACATCAATATGTGTTAATGGTGAAGATTTATTTATATATTTAAGAAAAGTTAACTTATAGAAGCGTGGCGTAAGCCACTTTTTTAATAAAAGTCATTATTAGCTTGAAATGCAGTTGAAAAGTCTACTATTGAATGGTTTAAAGAGAGAAGAAAATAAAGTAAGTAAGAAACTATTTGTTTCAACCAAAAGGATATGATAGAATAAAATTCTTATTTCAAGGGAAATATATATTTGAAAAAATGTAAGTAAAGGAGAATATATATTTATGGCTAAAGCTGGAATGAGAAGACCGGATGTAAATGAACCACATGGTACAGAAAGTAATCATAAAGCACGTTATGGAAAAGGAGAACCTGTTGTTCCAGAAATTCAAGGAAAGGCTAAGACAGGAAATAAGAAAGCTGGTCCAATTTAGAATAATATAGATAAAAGAGAATTTATAAAAAGTATTTAGCTTATTTATAAATTCTCTTTTATTTATTCAAATTTAAATAATCCTAAGCTATCTAAAAGTTCTTCATCAATAGTGGAATCACCAGAAAGATTAGCGTCAATTTTATATTGTAGAATTGCTTGCTCTAAAGGATATCCATATATTCCATCTAGTACTTGTTCATAGTAGCCTATATTTTTTAAGGCTTTTTGAACGTAAAAAACATCAGTACCTTTATCATTAATTTTTATTTTTCTATTATAAGGAGAAAAACGCCAGTTAGGGCCTCCATATACAATTACTCTAGTATCATATCCAACTAAATTAAAAAGTTCTTTTATATGATAATTATACATACGAATACATCCATTAGAAGCTAAGCTTCCAATTGAAGAAGGATTGCTGGTTCCGTGAATGCCAAAGGTATCCCAAGGAGCATTTAAGCCTAACCAGTATCCTCCGAAAGGACCATCTTTCAGAGCCTTACTGGTTATTGTCCATTGTCCTATAGGTGATGGAGTAGAAATTTTGCCCATTGCTACAGGGTACTTTTTTATCAATTCCTTAGTATCTTCTTTTAATAAAGATAGAGTTAATTCATTTACATCAATAAATATTAAATAATTTTCGTTTTTTTCTTCGAAAGAATAAACCCTTAGATTTAAGGAAAACAATATAGTAATTATTGTAGATATAGTTAATAAAATTTTTTTCATATAATTCACCTATCTTATGTTTATATATATTAACATTAGAAAAATTAGAGAAAAATATTCAGTAATATAGAAAATATATGTTTAAAAAAGTATTAACATGGAATAATTATAATGAGATAAGGGGGAAATATTAATATATGAGTATTATAATATCATTAATAATGTACAAAATAGAATGTTATGTAATAGAAAAGCACTGTGATAAGCTTACAAAATTAATGAAGATAGGAATGTTAATGAGTAATATAGTAATTAATGCTGTTATAATTAATAAATATGGATTTGATATTTATAGTATAAAATGGATAACCTTTTCTTTTATACTATTTGTAATAGGAATAATTGATTTATGTACTTTGAATGTATATAGATCTATGATAATAGTAGGAATAACATTAGGAGGAATATTTTGCTTTATAATCAGTTTATATAAAGGGATAAGTATTTTCGATAATATATTTGGTGGTGCTTTAGGATATAGTATATTTTTTATTATTGAGATTATAAGTAAAGGAATAGGAAATGGAGATAAAGATATAGCATTGTTATATGGAATATTTTTAGGAAGTCAAAAAATTTTATTAAGTATATATATTTCATTTATTATAGGAGGAATAGTATCAGTTATATTAATAGTTTTAAAAATGAAAAATAGAAAAGATGAGATGGCATATACACCATATTTAGGTATTGGTTGTATGTTAAGTATGGTCTTTGGAGATTGTCTAATTAGTGAATATATACACTACTTAACTATATAAAAGAGCAGAAAATTTGTATTAATTCTCAAAGAACAATTATTATAGTATAATGATTGTAATGATAAGGAAAGGATGAATACATAATGAAAGTATTGATAAATGACAAAGAATATATCTTAGATAACAATTCTTTTGGAGGATTTTTAAATGATGAGGAAAATCCTATAAAGGATATTGATGAAAAAGAAATATTAAAAATATTAGAAGGAAAAGAATTAGATTTCGAAAAAGCTTATTATAGCTCTCCTTGCGTAGAGTGTAAAAGTGAATTAAATAATAACCTTAAGGCATATCCTTTTTATGAATATCATTTTTATTTATATACCAAAGATAATAAGATAGTTTGGGATAGTTTTAAAGTGGAAGAGGAAAAAATTAGTTTTACTAAAATGAAAAGAGCTGGTAAAGCTGATAATAGTTATATAGTTAGTTTAATTATTTGTGCTGGTTGTGGAACATTTGAAATTGAAATAGAAGAACTTGAAGTATAATATATGGTATGATGAAAAATAAGCATTTATCTAAAGCTATTCAACAACAAAAATTACATGAGTTTTATCTATTAGTGTGGATACTAAGGAAGAGGAATATCCTTTAGCTGAAAAAATAAAATAAAGTTTATATTATTATGTTTTTTGGACATAATATTTATGAGGTGATGATTATGAAAAATAAAGATGGTCTTGGAAATCCAATGCAAAAAGGCGAAAGAAGACAAAGGTTACATCAAGGTCAAAATAATGTAGGAAATCCACGAAAATCAGATTATTACACAAATCATCAAGGAGAAGAAATAAAGTAAGTCTTTATAGTATAAGAAATAGGACAAATGTTTAAATAAATCTTAAACATTTGTCCTTAGTAGTTTAAAAAAGTTTCGTTATAGCCAGAATTATAAGTATTAGTCCGGATAACCAAGAAAGATTTAAAGGCGATTTTTCAGAAAATTTTCTTCCAAGGAACTGTCCCAAGATTACTGTAGCAAGTCCTATTATAAAACAGAGAATAATAGCTAAAATATATCCCCCTCCAACCAAACTACTACCAAATCCAACTGCAATACTATCAAAAGAAAGAGCAAAAGCAAGATATAAAGATTCTTTAGCAGTTAGTATTTTTGATTTATCAAGGTCAGCTTTAATTTCATCAGCATATATTTGAAGAATAATATTAATATCAAAAATTTTTAGTGTGAGATGCTTGTCTAAATAATTTCTTTTACGAATATAATTCTTAAAGATACCTTCAAATAATCTATATATACCTATAAATATTAATATTAGAAAGCTTATATATATAGGAAGTTTTCCGGGAAGGAAATTCTTTACAAAACCACCAAAGAATAAAGAAAGTCCTAATGTAAAAGAACCAATAATATTTATAATTAATGCTGAAATTACTGGGATTTTTATTTTATTAGTTCCATAAGCTATGCTAGCAACAAAGGCATCTATACAAACTGAAGATACTAATAACAGGGATTCAATCATAGAAATGTACTCCAATAAATTTCTAGTTAATAATATAGTATGATTCTTTTATTTATTAGTTACAAAAGACTCTATTAAATAACAATAAAAAGTATTTTTTTTATATATTAGACAAATCATAATATAAATAATACTTTTTATTGTAATATAAAGTGTTATTTTTGGGGATAAGGTTCAATATTTTTTTCTTTTATCCATTCACTCCAAAGGGTCTTAAAGTTATCTTTATTATCTCTTGTATATTGATAAAAGTTTTTCAAAAATAATAAACGTGGTTCTCTTTCATCGAATATATCAAGATTTATATTACCTAACATAGCTTGCCTTTTTAGAATGTTATTAAATTCTATATTATTTGAGTTTCTCATCATATCAAACATAGACATAAAAGTTGTAGTGCGACCGTCACCCATATCACAATGGAAATGAATCCAATAATCTTTAGGTAAATCATTAATAAAGATAATAAATCTATCTACCATATCATCTGTAGGCCTTTTATTATCTATTACTGGAATTCTAAAATAATTTAAGTTCGTAGATTTAGTTAGATTCATTTCATTTTCAACTAATGTAGGAATTAGATTTATTTTATTATCATTTTTAGTTTTTAATAAGCTAATGGATTTATTAAGAGGAATAGAAGCTAGCAATTTGTTTTCTATTTCAGTTACTTGTTCTAAAGAAATTTCATGGTTTTCATCAATTTCTTCTTTGGTAACAATCCAGTTTATAGCATTTCCATTTATAAAACCATGTGCTTCAGCTCTTAAATCTACTACGGTTATAGGAAAATCAGAATCTATATTTCTTTTTAAAGCTTCTAATGAGAGTTTAGTAAATTCAGCACTTCCAGAGATATTTAGTTTATTAAGTCCTACTAAATCTAAGTTGCTATTTTCAAGTCTTTTAAGATCAGTAGTTTTTCTAAAATTGAAAGGAAGATTATCTTCATCTATAAAATCCAATTTTAATATATATTTATCATAATCTCTAGAAATAGCTTTTATAGTGAATCCATTAAATGTTAAAGAAATAAATATAAATAATATTAAAATAATTAATATTTTTTTCATAAAAAACACCTCCTAAAATGTGACACTAAAGTTAGTTTGTGAAGATGTATTAAAAAATATGTAGATAAAAACATAAATTTATATGATATAATAAGTCATATTCACAAAATTGGAGGAGATTCTTTATGTATAAAATTATCGCATTAGATATGGATGGAACTTTATTAAATGATAATAAAATAGTTACAGAAAAAACTAAAAACGCTTTAAGAAAAGCTAGAGAAAAAGGTGTTAAAATTGTTCTAGCATCAGGTAGACCTGTTGATGGATTAAAGAGATATTTAAAAGAACTTGATTTAATAGATAATGATGAATACGTACTTAGTTTTAATGGTGGATTAGTTCAAAAAACAAAAAGTGAAGAAGTTATATTTGAAGTAGGTCTAACAGGAAAGGATCTTCATTATTTAAATGATATAAGTAGTACTTTAGGTGTAAATATACATGCTTTTTCACCAAAGAGAGGTTTAATAACTCCTAAGGTAAGTAAATATACAGAAGTTGAAGCAAAGCTAAATGAAATAGATATAAATGTTTGTGATTTTGCAGAAGTGGCAGAAGATGAGCATATAGTAAAAGTAATGTTTATTGATGAATCAGAAATATTAGATAGAGCAATAGAAAATCTACCAAAAGAAATATATGAAAAGTATACTGTAGTTAAGAGTACTCCAGTTTTCTTAGAAGTAATTAATAAAGCATCTGGAAAAGGTAGAGGTTTAAAAGCACTAGCTGATTATTTAAATGTAAAAGAAGAAGAAGTAATAGCAGTAGGTGATGCTGCTAATGATTTAGATATGATAGAATATGCTGGTTTAGGAGTTGCTATGGGAAATGCTACTGAAGAAGTTAAGAATAAAGCTAATTATATAACAGCTTCTAATAATGAGGATGGAATAGCAGAAGTTATAGAGAAATTTGTACTTTAGTTAAAGAAAAGAATATATGCATGAAAAAAATATATGCATGAAAAAAATATATGCATAGAAAGAATATATATTCTTTCTATGCAATATATAAGGTTATTCAGCAATCTCTATAAACTTGAAGTTATTAACATCAAAGAGTCCTTTATCAGTTAATTTAATGTTTGGGATAACAGGCAGAGCTAAAAAAGATAGAGTTAAAAATGGATTAAAAGTAATCGAAGGTGCTAAAGTTTTTAGAGCTGCATGTATTTTTTCTAAATCATCTAAAATTTGATTTAAAGGTCGTGTAGTCATAAGTCCCGCTAGCTCTAATTTAACTTCTGCTATCACTTTTTCTTTAGAGACTATAACTATACCACCGCCCATTTCTTTAAGTTTATTAACAGCAAATAGCATATCTTCATCATTTGTACCTGATACAATTATATTATGAGAATCATGAGCAATAGTAGTGGCTATAGCTCCATTTTCTAACTTTAATCCCTTTAATATACCAAGTCCTATATTTCCAGTTGAATTATGTCTTTCTATTACTGCAGTTTTTAAATAATCATATTTTGTTAAGGAATGAAAATTATTTGTTAAATTTAAGTCTGTAATATTAACCTTTAAATGATTTGTTTCCAATTTATTTGGATTAATTTCAATTATATTTAGAATAGATTTATTTTTTATATCAATATTGAAAGAATCTATATTTAAGTCAGGCATATTTATAGAATTAATTGTTTCTATTTTATTAGGTGTTATGTCGTGAATTAGTTTATTATTGGAAACTACAAGATTACCATTTTTAAAAACTTTATTAATTTTAAATGATTCTAAATTATCAAGAATTAAGAAATCTGCTTTGTAACCAGGGGCAATAGCACCTAAGTTATCAAGTTTATAACATTCAGCAGAATTTAATGTGGCAATTTGTATAGCTGTAGCAGGATTCAATCCAATTTCTATAGATTTTCTTATTGAGGAATCAATAGTTCCAAACTTTAATAATTCGTCGATATGTTTATCATCTGAGCAAAAACAAAAACGTCTACTATTTCTTTCATTAACTAATGGAATTAAATCTTCTAGGTTTTTTGCAACAGTACCTTCACGTATTAAAATATATAATCCACGTCTTAATTTATCAATTACTTCTTCTTCAGTAGAGCATTCATGATCTGTTCTTACATTTACAGCTCTATACGCATTTATAAGATCTTTATTAAATCCTGCACAATGTCCATCTATTAATTTATTATTATTTATGCAAGTGAGTAATTTATTTATCATGTCATCTTCTAAATTAATTACAGAAGGAGAGTCCATTACTTCACCAAGACCTAAAACTTTTGGATGGTTATATAAATCCGCTAAATCTTCATTTTTTAAAATAGCACCAGAATTTTCGAAAGGTGTAGCTGGTACACAAGAAGGTAGCATAAAATAAAAATCTAATAGTGAATTTTGGCTGAGAGAAAGCATTAAATCTATACCTTTTCTACCTAATACATTTGCTATTTCATGAGGATCAGCTATAACTGTTGTTATTCCATGCAATAAAGCAGCTTTTGAATATTCAATTGGTGTCGTTAATGAGGATTCTACATGAATATGAGCATCAATAAGACCTGGACAGATATATTGGTTAGTACCGTCTATAACAATATTACCTTCATAATGACCAATACCAATTATATACCCATCTTTTATAGCAACATCACTTACATAATAATCTTGTGAGAAAACATCTACTATAGATATGTTTTTTATAACTAGGTCACAAGGAGTAATTTTAGAAGAACTTTTTATTTTATTTATTAATTCTATTTTTTTCATTTTTAATCACCTCATTTTGTAAAAAAATATTTATATAGCTTAAAAACTTAAAAAAGTGATTAAGAAATAATAATTTTTTAATAAATATTATATGCGAAAAAGAAAAAAATATAAAGAGAGAAATATAAATAAATTTTTGAGTTTAATTTTTAAATATGGAATTTTAATATATATATTAACAATTTGTATATTTTATGCTTTAATATTGTATTGGGGGGGGATTATGACAGCTAAAGAAAATTTGAAAAAGTTTTAAGAACTTTTTCAAAGGATTATCTAATGAAAGCATTGGATAGATGGTGATGTTAAGAATTTAGTAGTATGTAGTAATGGTATTACTTTTAAGAATATAAATAAAACTAAAGAGATTAGAAGATTAAAAAAGCTTCTAAATAGGAAATAAAGACAATGTTCAACAAAATATGAAAAGAATAAAAAGGAAAGGAGTATGTCAAAACTAAGAACATTGCAAAACTTGAAAAGCAAATAAAACTTATTCATTAGAATGTTATCTAATTATAAGATTGAATAATATTTCAAACTAAAGTAGATGATTAAAGTTACAGTTTTCAAAATAGAACACGTTGAATAGGAATTAAACAAGCTTTATAAAGTTTTATAAGGTTTTGACAATGTTGAGATTATGCCAATAAAAATACCATCAGACTTACCAGCATATTCAGTTTTAAGAGATGAAAATATATTTGTAATGAATAATATGAGGGCAGATACACAAGATATAAGACCTTTAAAGATAGCGGTATTAAATTTAATGCCTAAAAAGATACAAGCAGAAAATCAAATATTAAGGTATTTATCTAATACACCTTTACAAGTTGAAATAACTTTAATACAAACTAGAAGCTATACATCACAAAATACACCATTAGAACATCTACATAAATTTTATAATTATTTTGACGAAATTAGTAATGAAAAATTTGATGGACTAATAATAACTGGGGCACCAGTTGAAAGAATGGATTTTGAAGATGTAACTTATTGGGATGAATTAAAAGAAATAATGGAGTGGAGTAATAGTAATGTATTTTCAACTCTTCATATTTGCTGGGCATCTCAAGCGGGATTGTATTATCATTATGGTATCCCAAAATATATATTAGAAGAAAAGCTTTTTGGAGTATTTTCTCATAATGTTATTGATGAAAAAGCAGAGCTTACTAGAGGATTAAGTGATAATTTTTTTGCTCCTCATTCAAGACATTCAGAAGTAAGAAGAGAGGATATAGAAAAAATAGATGAATTAGAGATACTTTCAGATTCAGATGAAGCAGGAGTATTTATAGTTGCTACAAAGGATAATAGAAAAATATTTATTACTGGTCATTTAGAATATGATAGGTATACTTTAAAAGGTGAATATGATAGAGATATGGAAAAGGGGGAAGTAGTAAAACTTCCTAAAAATTATTTTCCTCAAGATGATCCAAAGAAAGTTCCACCTATGAAATGGAGAGGAAGTGCACATATAGTTTTTGCAAACTGGTTAAATTATTGTGTATATCAAAATACTCCATTTAATCGAAATGATATACAAAAACATATAGTTAAAAGATAAAAAAGCTATTAATTATGTAGTATGTGAAGTATTATATAATTATGTGGTGAAGAAGCCCATATGGGCTTTTTTGCTTTTTATTCTTTAGGAAATTATATTGTACGTGAAGATGTTAATAAGTATTTAAAAGTATTGAAATTAGTGATGTTAAAGAAACACCTAAAGAATAAAAAATAAAATCATATTGCCGCAAAAGAACCTAAAAGGAAAATAAATAGGAAACATATTTATAATGAATTATTCTTCCTTTTTGAACCTTTTGCATGGCTAAAAAAAATCGACGGCTTAGAATAGATTAGAGCTATCAGAGATGTACAGATATTTTAAATTATACAAAACTAATAGTAGTAGACTCATAGTCGCCTTGGCGATTTTTTTAATAAAGTAATGGAGAGGTTTTTAAAATGAAAGGGAAAATTTTAATTTGTGATGATGAAGCGGATATATTAGAAGTTCTAGAATTATATCTTGAAAAAGAGGGATATGAAGTAATAAAAGCTATGGATGGTGAAGAAGCACTACAAAAAGCAAATAATAATATAGATTTAGTGATTTTAGATATAATGATGCCTAAAATAGATGGATATAAGGTGGTAAAGGAAATAAGAAAATTATATACAATGCCTATTATTATGATTTCTGCAAAAACACAAGATATAGACAAGATATTAGGTCTTGATTTAGGATGTGATGATTATATAACTAAACCTTTTAATCCATTAGAAGTAATGGCAAGAGTAAATGCTCAAATAAGAAGAACTCACAATTTAATAAGTGCAGAAAAAAAAGTTTCAACTATAACTATAGGGGATGTAACATTAGATACATATAATGTACAAGTTATTGTTAGGCATAAAGAAATAGAGTTAACTTCTATAGAATATGGAATATTAAAATTATTAATGGAGAATGCAGGAAGAATTCTTACAAAGAATCAAATTTTTGAGGCAGTATGGAATGAGCAGTTTCTAGGTGGAGATAATACTATAATGGTTCATATAAGCAGACTTAGAGATAAGATAGAAGTAGATTCTAGAAATCCAGTATATCTAAAAACTGTAAGGGGATTAGGATATAAATTTGAAAAGAAGGTAATTTAATAATGAGAAATAAAAGAAGTGAACGATTATTAGTTTCGTTATTTAAAAATTACATAACTTTTGTATTTATTTTATTGACTATTTTTGTTATAAATTATTTGGTGTTAGGTATGAGTATTTCTAAGAGATTAGAAACTTCTGCAGATATACCTATATTTAATATGTTAAATAATGATTATAATGACTATAGAGATTTAGATTCGTCACACTTAAAATCTATAGGAGCATATATGGAAGTCCTTGATAATGAGAAAAAAGTAATATATAGAGCAGGTGAACTTCCAATTGAATTAAAGGAAGTATATACTGAAAAAGAATTTGAAGATATTGTTGGTAATAACTTGATTGATGAAAATAAATTCAACACTATATGTAAAGTAATAGATAGAGGTGATGAAAATCGTAATATTATATTAATTAGAGTTCCAAAAGATAAAATAAATTATACTATAAATTTATCAGGTGTACCTTATAAAGTTGGAAAGCCATTATATACAATTTATATAAGAACTATAGCTATAGCAACTATATTTTTAATAATAAGTATAATAATTTATACAATATGGACAACTAAAAAAATAAGACGACCTCTTGAGGAAATTGATGGAGCATTACTTAGGATTATTAAAGGTGACTATGAAGAAAAGTTTGAGATGAAAGGTCAAAAAGAATTTGTGGTTATTAAGGATACTATTAATTTTTTAGTAGATAAATTAAAAAGAAGTCAGGAGGAAAATGCTAGACTAGAGCAAAGTAAAACTAGGATGCTTATGGATTTATCTCATGATATAAAAACACCAATGACAACTATTAGAGGTTTTTCAGCAGCATTATATCAAGGATTAGTTGAAGATGAAAGTAAGAAGGAAAGATATTATAAAGCTATTTATAATAAATCTGAACATGTTGGAGAATTAGTAGATGATTTATTTCAGCTTGTTAGAATGGAAGATGCACAATATAAGTTGAAACTTGAAGAAGTTGATATATGTGAATTTATAAGGCAAATAATAGTAGATTATGTAGATGAATTAGAAGAAAAGGAATTTAATCTTATAATAAATATTCCGGAAGAAATAATTAATTTAAAGATTGATATTAAGTTATTTAAGAGAGTTATATGTAATTTATTACAGAATGCAATAAAATACAATCCAAGGGGAACTAGCCTTAGAATTGAGGTTAAAGAATTTAATAGATATGTAGCAATAGAAATTGCTGATAATGGAGTTGGAATTCCAGATCAAATAAAGGATACTATTTTTGATGCTTTTGTAAGAGGTGATAGTAGTAGAAGTAGTGAGGGTGGTTCAGGATTAGGTTTAGCTATCGCTAGTAAGATAGTAAAAAATCATGGTGGAGATATTGAGCTTTATACTGGAAAAGGGAATGATAAAACTATATTCTATATAAGAATGTATAAGGAAAATAATTTATAGATGTGAGGATTGTAGTAATTGTAAATTTTATAGTTTTAATCATTAATTTAAGACACAAAAAAGGGGTTGTCTCTAGCAGTTTTTAACTGCCTAATGTGACACCCCTTATTTAGTTTTATCCCCCTAGAGTAACGTCTTGAGTATTATACCATTCTAGTGCCTTATATAAATCATCTGGCGAAAAGTCTGGCCAATAATTATCAAGAACATAAAAGTCAGAATATACTGATTGAACAGGTAAAAATCCACTTAATCTTCTTCTGCCACCCCAACGAATTATTAAATCTATTCTAGATATATTATGGGAGTTTATATTATTTTTTATATTCTTTTTAGTTTTATCTGCTGTCTTTAAAAGGTTTAAGTCCCACTCCCATCCGTAATTAATTAAAAAATTAACTCTAGTTCCGCCTTTCCCAAAAACTTTAGGAGTGGTATAAGGCAAAAGTTCTTTAGGGAAGGCTGGGGAATCAGTTTTACCAATTACTAGTATTTCAACATTTTCTTTTTCTAAAACTTTAACAGATTTAATACAAGCGTCTATAAAAGCATTTTTTTGAAATGTAGGTCTTTTAGTATTATCTATAGTAAAACCATAAAAAGTAAGTTCTTTTATACCTAACTTTTCGCATTGTTTAAATAAAAGTAATCCAGGTAGTATTCCAGAGGCATATCCCTTATCTTTAGTAAGTCCTTTACTAACAGCCCAACGTCTATTTCCATCAGGAATAACCCCTATGTGAGTAGGGATTCTCATAAATTCATCTCCTTAATAGTGTTTATATTTATTATTGCCAATAAAAATTAATATATCCTAAAAAAATAATTTTAGGAAAGTATATAGGTAAATACTTATGAAATATATTAAATAAAATGATTTGTATAATAGTAGTTTATATACTAAAATAAGGATAGATATGTGTAGAATTAGGGGGATTTTTAATGGCAGTAAGTAAGAAAAGACAAAGTGAAATGAAAGGATTAGGATTTTTGTTACAAAATGATAAAGAACATTATGCAGTTAGAATTTTAGGAAGGGCTGGTAATTTTACTACAGAGGAATTAAAAAATATAAATTATTTAGCTGATAAATATGGAAGAGGTTATGTAGGAATGACTACAAGACTACAAATTGAAATTCCTTGGATAAAGGATGAAGATGTAGAAAAATTTATAGAAGAAGCTAAAAAGCTAGGATTAAGACATGGGGGGACAGGTCTTAAGGTAAGACCTTTAATAGCTTGCAAGGGAACTGTTTGTCTTCATGGAAATATAAATACTCAAGAAGTCTGTAGGCAGCTTGAAGATAAATATTTTGGAACTGATGCTCCAGCAAAAACTAAAATAGGTATAGTAGGTTGTGCTAATAATTGTGCTAAGGCTAATATAAATGATATAGGAATTATGGGAAGAAGCATTCCAAAATTTTTGACAGATAAATGTGTTGGATGTGGAATGTGTGTAAAGGAATGTAGGCAAAAAGCCTTAAAAATTGTAGATGGAAAGATAGTTTATAATAAAGAATTATGTGTTGAATGTGGTGAATGTGTTAGAACATGTAGATTAGGTGCAGTAGAAGCAAAAGAAAAAGGAGCAGAAATTTTTATCGGTGGAAGATTTGGTCGTGGTATGAGTATAGGAACTTCTTTAGGTAAGATATTTAGAGAAGATGAGATAATTAATGTTGTTGATAAGATAATGGAATACTATAAAAAAGAAGGACAACATAGAGAAAGAATTTGTGCAGTTATGGACAGAGTAGGAAAAGAAAAATTTATAGAAGAAGTTTTGAAATAGAAAAAATAGTGGGTAAACCACTATTTTTTTTAGTATAATAGGAGAATATAGATATTGGAACTGGAGTGAGAACATGATTGCCTTTATTGGAATTAAGAAAAATACAGAAATCTATATTAGAGAGAAATTGTCTATAAAAACAGATAAAAAAATTGAGATACTAGAAAAATTTTTAGAAAAGTTTAAAGAAGTAGTTATATTAAATACTTGTAATAGAACAGAAATTTATTTTAATCATTCTGAAGAAGATACAGAAATATTAAAAGAGATTTTTGAAATATTAGAATGGGATAATGATTTACAAGAATATATTTTTTACATAAAGGGAGAAGATGTGTATAAACATCTTTTTGAAGTAGCTTGTGGATATCATTCAAAAATAGTTGGAGAAGATCAAATTTTAGGTCAAATTAAGGATGCTTATAAAGATTCTATAGAAGTAGGAGCTTGCAATAAGGAATTAGGAAGATTGTTTCAAGAAGCTATAACTTGTGGAAAGAAGTTTAGAAGTGAAGCTAAATTATATGAAATACCAGTATCATCTGTATCTATAGCAGTAAGTAATTTAGTGAAAAATAAAAGTGAAAGTGTAATGGTAATAGGTTATGGTGAAGTTGGAAAATTAGCCATAAAATATTTAATATCTCATAATGTATCTAATATATATTTAGCCTTAAGAAACAGGAGAAAAGCTGAAGATTTAGAGGATACCTTAGTAAAGATTATAGATTTTGAAGAAAGAAATAAGTATATAAATAATATGGATTGTATTATATCTTGTACATCAGCACCTTTTACGGTTATTAATAAGGAAGATATAAAAGATGAGGGTGATCCATTAGTAATTTATGATATGTCTGTGCCAATGGATGTGGATAAAAATGTAACTTTAATAAATAGAGTAAGTGTATATAATATAGATGAAATAAGTAAGATAGAAGATGAAAATAAGGAGCTTAGAGTAAATCGTATGAATTCTAAAAGATATATTGTAGATAAATATATTAAAGAATATACAGATTGGATTAAGCTTAGAAATATTTCCCCGGTAATACAAGAATTAAAGGGAAAAGGAAAAAATATATGCGAAAAAAGAATATTAACATTTGAACATAAAAGTAAAAATAAAGAAGATATAAATTTAGTTAATACACTTATAAAAAGTACATCTGATACATATATAAACAGGGCTATAGAAGTTTTAAAACAAGAGACTTTAGATGGAGGCGAAGAATGTCTGAAGGTAATAAAGAAAATATTTCTAATGGAGACTTAGAACTTTCTATGATTTCTTTATTTTCTAAGAAACTTAGAATTGGTGTAATTGGATTAGGAAGAGGTGGCTATATAAAAGCAAAGCATTTTTTACAAGAAGGCTCTTATGTAGAGGTTATAAGTAAGGAATACAATGAGTTTTATAGTAAATTAAATAATTTTAATTTTAAGTTTATTTTAGGAGAATATAGTAAAGAATTTATAAAAGATAAACATATTATAATTATTGCTATAGATGATAAGGAAATCATTGAAAATATAAAAAAAGATTGTAGTGATGAATATAAAATTTATATAGATTCCACTAATTTTAAGGAAGGTATGGGAGCTATTCCAAGTCAAAGAAAAGGAAAAAATTTTGTGTTTGGAATTAATACTAAAGAAGGAAATCCTAAAGGAACAGTATTTCTTGCAAATAAAGCTACAGAATATTTACTTGAATATGATGATTTTATAGGATATACTACTTTTCTTAGAAATAATGTTAAAAATAATATTGAAACCAAAAAGGAAATAATAGATTTTATAAATACAGAAGATTTCTTGTTTTTTTATAAAAAAAATAAAAGTAACATTATTTTAGATATGTTTTATAATAAAGAAAGTTTTAATAGATTACTGGAGGAATAGAAAGGTAATGGAAATAATAATAGCATCAAGAAAAAGTTTATTAGCTCAAGTTCAAACAGATAAAGTAATTGAAATGTTAGAGCTTAAGGAAAATATAAAGGCAAAGAAATTAATTATGCTTACAGAAGGGGATAAGAGGTTAGATGTAACTTTAGATAAAATAGGAGGAAAAGGCGTTTTTACAAAAAATATTGAAATGGCTTTATTAAATGGAGAAGCTCATGGAGCAGTACATAGTATGAAGGATGTACCTTTCGAGCTAGGTAAAGAATTTGAAATAATAGCTATTCCTGAAAGAGAAGATGTAAGAGATGTTTTTGTATCAAGAGAGGGAATAAAGTTTGATGAAATAAGAAAAGGTGGCAAGATAGGAACTAGTAGTATAAGAAGAGGACGTTTACTGAAAAGTATAAGAAATGATTTAGAAATAGTACCTATAAGAGGAAATGTGCAAACTAGACTTAAGAAAATGGAAGAACAAAATCTTGATGGTATAATATTGGCTTCAGCTGGATTAAAAAGATTAAATTTAGAACATATAATTACTGATTATTATGACCCAACAATATTTGTACCAGCGATAGGTCAAGGAGCATTAGGAGTAGAGTGTTTAAAGAATAGTGAATTTAGAACATATTTTAAAGGTCTTGATTCTTTAGATGCTAGATTAGAAGTTGAAGCAGAAAGAAGCTTTATGAGAGCATTAAATGGAGATTGTCATAGTCCAATAGGTGCTTATACAAAGCTAGAAGGAGATGACATATATATTATTGGTACTTATGAAGTAGCAGGTAAATTAATAAAGAAAGATATATGTGGTAAGAAAGAAAGACATATAGAACTTGGAAAGGAATTGGCTAAGAAAATATTAGCTGAAGGTATATAATTTATGAGAAAAGCTTATATAATAGGAACAGGTCCAGGAGATGAAGAATTACTAACTTTAAAAGCTGTTAAAGCATTAAAAAAATGTACAGCTGTTTTATATGATAGATTAGTATCTAATAATGTATTAAATTATTTGAATGATGATTGTGAGATATATTATTGTGGCAAAGAACCAGGAGAACATTATAGAACTCAAGAAGAAATTAATGAAATGTTAGTTAATCTGGTTAATAAAGGTCATGTTGTAGGAAGAATTAAAGGGGGAGACCCATATGTATTTGGAAGAGGAGGAGAAGAAGTATTAGCTTTAAAGAAATCTAATATTGATTTTGAAGTAATACCAGGTGTAACATCTCCAATTTCAGTTTTAAATTATGCAGGAATTCCCATAACTCATAGGGGGATAGCTCAAAGTTTTCATATAATCACAGGAAAATCAGCAAAGGAATTAAATACTAATTTTGAAGCTTTAGCAAAGGTAGAAGGAACTCTAGTGTTTATGATGGGACTTTCAAGTTTAAGAAGTATATGTGAAAATTTAATTAAATATGGAAAAGATAGAAATACAAAAGCTGCTATAGTAATGAGAGGAACCTCTTCAAAGCAAAAAAAAGTAATAGGTACTTTAGAAAATATAGAAGAAAAAGCTAAAGAAGCGAAATTACAATCTCCATGCATAATTGTTATAGGAGAAGTAGTTAGTTTAAGTGAAGATCTTTCTTGGTATGAAAAGAAACCTTTGTTTGGATATAATATATGCATAACTAGAGGAAGAAATCAATCAGAAAGTTTAAGGAATAGTTTAGAGGAACTAGGAGCAGAAGCAACAGTTATAAATTCTATAAAAATTGAAGGAACTCCTAATAATTTAGATCCTTATTTAGAAAAAATAGAAGAATATGATTATATAATACTTACATCAGTAAATGGTGTTAATATATTCTTTGATTATTTAAGAAAAAGAAAAATTGATATTAGAAAGATAAAAGCTAAGTTTGCAGTAGTAGGAAAAGCTACTAGAAATGCGCTTGAAGATAGAGGAATCATAAGCTTTATTATGGCTAAGGAATTTGTTGCAGAGGGTCTTTTAAAAGAAATTAAACCACATCTAAATCCAGGAGATAAAATACTTATGCCATGTTCATCAATAAGCAGAAATTATTTAGAGGATGAATTAACTAAACTTAATGTATCATTAGATAGAGTTAATATTTATAACACTTTAGAAGGTAAAGTTTTAAATAGAAATAGCTTTAAAGAAATAGATATTATATTATTTACTAGTCCAAGTACTGTTAATAATATGGTGAATATGGTAGGATTAGATAGTATTAAGGAAAAAAGATGTATAGCTATAGGACCAAAAACTTTAAGTGCTTTAGAGGCAAAAGGTGTTACAGCTAAGATGTGCAAGAAACATTCTGCAGAAGGATTTCTAGAAGAAATAGTTGATTTAATAAAAAAGGATGGCGAATAAGAATGATTTATAGAGGAAGAAGGCTTAGAGCTAATAGTAATATAAGAAGTATGGTTGCAGAAACCTCTTTATCAGCTAATGATTTTATATTACCTATTTTTGTTGTAGAGGGAGAAAATATAAAGACAGAGATTTCATCTATGCCAGGTTGTTTTCATTATTCACTAGATAGACTAGAGGAAATAATAAAAGAAGTTAAGGATTCAGGGGTAAAAGGAGTATTATTATTTGGTATTCCAGAACATAAAGATGCTTGTGGTTCTGAAAGTTTTAATGATAATGGAATAGTTCAAAAAGCGGTAAGAAAGATAAAAGAAATAGATTCATCAATTTATGTAATTACAGATGTTTGTATGTGTGAATATACAAGTCATGGTCATTGCGGAATTTTAGATGGTGAATATGTAGATAACGATAAAACTTTAGAATACTTAGGAAAGATTTCAGTATCTCATGCAAAAGCAGGAGCAGATATGATAGCACCATCAGATATGATGGATGGAAGAATAGGATATATTAGAGATGCTTTAGATGAAAATGGTTTTGAAGAAGTACCTATAATGAGTTATTCTGCTAAGTATTGTTCATCTTTCTATGGACCATTTAGAGAAGCAGCTGATTCAGCACCACAATTTGGGGATAGAAAAACTTATCAAATGGACCCAGCTAATAGAAGAGAAGCTTTAAGAGAAGTGTATATGGATTTAGATGAAGGTGCAGATATAATAATGGTTAAACCAGCTTTATCTTATTTAGATATAATAAGAGAAGTTAGAAATAATATAGATGCTCCTGTAGCAGCTTATAGCGTAAGTGGAGAATACTCTATGGTAAAAGCAGCAGCACAAGCTGGATTTATAGATGAAGAAAGAGTTGTTATGGAAATGTTAACTTCTATAAAGAGAGCTGGAGCAGATATAATAATTACTTATTATGCAATATATGCAGCTAATATTTTAAGTAAAAAAAGGTAGAAGAGGAAAAGTGATGGAAAACGAAAAGATTTTTAACGAGAGTAAAAGATATATGCCAGGAGGAGTTAATAGCCCTGTTAGAGCATATAAGGGAATAAAGATGACACCACCTATAATAAAGTCAGGAAAAGGTGTAAAAATAGTAGATGAAGATGGAAATGAATATATAGATTTTGTATTAGCATGGGGACCTTTATTATTAGGTCATGGTAATGAAAAAGTTGTAAAAGCTATACAAGATACAGCAAAAGAGGCTATAGCTTTTGGAGCGCCTACAAAGTTAGAATTAGAAATGAGTAAGTTCTTATGTAAAAATATGCCTTCAGTAGAAATGGTTAGAATGGTTAACTCAGGTACAGAAGCTACTATGAGTGCTATAAAGCTTGCAAGAGGATATACAAAAAGAGATAAAGTTATAAAATTTGCAGGATGTTATCATGGGCATTATGATGGATTCTTAGTAGAAGCAGGTTCAGGGGTATTAACAGGAAATATACCAGGTTCTCCAGGAGTACCAGAAGATAGTATAAAGAATACATTAATAGGTGTATATAATGATGAAAAGCAAGTAGCAGGTTTATTTAAAGAGTACGGAGAAGAAATTGCAGCTGTAATTATAGAGCCAGTAGCAGGTAATATGGGTGTTGTTAAAGCTGATGACAAGTTTATGAAGCTATTAAGAACTTTATGTAACAAATATGGTTCTTTATTAATATTTGATGAAGTTATGTCAGGATTTAGAGTTGCTTTTAAAGGGGCACAAACTTTATTTGATGTAGTACCTGATTTAGTTACTTATGCAAAGATAATGGGAGGAGGACTTCCATGTGGAGCTTATGGTGGTAAGAGAAAGATAATGGAATGTCTTTCGCCAGCAGGAGGAGTGTATCAAGCGGGAACAATGTCAGGAAATCCAGTAGTTATGGCAGCGGGACTTGCAAGTTTAAATCAATTATATGATCACCCAGAATACTATAATCATATAGAAAGAATTGGAGAAAAGTTAGAAGATGGTTTACTTAAGGTAAGTGAAAAATATAATTTACCAATCCAAGTGAATAGAGTAGGTGGAATGTTTACTATATTCTTTACAGATGAAAAAGTAGATAGCTATGAAAAAGTTAAAAAATGTGATATAGATAGATTTAATAGATACTTTACACACATGATTAGAAGTGGAATAAATATAGCACCATCACAATATGAAGCGGTATTTTTATCAACGGAACATAATATAACTCATGTATATAAATTTGTGAAAGCTTTTGAAAGTTTTGCAAAGGAAGAAATGAATATGTAATAAAAAAAGTGCTACACTGGTAGCACTTTTTTATATTATAAAATAAATTTTAAGAAAGAATTTGTTTGTTAATCCAAAGGAATATGTGGGTAAAATATGAAATTAAAAAGAGAATAAATAGATGTAGAGGGAAAAAAGATAAAAAATGTAATCAAAAATGGCATATTATTTTAAAAATTAATTGAATAAAGTCTTTTAATATTATAAAATCTTAAGTGATTTAAAAAAAGAAAGGATTTATTACAAATGTATAGTGAAGAACTAAAAAGTATAGCAGCTACTGCTAAAAAGAAAAACAAAATGTTAAAAAATACTCCTAGTAAATATGCTTTATCATGCATACTTGGTGGTATTTATGTTTCTTTTGGAACAATGTTATCTTATGGGATAGGTGCAAGTTTAGAACATGCAAGTTCACCTTCGTATAAGATAGCAATGGGATTATCATTTGGTATTGCTTTATGTTTAATTGTATTTGCAGGTGCAGATCTTTATACAAGTAATAACATGGTTATGACAATAGGTGCATCAGAAAAAGAAAATACTTGGGCCGATGCATTTAAGTTATGGGGATTCTGTTGGATAGGGAATTTAATAGGATCAATGATTGCAGCTTTCTTATTTGTAAAAGGTGGACTAGTTAATGATGTTGCAGGTGAATTTATAGTAAACTATGTTGATATGAAATCAAAATTACCAATAGATCAAATGATAATTAGAGGTATTTTATGTAACATGTTAGTATGTTTAGCTTCATGGTGTAGTTATAAGATGAAGAATGAAGCTGCTAAGCTATTAATGATTTTATGGTGTGTATTTGCATTCTTTACAGCTGGATATGAGCATAGTATTGCAAATATGGGACTTATGGGAATAGCTTTATTAGTGCCACAAGGAGCTTCTCTTGCTATAGGTGGAATAATCAAAAACTTAGTATTTGTAACAATAGGTAATACTATTGGTGGAGCAGTAGTTGTTGGATTATCATATGTATATATGACTAAAAAAGAAAAATAATATTATTGATGTAAATGGATATAAACTATATAATATAACAATATAATGTTAATAATGGACAAGCATTCCTTTTAGGAGTGAGGAGGATGAGATGAGTATGAATGAAATAGTAATTTACAACTTAACTCTGCTTTTTACCATAGTAATGATAATTGTAAATTATATAGTTACAGCAATTGCTATGATGAAGATTGCTAAAAAAGAGAATATAAGTAAACCATGGTTCGCGTGGGTTCCAATATGTAATGATTATTTATTAATTAAAATTGGAAAAGGATCTCCTTGGTTTATGATATTAGCTATATTAAGTTTAGTAACTGGTGGTTCTGTTGCTGCTATAAATACAAGCATTTTATCTAATATAAGTTTAGTATTAACAGCAATATGGGTAGTATATAAAATAATTATGTACAGTAGAATCAGTGAAAAATATGAAATAAGTATTTTAATATTTATCTTAGGATTTATTGGACAACTAATAGGATCATTAGTGATTATAGGAATAATAATTTCAATAGTAGCACATATTATATTAGTAAAGAAGATAAATACGGTACAAACATCAAAGATAGTTGTAGAATCTAAGATTGTTTTACCGAAAAAGAAAAATAAAAAAAGATAAGTATTCATTTAACTTAAGGCACTCTTTTTAGGGTGCCTTTTTAAAGTAAGGAGATTAATTTATGAAAAAGTTATTAATAATTATGATATCAGTAATGATGATAGCAACTGCATTAACAGGATGTTCAGGTAAAAAAGAAACTATAAATTTTTTAAACTATGGTGAAAATATAGATGATGAAACTTTAAAAGAGTTTGAAAAAGAATATGGAGTTAAAGTTAATATTGAAACATTTGATGATATGGAGCAAATGTATAATAAAGTTAAAGCTGGTGCAGTTAAATATGACGTACTTCTTGTATCAGATAGTTTAATGCCAAGAATGATAGAAGAAGGGTTAATTCAAGAAATAAATAAAGATAATATTCCTAATATAAAACAGATGGATGATAGTTATCTTAATTTAGAAATGGATCCTGGAAATAAATATTCTGTACCATACATGTTTGGTACAGTTGGTTTAATATATAATAAAGAATATGTTAAAGAACCTGTAGACAGTTGGGATGTATTATGGGATGAGAAATATAAAAATGAAATATTTATGTTTAATACTTATAGAGATACTATAGGTGTAGCATTAAAAAAGCTAGGTTATTCATTAAATACAACAGATATAAATGAATTAAAAGAAGCAAAGAAAATATTACTAGAACAAAAACCTTTAGTAAAAATATATGAAAGTGATTTAGGTACTGAAACTATAAAAAGTGGTGAGACTTATGTAAATATGATTTGGTCAGGAGAAGGATTAAATCTTCAAGATGAAAATCCAAACTTAGTATATGTAGTGCCTAAGGAAGGAGCAAACTTTTGGATAGACAGCCTTTGTATAGCAAAAGATGCTCAAAACTTAACACAAGCAGAGAATTTTATTAATTATGTATCAGATAAAGAAAGTTCTTTAAGAATTGCAGATGAAATAGGATATACTACTCCAAATAAAGAGGCAAAAGCAGAACAACCAGATAAGATAAAAAATAATCCTAATGCTTATATGACAAAAGAAATTATGAATAGATGTGAAATATATAAAGATTTATCAAAAGCAGATAAGGAAATATATATGAATATATGGACAGAGCTTGGAGTAGAATCAGGAGAATAATATTATAATTTTTTGTAGTTATGTGGAAGGTTTTAATATATAATATATAAAAAGGAGTGGATAGTATATGGACGATAGAATTATTGATTTTAATGATCTTAAGAATAAGGCCAAAGAAAAAGATGTAGATAAACTTGAAGACTATATGTACTCTTTATATTATGAGATGGCTGAAGGCAAAATAACTATGTCTGAGTTTACTAAAAAAATATATAAATATATGGAAGATAACAATATATCTCAAGATAAGTTTTTAAATATGCAAAAGAAACTTATGGAGAGATATGGATTTGATTCTTCAATAATAGAGGATCAGTTAAAAAGTGCAGGTGTGAATTTTGATGAATCAAAGTTTAAGTATGAAAATATAAAGAAAGTAATGGGTTTTCAAGAAAAATATAAAAGTGGGTTAGTAAATGCATCAGTATCCTTATATAAAATAAAAAATGATAAAAATGATTTAGAAATAATAATACAAGAAGAAAATGTTAATATTCAAAGTGAAGGTAAAGTAGATTTATCTGATCTAGAATTAAGTGATTTTTTATGTTCATATAAAAAGGTTATGCAAGATAAACCTTTAAAAGTTAGAGTTTGTGATTATAGAAAAGAATATGAATATTAAAAAACAGGCTATATTTAAGAGAATAAACTTAAATATAGCCTATTTTTAATTTATTTTTAGAAAATAGTGAAATGAAATCTAGCTTTTTTGTTTTGGTAATATTCATTATCATATTTTTCTCCTACCAATTATTTGATGTACATCTATTAATATAACAAAACTATTAAGTAAAATGTGACATTAAAGAATAAATTTGTATATTTGAAGATTTTATTACTAGCCTTTAATTTTTTTTCTCTTTCAATTATTAAAAAATCCTATATAATAATAGATAGAATTCAAAACAAAGATTTTGGGAGGTAATATGAGCGTACTACAAGTTAAAAATATGAATCATGGTTTTGGTGACAGAGCAATTTTTGAAGATGTATCTTTTAGATTACTTAAAGGAGAACACGTAGGTCTTATTGGAGCAAATGGTGAAGGTAAATCTACTTTTATGAATATAGTAACAGGAAAGCTTATGCCAGATGAAGGTAATGTAATTTGGTCTAATAATGTTAGAGTAGGTTACATGGATCAGCATGCAGCACTTCAAAAGGGACAAAGTATAAGAGATGCTTTAAGAGATGCTTTTAAGTTCCTTTTTGATATGGAAACTGAAATGAATCAATTATATGAAAAAATGGGAGATTGTACTCCTGAAGAATTAGAAAAAATGCTTGAAAGAACAGCAGTTATTCAAGATTTACTTGATAATAACGGTTTTTACATAATAGATGCTAAGGTAGAGGAAGTAGCAAAAGGTCTTGGATTACTAGATCTAGGTTTAGATAGAGACGTAGATGATTTATCAGGAGGACAAAGAACAAAAATCCTTTTAGGAAAACTTTTATTACAAAATCCAGATATACTTTTACTAGACGAGCCTACTAATTATTTAGATGAAGAACATATTGAATGGTTAAAAAGATATTTACAAAACTACGAAAATGCGTTTATATTAATATCGCATGATATTCCATTTTTAAATTCAGTAGTTAACTTAATATATCATGTAGAAGAAAGAAAACTTACAAGATATGTAGGTGACTATAATGAATTTAAGAGAATATATGAAGAAAACAAAAAGAGATTAGAAGCAGCTTATGAAAAGCAACAAAAGGAAATAGCTAGACTTGAAGATTTCGTTGCAAGAAATAAAGCTAATGTAGCAACATCTAACATGGCTAAGTCTAGACAAAAGAAGTTAGACAAGATGGAAATAATAGAACTTTCTAAAGAAAAACCAAAGCCAGAGTTTAACTTTAAACAATCAAGAACATCAGGTAAGGTTATTTTTGAAACAAGAGATTTAGTTATAGGTTATGATAGGCCATTTACAAAACCATTAAATCT
>CAKVLD010000044.1 GCA_934755305.1 uncultured Clostridium sp. | reverse complement strand
GTGCGTGTTAAGAGATTCGAACTCCTGGCCCACGCCTTAGAAGGGCGTTGCTCTATCCAGCTGAGCTAAACACGCTTGTTAGAACGAATATTATTTTATTACATTCTTTGAAACTTGTCAAGTACTTTTTTACTGCAAGTTTAATGGAGCGGGTAGTGGGAATCGAACCCACCTTTCCAGCTTGGAAGGCTGGAGTATTACCGATATACGATACCCGCATAATGGTCGGGGTGACAGGTCTCGAACCTGCGACCTCATGGTCCCAAACCATGCGCGCTACCATCTGCGCCACACCCCGGTATCCTCTTCGCTACATCTCGCAGCGACAAGGATTATTCTACAGTAAGTTAACTAATACGTCAATACCTTTTTTTTATTTTTTTTAATTAATATCGAAAAAAAGAGAATATTAAAGATAATCTGCTATAACAGCCTCTAAATTATAATAGTTTTTTCTTATATAATTAATTATTATGTATTTAAATGCCATCTATTTTATCTCTTTTAGATATATATCTATATCTTTTTCTTCTTCTATATTAATAAAACCTATATATCTTCCCTTTATTCTTGGCAAAGATATACTCCCTGGATTCATAAATATTATTCCATCCTCTTTTTCAATAATAGCTACATGAGTATGACCGAATAAAGCTATATCAGCTTCTACTTCCTTAGCTTTATAAAATATATTATTTAAAGACATCTTTACTCCATAGTTATGTCCATGGGTAAAGAATATTCTTTTTCCTTCTACTTCAATTATCTGTTCTGATGGATAAGAATTAGTATAATCACAATTTCCTTTTACTATATACACTTTTCCCTTATATCCTTTAGATAATTCCTCAGCATCATCTATATTATCTCCTAAATGTATTAATATATCTGTATCTTTAATTATATTTTTTGCTATATCAATATATCTAGAATCTCTATGTGTATCACTTATTACTGCTATCTTCAAATTCTCACCTCAATATTTATTCTATAGTAACTTCTTTATATCGTATTTTAACTTTTCTAACGCTATACCTCTATGACTTACAGAATTTTTCTCATTAGTAGTCAATTCACTAAAAGTTCTTTTTAATGGTGAATAATAAAATAAAGGATCGTAACCAAATCCACCTTCACATACTGGTTCTTCTAAAATGGTACCTTTAACTTCTCCTCTAATTGATATATATTGTCCCTTATCATCAATTAGAGCTATTACACATACAAATTTAGCTCCTCTTTTATCTTCTGATACCCCTTTAAGTTCTTTTAATAATTTATCATTATTAGCTTTATCATCCCCATGAATGCCAGCATATCTTGCTGAATATATACCTGGTGCACCATTTAATATATCTACTTCTAATCCTGAATCATCTGACATAACTATAAATTCTTTTTCTCCACGTTTTTTTAAATATTCAGCTATTTCACTAGCCTTCTTCTTTGCATTTTCTTCAAATGTCTTTCCATCTTCATCTACATCTATAAATATTTTTTCATCTTTTAAAGATTTTATCTCAATATTTATATCCTTTAATATTTCTCTAATCTCACCTATTTTATGTTCATTGTTGCTTGCTAAAATAATCTTATTCATAAGTTTACTTATTTCCTCCTGTACCAATCCATAAGGCATCCATCTTTAAAACATCTTTTTGTGCTTGTATCATTTGCTTAATTCCTTTTTCGCCCAAATCTAATAACTCATTTAATTCATTTCTATTAAATGGACTTTCCTCTCCAGTACCTTGTATTTCTACAACTCCACCTTCATTAGTCATAATTATATTCATATCAACTTTTGCATTAGAATCCTCTTCATAGCATAAATCTAATAATTTTTCCTCATTAACTACTCCAACACTTGTAGCTGCTACAAAACTTCTTATAGGATATACTTTAAATGGTCTCATTTTATGAAGTTTATTGACTGCATCTACCATTGCCACAAAGGCACCTGAAATAGCTGATGTTCTAGTTCCACCATCAGCTTGAATCACATCACAATCAACCCAAAGAGTTCTTTCTCCTAAAGCTTTTAAATCAACTACAGATCTTAAGGCTCTTCCTATTAATCTTTGAATTTCCATAGATCTACCATCCACTTTCAATCTAGCAATATCTCTAACCTTTCTAGTACCAGTTGCTCTAGGTAGCATATTATATTCAGCTGTAATCCAACCTTGACCGGTTCCCTTTAAAAATGGTGGAGCCTTTTCTTCTACTGATACATTACATAAAACTTTGGTATCTCCTACTTCTATGTAAACTGATCCTTCTGCATATTTAGTATAATTCCTAGTCATTTTTATACGTCTTAATTGATCCTTCTTTCTTCCATCTACTCTCATTGTCAATTATCCACCTTTTCATTAATTTATTGATAATCTTTTAATTCTTTATTTTCTAATAATAATTCTACTCTATTTAAACTTAAAATACTCTTATTTTTTTATTTTTTCTTATATTACACTTATATTATTAATTACGAACTTTAATTCTTTCAAATAAAATATACACACTAAAAATACTTATTATTTAAGTTAAACAACTTTATAAAAAATAATCCTTTAAATTCAATTTTATGCACTATTTCAAAATTCATCTCATATTAATTAAATAAGACTATTAAATATGAGGTGAATTAATTGAGATATATTGGTCCATTTTTTAGAATGAGTAGCCTCTCTATAAAAGATATTGAAGGACAACTTTTTTATCTTTCTAGAGATTCTATAAAGACTCTTGTTCTTAACTCTAAATGTGGAATTTTATCCGCCTTTAGAAATTCTAAAAAATCTTCATCGTATAAGGATAATCTTAGCATATTAAATAACTTTTCTCCACTAATGTGCTTATACAGAAAATCATCACCAAACTTTATTCATAGCAAAAATTCAAAAAGTTTTGATGAAAATTCATTTAAAAAAGATATAAATCCTACTACAAATGCACTTATGACAATGTGTTTACTTGAACTATCTGATTATTATTCTAACTATAAAAAAGATAATAGAAATGTAGATTCCTTAGAAGGAGCTTATACTTATTTAGCAAAGGAACAATTGGACTTTTATTATGAAAACTTGAGGAATTCAGAAGGTGTTTTTATAGAAAAAAAGAATATTTCTGATAGTAATTCAAAAAGTTTCAATTTAATAGATAAAAATAAAAAGTTCAATTTTTCAGATCAAGCTTATATGATGGTAAGTTACTATATGTACTATCATTATTATAAATCAGAATCAACAAGTGAAGAATATAAAAATTTTTCTCTACAAATTTTACAAATGTTTATAGACTTCAAAGATTCTTTATATAATCTTTCTTTTAGTGAAGGTTCAGAAATACTTTTTGCATTTAATATATTTTATGAATTATCAAAAGAAGAAGACTGTAAAACTCTTATAATCGACTTAAGTGATTTTTTAGTTAATAAATTCGATGAAAAAGACTACTATACATCTTCTTTAGATAGCTGTTCTTTATTTGCATTAACTTTATTAGATTCTTATAAACATACCGATATTATTTCTTTTAAAGAAAAGAGTATAGAAATATATAATAAGCTTTTAAGTTTATACGATAGCGATAAAGGTATCTTTTTAAAACTTACCGATAAAAAAGAAATTAAATATTCCGCCTTAGAAATATGTTTTTACTTTATTTTACTTCTAAACTTTACTAAAAACACTAATTCTGAACTAGAAAATAGAAATATGATTTCAAGTCTTTATAGAAGATATTTTATCACTTCTGGACTTGTTCTGAGCTGGCCAGAAGCTCCTACATTAGATGAAACAGAAAGATATAGAAAACTCTCTCTTCATTCTAATGATATGTTAGAGGAAAGTTTTTTTAGAATGCCAAACTTACCAACTCCTGATTCTGCAGGAATGGCACCTATCTTTGCTAAAAATATTGTTTATTCACGAAAAAAAGATATATTTACTAAAAGTAAAGATAGCTTTGACAGTAATAAAAATTTATTTATTTTTTATATTTTTATACACTATCTTTCAGAGGATGTTATTAAAGAAATGCATTTCTTAGAAAATGCCTCTAATGAATCAGGCACTACTTTAGAACAAATTTCAGAATCAAAAGATATTCCAAAAGACAATAGCATTTCAATTTTAGATGAAAGTAACATAGAAAATAATAGTAGCTCCATTACTTAATTATAAAATCTTAAAAATTATTATAAAAAAGTAGATATTTCATCTTAACCCGTGAAATTTTCTACTTTTTTACAACCTTGACAAATCTATCACACCATTACCATCAAACTCTAAATTATCTACTCTATCTGATAGTGCTACATTTTCATTTATAAACATTAAAGGTATAAATTTATATAAATCATATATATTATCTTCTAACACTAAATCATCAAACTTTTCATCACATAACATTCTTATTTTATTGTACAGTTTTCCCCTATCATTAGAATTTTCCTCATATTCTAAAAGAGCTATATCATATTTATTTAGTGTATTTTTATCCTCTATATTAGTTTTTATATCAAAAGTATAGTCTATTTCTATATTTTTTTCTTGGAATAATTCCACTAAATATTTTGTATATACTTTTATAGTTTCTGTATTTTCTGCTATTAATGTTATTTTACTTGGAAGATTACATTCACTTATTTTACTTATACTAACTTTCCTACTTTGTAACTTTTCTAAATTCTCCTTATCTTTTCTAAAATAACTTCCTTCTGATAGTTCTACGGCATTTGAATTATTCTCACTATATTCCTCTGTAATTTTACAAATATCTAGACTTAGTTTTCTTCTAATATCTAAATTAAGCTTTTCTTTAGAACTATTTATATACAAGTATATCCCTTTATTAGTTTTAAAAAACTTTCCTTTACCTTCTCGATATAACTTTTCTAATGTATTATTAGGAGGATTCATCACAATATCTCTTTCACCAACTTCATAAGACGCCATTGCTTTTTCATTATTTTCATCCTTAATAAACGATATAGTATTTTCACTTTCATTTTTATTTACTAATTCTATCTTATCTTCTGAGAACTTATTTATATAATAATCACCAGAGTAATTTATATTACTATAGGACTCTTTTAAATCTTCCCATAAAGTCAAGGAACTTCTAATTCTATATTGAGTTTTTGTTAATTCTAATAAGAAATTATCATTTTTCTCATTAAGTCTTATATTAATCATGTTACCTTCTGTTGATATGGCTACACCTTTATCAAAATTTGTTTTACCCTCTCTAAATTCTTTTGCTCCATATATGCTTAATAATGCTCCTACATCTTCATCATTATCTTTTAATAACTCTTTAAAATATTGCTTCACATCATTAACGTCTAAAGGACTTCCATCACTCCAATATAAGTCATCTTTCAAAATAAAAGTATATTCTATTCCATTATCTTTTACTGAAAAATCTTTTACTAAATCACCTTCAATGTTTCCATTTGCATTTGATTTTACTAATCCCCTACTAGTAGCTGTAATTATACTTTCCTCTTCTTTAGATAAATTAGATATATTTTTTAAATCATTTGATATTTTATTAACCGAAAACACTATAGAATTATTTGTTTCAACTTTAGTTGGCTTTTGAATTTCTATAAAACTACCTATAAAAATACCTATAAAAATCACAAACAACACACTTAAAATAATTTTTTTCATAGAGTTAGCTCCCTTGTTAATTTGTATCTATAATTCTATCCACAATATACACATTTAATCATTTATATTTATATATAGGAATAAATTTTCCATAGATGTATATTTTATATGATATAATGTTAATATAATTTTTAGGAGGTTAAATTATGTCTATATTATTAGGTGCAACATGTATTGTTGGAATTCTTTTCATGGCTACTTTTATGCTTATTGGAATATGGCTATTTATAGTTGCTTTAAAAGCATTTCAACAAATGAGATATAAAAATTATATATTAGAAAAGATTTACGAAAAATTAGATGCTATATCAATAAATACTTCTAAATCTAATAACAGATCTGACACTGCATCAGATTCATCTTTAGACCCTCTTAATTTAGAGGAAGAAAATAATATTTCTGAATTTGAAAATTTAAAAAATATAAAATAATTTTTGTAGATACACTTATGCTTATTCACTTGCATGAGTTGTATCTATTTTTTATTTTCAACATGCAAATATTTATATATTCTTATACATCAAAAAAACATATATTCTTTTACATCAAAAAAACATATATGCTTTTGCATCATTCTACAATTCCTTTACGTTAAAATAAGGTGACTTAGAATTATGCTTTCTAAATCACCTTATTTAACTATCTAACTATATTTATTGATAATAGTAAAATAACAGTTATAGATAAACTTAAAGCTGAGTATCCAAACTTCCTCATTCCATGTTCATATAACCAAAATCTAATAGCCAAAAATGCCATAGTAATTGCTAATCCAACTTGTATTGGTACATAAGAGTAAAACAATTGTCCAACGTAAATAAACTGATGTGAAGTTAAAATTGTTAATATAATAAATATACTTGTAATGCTTGCACTTCCTATTGTCATTACATTAATAAATCTTTTCAAACTACTCACCTATCATTTCTTCAAATTCTTTTTCTGATATAACCTTAACACCTAAATCTATAGCCTTCTTAAGCTTAGATCCAGCTTCTTCTCCAGCAAGTACGTAATCAGTTTTCTTACTTACACTTCCTGATACCTTTGCTCCTAGTAGTTCTAATTTTTCTTTTATACTTCCTCTTGTGTAATTTTCTAAAGTACCTGTTACTACTACAGTCTTTCCTGCAAATATACTTTCTACTACCTCTAATTCTTCATATTTAGGATTTACCCCAAGACTTAGAAGTTCGTCTATAGTTGCTAGTACCTTTTCTTCTCTAAAGAATTCCATAACACATTGAGCTACTATATCACCTACATCCGGTACTTGAACTAATTCATCAAATGTAGCTTTCTTTAAGCCATCAATAGACTTAAATGTGTTTACTAAATCTTTTGCTGTCTTTACCCCAACATTAGGTATCCCTAAGGCATAAATAAATGCATATAATTCACAATCTTTACTTTTCTCTATTGCATCTAAAATATTTTGTGCTTTCTTTTCTTTAAATTTATCTAATGTTAATAATTGTTCCTTTGTAATTTTATATAAATCTGATATAGATTTTATGTTTAATTTTTCAAATAATTGTTCTGCTGTTTTTTCCGAGAATCCTGCAATATTCATAGCTTCTCTAGATCCATAATGAACAATACTCTTAACCATTTGAGGTTTGCAAGATAAAGTGTTTTCACAGAAATAATGAGCTCCATCTAATACTAAATGACTTCCACAACTAGGACACAATTCTGGCGCTAGTATTTCCTTAGACCCTTCTAAACTTTCAGGTACTACACCCATTATCTCAGGAATAACATCATTAGATCTTCTAACAAATACCTCTGCTCCTATTTTAACACCTTTTCTATGAATGTCATCCATATTATTTAAAGTTGCTCTCTTTACTGTAACGCCTGCAAGTTCTACTGGTTCTAATATTGCTGTAGGTGCAACTCTACCACTTCTTCCTACATTCCATTCTACATCCAAAAGAGTTGTAGTAGCCTCTTGAGCTTCAAACTTATAAGCTATAGCCCATTTAGGGAATTTCACAGTATATCCCAGTAATTCTCTAGTTCTAATATCATCTATAGCTATAACTAAGCCATCAATATCATAATTAAGATCAAATCTTATATCTCTAATATAGTCAATTTGCTTTTCTATTTCTTCAACAGATGTACATACCTCCATATAATCATCCATTGGAAGTCCCATTTCTTTAATATATTCCATCATTTCTAAATAAGACTTAAAGCCAGTACCTTCTTTATAACCTATATCATAAAAAAATGCTGATAAATTTCTTCTAGCAGTTTCTTTAACATTTAAGTTTCTTAAAGCTCCAGCAGCTCCATTTCTTAAGTTCTTTAGTGGAACTTCTGCAGTTTCATTATATTTATTAAAAGCTTCAGTAGTCATAACAGCTTCACCATGGACTTCTAATAAGTCATTAGTATTAATTTTTAAAGGTATGGATTTAATAGTTTTTACTTGAGCTGTGACATTCTCCCCTATAGCTCCTGTACCTCTTGTAGCTGCTGTTTCTAAGATACCATCTTCATTATATGTTAAGTTTATTGTTAACCCATCAAACTTTTTAGTTAATACATATTTTAAATCTGGTAAATCTTCTCCTTTAGCTCTCATATCTTCAACAAACTTTTTATTTCTGTTATGCCAGTCTATTATTTCTTGTATAGTCTGAGCCTTATCCATGCTCCAAAGTCTAGCCTTATGAGTATATTTACTAAAACCTTCTAGCACTACATCTCCTACTCTTAATGTTGGAGAATAAGGAAGAACATAATTTTCTTCCTTTTCTAGCTTTTTAAGTTCATCATACTTTGTATCATATTCCTTATCTGTAACAGTAGGATTATCTAAAGCATAGTATTCATAAGAATATCTATTTAATTCTTCTACTAATTCTTCTATTCTCTTTTTATTATCCAACTCTTTCTCCTCCAGGTTCAATTTACAATATTTCCAAATTAGCTAGTGATAATAATAATATTTTTACTCCTTGTTTATCAAAAGCAATAGTTAACTTCTTATCATCTCCTGCTGAAGATATTGTAACTATAGTTCCTAATCCAAACTTCGGATGCTTAACCTTCTTTCCTATAGTTAAATCACCACTATTTATAGTATTACCTGATGACTTAGTATTTATAGAATTTGAAGATATCCTTGATTCATACATAGAACCTCTTAATCCATGTGGGTTTTGAGTAAATCTAGCATTAGGTAATACAGAACTTGATGAACCACGATTACTTATATATTCTTTAAGATCTGGTTTTATTTCTCCAAGAAAATCTGATTGACTATAACTAACTGTCCTACCAAACACTCTTCTCATTTCAGCTGAAGTCATGTAAAGACTTTCTTTAGCTCTAGTTATTGCAACATAACAAAGTCTTCTAGCCTCTTCCATTTGATCTTCTTTATCCATATCAGTAACACTTGGGAATAATCCATTTTCCATCCCTACTATAAATACTACTGGGAACTCTAGACCTTTTGCACTGTGAATAGTCATAAGCACAACCGATCCTTCGCCTTCCTCTTCTTCATCTAGCTTATCAGTATCTTGAACTAAAGAAACTTTTTCTAAATAAGCTTCTAAAGACTTATCTTCACTATTTTTCTCAAAATCAACAGCATCAGATACAAGTTCTTTTAAGTTTTCTATTCTACTCTTATCTTCTATTTCCCCTGATTTTTCTAATGCTTCTAAGTATCCAGTATCCTTTAAAATACTTTCTATTAAAATTGATGGGGATACAGTTTCTTTTAACTCCATAAAGTTTTCCATAAGCTCAGTAAACTTTTCTATGCATGTAGCATTTCTAGGGGTTAATGTAGGAATACTTCTTGCTTCTCCTAATGCATCCCATAAATCTAATTCAAAGTTATCTGCAAATTCTTGAACTTTTTGTACAGTTGCATCTCCTATACTTCTCTTTGGAACATTTATTATTCTCTTTAAACTTATGTCATCTTGAGGATTTACTAGAACCTTTAGATATGAAATTAAATCTTTAATTTCTTTTCTATCGTAGAATCTAGTACCACCTACTATTTTATATCCAATTCCTCTTCTTCTTAAAGTTTCTTCGAATATACGTGACTGTGCATTTGTTCTGTAAAGTATAGCAAAGTCTTCATTCTTTCTGCCTTCTTTGTCCTTAAGCTCTTCTATAGTTTTAGATACAAAATCACCTTCTGCTCTATCATCAAAGGCTCTATATACCTTTATCTTACTTCCTGATTCTTGTTCAGTTCTAAGTGCTTTACTCTTTCTATGTGCATTATTTGCAATTACTACATTGGCTGCATCTAAGATATTCCCTTTAGATCTATAATTTTGTTCTAACTTAATTACCTTTGCATTTGGATAATCTTTTTCGAAGTCTAATATATTGCTTATATCAGCACCTCTCCAAGCATAGATGCATTGATCATCATCACCAACAACACAAATATTCTTATTCTTTGCTGCAAGCAATTTAACTAATTCATATTGAGCACCATTAGTATCTTGATACTCATCTACCATGATATATTGGAACTTTCTTTGATAAAATTCTAATACATCTGGATTCTTCTTAAATAATTGAACTGTTTTAAATATAAGATCATCAAAATCCATGGCATTATTTTCCTTCAGCCTTTTTTGATACATTAAATAAACATCTGCTATCTTATTTTCTCTAAAGTTACTTTCAAATTCTCTCTTATAACTTTCTGGAGTTTGCATTTTATCTTTAGCTCTACTTATTTTACCCATTATTTCTTTTTGGGAAATATCTTTATCATTTATATTTAGAGCTTTCATACATTCTGTTAAAAGAGTTTTTTGATCTGAAGTATCATAAATAGTAAAACTACTTCTATATCCTAAATGTTCTATCTCTCTTCTAAGTATTCTTACACAGGTTGAGTGGAATGTTGATATCCACATATCATCTGCCTTTTCACCAACTATCCCCTTTACTCTATCTTTCATTTCCTTAGCTGCTTTATTAGTAAATGTTATAGCTAATATCTTATAAGGAGGTATGCCTAAATCCTCTATCATATGAGCCATTCTATATGTTAAAACTCTTGTTTTCCCTGAACCAGCTCCTGCTAGGATAAGAACTTGACCTTCTACTGTAGTAGCTCCTTCATACTGTTCTTTATTAAGTAATGATTTTAAATCCATATAAACTCCTCCTTTCCAAATACTAAAATATTATATCATATTTAATTAAAACTAAATTTTTATTTAAAATAAATTATAAATAATAGGAAGAAATACTGCTGGTAATAAATTTGCAACCTTAATGTCTTTATCACAAAGTATATTTATAGCTAGTCCTATAATTAAAAGACTACCTACTGCAGACATACTATCTATAACTGTTGTACTTAATATTCCATTTAAAAACCCAGCACAAATTGTAATAGTTCCTTGATAAATAAATACTGTAGCTACAGATAATATAACCCCAATTCCTAAAGTTGATGCAAAAATAATTGACGAAATTCCATCTAGCATTGATTTAGCAAAAAGTGTAGTATGATCTCCCTTTAATCCACTTTCTAATGATCCAACTAAAGCCATAGCTCCAACACAAAATAATAAACTTGAAATTACAAAGCCTTCTGATATAGAGACTTTTTCTGATTTACTTTTAAATTTTCCTTCTAAATAATCACCTAATTGAACTAATCTCTTATCTATATCTATTAATTCTCCTATGAAAGCTCCAATAGCCATACATATTATCATCTCTATAGAATTCTCTCCTTTTAGAGCTCCAGATATACCTATATATAGTACACATAAAGCTAATCCTTTCATTATAGTATTACTAATTCTCTCTGGCATTCTTCCATTTACAATAAGACCTATTGCTGAACCTACTATAATGGCAATGCAATTTACTATAGTTCCTAACATCTTTTCTCTCCTCTTATAGTTAATATTTCCAACTAATTCTAGCATATTTATTAATACAGGAAAATTGCATTATAATACTTTTTTGCAAATATATCCTTTAAATAATATATCTATTAATAAGATTAAAGATATATTATTATTAATTTGTATTAATAATAAAATGATTGGAGATTATATATGAAAAAACTTTCTATTATATTAAGTACTATTTTAATACTTTTTTCTTTAACTTCTTGCTCTACTAAATTAGACTATTCAGAGGTTGATAATTATGCTGATAACATTACAAAAGAATTATTAATTTCTATAAATAATCTAAGCTATGATGACTTTGCTTCTTATTTAAGCGATGATATGAAAGAATCTTATACTTTAGGAACTTTTCAAACTGAAAGTGCAGAAATTTTAAATGAATTTGGTTCTTTTAAATCTTTAAGTTTTTACGCAGGAGAAAAAAGGAATGGTTATATCTACATCATTTATGATGTTTCATATTCAAATTTAGAAAATCCAATATCTATTTCTATAACTTTCAAAGAAAATGATGATAGCCATAAAGTATATGAATTATATTTTGATAAATAATGTAGAAATTTATCGTAATTAGTATATAATAAAACTAAATATTTATTGAGGAGTTTTTTATGAATTATAATAAAAATATATATTTAGTTTTATCAAAAACAGGTACATGGCTCTCAAAATCTATAGGCTTTGTAACACAAGGTGATTATACACATGCCTCTCTCAGTTTAGATGATAGCTTTACTCATATGTATTCATTTGGAAGAATAAATCCTAACAATCCTTTTTATGGTGGGTTTACTATCGAAAACTTATATGAAGGCGTATATCAACGATTTACTAAATGTGAAGTACTAATTTATAAGATACCCGTTTCTCATGAACAATATACTTTGCTTATGGAACAAATAAGCAAATATGCATATTCTAGTGAGCGTTATAAATATAATTTTTTAGGTCTATTTACAGTATTAATGGACAAGCCTTGGAAAAGAGAATATCATTATTTCTGTTCACAATTTATTTCAGAAATTTTAAGTAAAAGTAATATTTGGTATAGTCCTAAATTACCAGAACTTACACAACCTACTGACCTAATTAATATTGAAAATAAGGAAATATTCTTTAAAGGTCCTGTTAAGGAATTTACCTCCAATTTATATAAAGTTTCTAATTACTAATAGAAATATTCGTAATATATTTATCAATATATGATAGATAGGGTTTATTTTTTTTATATATTGGGCTAAAATTAGTAATAAAGCGATTAATTTACGAGAATACAATAGGAGAGGATTGAATATTATGGCAAATGAAATTAACTCATCTAATTTTGTTAGAAATATAGTTATAGACGATTTAGAAAGTGGAAGAACAAAAGAGATAATAACTCGTTTCCCACCAGAACCAAATGGATATTTACATATAGGTCACGCTAAATCAATATGCTTAAACTTTCAACTTGCCGATGAATTTAATGGTAAAACAAATTTAAGATTTGATGATACAAATCCAGTAAAGGAAGATACTGAATACGTTGAATCAATCAAAGAAGATGTTAAATGGTTAGGTTTTGACTGGGATAACCTATTCTTCGCATCAAACTACTTTGATACAATGTATGAAAAAGCTATTCTTTTAATAAAGAAAGGTAAAGCTTATGTTTGTGATTTAACTCCTGAAGAAATGAAGGAATATAGAGGAACTTTAACAACTCCTGGTAAAGAAAGTCCTTATAGAAATAGATCCATTGAAGAAAACCTAGATCTTTTTGAAAGAATGAAAAACGGAGAATTCGAAGATGGTTCAAAAGTTCTTAGAGCAAAGATAGATATGTCTTCTCCAAATATGAATATGAGAGACCCTATAATATACAGAATTTCTCACTCTACTCACCATAATACAGGAGACAAATGGTGCATATATCCAATGTATGACTTTGCTCATCCAATAGAAGATGCTATTGAAGGTGTAACACATTCTATATGTACTTTAGAATTTGCAGATCATAGACCTTTGTATGATTGGGTTGTAGCTGAATGTGAATTTGAATCAGTTCCTAGACAATATGAATTTGCAAGATTAAACATTACTAACACTGTAATGAGTAAGAGAAAACTTAAATTACTAGTAGACGAAGGTATAGTTGATGGGTGGGATGATCCAAGAATGCCTACTATAGCTGGTTTAAGAAGAAAAGGTTACACTCCAGAATCAATAAGAAACTTCTGTCAAGCAATTGGTGTTGCAAAGGCTGCTTCAACAGTAGATGAACAAATGCTTGAATACTTTATAAGAGAAGATTTAAATCCAAAAGCTTTAAGAGCTATGGCTGTAATTGATCCATTAAAAGTAGTTATAACTAACTATCCAGAAGGTCAATCAGAATTATTAGAAATAGAAAATAACCCTCAAGATGAATCTGCTGGTACAAGACAAGTAACTTTCTCAAGAGAAATCTATGTAGAAAGAGAAGATTTCATGGAAGTTCCAGTAAAAAAATACTTCAGACTATTCCCAGGTAATGAAGTTAGACTTAAAGGTGCTTACTTTATTAAATGTAATGAAGTAATTAAAGATGAAAACGGAAAAGTAATAGAGCTTCATTGTACTTATGACCCTGAAACTAAGAGTGGATCTGGATTTACAGGAAGAAAAGTAAAAGGAACTATTCATTGGGTTGATGTAAATTCTGCTATCCCAGCTGAATTTAGATTATATGAACCTTTAATATTAGATAACTTAGAAGAAAATGAAGGAAAGCATTTCTTAGAACAAATAAATCCTAACTCTTTAACTGTATTAAACGGATTTATTGAACCATCTGTAAAGAATGCAAAAGCTCAAGATAAATATCAATTATTTAGACATGGTTACTTTAATGTAGATCCTAAAGATACTACTGAGGATCATTTAGTATTTAATAGAATTGTTTCTTTAAAGAGTTCATTTAAAATAGATAAATAATTATCTTTTAAAAATATAGAACGTCGCATTAAATAAAATTAGTGCGGCGTTCTTTTTGCATAAAAAAGTGCCATTAGCTATTTTTTTCAAGTTGCTAATGCGACACTTCTTTAATTTATATTATTACTTTACGAATTTAGCAAATCTTTCTCTTGTCTTTTCTTCACCTATAATTTGCATTATAGTGTAAAGATCTGGAGTATTGCTTCTGTGAGTTAAAGCTGCTCTTACAGCTCCAGCAACATCAGAAATCATTCCTTTATATTGATCTGGATTAGCCTTATATTCTTTTCTATTTGCACAATATCCTAAATCTAAACCTATTGCTTTTAATTCTTCAAACCAATTTTCTTGGCTTCCTATATTGAATGTGAATTTTTCAGCATAGACTTTAATTATTTCTTTAGCTGCATCAAGATTTAAAGTCTTAGGTAATTCTATTTGATCTTCTGTTTCTTTATTGAATAATTCATCAAAGAAGTAGAATATCTTAGATTTAACTTCATCCCATTTAGCAAAGTCTTTTCTTGGTTTTGGTCCTTCTTTATCTATGTTAAATACTTCTTTTGCCATATTTTCATTATCTGTAACTAATTCAAACATTTCTTTATCATATTCTTTTGCCCATGTAGTATATGCATTATATACTTTTTCAGCCTTAAACTTAGAAATTACGTCTTTACTTACATCATTTAACTTAACTATATCAAATAAAGCTCCGCTCTTGCTCATCTTATCTAAAGCAACTGGGAATTCATGATAATCAATAGTTGGATTTTCTGCTCTCCAGTCTTCATAACTTGAATTTATTATATTTAGTAAATATTCAATAACTGCTTCTGTTGGATATCCAACTTCTTTATAGTAAGAAACAGCTGCTTCTGCATCTTTTCTTTTTGATAACTTTCTCTTAGATCCATTATCATTTTTCATTATTGTTGGTATATGTGCATAATTAGGTCTTTCAAATCCTAACACATCAAATAATTGTACATGGATTGGAAGAGATGATAACCATTCTTCACCTCTTATTACATGTGTAGTATGCATTAATGCATCATCAATAGCATGTGCAAAGTGATATGTTGGAAGTCCATCTGACTTAATTATTACTATATCTTGTGTATTTTCTGGGAATGAAGTATCACCTTTTATAAGGTCATGGAACTCTACTCTGTTTTCTTCTTTTCCAGGTGACTTAAGTCTTACTATGTAGCTTTCACCATTTTCTATTCTTTTAATAGCTTCTTCAGGAGATATATTTCTACATGTTGCATATTCACCATGGTATCCTGGAGTAACTTTCTCTGCCATTTGCTTTTCTCTAACTGCATTTAGTTCTTCTGGAGTACAGAAACAAGGATAAGCTAATCCTCTCTTAACTAAATCTTTAGCAAAAGTAGCATATATTTCTCTTCTTAAACTTTGTCTATATGGACCATAGTTACCAACTTCAGTGTCTTCACCTGTCATACCTTCATTAAATTCCATTCCAAAGTTTTTCATTGTTTGAATAGTATCTTCTATAGCACCTTCTACTTCTCTCTTTTGATCAGTATCTTCTATTCTTAAGAAAAATACACCTTCGCTTTGACTTGCTAATCTTTCATTAATTAAAGCAGCAAAAACTCCTCCAATATGTTGAAATCCAGTTGGACTTGGAGCATATCTAGAAACTATAGCTCCTTCCTTTAAATTTCTTTTTGGATACTTTTCTAAATAATATTCTGCTGTTTTATCTATATTAGGAAATAGAATATCAGCTAATTTTTCAAAACTCATCTAAAAATCACCTTTCTTTTTATTAACTAAATTATATCTTAATTTTATAAAAGCATTTTTGTTCTTTTGCGGCACTCCAATTCCTTTTTAACGTATTTGACAACTTAAATATCAGGAAGCTAATAATAATTACTACCTCTCAAAAAAGTTTTTAAATTTCCTATACGTTAAAAAATCCTCCATCCTACAATAGGACGAAAGAATATATTACCTCCGTGGTACCACCTAAATTGAATGATAAAAAGTCATTCCACTCATTTCTCTTTAAAGGGAGATTCCTATAAAAGCTCCAAAGCTTCTTTCTACAGCTGAATATACTAAGATTCCACCATCACTTAGCTCTCTTTAAAATTCACTTCTGTATACTCTTCTTCTTCAACGCCTTATTAATATCATTTATTAATATTATACCTTCTTAATATATTATTGTAAATAAAATATATAGTCTTTTTCGAATGTATATATTCACAAAAATCATTTTATGCAAGTAATCTTTCATTTTTCTCTTAAGAAGATGAAAGTTCTTTCTCAAATTATATATTTTAACATTTTTCTTATTTTTCAGCTAATTCTTTGACAAATAAAGAAGTAATTATTTTCTATTTTTGCACTTTTGTTAATTATTAGCGCTTTTTGTTGAAAGATTAATATTTTGATAACAATTACATTTCTATTTTTAAGTAAAACAAAAAGCGTAACCCTTGGGGCTAGGTTACGCTTCAGCAATAAGCAATAAATAAAAAGGGGGCTATTTATTCCTTTTATTTATCCTTGCACTAGATATTATATGTCATCTACTTAAAAAATGCAAGAGATTTTATAAAAAAACTTTTATTTCATATAAATATGAATGTTATTCTTGCATTTTGAAAAAATGTTCACTAATTTCCTTTTAATATTAGTAATTCTTCCTTTGTAAGTTCTCTATATTCGCCTTCTTCTAAATCTTCTTCATCTAATTTTAGTCCACCGAATTCTATTCTTTGTAAATATACAACTTTTTTACCTACAGCTTCGAACATTCTCTTAACTTGATGATACTTTCCTTCTTGAATTGTAACCTTAATTTCAGATCCTTCTTCTGATGCAGATAATATTTCAAGCTTAGCTTCTTTACATACATAGCCATCATCTAACTTAATACCTTTTTTAAATTCCTTAACATCCTCTTCTGTAACTTCCTTATCAATCTTAGCAAAATAAACTTTATCTACATGCCATTTAGGTGAAATTAACTTATGATTTAAATCTCCATCATTAGTTAATAATAAAAGTCCAACTGTATCTTTATCTAATCTTCCTACTGGGAATGGATTAAACACTTGATGATCTATTTCTAATAAATCTACAACTGTTTCTTCTCTATTATCATGAGTTGCAGATATTACACCTGCAGGCTTATTCATAATAAGGTATATATATTTTCTATATGTAATTTCTTCTCCATTGATTCTTATAACAGCAGTCTCAGGATCAATTGCCATTCCATTATCCTTAACTACTACTCCATCCACCTCTATTAATCCTTTTTTAACTAATGCCTTAACTTCTTTTCTACTACCATAGCCTAAATTCGATACAATTTTGTCTAATCTTTCCATTTAAACAACTCCTAATTTCTTAAATTAAATCTATTATACATTATTAAATATGAACTTAGCAAAAAGTCATTATAAAGAATAATTATATAAATCTCAACAACATTCTTTTCATATACAACATCCATATCTCTAGACAAATAAAAAAGTGGCTTCGCCACGCTTTTGTTTATTGATAGTACATCTTGAATTACTAGTTACATCTTAACTATAAATGCATCTTAATTGAAGTCACTTTTTTTAGCCATTCAAAAGGTTCTAAAAGAAAAATAATTCATTATAAAAATTCCATTTAATTATTTTTCTTTTTGGTTCTTTTGCGGCACTATAATTATTTTTAACGTATTTGCCATCTTACATAACTGAAAGCCTGTAATATTCAGTATTCACTATCAAAAAAAATTTATGAATCCCTTTACGTTAAAAAAGTCTGCTAAAAGAACCATACTTCTTTTAACAGACTTACTATACTAATCACAAAAATATTCTTACGCTCTATAATACGACATAACCTTTGGCACATAATTTCTAGTTTCTGATGGTAACTTATAAAAATCACTAGAAGAAGTTACACCTCTTCTTTGTAATGTTCCAGGTCCTGCATTATATGCAGCTAATGCCATCTCAGTATCTCCATTATACATATTTAAATATTGTTTAAATAACTTAGTACCACCTTCAATATTTTGATTAATATCATAAGGATCAGTAATTCCAAGCGATGAATAATTAGCTGGCATAATTTGCATAAGCCCAGCTGCACCTACTGAAGAAGTAGCTGTAGAATCAAAGTCAGATTCTGCCCTAATAATACTTAGTATTAATTTTGAATCTACTCCATACTTAGCAGAACATTTGTTAACTGCCTCATATATAGAATCCAAACTACTATCTCCTGTTGTATTAGATGAAGTAGTTGTACTATTAGCTTTTAAATTTGCAGCAGCATTAAGTATTTCTTGTAATTCTTCTGTACTTGTAGTATTTCCATTGCTTGTCCCATTAGTACTATTACTTAATGCAGATTTTAGTATGTCACTATCTGAATTTTTAATCATATAATCAAGTAAAGCTTGATAAATAATTTCAAATTCCATACCATCGCTACCAACAACCTTTTGTAGAGTACTCTTCATTAAAGTTAGCCCCATATACTGTTGCGCTGCTTTAGTTGCGTCATCTACATTTATGCTCATTTTATCTCCTCCTTATACCTTAAAACTATATTCTCCGTAATCTTCATAATTAACTTTTTTATAAAAACTTTTTACAAGTGCTAAAACTCTATATTCACCTTTAACAAAGGGTATAAATGTATAATAATTCTTCTTACTATATTCTTGAACTTTTATCCAATTCCCTTTTTCCATAAGATAAAACTCATAATTTATATCTTTTCCACCATGAGTTTCTACCCTAAAAGTAACTTCCCTATTAATATCAATATCGTCATTTTCGCAAATAACTTTAGTGCCAGTTACTGGAGGAGAGTCCAATACATATATACTTATCTCCTTTTTAGTATCAAATTCTTCTTCACACTTTACATTCTTAGCATATATTTCAAAAGTATATTTTCCACGGCATCTAGGTACTAACTTTATCTTTTTATTTTTAATAAAACCTGTATCTTCTACAATATGTCCATTTATACTAGTTACATATCTAAGTAAAATACTTTTAGTATTTTGTGTAATTGCTTCCACCTCAATTGTGTCCCCTACTAAATGAGTGTCCTCATGAGGCACTAATATATATTCTATCTCTGCAGGTAAGTAATCTTTAGCCTGTATATATACATAAGTATGACTATCATATTCTTTTAAAGAATATTTATTTTTTACTAATATCTCAATTTGATACTCTCCCTTTTCTTCAGGGGTAAAATTAATCCAATTAGTTTCACAAAAATCCATTCTTTCTATTTCTATATTACTTTTATACACTATAAATGCATATTCTATAGTAGCTTCTCCTTCTGCATTTATCTTCATATTTATAGGTTGTCCAACCAACACTGTATTTTTAGTATCTATAGTTACATCCACTATCTTTGCTGGTTTTTCCCCTCTTTTTTTTATAACAAACGGAATATCAATCTTATCTTCAAAATCACCATCAAAAGAGACATCTTTAACATAAAGAGATACATTATACTCTCCTTCTTTATTAGGTATCCATTCATATTTATCTCTTAAAATATATCCCGAATCCTCAGCTATAGGTCCTTCTATCACATACTTATATAGAAGTTCCTTTCCTCCTTCTACATCAGCATTTAATATTACTGGTGTTCCTGTAACTTGAGGAGTTTTTACATTAGAAATAAAGTTTTTAATTTTAACTTTATTATAAGGTTTTATTTTATATATCAATAAAGCTCTATCATCATATTCTTTATTAGATAATATATCTTTAACTAAACATAACATTCTATACTTTCCAGCTTGGCCTTCTACATAAGTCACCATTTTCTTTGATGAATAATCTTGGATACATACAGATTTACCTTCATCATTTATTTTTACAAACTTATATAATAAATTTCTTTTATCTTCTATATTAACTTCTACCTTAAATGATATTTCTTCATTTATCAATAAATTATTAGATAAAGATTTAAAATCAATTATCTCAATTTTTTCATGAGGTAAAACATCAAATATTACTGTAGTGTAATCATCAAAGTTTTCTTTAGAATCTATCCTCTTACATTGGATTAATATTTCATGCTTTCCTTCCTTAGTAGGAGTATATCTTAATGTACTGTCTCCAGTATAATCTTTTATTATCTCCCAGTCACTCTCACCTTTAATCCAAAATCTATATAAAACATCTTCATTACTAATAACAGATATGTTAACTTTTTCACCTAACATATAATTAGAATTATCTATACTTATATTTTTTATAATCTTTGCCTTATCTTCTGACTCTACTACATATTTTTCTTTAGCTAAATAATCGTATGGCTTTGTAGACTCTGCTTCTTTAGCTTGTATCATAATCATGTACTTTCCTTCTTCTTTTGGCTTCCATCTACAAGTTTTAGAATGGGAGAAATCTTGAATTGTTTTCCATATACCTCCTATACCTACTATAAATTTATAATTAAGATTCTCAACATCAAAATCTGCTCTAATTTCAACTTCATTTTTCACTATTCCAGGACTATCTTTATCAAATTTTATCCCTTGTTCTACCATATAATAATCACCTCTTAGCCTTTTGATAAATTCTATTTTACCATATTTTGTAAATTCTTAAAACTTTAATATTATTTTTTATTGAAACTTTTATATTACGCAAAAATACAATAAAATAAAAAAAACATCAAAATATCTAAGATACCTTGATGTTTACTTATTATTCTCTATAAGTTTTATTAAATTTTTTTCTAGTCTCAATTCATCATCTTTGCTTCTTTTTTTAGGATTTTGAGTTCTGCCTCCAGCTCTTCTAATCCTTTGATTAATATGTCTCTCTTCTAAAAGTCTTCCTATATTTTCATCAGTATATATATATCCTTTAGGATTTAATATACTAGCTTTTTTAGGTAAACACATAGCAGCAACGCCATAATCCTGTGTAATTACTATATCTTTTTCTTTTGTATTATTAACAACATACATATCCACACTTTGAAATCCACTATCCACAATTTTAACTGTAGAATAATTACTACTTATGTAATGATTAAAATCACAAAATATTAAAATTTCAACAGCATATCTTTTTGCTATGTTTTCAATAATAGGGATGCTCGGACAAGCATCCCCATCTATAATTATTTTCATATTATAATCTTTTTTCTAGTTCAGCCTTCATATCTTCATATCCTGGCTTACCTAATAAAGCAAACATATTCTTCTTATATTTTTCAACACCTGGTTGATCAAATGGATTTACATTTAAAAGGTATCCACTTATACCAACTGCTTTTTCAAAGAAGTATACTAATTGTCCAAAGTAATATGGAGTTAATTCTGGAACATTTACAACCATATTTGGTACTCCACCATCATTATGTGCTATTAAAGTACCTTGGAATGCCTTATTATTAACAAAGTCCATATCCTTTCCAGCTAAGAAGTTTAATCCATCTAGATTATCTTCTGTTTCTTCTATAACAACTTTCTTTCTAGAGTTTTCTACATTAATTACTGTTTCAATAAGATCTCTTCTACCTTCTTGGATATATTGTCCCATTGAATGAAGATCTGTAGTAAAGTCTACTGCTGCTGGGAATAATCCCTTACCATCTTTACCTTCTGATTCTCCAAATAATTGTTTCCACCATTCATTAAAATAATGTAAAGCAGGTTCATAGTTTACTAATAATTCTATTGTCTTACCCTTGTTGTATAAAGCATTTCTTGCTGCTGCATACTTATAACAATCATTTTCTAATAAGTTAGGATTAGAGTATGTTTCTCTTGCATCTCTTGCACCTTCCATCATTTCATCTATGTTAATTCCAGCTGCTGCTATTGGTAAAAGACCTACTGGAGTTAAAACTGAGAATCTTCCTCCAACATCATCAGGAATTACGAAAGTTTCATATCCTTCTGCATCTGCTAAAGTCTTTAATGCACCCTTTGCTTTATCTGTTGTTGCATATATTCTCTTCTTAGCTTCTTCTTTGCCATATTTCTTTTCCATATAAGCTTTTAAAATTCTGAAAGCTATAGCTGGTTCTGTAGTAGTTCCTGATTTAGAAATTACATTAACAGAAATATCTTTTCCTTCTATAGCATCTAAAAGATCGCTCATATATGTTGCACTTATATTATTACCTACATATAATACTTGTGGTGCTGTTCTCTTTGAAGAATCTAGCATATTGTTGAAATTATGTGTTAACATTTCTATAGCAGCTCTTGCTCCTAAATATGATCCACCAATTCCTACTGCTATTAAAACATCAGAATCGCTCTTTATCTTCTCAGCAGCTTTCTTAATTCTTTCAAATTCATCTTTATCATAATCTACAGGAAGATCAATCCATCCTAAAAAATCGTTTCCAGCCCCTGTTTTATTATGTAGCTTTTCATGAGCAACTTTAACAGCTTCTGTCATGTAACTAATTTCATGCTCGTTTAAAATAGGAGCAGTTTTTGATAAATCAAATGTTAATCCTTTTTTCATAATTATTACCTCCGAATATTATTAAATGAAAACTTACCATTAATATTATAGCATATTTATACATCTTTTTTTCATTTCTTTACTTTATTATTATCTAATTTATTGCTATCTAATTTATTATTATCTACCTTATTAATATTATAACTTTATCTAAAGTTTTATACTTATGTACTATATAAATTTTTATTATTTACAACAAAGCCATATTCTTCTTTTAAATTGTGAATAAAATAGCAATTTAACTCAAATACAGAAACAAATATAAAAATTAATCATTATTATTTGGATTTAACATAGCATATACATATGTATCCCAATAAATCGGATTGCCATTAGAATCATTATGAAAAGATACATTTTTCTTAAAATGTGCTTCTCTTTCAAGCCCAATCTTCTTCATCAAAAAAATATCTATAGAATAAACTTTTTTAATTGTCTATTCTATAGGATACTTTTTAACTTATCAAGATTTCTTTAATTTAATAGGAATATATAAATTTTCAATAGATATTCCCTTAGGGATCAACCATCCTGGCGATACAATATGAAACATAGGATATTTTTCCTCTATTCCATCCTCATTAACATACACTTCAAATTTATCACTCTCTTTAACCCAATTTATTATTTCTTCTCTAGTACTTAACCAGTCTTGAGCATTATCTAAATCTGCATCTAAGCAAGAAGCAACTGCATAAAGCCCTGAAGGTAAATCTACTATTTCATAATCAGTAATTTGCGATAAATCTGCATTTTGAGGCAATGCATAAAACCACTCTTGCACATTAAGCCTTTCGTTATACCACATAAAATCTCTTGGAAACAATTCACACTTTAAAGATGCATGATAATCACTAAACCATTTATTAACTTTCTCAAATTCATCCTCTGTAGAAAGTGGACCTGAAAAAACAGCTTTCATTTTAGGTATCTCAATTATTCTAATATTTTGCATAAACTCCTCCTTTTAATTCTATATTTTACTTTTGGAGCTAGAATATAAATAGTACAAGTTAAAAGTGGATATTTCTCAAAAAGAGTTATAATGAAGATATGATGAATTAGAGGAATTGAAATGAGTAAACAGTATGATAAGGAATTTAAAGAAAATGCAGTAAGATACTATCATGAACATAAAGATTTAAATATGAAAAGATGTGCTACTAATTTAGGAATTGCTGCTTCTACTCTTGGTGATTGGGTTAAGAAGGCAGATATTAATGATGGTGAAGTACCCACTAGAGGATCAGGTAATTATTCAAGTGATGAAGCAAAAGAAAATGCAAAATTAAGAAAAGAATTGAAAGATACGAAAGATGCCCTTGAAATATTAAAAAAAGCCATAAGCATTCTGGGAAAATGACACAAGCTATATTTATCGAAACTGCGAAAGCAGAAGATTTAGCAGTTAAAGATAAGAAACGCCGACTTAATGTCAGCGGAGTGCTTAGAATATTAGGCGTTTCAAGAAATGGATATTATTCTTTTAAGAATAGGAAACCATCCTTAAGGGAAAAACGTAAAGAAGTTATTGAAGATAAAATTATAGACATATATGATGAATCTCACCAAAATTATGGAGCACCTAAAATTACGCAGAAACTGCGTGAAATCGGAGAAGAAATAAGTGAAAAGACAGTTGGAAATTATATGAGAGAATTAGGTCTTAAAGCTCAGTATATCAAGCCTTATATAGCTACAACGACTAATTCGGATTTTAGTTCTGAACTTAAAAATATACTAGATGAAAATTTTTCCCCTTCTACCCCTAATGCTGTTTGGTGTACAGATATAACTTATATATGGACTTATGATGGCTTTGTATATCTTACAAGTGTTATGGACCTATACTCTAGAAAGATAATATCTTGGGTATTAAGTTCAACTCTTGAATCAAAGTGGATTGTGCAGGCTATAAACAAAGCTAAAGCAATAAGAAATGTTAAAGAAGCATTAATTATACATTCAGATAGAGGAATACAATATACATGTGAGGCTTATAGAATAGCAACAAAAGATATGATTACAAGTTATTCGAAAAAGGCTTATCCATGGGATAATGCCTGCATAGAATCCTTTCATGCTCTTATTAAAAGGGAGTGGATAAATCGTTATAAAATTTTAGATTACAAACATGCATATAAGCTTGTTTTTGAGTATATAGAAACCTTTTACAATACAGTAAGAATACATAGTCACTGTGGATATTTATCCCCAAATGAATATGAAGATAAATATTACTCAGAAAATATAAAAAATGCATGTTAACTATAAAAAATATAATAATATAATTTATCCGAATTTAATTTGTACTTTTTCTTGACATAGTACCAGGAGTTTAAGAGAATTAATTTTAAAAATAATTTGCTTTGGTTACTGGCTTAAATTTTGATTTTGTTCTTATTTCAT
>CAKVLD010000043.1 GCA_934755305.1 uncultured Clostridium sp. | reverse complement strand
TACCAGTAACTAAAAAGGGATTACATAAAGCATCAAAATATATGGCTATATTATTAACTAAATTTGCTTTTAATAACTTTAAAGAAAAGTGGAATTATGGGAAAGGATTATTAGTTGCAGATATTGTGATGACTAGTAGCACAAAGGGGGGAGCGCCTATATGCTCAGCAACATCTGGAGGAATGAAGGGAATTAAGTGCATTTTACCTTACCTATATACATCTCCTATTGAGATTATGCAAATAGAGGATAAAGATACAGCTGCGTATCTTCATATATTATTTGGATTAGCAGACTCTAAGCTTTTGTATATAAGTGGTGTATTTATATCTAATATACTTGATTTATTTAGGGTATTAGAAAAAGAATATTTCAATTTAATACATGATATAAGAAAAGGGAGCATAAATAGAAGTTTAAAAATAGATAATAAAATACGAAAAAAACTTAATAAATACTTAATTCCTAATGCTACAAGAGCAGATTTTTTAGAAAAAGAATATAAAAAAGGAATTAAAGGAATAGTAAAAAGAATATGGCCTTCATTAAATTATATTGCTACAGTAACAGGTGCAAATTTTTCAATATATGATGATAAGGTAAATTATTATACTGATGGAATACCTATTTATTCACCATTATATGCAGCTACTGAAGCTACTATTGGTATAAATCCTTATGCAAATGAAATAAGATATGTTGTTATACCAGATACAGTTTTTTATGAATTTATTCCAATAGAATTTTGTAAAGAAAAGAATCCTAAGACTTATTTAATAAATGAATTAGAAGTTGATAAGATATATGAGATAGTAATTACAAATTATGCTGGATTGTATAGATACAGAATAGGAGATGTTATAAAGGTTGTGGGGTATTATAATAATTCTCCTGAAATTATATTTTTATATAGAAAAAATCAATTGTTGAATATGGTATCAGAAAAAACTAATGAGGATCATATTACAACAGCTCTTAAGGAGACTATTAGTAAATTTAAATTAACTTTAATAGATTATACAACTTTGCCAGATAATAATTTAACACCTGGTAGATATAATTTTTATTGCGAATTTAAAGAGCATATTGACACTTATACTAAAAGACAACTAGGAATATATTTAGACGAAAGATTGAGAAAAGCAAATTTAGCTTATGATAGGGCTAGGAAAAACAAAAAACTTGATAAAGTTAATGTGTTTATTGTAAAAAAAGATACGTTTAATTATATAAAAGAATATATGTTTAAAAAAGGAATATCTAAAAACCAAATAAAAATACCAAGAGTTATATTAAATAATAGAGAATTGAAAGAAATATTAACAAAAGAAAGTTATAAATAAAATTTGAATAAAGAATAAAGAAAAACTTGTTATATTTTATTCTTTGTTTTAAAATTATAATTAATTAGTTTACTAAGGAGAAAGTTATGAGAGAAGAAGGAAATTATACTGATAAAATTATTAATGATTTGCTAAGAAAAGAATATAATTACATTGATAGTATTAAGTTAATTAAAGAAAAATATCGACTTAGAGGATTTACTTTAATAGGGATAAAAAGAGAAAAAAGGCATATAAGTAGTCAAATAAGTAATAATAGCTGCAATATTTTCGATATTATTAGTGGAGTAAATGTTTCGGGATTATGTGGTGTTGTTCTTTATATGGTAATGGATGTATTTATTAAGTCGCATAACTTGATAAAATTATTATTACCTATAACTGTAGTTATTATTTTAATAGTTTTGTTTATAGATATGGTTAATGATTGTAATGAAAAGGTATGTAAGTATAGAATGTGTTTAGATGTTTTAGACGAGATACAAGAAAAATTAGAAGCTGATTGCTTAGTGGCATTAAATAGAGAAATAGTTCAAGAAGAATTAAGTAATATTCAAAAAAATGAAGATGCTTTTGATAGTAACGAAGCTTTGTTGGAAGAGTCTAATGGGGAAGACAATACAGTACTATATGATACTAAAGAAGAGAACATAATGATAGATAATGATAATACTGAGGGTATTATTAATGCAGAAAAAGATATTACAATCATAACTACAAAAGAATTAAAAGAAGCTATCTAATTATATAAAGCTTAGCTATTGATTTTGCTAGGCTTTTTTATATTAGAAAATAAATATGTTGTTAGACAGAAATTTAAATTGAATAAAATATATTTTTTCTTTATAATTTTTATTGTATATTATATAATAGATTAGGATATAGGAATTTATATTTAAGTAGGATTTATTGACATTTGTACTAACAAGTGATAAAACTATATTTATGTGCAGAAAAATCTAGGTGCTATGATGGTAGCACCTTTATATATGTTAATTTTAGATGATGTTTTTATAAAATCAGAACAAAGGAGAATATTGATGCAAAATAAAAAATATTATTATGATGAACAAATAAAAAATTATTTTTATGAAGAACACGTAAATAGTTTTTCAAAAGTAAAAGGTTCATTAAAAGATACTAAACTTACAACATTATTAGGAAATGAAACTAAATATGTATTAGTTGATATAGCTAAAAGAATTGAATTAAAAGGATATTCTAAGTTAAGTAAAGATGGTTTGGTTAATACCATAGCTGATAATATAATAAATGAAATACCATCATTATTAAGTCAGTTAACTTATAAAGAAGTTAAGTTCTTAGAAAAATTATGTGATAAAGATTTTAATGAATATATATTTGACATTCAAGAATTAAGTCTTGTAGGAGGATTAGCATCTTTAGGGTTATTAGCTAAATTAAATATTAGTAAGGAATTATATTTAGTTGTTTCTGAAGATATTAAATCACATTTAAAAGAAATATACACTAATAATGAATATATGGAAAATCTAAAAGAACGTTCTAAAGGGATAGCTTATATAGATGGACTATTAATTCATTATGGTTTAATAGATGGTTCAGAACTTTATAGATTAATATCAGAAGCAGATAATGAATTTATAAATAAAGAGGATTTAGATTTTTACTTAAATTATATATTTAGAAGCTATGAAGCTTTTACAGATGCAAATGCTATAATACATCCTTTTGTGTTAGCTCCAGAAGATATTTTTGCTGAAGTTAAAGTAAGACAAACTATTCCTTATGAATACAATAAAATAAACTACTTTATTGCATTAGGAGAAGATTTTAAAGGGTGCTGGACTAAAGAAATAAAGTATCTTAGAGAAGTATTGGCTGAAAATGGTATTGAAGAAGATAAGTTAGATTCATTAGTAACTGAATTAGTTTATTATATAAAGAATGAAATAGGTACTATGTCTATAGTTAATCTTCTAGAAACAAGAGGAATAGTATTTAAAGAGGATAGTGAGCTATCATCTAAGTTAATAAGTGCTGTTGCTGAAGTTTATAATAATACTCCAATATGGACATTAAAAGGATTAACAGCTATTGAACTTGAAAATAGAAGATCTACAACAATAGTTAAAGAAAAACAACCTGGAAGAAATGATCCATGTCCATGTGGTAGCGGTAAAAAATATAAGAAGTGTTGTGGAAAATAAATTAAGGTGTTGACTTTGTCAACACCTTTTATGTTTTCATTTTAAATTCAAATTTGCATCTTTTACAAGTTACTATAATTCTTTTTTTACCTCTAGGTAGTCTTAGTTTTTGCCCGCAATTTGGACATTTTACTATTTTATAATTTAAGAAATTAGAGAAATTGTGTTTTAGTTGTGAAAATAAAATAGGAATTCCTTCAAGGCTAGTACGAGGCATATTATAAGGAATTTGTTTGTGTGTTTTTATTAATAATTTGTTTAATATTGAAATAAATTTTATATTTTCAATAGAACGTTTATTTATATTTTTAGAGAAAGCTCTAAATAATGTTATAAGAACTATTATAAAAGACAGTATTTTTGTATAACGATTAAAGTTTAGAAATATACTTATAATTAATAAAAATAATGAAAGAATGTCAAAACCATATGTTTTATAAAATAAGTTCATAATATAGTCACCTCCTTTAAATGTATTAAAGGTATTTTAGCATGTATTTGTTATAAAATCAAAATAAAGTTATGTAAAATTTTAAAAATAAAATAGATAAAATATCATTTTTTGTATATAATTAGTAGGTAGAGAAGTGTAGAGGGTATTTTAAAACATAAGATTTTTTTAAATTAACTAACATATTAAAAAGAGGTGAGATGTCATGAAGGAGTATGCAGTATTTCACGTATTAGAGGAAGCTAGAGATGAGGAAGTAGCTAAAAAGATGGCAGCATATGTGAAGGATGAATTTTCTTTTTTAGGTATACCAAAGATAAAACGTAAGAAGATAATTAAAAAGTTTTTGTTGCAAAAGAAGAGTGAGAGGTACGTTGATTGGAACTTTGTGAAAAAATGTTACGAGAAAGAAGAGAGAGAGTATCAATACATAGCAATAGATTATTTAAATGAAGTAAGAGAATTTTTAGAACAAAAAGATATATACATAATAGAAAAATTGATAACAACTAAAGCAAGTTGGGATATAACTGATGGTATAAATACTTTAGTTGGATATATGTATTTAAGATATCCTAATATTAAAAATACAATTTTAGTATGGATAGATTATAGTAATATATGGCTAAAGAGAGTAGCAATTTGTTTTCAAGTTGGAAATAAAGAAAAAACTGATACAGAATTACTAACTAGAGCTATTTTACATAACGTTTATACAAAAAATTTTTTTGTGGATAAAGCAATAGGAGTAGCTCTTAGGGAATATTCCAAAATTAATAATGAATGGGTAAAAAGTTTTATTGAAAATCATTATTTATCTGGCCTTAGTAAAAGAGAAGGCAGTAAATATTTAAAATAAGTATATAAAGTATATTAAGATTTTAGAAATATATCCGACAAAAGTATAAAACAAATGATAAATTAAAGGATGGAATACAAATTTTATGCAAGTAGATACTTATTTTGGAGACTTATTAAAGGAAATACTCAATTTTATTGGAATGAAATCTTCTTATCTAGCAAAATGTTTAGGTTATGATGTGTCATATATTAGTAAATGGTGTAGTGGGAGTAAAATACCTTCTAGTAAGAATGTAGAAGAAATAATAAATGATTTAAGCAATATATTTTATAATGAAATTATTAAAAAAAATTGTTTGGAAAAGTTTAATGAAAGGTTTTTAGGAAAACATAGTTTATTAGATATAAAAGATGGTATAAGTCATATATTAACAGAAGCGTATAATAAATCCAAAGTTAAAAATGAACAAGGTATTAATATAGAAGATAATAATATAATTATAGGACATGTCGAAATAGTAGATTTTATCGTAAATAAGTTAAAAGAAATAGTTAGTAATGCAACAGAGGATTTAGAGATATTATGTACTTTAGATATGCTTAAAATACTATCTAATGTTTATGTGGAAAAATTTGAATTTTATAATAATGGTATAAAGATTGATGTTAAAGTCGGGTGTAGTAGTTTGGGTTTTATAAATGATAATAGCACATATATGAAATCTCTAAATATGTTATTAAGTAAAGTTGGTAATTGTAATTTCAGTTTTTATGATAATTCTAATTTTTCTAATTTGAATGTACTAGTGATAAAAGATAAATTATTAATGATATTTTCATTGGCAAAAGAAGATGAAATTTGCTTTGCTTCATATACTGGTAGAAAAGAGATTATTAATATTATCTATAGGCAAGTTATCGGGAATTTTACAAAGAAGAACTCGATTATAGAGCCTATATATATAAAAGGAATACAGGATGATGATTACATAATTAATTTTTACAATAGTACTAAATTTCATTTCTATTATAGTTCAGGAATAGACTTTTTATTACCTAAAGATATAATAAAGAAACACATTCAATGTAAAAAAGAATATATAAAAGAATATGGTATTCTTTTTGATATGGATTTAGTCAAATTTAAAGAATCTAGTCTGAAAATATTTGTGGTTAAATCTAAAATTTTACATTATATTTATACAGGACAATTAAAAAGTAAAGGTATATTATTAAAGTTGAATTTAGATGAAGTTGAAGTTCATTTAAGAAATATATTAAATTATATATCTAATAACGATAAGATAAAAATATTTTTGATAGATGATAATTATAATAATGATGATATAGATTTAATTAATTTGAACTTTTATTACAATTCAGATAAAGCTTTTTTCACAAAAAATACTTATAACAGTAATGATAGTGTTTTTATATATAAATTAGTTGATGCGTATATTATTAAAAGTTTAGATAATTATTATAAAGAAATAATTAAAAAAAATTATTGTTATAATTGTTCAAAAAAGGAATTTGAAAATATGATAAACTATCATATTAATATCAGAAGGCTTACAGAAAATATTGACTAAAGTTGACTAAAGTTGAATTCAGATAATAAAGTGTTAATAAGATGTTATAATATATCTTGAGTGGATTAAATATTATTTCCTAAGAACATATAATAGTCCTAATTATGACTATTATAAACCTCTCAATCTATATATTACACTGTAGAGTAGTAAAAACAAAAGAAGAAATGTAGCTTTCAAGCTACAAATGAGTACCCATATACACTATTATAACTTAAAGAGCACAGCAGATTAGCTGTGCTTTTTAAGTTATTTTTAAGTCATTTAATTTATATTTTGTTAATACATATTAAGATAGAGCGTATTATTATAGGAGGGCTTTAATATGGAAAAGTGTAAGAAAATACTTGTATTGGGGCTAGTATTTATAGAAACAGTATTTAAAATAAAAGAAGAAAGGGTATATGTATTACCAAAACTATTTCCTTGTTATGATATTAATCATTCAATTGCTGGAGAGGGTGCATATATATCTAAAGCTTTAAGTGTATTGGGGAATGATGTGGAGTTGATGTCTTATATAGGAGATGATTTTATCGGAAGAGTAATTAGTGAATATTTAAAAGAAAATAAAATAAATTATAATTACATGATAAAAACAGTAAAAACACCTACAGTATTGATAAAGAAAAATGATAGAAAAGTATTAGAAATATTCAAGGATTTTAAGGAAATTTATAATTATGAAGTTAATGTGAATTTATATAGTAAGGCAATTAAAAAGTGTGACATAGTAATTTTGGGTTGTGATTTTATTAATAAAAGTTTAATAGAAAAAGCTAAAGATTCTAAGAAGGTAATAGCATTGAAAATAAGTAATTCTGATTGTGTGGATGAGTTTATAGAATATGCAGATATCGTATTTATAAGTAAGTCAAAAGGTGAGTCTAGTGATAAATTAATGAATAAGATTATTTCTAAATATAATAATAAAATTGTTATTATAAATGATTTAGATAAAGGATGTATCTTGTATATAAGAAAAAATAAAAAAATGGAAAGGTTTCCGAAAGTACGTACTAGAAAAAGTTTAAATGAATTAGGTATTGATGAATCTATATTTGCAGCTTTTATAAATTGTTATTGTGATGGTCAGGATCCATATAAATCAATGGAAAAAGCTATGGCTTTTGCTTCTTATAAAGTAGGTGCAATTAATAATTTGGATGGTTTTATTTCAGAAGAACAATTAGATAAGTTACATCATTTTTTATACAATTAAAAATAGAATAGTTTTTTTAATATAGGATATAATACTATTGTACATTGATTAATAGGAGGTTGATAAAAGTGGATAAAAATAGTAGCATAAAATGTTCAGTTCAACAATGTAAGTATAATAATAAAAAAGAATATTGTACATTAGATCAAATACAAATTGGTACTCATGAGATGAATCCTAAGGTAGTTGAATGTACAGATTGCGAATCTTTCGTATTAGAATAATCAAAAAAAATTATTACAACGATTAATCGTTGTAATAATTTTTTTTGATTTTCTATTAAGTATTTTTATAGTAGATAAATATATAAAATTGATTATTTAATATAGAAAGTATATAATAGTAGAAAAGAGGAGGATAAAAATGGAATCAAATTAGAGTCTAAAGGAATTATATACGGATATTGATAGTGAGGAATTTAAAAGAGATATATTTAGTTTATATCCTTTGATTTAAGTATGTAACTATATTTTATAAAGGTTAAATTATATATAATAATTGTAAGTGGTAGTATAAATAAGGAAATTATACAATATAAAAGGTGTAAGTATCATTACACTTATTAAGCAAAAGTACTTCGGAGGTAAAATATGAAATTAGATATAAATAAAGAATATACTTTAAGAACAGCAAAAGAAATATTAACTTTTGATAGTCCAACAGGTTTTTGTTTTGATATTATGAAAGTTATAAAGGAAAAAACAGAAGCATTTGGTTATTCTTTTGAAATTACTAATAAAGGTTGTGGAATAATAACTATTGAAGGAGAAAATAATGAAAAAACTATAGGATTATCTGCTCATGTAGATACATTAGGTGCTATGGTGAGATCAATAACATCTAATGGTAACTTAAAGTTTACATTATTAGGGGGTCCTATAGTTCCAACACTTGATGCAGAGTATTGCAAAATAAGAACTAGAGAAGGAAAAATATATACAGGAACATTTTTAAGTACAAGTCCTGCTTGTCATGTTTTTGATGATGCTTCTAAGAAGAAAAGGGATGCTGACAATATGGAAGTAAGAATTGATGAGGTTGTTTCTTCTAAAGAAGATGTAGAAGCTTTAGGTATTGCACCAGGAGATTTTATTTTTATAGATCCTAAAACTACAATTACTGAAAGTGGATTTATTAAATCGAGATTTATAGATGATAAGGGAAGTGTAACTTGTTTATTTAGTTTAATGGAATTACTTAATAGAAAAAAAATTAAACCTTCATACAAAACTAAAATATTAATTTCTGTTTATGAAGAAGTTGGTCATGGAGCTGCTTATTTACCAGAAGATATATGTGAACTTCTTGCAGTTGATATGGGATGCATAGGTTTAGATTTATCATGTACAGAAATGGATGTTTCAATTTGTGCAAAAGATTCATCTGGACCATATGATTATAATATGGTGACTCAATTAGTGAATTTAGCCAAAGAAAATGATATAAGCTATGCAGTGGATATTTATCCGTTCTATGGTTCGGATGTAAGTGCTGCATTAAGAGGTGGAAATAATATAAGGGGAGCGCTAATAGGACCAGGAGTTTCTGCGTCTCATGGAATGGAAAGGACTCATTATAGTGCTCTTGAAAATACAGTTAAGCTTTTATTTTTTTATTTAACTAAAAAATAAAAAAATAAATATTTAAAATAGTTAATATATTTAAAAGATAACAGGTATCAAAAGGTACTTGTTATTTTTTTATAAATTTATATATAGAAATGTAAAAAGCAAACTACGTCATTAAAAATACAACATGTGCCAAAATAACCTTTTACTTTAAGATTTAAAATATAATAAATATGTAAAAAAAAGAAAGGAGTAGTATAAAAAAGATTATTAAGAAAAAGCTGATAATCATAAAGGGATAAATAATTAATTTTTAATCAGTGTTATTAAATCATTTTTTGGAAATAGATGATTTATTCGCGAAAAAACTTTCAATTATGGAACTCTCAAAAAAATAAAATCTTGTTATATCGGTTAATAATATTAGTTAAAATAGCACTGCATTTAAGGTGATTATTTATTTGTTTTAGGGTTAGAAGAAAATATTAAGTTATATAAAGTATAAAGATTTAGAGGGGTTTTACATGGAATTTACTATTTTTACTACAGACGAGATTATTAGACAAAAAATAAAGAATGCTTTAAATCGTTCTTTAAGTAATTTAGAAACTTCAAAATATAAAGTTTCTGATAAAAGTCCTAAGGACATTATTGGGTTAGAAAAACTTTGTGAAGATGGGATTGAACGTGTGATTATTGCAGATATAAATAATGAAGAAATATATAATGGTGATTGGGTACAAGCCATAAAATATTTATCTGTTAAATATTCACATATTATATTTGTGTTAATCTCAAAAGAAGATGAAAAAGCAACAACGATATTTAAGAATAAAATGCGTGTGATGTATTTTATAAATCAATTTGAAGATAGCATAGATCAAGAATTAAATAATGTTGTAAATTTATTTGAATCAGCATCGGAAAAATTAAAGAAATACATATATGTTTCAGGTGAATCAGGAAATTATGATAAAATTTTATTCAAAGATATATTATTTATTGAAACAATTAAAGGTACGCATAAATGTTTAATAACACATAAAAATGGAGTACATACCTTAAGGATAGGAATAAATACATTTTTAAAAAAATTAGATTCAAGGTTCATATTATGCAGACCATCTACAATTGCGAATATTGACAATGTTTCAAATGTAGATTTTCAGACAAATATTTTATATTTTGATAAAGGGGTTAGTTGTACTTTTTCAAGAAGCAACAAAAAGAAAATAAAAAATATTTTTAAGATGAACTTTGAAGATATAAAAACTATATAAAAATATGATATTTAGATTTTTAATAATTATTATAGAAGTACATAACTTTATTGTGCCACCTTTTACAATTTTGTATAAGGTGGTTTTGATTTTCTAAGAAGTAGAATTCATTCCAATAAGTGTATCGATATATTTGCATGATTTTCTTTAAGGTTTTAATATATATTTATAAAATTTAAGGAGGGTTATTATGTCAGATATAACAATAAACAGAAACTTAGCGCAAATGTTAAAAGGCGGAGTGATAATGGATGTAACAAATAAAGAGGAGGCTATAATAGCAGAAAAGTCTGGAGCGTGTGCAGTTATGGCCTTAGAAAGAGTGCCATCAGATATTCGAAAAGAAGGTGGAGTTGCTAGAATGTCTGATCCTAAAATGATTAAAGAAATTCAAGAGGCAGTTAGTATTCCAGTTATGGCAAAGGTGAGAATTGGACATTTTGTTGAAGCTCAAATTTTAGAAGCTTTAGATATAGATTTTATTGATGAAAGTGAAGTTTTAACACCAGCTGATGATAAGTATCATATTAACAAAAAGAAATTTGAAGTCCCTTTTGTATGTGGAGCAACAAATTTAGGAGAAGCTTTAAGAAGAATAAATGAAGGGGCTTCAATGATAAGGACTAAAGGAGAAGCGGGAACAGGTGATGTAGTAAATGCAGTTACTCATATGAGAACTATGATGGATGAAATAAGAAAAGTACAAGCAGCAGGAGAAGAAGAGTTAATGACAATATCTAAAAATTTAGGAGCACCATATGATTTAGTAAAGTATGTTTGGGAAAATGGAAAACTTCCAGTAGTGAATTTTGCTGCTGGCGGTATTGCAACTCCAGCAGATGCAGCTCTTATGATGCAACTTGGAAGTGAAGGAGTTTTTGTTGGATCTGGTATTTTTAAATCAGAAAATCCTGAAAAGAGAGCAAAAGCTATAGTACTTGCTACTACATATTATAATGATCCTAAAAAGTTAGCAGAAGTATCAGAAGATTTAGGATTATCAATGAATAGTAAAGCTACAAATGAATTAACTGTTAAGTATTCAGAAAGAGGATGGTAAAATGAATATCGGAGTTTTATCACTTCAAGGAGGAGTAATAGAACATTTAAATCAAATAAAGAAAAGTGGACATACTCCTATTGAAGTAAAGGACATTAAAGATTTGCAAGATATTCAGGGATTAATATTGCCAGGAGGAGAAAGTACTACAATAGGAAATATACTAAAGACGACAGGTCTTAAAGATCATATTGTAGAAATGATTAAAGATGGCTTGCCTGTTTATGGGACATGTGCTGGTATGATTCTTTTAGCTAAGGAATTGGAAAATGATAGTACAAAACACTTAGGGGTTATGGATATATGTGTCAAACGAAATGGATTTGGAAGGCAAATCAATTCTTTCAAAAAAACAAAAATTATTCCTGAGATATCAAATAAACCGTTAGAATTGATTTTTATAAGAGCACCTTATATTACAAAAGTTTCTGATAAGGTGAAAATATTATTAGAAGATGATGGCAAAATATTAGCTGCATCTCAAGATAATATGTTTGTTACTTCATTTCATGCAGAATTGACTGATAGTATAGAAGTTATAAATTATTTTATTAATAATTTTGTTAAGTAAAAATATATAGTATAAATTAGGTATTTTATAAAACCAATATATTTAGTCATATGGCTAATTATATTGGTTTTTATTTGATTAAAAATATAATTTAAAAAGCTGGTTAGTATGAAAATTAAATAGGGAAAAAATATAATAATATGGTAATAAAAGCTATAATATGATAAAATATGTTTAAATAGAAAAGAAAGGGTGGAATTATGAGAAAAGGAAAGCTTGTTTTTATATTTTTAACTACATTCGCAATATTTGAAGGAGGAATTCTATCTAATGATATTTATGTGAAATCTAACAATATTACATGTTTATCAACTAAAGATTATTCGGAAAATAGTATTAAGAAGATAAATAACTATATTATCTATTATGGAAGTAACTTCAAAGGTGTGATGGAAAAATTAAAAACTTATGATTTGGTTATTATTAATCCTTTAGAGGAAGGTGCCGATAGTGCTTTAAAGGAATTACATAATGCTAATATAAAAGTATATGGATATTTTAGTGCTATTGAAATTCCAGATTATGATAAAGAATATTTGAAAAAAATTAGCAAAGATGAAAAGCTATATATTAATAATAAGTACATAAATCATTGGGAATCTAACCTTTTAGGAGATATAAGTAATATTTCTTTCAGAGAAAAAATAATTAATTTAATTGAAAAACGTATAGTAAATAAATATGATGGAGTCTTTATTGATACAGTAGATGATTTGGATTGTTTAGATGATATTTTAAGAGAGAATTACATAGAGGTGAATAATATTGAAAAAATAAAAAAAGAACAACAAGAAGGATGTATTAATTTTTTTAAAGAATTAAAGAGTAAATTCAATAATATAAGTATAATTCAAAATAGAGGCTTCGATATCCTTAATAAAGGTAGCTCTGAATATGTTGATGCAATTTTGTATGAGGATATTAGAAAAAGTGATGATGAAGAATTCTATAAGTATGTAAAAAATATTTTAGATGATTTCACTAAGAAAAAAAATGGTGTAGTTATGGCTTTACCTAATGATGAGAAATATTATTTAGAAAGTAAAAGGATAGCTAAAGAAAATAATTGGTTATACTATGAAACTAATAGCTATGATACTTCTAATATAGTTGATGGTTTTTCATTTAGAATTAATATAGCAGATAATTCAATTAATAATACTGAAAATGATAATGAGAAAAAGCCTGTTTTGGATAGTGATAATATAGTGTCTAATAATAGTTATATATCTAAGGAACGAAGAGTTAAAGAAAAGTTAGCAGTAACCAAAATAAAAGAAAATTTATCTAAGTTAACTAAAACAAAGGTGGAAAAAAGTATATCATTCCCTGAAATATCTATGATATTAGAAAAGGATGTTGAAAGTGGTGTAGTTCATATTTCTTTTGATAAAATTAAGATTGATAAAAAAAGTATGTCTTTTAAAATTCGTGTTAATAGTTATTCTACTGAAGATCATATTACAGACATATCAGCTAAGTTAATATATAATTAAAAAAGAAGTGCTTGGACACTTCTTTTTTAATTTTCATAAAATGATCCCATATAAGCGGCTGCATCATCAGAAGACATATCACAAGTCAAGTGATGTACTGTTGATTTATTTATATTGCCTGCTATAACTGAACGTGTAACTCCTAAGTTTTCAAGAGCTTCTTTAACTACTTCTTCAGGAGTCATACCATTATTTATTGCTTTTTCTCCTTCAGGCCCTCCAGGTAAGTTTCTAAGAGCACTAGGAGTTGTAGTGAATCCACAAGTTATTACTTCTACGTCTACGCCAGTATTGAGCGCCTCATATGCAACTGCTTCTGTAAGTTTTAATATATATGCTTTTCCTGCACCATATTGAGCATTATAAGGAGAACTTGTAATCCCTGTTAGAGATGAAACATTTATTATTGCGCCTTTGTCTCTTTTTGAAAAAACATTCATATAATGATAGAAAAATTTTAAAAATGTTAATATATTTACATTTAACATCTGTTCATGAGCTTCCCAAGGAGTATCTTGTAATTTACCAAAAGTATGAAAGCATGCTATATAAGACATTAACCCTATATCTAAATTCTTAGTTTTGCTAGAAACTAAATCAAAAGAATCAGTTTTTGCAAAATCAGCTGTTATAATTAAATGTTCTACATTATATTTTTGGGATATTTCTTTACCTAAGGTTTCTAGTTTTTGTGTTCTTCTTCCAACTAAAACAACATTCATACCTTTTTCTGCAATCCCTTCTGCAAAAGCTTTTCCTATACCTTCGGTAGCACCAAGGATTAATCCCACTCACCGTATTTTTCTTTATAATTCATGATATCACCTTCCTTATTACATTATAAGTATAATTTAATATAAAAAGTATTAAAGTTGTAGTTTTTATAAAAGAGTTTTGTTTGAATTATAGAAAGATATAGGATAATATGTATATGTTGAATAAAAATACATAATGATGAGGGATAAGTATGAATAAAAAAGCAATTATATTTGATATGGATGGAGTTATTTTTGATACAGAGAGAGTGTATATGAATATATGGATTGAAGTATATTCAAAATATGGATATACAATGAATAGAGAAATTTATACAAAATTGATAGGTAGAGATAGAAATAGCATTACTAAAATTTTATATAATTTATATGGTGAAGATTTTCCAGTAACAAATATATTTAAAGAATGTGATAAACTTTTAAAAGAGGCTATTGATAGAGGTGAAGTTCCAATAAAAGAAGGAGTATTGGAGATATTTGAATTTTTAAAGTTAAAGAAATATAAGATGGCATTAGCTACATCATCATCTAAAAATAAATTAAATATGCAATTAAAGATTCATAATTTGGAAAAGGTTTTTGATTGTATTGTATGTGCAGACGATGTTAAAGTATCCAAACCTAATCCTGAAATATTTTTATGTGCAGCTAGAAAGTTAAATGTAAATCCAGAAGAATGTATAGTTATAGAGGATTCCCCTGCAGGTATTGAAGCTGCTTTTAATGCTAATATGTTTCCTATACATGTAGAAGATTTGGTTAAAGCTAATAAAGATATAAAAAAGTACTCTAAAAAACTATTTAAAAATTTAATAGAAGTTAGAAGTTATCTATTAAAATAGTTATACATAAATGTTTAATTAATATTAAATACATATAAAAAGATTGGAAAAGCAAATTTATTTTCAATCTTTTTATATGTATTTTTGCTTTTTAATTTATTTATATACAATGAAATACTTCTATTTTGTATACAAAAAGATTTTAATAAGTACATTTACGATATATTTATTGGGTGCTGTAATTCATTAGGATAAAAAAAGATAGTTTAAGGATATACATGTTTAAATTTAAAAAAGCAAGATATATAATACTAGTATACAGTTAATTTTAAGGGGGATAAAAAATGAAAAAAGGGATTTTAGAAAAGGTTATTTTAGCTGCAATAGCATCTAGTATGATATTACCTCAAACTATAAGTGCTACCACAGTAACTCAAGAAAATCAAAGTATAAATGTAAGAGGAATACAATCTTCAATATCTATTATAGAGGCAAGTGGAGATTTAGAAACTGCAAGTGTAGAATGGAAGGCTGTTTCTGGAGCAACTGGATATAATGTTTATTATAAAGGTGTTTCTGAATCAAAATATAAGCAATTAGATAATGAGCTAATAAGACAATATCCATCATATTTTAGAGCAGATGCAGTTGGTCTTAAAGAAGGAAGCTATGTACTTAAGGTTATACCAATTGTAAATGGTAAGGAAGATGAAACAAAAGGAGCTATCACTAAAACTATTGATGTTAAATCTCATACAAGAGAAGGTTTTGCTTTTGCAAAAGAATCTCCAATGGGAACTGCTTCAGGGGGATATAATAATGATGGTACATTAGCAGATAATGCACAAATTATTTATATTACAGCTGATACAGTTAATACAGTTAAATTAGATGTAATTACAAATTCTAAAGGAAAAGTTACAAGCTGTACAGGTCTTACTGATATATTATCAAAGAGACAAAAAGGTTATGATAAACGTCCACTTATAATTCGCTTAGTAGGAGAGATTAAAAAAGCAGATATTAGTGGATTAAATAGTAAAGGTTATATTCAAATAAAAGGATGTTACAATTTAACTTTTGAAGGTATAGGTGAAGATGCTACTATAAATGGTTGGGGAGTTCTTGTTCGAGATGCCCATAATGTTGAGATAAGAAATTTAGGTGTTATGTTATTCCCGGATGATGGAATTTCTATTGATACAAATAATGAAAATGTATGGGTTCATAATAATGATATATTCTACGGATCAGCTGGTAGTGATAAAGATCAAGTAAAAGGAGATGGGTCTTGCGATGTTAAAGGATTCTCTGATTATGTAACAGTAGCATATAACCATTTCTATGATTCAGGAAAATGTTCACTTTGTGGTATGGGAGATTCAAAAGAATTTCATGTAAGTTATCATCATAATTGGTTTGATCATTCTGATTCAAGACATCCAAGAATTAGAGTAGGAACTGTTCATATTTATAATAATTACTTTGATGGAAATGCAAAATATGGTGTTGGTGTTACTAAAGGAAGTTCTGCTTTCGTAGAAGCAAATTCATTTAGAAATTGTAAAAATCCAATGATGAGTTCAATGCAAGGAACTGATTCTTTAGGTGCAAAAGGAACATTTTCAGGTGAAGCAGGAGGAATGATTAAAGCTTATAATAATAAAATTGAAGGAGCTTCTAGCTTAATATATGCAAATGAAAATGCAACTTCATTTGATGCTTATTTAGCAACATCAAGAAATGAAAAGGTACCAACAACATATAAGACAGTAAGTGGAGGAACTACTTATAATAATTTTGATACTTCAGCTTCTATGTATTCATATACTCCAGATGCGCCAGAGGATGTAGCTTCAATAGTTACAAAATATGCGGGAAGAGTTAATGGAGGCGATTTATCATGGAAATTTACAACAGCTGATGATACAGATTATTCTGTAAATAATGCTTTGATGGAAAAAATAAGAGCATATAAATCAGAGGTTGTTTCAATTGGAGGAAACTCTGTAGCTCAAATACCACAAATACAAGAACCAACAAAAGATCCAGAAGCATCAAAAAAGGATCAAGATACAAAAATTCCAGAAGATAAAACTCAAGGTGGGACTACATCAAAAGTAGAAGAACAAGACGTACCAGTAGTTCCATCTAATACTGAAATAGGAAGTTTGTCAAAGGCTGGCATGAGAAGTTCGTTGGTAGATTTAGAGGATAAAGAATTTAAAAATGCAGTTTATGTATCACCTACAGGAGTAGCAAATTCGGATGGAAGTTATAATAATCCTTTAGATTTAGAGACAGCTTTGAATCAAGTAAACGAAGGAAAAGCAACATCTATATTATTAAAAGAAGGTACTTATAAATTTAGCAAACAAATCACTATTTCTAATAGTGGTACTGAAAATACTTATAATGTATTAAAAGGTTGTAAAGGAGCTAAAGTAGTGTTAGATTTTTCTTCTCAACCATATAATATGAAAGATACTTCAATTAATTTTAGAGGGATACAATTAAATGGAAACTATTGGTATGTTTCTAATATAACTATTAAAGGAGCAGCCGATAATGGAATGATGTTATCAGGTAGTCATAATGTTATAGAAAGATGTATATTTGATGGTAATAGAGATACTGGGTTACAAATAAGTAGAAGAAGCTCATCTGTTACTAATTTTAAAGATTGGCCTAGTTATAATTATATATTAAATTGTACATCAAAAAATAACTGTGATCCTGCTACATATGAAAATGCTGATGGTTTTGCGGCTAAGCTAACTTGTGGCGAAGGAAATGTATTTGATGGATGCCTTTCTTACAATAATAGTGATGATGGATGGGACTTATTTGCAAAAAAAGCTACAGGTTCAACTGGTGTCGTTACTATTCGTAATTCCATAGCAATGAGAAATGGAAAAACTGAATCAGGAGTAACCAATTCAAATTGTGATGGTAATGGATTTAAACTAGGAGGTTCGGGAGTACCAACAGCTCATGTTGTTACAAATTGTATAGCTATTGAAAATCTACATCATGGATTTACTGATAATAATAATCCAGCAGCACTTAAAATAACAAATTGTACTGCGTTTGAAAATAATTTAGGTGGAAAGAAAAATAATTTTAGTTTATATCGTTGTAAAGATGCAGTAGTTTCTAATTGTATCTCATATACCACTAATACTAAAACTTCTGATAAATATGTAAATGTAGTAGGAGCTCATATAGTATTAAATAATAGTGGCAAATGGTATAAAGTAACTGATTCTCAAGCAATTAATACAGGTTCATCTAAATTAAGAGGGGAAGTACTACAAACAGGAACTCGTGCTACTGATTTTGTTAATTCAAGTGTACCTTCAGTAGGAACAGATTTTGATAAAGTATGGAGAAATGCTGATGGAACTTTAAATACTCATGGAGTTGCAATTATTGCATCCTCTAGTAAATATGCTACTTTTTCAAAGGATGGAGGAGTTATAGGAGCTAGATTAGGAGATAACAATAAGGTTTATAACTTAAATATTAATATTAAATAATAAGTATATTTTAGCTAAGGATATATAAATTTATTCCTTAGCTTTTTTATGTGCTAATATATATGCTTATTTAATACCATTAACTTAGTAAAAAGTTTTTATATTAAGCTATTTTTTAGGGAATAATATTATAAGAATAATAAATAAGGAGACAATTACATGATTAAAAATAGCTTAAGAATATACAAAAGAGATTTGAAAATTATTTTTACTAATTATGTTGTACTTATAGTAGTAGTAGCTTTAAGCATAATACCCTCTTTATATGCCTGGATTAATATAAAGGCATCATGGGATCCATATTCTGAAAGTGCAACTAGCAGAATCATTGTAGATGTTGTAAATAACGATAAAGGAGCAAGCATAAATAATAAAGAAATTAATTTAGGGAATAATGTTGTTGATGGATTAAAAGAAAATGCACTTTTAGGTTGGCGATTTGTGACTTTTGATGAAGCGAATGATGACTTAAATAATGAAAAAGTATTCGCTGCTCTTGTATTACCTGAGAATTTTTCTGAAAATATATCATCTTTAATAACTAATGATATAAAAAAAGCAGAAATTAAGTATCTGGTAAATGAGAAACTTAATGCAATAGCACCTAAAATAACAGTCAAAGGTGCTACAGGAGTGCAAAGTACAGTAAAAGATGAGGTGATAAAAACTACAAGTGAAGCAGCGTTAAGCATAGTAAGTGAATTAGGAATTGAAATAGAAGAGAATTTACTTCCTAAGTTAGTTGAAGCTTCAGGTATATTACATAACATTATAGACAATTATGGAAAAATTAATAATGATATAAATGGTGCTTCTGATATTGTAAATAAAGTTCATACATATACTGATAATCTTGAGAAGAATATGCCAGAATTAGAAGAGATATTATCAAAATTTAAGACAATAGTATATTCAGTTGATGATTATAGTGATAGTTTAATGAATTCATTTAATGAAATTTCACCTACATTAAAAACAGATATAGGCATAGCTCAAAATATATCAAGTAATATTAGTTCATCAGTAATAGCATTAGAAAATGCAATTAAGAATGGATCTAACGAAGCTCCTATAATGTTAGAGAATTTATTAAATAAAATTGATGAATTGAATAATTTAGTTACTTCAATAGAGAAGATTGTGAAAATTATGGGGAATACAAATCCTATATTAGTGAAATTACAAAGCTTACAAACATCATTAACAAATCTAAGGGCTACAATACAAGAATTAAAAAATAAAGTAGACTCAGGTATAGAGTTAGACTATTCTAAACTTGAAAACATAAAAACAGCTAGTGAAAATATTTCTAATTTTTTAGGTGATTTATATAATAATTATGATACTAGTATTAAAGGAAATATTTACAAAGTATTTTCTGATTTGTCAGATAAAGTTAATAAAACAAGAAATATAGTAGATAAGGCAGAAGCAGAATTGCCTGATATATCTAGTTTAGTTACTAGAATTAATGAAATATTAGTAAAAGGAAATAATTCGATAATTAAGGTAGAAGAAGTACTACCAACCGTAGAAGAGAAAGTTACTGATATTACAAATAAAATAGATGAGGCTATTAATAGTAAAGAACTTGCAGATATATTAAACTTGGTTATAAATCAGGTAAGTAATAGGGTGGATTTTTTAACTAGTCCTGTAGAAGTAATTGAAGAAACATTATATCCTATGGGGAATTATGGTTCTCAAATGACTCCTTTTTATAGTACTCTTGCATGTTGGGTAGGACTAACTTTCTTAGTATCAATTTTATCTGTAGAAACTGAAGGGGATTATAAACCAATGGAGGTTTATTTGGGTAAGGTGTTAACATTTACAAGTATTTCAATAGTTCAGAGTATGATTATAGCTTTAGGAGATATATATTACCTGAAAATTTATTGCTTAAATAAAGGATTATTTTTTGTTGGAATGCTTGTTATTGCAATAGTTTTTTCTATTATAGTATATTCATTAGTCTCTGTGTTTGGAAATGTAGGAAAGGTAGTTGCGATTGTTTTGATGATATTTCAAGTTGCTGCATCAGGAGGAACATTTCCGGTACAACTTACTTCAAACTTTTTTATAGCTATAAATCCCTATTTACCATTTACTTATGCTATCTCATTTTTAAGAGAATCTATAGGTGGGGTAGTTGAAAGTGTTTTGTATAAAGACATAAGATTTTTAGTTATATGTTCCATAATAGCTATATTAGTATCTATAATATGTAAGAGAAAAGCTAATGAATTAATGAAACATTTTAACGAAAAATTCGAGAAAAGTGGTTTGGAGTAAAAAGTAATAGAAAAGTGGAATAGTTACTGATCTGCTTTTCTATTATATTGGATAATGTTTTTTATATAATACATTACATAGTGGGTTGATATGTTAAAAAACAACAATTCCTACGACAAATTTTATATTAGCCGTAGGGATTATTATTTTTAAGAAAATTGGCTATATCGTTAAAAGATTTAACTCTGAGGCCATTAGCAATAACACTTAATAAATAAGTATTACTTATTGATTCATAAGCTGGAAGCAAATATTCTTCTTCAGAACTATCTTGTCTAAATGATTTTTCTTTTACTCTATTATAGGCAACTATCCATAAAAAAATATAGCCACAAAATACTAATTCTTGTCCAAATAAGGTTACCTCATCTGGTAATAATTCACCATATCCTTCATTTAAAGCTACTTCTATATCAAGATTAGCACCAATAAAAAAATTTGAATAGCCCATAAGTAATAGAATAACACCTGCTTTTTCAAGTTCAGCTAAATTGATATCTAATCTGGTTATAAAACTATCAATTGAAGAGTTTTCTTCATTATTAGTATCAGTGTTGATTTTTCTATTAGTATCCATAAATTCTTCCTTAAAGATAATTTCTTAAATATTATATGTTTTTAATGTTTAAATAGTGTTTTAAAGCTTAGTAAAGATTGTCCGATTAAATAAATAAGGGTATATAATGTTTAAGTATATAAAATTAAGGAGAAAAATATGAAAAAGAGACTAATAATAATTAATGGTGTTATGGGTGTAGGAAAAACAACTGTTAGTAAAGAACTATATAAGTCATTAGAAGATTCATTTTGGTTAGACGGTGATAATTGTTGGATGATGCATCCTTTTAAAGTAAGCGAAGAAAATAAAGCTATGGTTTTAGATAATATCACTTATGTATTAAATAATTTTATTAAAAATTCATCAGCTAAGTATATTATTTTGAATTGGGTTATTCCTACGGATAAGATAATGAATACTATACTTGAAAAGTTATATAAAGAAAACTTAGAGTTATATAAGATAACTTTAACAACTACTAAAGAAGAGTTAATGAAGCGTATTGGAAAGGACATTGGATTAGGTACTAGAAAGGTTTCTAATTTGAAGGAAAGTATTGAGATTTTTGATTTATTTGAAATAATGAATACAGTTAAGATTGATACAACTAATAAAGAAGTTTATGAGATAGTAGATTCAATTAAAGATATACTAAATAAATAAGATGTAAACTTTTTATTTGTAATTTGTAAATATATAAATGCTATGATAGTATATATTGATGTAGTATTTGAAATTATAAATAATCAAACTAAGGAGGAATACATAATGACAACTTTACCAAATTGCCCAAAATGTAATTCAGAATACACTTATGAAGATGGAGTGCTTTTAGTATGTCCTGAATGTGCTTATGAATGGAATCCAAACGAGGTTCAAGATAATGAAGATGAGCTTGTTGTAAAAGATGCAAATGGCAATATATTAAAAGATGGAGATACAGTAACTATCATTAAAGATCTTAAAGTTAAGGGAGCTTCTTCATCAATAAAGATAGGTACTAAGGTTAAAAATATACGTTTAGTAGATGGAGATCACAATATAGATTGTAAAATTGATGGTTTTGGTGCTATGGCATTAAAATCTGAGTTTGTAAAGAAAGTATAAATTATAAAGTTTTTGTAGAGTCATTGAAAGACTTTACAAAAACTTTTTTTGTATTTGAATTAAAAAAGTTTTTTAGGCAATAATATAATGATGTTAGTAAAATTGTTCATGATTTTATACTAATAACTTTAGGAGGATATATGAAAAATTTATTAAAGAGTATAATAATATTTTTAGTATTTATGTTAGGTACTAATAGTATTGTTTATTCTTATGAAAAAAAAGATTTTTTATGGAAAATACATTCAGCGACGCCTTTTAAAATATCAAATGATAAAAATATATTTAAAATTGGTGATTTTAATAATGATGGTTATGAGGATATATATGTTATTTTGAAAAATGAATTGGGACTAATTGAAGTACATGTTTTAGATGGATATAACAACTATATTAGTACAATTTATAATGTAACAACAAACTTAGATTATAGAAATGCTAATTGGAATTTTCAAATAGGAGACTATAATAGGGATGGTTTTGATGATTTGTATTGTATCAAAGAGATAGATAATAAAAATTTTGAAGTACATATTTTGGATGGGAAAAATAATTTTCAAACTTTTTTATTACAAAAGAAGATACCTATAAATAAGTTCAAGAATAATCAAGATTTTAGTATAGGTGATTATAATGGCGATCATATTTTTGATTTATATTATATTAATAAATATGATGATAATATCAAAGTTCAGGTTTTAGATGGATTAAATAATTATAATAAATTTTTACTAAATAAAGAAGTGAAATTTGAAGATATTGGTGAAATATTAAAGTTTGGAGTGGAAGATTATAATACTGATGGTGTTCCAGATATCTATTGCTTTAAGAAAGAAAATAATGATAATTTAGAAGTGGATATATTGGACGGAAACAATAATTATAATAAATATTTTTTAAAAGTACCAACTATTATGAATATAAGTAATAAAAACAGTGAATTTTTAATAGGTAAAGGAAGGCTGAATATATATTGTATTTTAAGTGATAATACCTTAAGTAATAAAATAGAAGTTCATAAGTTTGGATTTAAAGATGATATAGATGGAAAAGCACAAGAAATTGTTGATGAATCTATGAAATATTTAAATACACCTTATGTATGGGGGGGAACTACGCCTAAAGGTTTTGATTGTTCTGGATTCACTTCGTTTTTATATAAGAAAATAACAGGGCTTGATATCGGTAGAAGTACCTATGATCAAATATATTCAGGAAAAGAAATTTCAAAAAAAGATTTGAAAATAGGAGATTTAATTTTTCCGTCTAAAGATCATGTGTGTATTTATATAGGTAATGGAAAGATGATTCACTCTCCTAAAAAGGGAGACTCTGTTAAAATATCTGATATTTATGCTTTTTGGAAAGCTAGAAGAATATTATAATTTAGGGTTAACAAGAGACTTATAAGGATAATAATTAAATAGAAATTAAACATTAAAAAGAAGGAATGTTCATAAAAGTATGCAAAAAAATAATATTTATGGACAATATTGGTTATTGTGTGGTATATTTAATTTATTGGTACAAATTAAATATATTTATATAAATATAATGGGAGGCGATTAAATGTATTTCAAAGAAGAAGGCAGTTTTCCAAAAGATTTTTTATGGGGAAGTGCGTCTGCAGCATATCAAGTAGAAGGTGCTGCAAGTGAAGATGGAAAAGGACTGAGTAATTGGGATAAGTTTGTTAGAATACCTGGTAAGACTTTCAAGGGAACTACAGGTGATGTAGCAGTAGATCATTATCATAGATTTAAAGAAGATATAGCTTTAATGGCAGAAATGGGATTAAAGACTTATAGATTTTCTATATCTTGGCCTAGGATTTATCCAAAAGGAAAAGGCGAAGTTAATGAAAAAGGTTTAGAGTTTTATGATGCTGTTATCGATGAATGTTTAAAATATGGAATAGAGCCAATGGTGACAATATACCATTGGGATTTACCGCAAGCTTTACAAGAAGAATATAATGGGTGGGAAAGTAGACAAATAATAGATGATTACGAAAATTATGCTAAGACATTATTTAAACGTTACGGAAATAAAGTTAAGTATTGGATTACTTTAAATGAACAAAATGTCTTTACAATGCATGGATGGATAATGGCTACACATCCACCAGGAAAGAAAAATGATTTAAAGATGTTTTATCAAGTAAATCATAATGCTAATTTAGCTCATGCTAAAGCAGTTTTAGCATTCAAGAAAATGGTTCCGGATGGAAAGATAGGGGCAAGTTTTGCGTTTTCACCATCATATCCATTAGATTCTGATCCTATAAATAATATGGCTAAAGCTGATTATGATGATTTACAATCATATTGGTGGATGGATGTTTATGCTTATGGACGTTATCCTAAAGCAGCATTAAGATATTTAGAGTCACAAGGAGTTGCTCCAAAATTTGAAGAAGGTGACGAAGAAATCATGAAAGCTGCAAAGGTAGATTTCATGGGAGTTAATTACTATCAAACAGCAGTAGTTGAATATAATCCAATTGATGGAGTAGGTATGTCAGAAATGAATACTACAGGTAAAAAAGGTACACAACAAGTATCAGGAACTCCAGGACTTTATAAAAATCCACCTAATAAGTTTTTGAAAACAACAGATTGGGATTGGACAATAGATCCTATGGGAATAAGGATGTGTTGTAGAACAATAACTAGTAGATATGATTTACCTATAGTTATTTCGGAAAATGGTCTAGGAGCCTTTGATAAAAAGACAGAAGATAATAAAATTCATGATGATTATCGTATTGCTTATTTAAAGGCTCATATTGAAGAATTAAAGAAGGCTATTAATGAAGGGTGTGAGGTATTAGCTTATTGTACATGGTCTATTACAGATTTATTAAGTTGGCTTAATGGATATCAAAAACGTTATGGATTTATATATGTAGATCGTGAAGAAGAAGAGGGCCATTCAATGAATCGTTATAAAAAAGATAGTTTTTATTGGTATCAAAATGTAATAAAGACTAATGG
>CAKVLD010000042.1 GCA_934755305.1 uncultured Clostridium sp. | reverse complement strand
ACGTGACCGATTGTTCCAATATTTACGTGTGGTTTACTTCTTTCGAATTTTTCCTTTGCCATTGTAAATTCCTCCTTACTATTTCTTTAATAAACTTTGCCTAGCGTTTTTTTATTGATCTGGAGCTCATGATCGGGATTGAACCGACGACCTCCGCCTTACCAAGGCGACGCTCTACCAACTGAGCTACATGAGCAATGGTATCGATTTTTTCTCAATATACCAATTATAAAGTTTACTATCAATCAATTTATTTGTCAATACAAAAATATCACTTTACATTCAAGCATTTCTCTAATTTTCTCTTAACTCTTTGCAATGCATTATCTATAGATTTTGCATGTCTATCTAGATCACAAGCAATCTCTTGATATGACTTTCCATCTAGGTAAGACATTAAGACCTCAAGTTCCAATTCTGATAATACATTAGATATCTCTTTCTCTATATATAACATCTGCTCTTGGCTTATTACTAACTCTTCCGGATCTGTTATTTTCAACCCGGAAAGTACATCTAATAAAGTTCTATCCGATTCTTCTTCATATATAGGCTTATTAAGTGATACATATGTATTTAAAGGAATATGCTTTTGTCTAGTTGCAGTCTTAATTGCTGTTATTATCTGTCTAGTTACACATAGCTCTGCAAATGCTTTAAATGAGGTTAGCTTATCTGGCTTAAAGTCTCTTATAGCTTTATATAAACCTATCATTCCTTCTTGATATATATCTTCTTTATCTGCCCCTATCAAAAAGTAGGATTTTGCTTTTGCCTTAACAAAATTCTCATATTTAGTTATAAGATATTCTTGTGCTCTTGCATTGCCATCTTTAGCTTCTAATACAATTTCTTCATCTAACTTTTCTTCAAATTCCGAATAATTACCAGCTGAATATCCTTTATTGTACAATTCTCCCCCTCCGAACTATGTCTAATACAAATTAAATTATACTCTAACGAAATCTTCTAAGTCAATTATCTCAATAACTTCTACGCATTTCTTCAAGTTTTTTTAAGGTTTCTACATCAATATTATCCTGCAAATGATTTTTATTTGAAATACTAACTTTTTCTGTTTTAGTTCTTATATTTTTTTCTGTATCCAATACTTCATTATAGAATTCTAAAGAAGATATTCTAACGGCTCCTCTTTGAAAAATGGTTTGTTGTTCTAACCAATCAGATGTAACAACATACACTTCATACTTTCTTCCAACTTCATGCACATTTCTCTCTATATAACTATCGGCTGTTTCTCCATCTTTAGTAAATATTATAGATAGATTTCTATTAATCTCTTCCTTGTTTTCTATATTACCAATTACTCTATGTCCATCAAAAACCAATATGACTTTAGAACCACTATATACACCATAATTATGTAATATGTTGATTAGCTCTTGTCTTCTTCCATCAAAACTATCGTTTCTACCTTCTTTCAAATTAGGCCAACTATTTAAAACATTATATCCATCTATAAATACTATTTTCATGAAGTCCTCCTTACTTGAATTACTTCAACCTTCCCTTTAGTACTTCATACATCATTATACCACCTGCTACCGATGCATTTAAAGAGTTAATTTTGCCAATCATTGGTATTTTAACTAACTTATCGCATTTTTTTAATGTTAATTTAGATATCCCTCTGCCTTCGCTACCTATAATTAAAACACAAGGACCTGAAAAATCAACCTCATAGCTATATTCTTTGCCATCAATATCTGCTCCATATACCCATAATCCTTCTTCTTTAAGTTGATCTAAAATCGTATTTATATTAGTTACTTTTGCTACCTTAACATGTTCAATAGCTCCAACAGATGATTTATATACTGTAGAAGTAATTCCTACGTTACGTCTTTTAGGTATTATTATACCATGTACTCCACATAACTCTGCTGTTCTTATTATTGAACCTAGATTATGTGGATCTTCTAATTCATCTAATACTATTATAAATGGATCTTCTCCTTTTTCTCTAGCATCATCTAATATATCTTTAACATCAAAATACGTATAAGGAGTAACTCTTGCTATAACTCCTTGGTGAACTGCATTATTACACATTGAATCTAATTTTTTTCTATCTACTTCTTTTATTACTAATTTCTTTTCTTTAGCAATTTTAATTATTGTATTTATAGAACCTTCCATAGGTCCTTTGGCAATATATAATGCTTCTACCGTTCTATTTCCCTTTACAACTTCCATCACTGCATTTCTACCAATAATCAAATCTTCTCTTTCTTCTACATTCATATCAAACTTTTTAAAATCTCTTTTGTTTTCTTTTTTACTTTTTCCTCTGAATGACTCTTTTTTCATTTTACAACCTCCATTAAATTAGCTAATTATTTCTATACTTTTTTCAAAAATTAATTTTAATCTATCAACCTCTCCAGTTAAATATAAATAACCCACTAAAGCTTCAAATCCTGTAGCCATTCTATAGTCTCTTACATCTGCATTCTTTGGTACAGTTGCTGACTTAGCATTTCTACCTCTTTTGTATATATAATCTTCTTCTTCTGTTAGTATATCCTCTATCTCATGCATTATCAAAGCTTGACTTTTAGCTTTTACAAATTTTATAGCCTTAACATGTATCTTGTGGGCTGACAAACTTACATTAGATGTTAATATGTGATTTCTAATAAAAATTTCATACACCCCATCACCAATTAAAGCTAATTGTAGAGGATTTAATTGTCTAGCATCTTCTTTTGTAAATTCTTTAATCCTAAAATCATCTAACATTTCCTGTACTCCTTTAAATAAGGGCTACAAATCTTTTTGTAGCCCTTAAATCATATTATTAAGCTTTTTTCCATCTTACTCCTTGAGGAGTATCTTCTAAGATAATTCCTCTATCTTTTAAATCATCTCTTATTTTATCTGCTAAAGCAAAATCTCTATTTTTTCTAGCTTGCTGTCTTTGTTCTATTAATGCTTCTATTTCATCTTCTAAACTACACTTAGTTGTTTTTTGAAGCATACCTAATGGCTTTCCTAATTCTCTAAGTAATTCTAAAGCCTTCGATAATAATTCTTTTGATGAATTAATTGAAACATTTGTATTTATCTCTTTTGATAATTCAAATAATACAGTTATAGCATCAGCTGTATTAAAATCATCATCCATTTTTTCAATATATTTTTGTCTATATTTATCTAATGACTCTAAATATTTAAATTCTTCTTCTGTCATAGTTTCTAATGTTACTTCATCTAAAAGATTTTCTAAATTACCAATAGCATTATATAATCTTTCAACTGATGCCTTTGCAGAATCTAATAGATCTTTACTAAAGTTTATTTGAACTCTATAATGAGCAGATAACATTAAAAACCTTATTACATCTGCATCATATTCTGCTAAAACTTCTCTTGCAGTAAAGAAATTATTAAGAGATTTAGACATTTTTTGATTATTAACATTTACATAAGCTGAGTGCAACCAATAATTTGCAAATGTTTTTCCTGTTAACGCTTCACTTTGTGCTACTTCATTTTCATGATGTGGAAAAGCCAAATCCATTCCTCCAGCATGAATATCTATTGTATCTCCTAATAACTTTTTAGCCATACAAGAACATTCTATATGCCAACCTGGTCTTCCCATTCCCCAAGGACTTTTCCATGCTGGTTCTCCTGGCTTTTGTGCTTTCCAAACAGCAAAATCCATTGGGTCATTTTTTCTTTCATCTACACTTATTCTAGCACCAGCTTGTAAATCATCTAAATTTTGTCCTGATAACTTACCATATGAATCAAACTTCTTAGTACTAAAATAAACATCTCCATTTACTTCATATGCAAAACCTTTATTTATTAATTCATTTACAAAATCAATTATTTCTTGAATATATTCTGTTGCTCTTGGATTTACTGTTGCTCTTTCTATGTTTAAAGCATCTGCATCTTTATAGTATTCTTCTATAAATCTATCTCCTACTTCTTTTACTGTAGTGTTTTCTTCATTTGCTTTTTTAATCATCTTATCATCAATATCAGTAAAGTTTTGAATAAATTTAACATCATAGCCTCTATACTCAAGGTATCTTCTTATCGTATCAAAAACTATAAATGTTCTACCGTTTCCTATATGGAAGAAGTTATATACTGTAGGCCCACAAACATACATTTTAACTTCTCCTGGCGTTATAGGTTTAAATTCTTCTTTTTTTCTAGTTACAGTATTATATAACTTCATTTAATTACGCCTCCTAAACTATTTTATTTTCAAATTATTCTTCTTAAATTCTTCTTTGACTCTATCTAGAACATCTTCAATTTTAACTAACTCATTATCTTGTTCTGTTCTTAGTCTGAATTCTACTAAACCTTCGTTTATCTTCTTTCCTACAGTTACTCTCATTGGAATTCCCATAATTTCCGAATCTTTAAATTTAACTCCAGCTCTTTCATTTCTATCATCCATTAATACTTCTACACCAAGCTCTTGTAATGAATTATATAATTTTTCTGCAATTCTCACTTGCTCTTCATCTTTTACGTTAACTGGAATAACAGATACGTGATATGGCGCTATTGATAATGGCCATATTATTCCATTATCATCATTATGTTGTTCTATAACAGAAGCCATTGTTCTTGTCACACCTATCCCATAACATCCCATAACAAATGGTTGTTCTTTACCACTTTCATCTATAAATGTAGCCTTCATAGCTTCTGAATATTTAGTTCCTAATTTAAATATATGACCTACTTCTGTACCTCTTGCTATAGTTATTTGACCACCACAAGATGGACATTTTTCACCAGCAGTTATATTTCTAAAATCTCCTACTGTTCCTTCAAAATCTCTTCCGTAGTTTATATTCTTTAAATGGAATCCTGTCTTATTAGCTCCTACTATAAAATTATACATCTTGCTTACTTCTTCATCTACTAATAATTGATCCACTTTTAATCCTACAGGACCTGCAAATCCAACTTTAGCTGATGTAGCAGCATATACTTCTTCTGCTGATGCCATATCTAAATTAACAACTCCACCTAAAGCATTGGATACTTTAACTTCGTTAACTTCTCTATCTCCTCTAATCATTACTGCAACCATTTTTCCATCTGCATTAAATATAATAGTTTTAGCAAATTTCTTTTCTGATGTATTAAAGAAGTTTACTAATTCCTCTATAGTTTTAGTATTTGGTGTTTCTACTTCTTCTACTTGCAATAACTCTTCTTTTTCTGCTACTTCAACTGTTGAAGGTGCTTTTTCTATATTTGCTGCATAGTCACAACAATTACAGAAAACCACATCATCTTCTCCAACTTCTGATTTAACCATAAATTCCGCTGAATTTGCTCCCCCAATTGCACCCGAATCTGCTTCAACTGCCTTAGCATCTAATCCACATCTATTAAATATTCTTACATAAGTTTCATACATTTTATCAAATGACGCATCTAGTCCAGCTTGATCTTTATCAAAGCTATATGCATCTTTCATAACAAATTCTCTACTTCTCATCACACCAAATCTTGGTCTTCTCTCATCTCTATACTTAGTTTGAATCTGATATAAGTTTACTGGTAACTGCTTGTAAGACTTAATCTCATTCCTTGCTATATCAGTAAACACTTCTTCATGTGTAGGCCCTAAACAAAAATCTCTATCATTTCTATCTTTGACTCTAATCATTTCTGCACCATATACTCCCCATCTGCCTGATTCTTGCCATAATTCAGCTGGAATTAATGCAGATGCTAAGAATTCTTGCGCTCCTGCTGCATTCATTTCTTCTCTAATTATATCTTCTATGTTCTTTAAAACTTTTAAGCCTATAGGCATATAATTATATACTCCTGAAGCCATCTTTCTCATCATACCTGCTCTTAACATTAACTTATGACTTGCTATTTCTGCTTCTGCTGGCACTTCTCTAAGCGTTAACATTAACATTTTTGACATTTTCATAAAAAATCATCCTCCTAAAGTCGTTTTTTCCAATAAAAAAAATCCCCCCTATATCTTAGGGCGAATTTTACTCGCGGTACCACCTAAATTTGTTCTCGAATAATGATAACGGTCTTAAACCGATAGTTTTTTCCTATAGCTCGGAAGCTGGTTCAAAGTCTGTTGAAAATCTTTCAGCCTTGGATTTTCTCTCTGAAAAGGCGACCCCTACTATTCTTCTTCATAACTCTTATAATAAAATTTTATTACATTATACCTTCTCAATAAGTTAATGTCAATATTACACAGAATACCTATTTACATAGATATTCTGCTATTATCAAATCTTCTGGTGTAGTTATTTTTATATTATTATAATCACCATCATATATATATACCTTATTATTATAATATTCAACTACCATTGTATCGTCAGTAACTGTTACTTTATCCTCTTTAATCTTTTCATGACACAACTTTATTTTATTAAAGTCAAATACTTGTGGTGTTTGTATAGCTACTAATTCGTTTCTATTTAAGGTTGCTTTTGAAAAAGAATCTTCATCAACTACTTTTATAGTATCTTTAGATCTAACCCCAGGAGCTGCCGCACCATAAATTTTAGCATACTCTATTCCTTCTTCTATAATTTTATTAGATACAAATGGTCTAGCTCCATCATGAATTAGTACAATATCAGTATCTTCACATGCCATTAGCCCATTGTATACAGACTGCTGCCTTTCTGGTCCACCTTCTACTATTCTATCCACCTTTATCGAATATTTATCTAAGACTTCCTTTTTACAAAACTCTATCTCATCCTTTGGTAATACCAATATTATATTCTCTACTTTATCACATTCTAAAAACCTTTTTATTGTATAATATAAAATTGGTTTTTCTTTTACAAGAATAAATTGCTTACTTATATCTCTGCCCATTCTTGTTCCTCTACCACCAGCTAAAATTATTGCTGAAATCATAGCTATCTTCCTCCTCTAGTTGCTTTTAGGTTTTGCAAATATCATTCTTCCAGCAGCTGTTTGTAATACAGAAGTAACTATAACTTCTATTTGTTCTCCTATTAATCTCTTACCATTTTCAACTACAATCATAGTTCCATCATCTAGATATGCTACACCTTGACTTGATTCTTTGCCATCTTTAACCACGTCAACTACCATCTCTTCGCCTGGAATTACTACTGGTTTAACTGCATTTGATAATTCATTTATATTCAAAACAGGAACTCCTTGAACTTCTGCAACCTTATTTAAATTATAATCATTTGTTATTACTTTTCCATGCAAATTTTGAGCAAGCTTAAGTAATTTGCTATCTACTTCTTCTATCTTAGGAAAATCCACTTCCCAAATTTTAGTTTCTATACTTAATTCTTTTTGTATTTTATTCAATATATCTAATCCTCTTCTTCCTCTAGTTCTTTTTAATGAATCTGAGGAATCTGAAATATGTCTTAATTCATCTAAAACAAAATTAGGAATTACAAGAGGGCCTTCTATAAAACCAGTTTCGCATATATCAAAAATTCTACCATCAATTATTACTGAAGTATCTAACACCTTAGGTATTTCCCTATTATTCACTTTAGACTTTTTTTCTTTACCTACATTACTTTTCTTGATATTTAATAAAAAAGCTGTAATATCATCTTTCTTTTTTATCATAATATCAATTCCTATTATAGCTGCTAATAAATTCAAAAAGATAACTATTAATGGTCCTAAAACTTTATGAATATCCATTAAGGGTCTAGAAAATAAACTTGTTATAACAAGTGCAATAAAAACACCTATTGCTCCATAAAGTATTTCACTCACACTTAATCTTTGAATATTTTTTTCTACATACTCAATAAACTCCTCTACAGATAAATATATTTTAGGAGATAATAAAAACAAAATGATACCAAAAATTATTGAAATAAAAATCATAAATAATATCGATTTATACGTCCCTGAGAGTATATCAATATTTTGACCAACTGTTGATTTAATAATTAATTCACCAATTAAATACCCTAATCCAACTCCAACTAATGTTAATACTATTCTTATTATTTTCTTTAACATCTCTTCACCTCCTTATATAATTATTGACATTTTTTAAACAATAAATCCATAAAATTATATATTAGATGTTTTTATATAATTATATCATAGTAAAATTAACTCTAAAATGAATAATTGGTAAATTTAATTATATGAAATTATGATCATTTTACTATAAAAACTAACTTTTCCGTTAAATATATTTCTAAGTTTTTTTACCCCCTATTATTTTTTCTATCAATTGTTTATTATGATTATATTACCAAGCAACCGTTCCACCCTTATATTTGCTTTTTTTTAATATTATTACTATAATATAATTAAAATCACACCTTTTTAAAACTTAAAGGAGTTGATACCTAATGAAAGATATTATTTTTGATGAATTCCAAAATTCAGTAAACGATTCCTTGCTGAGACATAAAAGTATAATAGATTTAATTTCTAAGTATTCGGAATCTACTGCAAGAGTAAATAGAGCTATAGCAAAATCTGTTACTAATTGTGGCTGTATAAAGATTAATGCCTGTAAACAAGAATTACCCGAAAACGATACACTAGAAAATATATCCAAAAATTTAAGTAGCCATATTGAAGGTACTTTATGTGATAGTTGTCGCGAAATTATAGAACGAGAAATGGGTAATAACTTATTTTACTTAACTGCTCTATGCAATAATTTAGACATTAACTTATATGACATTCTCCTTAAGGAAAATAGCAAAATTGATACTCTTGGAAAATTTACGTTTAGATGATGTTCACTCAAAACAAAAGTAAAAAATTAAAAACTGTATTAAAATAAATTTTTATACTAGTGTAAATAGAAAATGAGGATTTGATATAAATCCTCATTTTTACATATATCACTTTTATAAAAAAACTATGTCTTGTATGTATTATAGATTACTCAGATACAGCTTTTTATTACTCATTTATTTTATAATTGTTTATTTAGGTATATTTGTTCATTTATTCTTTTTAGCCCAGTTCTAATAGCTCTAGCTCTAGCCTCTCCTATACCTTCAACTTTATCTAACTCTTCTATTTCTGCATCAACTATGCTAGTTAAATCTTTAAAATGTCTAATTAGGTTTTCTATAACATTTGCTGGTATTCTAGGTACTTTACTTAAAACTCTATATCCCTTTGGAGAGATTAGTGTTTCTCCTAATGGTTCTCCACCATACCCCAAAACTTTTCCTATTGATTCTAAATCTAACAATTCAGTTTGAGATAGTTTTTGTATTTCTGAATAAACTTCATTTAAATCTAAACCTTCTAATAAATAATCACGTATTAATAATATTCCATCTCTCTCAATATGCTTTGTTAATTCATTTAATTGCATAGAAATAAGTCTTCCTTCATTTCCGAGTTCAAGTATGTACATTTCTACTTCTTCAACTATTCTCATTACCATTTCTGTTCTTTGAATGGCTGTTACTACATCAAATAAAGTAGTTAAATCTTGAAATTCTAATAAATTAAGATTATTTATTACTCTATCTAATACTGCAACATATTTTTCTAAAGTTTGAATCGCTTGATTCGCTTTTTCTAAAATAACACTACTTTCTCTTAAGACGTATTTTATATCGCCTTTATATACTGTTATCATATTTCTTCTTTGTGAAATAGCAACTACTATATTTCCTGTTTGTTTTGCCACTCTATGCGCTGTTCTATGTCTAGTTCCTGTTTCAAAAGTTGGTATAGATGAATCTGGCACTAATTGAGTATTTGCTGAAATTATCTTTTTTAAATCTTTGCTTAATATAATAGCTCCATCCATCTTTGCTAACTCATAAACATAAGCTGCGGTATAATCAGAATTTATTATAAATCCACCATCGGCTATTTTCATTATTTCTTCACTATCACTTAAAACTATTAGCCCACCTGTCTTAGCTCTTAATATATTTTCTAATCCTTCTCTAAGAGCTGTTCCTGGACACATAATTTTTAATATCTCTTGTATTCCTGTATCCTTTTCTAATCTCATATATTCACCTCTTACTTTTAAAATACCTTACCAATTACTTCTCTTAAGTTATTTACCCCTATTATATTTACATTTCCTTTTCTTATTTTTTCCATATTTCTATAAGGTATAATTACATACTCAAATCCCATCTTTTCTGCTTCATTAACTAATCTATCTGCTGAATTAACAGGTCTTATTTCTCCTGTCAATCCAACTTCTCCAATTATCATAACTTTAGGTAAATTAACCCCTTTATTTTTGACACTTGATAGTAACGCCATAGCTAATCCTAAATCTGCAGTAGTTCCATCTATGCTTAATCCTCCAACCACATTTACATACACATCATGATTGTAAAAAGGAACTCTTAATTTCTTTTCAAGAACTGCTAGTATTAAGCTTAATCTTTGATTATCAATTCCTACTGCTGTTCTTCTAGGCATTGGTGCATTAGTCTGTGTAACTAATGCTTGTATTTCTACTAGTATAGGTCTTGTTCCTTCCATTATTCCAATAACTACTGAACCATCTTGATTAAATGTAGTATCTTCTAAAAACATTCTAGAAGGATCATATATTTCTACAAGACCTTCTTGTCTCATTTCAAATACCCCTATTTCACTAGTTGTACCAAAACGGTTTTTCATAGTTCTTAATATTCTAAATTCTTCTGTTCGTTCACCTTCAAAATATAAAACAGTATCTACCATATGCTCTAATACTCTAGGACCTGCTAACTCGCCTTGTTTTGTTACATGAGCCACTATGAATAAAGGAATATTTTTTCCTTTTCCTATTCTCATAATTTGATTCGAACATTCTTTTACTTGAGATACACTGCCAGGAGCTGAAGTTACTCCTTCTTTATATATAGTTTGAATAGAATCTATTATTACAAATATAGGATTTATTTCATCAATATATGCTTCTATAGTATCTAAATTTGTTTCAGATACTATGTACAAATCTTTAGCTGTTACGCCTAATCTATCTCCTCTAATTTTTATTTGTTCCTCTGATTCTTCACCAGATACATATAGAACTTTTCCGTAATTAGATGCTATATTATTAGCCGTTTGTAATAATAGTGTTGACTTTCCTATACCAGGATCTCCTGATATTAATGTTAATGATCCTTTTACTAAGCCACCACCTAAAACCCTATCTAATTCTTTTAAATTAGTTTTAAATCTTTCCTTTTCACCTGATTTAATATCTTTTATGCTTTTAGGTAAATTTTCCGGAAGGATATTTTTTGTAATTTTACTTTTTACTATACTTGAATTATCTTTTATTTCTTCTACAAATGTATTCCATTCATTACAAGAAGGACATTTTCCAAGCCACCTTGGTGATTCATAACCACATTCTTGACATGTAAATATAGATTTTATTTTAGCCATTATATATCCTTCCTTTCTATCTTTACAATTAAGCATTATCATTTATTTACTAATTAATAATATCATAATAAAGCAAACTTATTAATAGTACATTTCAAAAATTACTTATACTTACTTATATTATTACCAGTATTATTAATTTCTTATAAAAAAACTAAAGTATATATATATATTACTATAAATTTCTTATAAGAATAAGATTATAAGATTATCCACATACTAAGTAAAAATGTAATTGGAGGTGATTTTATGCTTAATAAAAATACTGTTAATACTCTAAATATAATAGGAAAAAATATTCTTAATACTAATTTATCTCATAACCTGAGCGAAAATTATACACCTAATATTACTTCCTCTGAAATGGATAATTTAATTTTGAATTCTAACTTAGATAATCAAAATGTAATTAAGTGATTCATTTTTAATTTTCATACATATTATATAATTGAAATAAATTAAAAAATATATTGAAAATAACCTTAAAACATTGTACTCTTATCTTAAAATAAATTTATAATCTTATGGAGGTAGAAAATGGTCAAAGTTTATACAACAGATGCATGCCCATGGTGTGTAAAGGCAAAAAATTATTTAAAATCTAGAAATATAACTTTTGAAGAATTTAATGTTGCTGAAAACATGGTAGCAAGAGAAGAGATGTTAAAAAAATCGAAACAAATGGGTGTACCAGTTCTAGATATAAACGGAACTATTATTATAGGATTCGATAAACCTGCAATAGATACAGCTCTAACTAAATAGAGATTAAAAGGACTACGATGTTTACCGTAGTCCTTTTTAAATTTATTTGTTAGCAGTATTTATTACTATAGCTTTAGGTCTAGACATAGCTTCTATAGAATACTTAATTCCTTGTGTTCCAAAACCTGATGCTTTTACTCCTAAGAATGGAAAGTGGTCTGGGCCTCTTTCTGTTTTATTATTAATTTGAACCGTTCCAACTTCTAGCTTATCTGCAACATAAAATGCATCATTAATATTTCTTGTAAACACAGAACTTTGAAGTCCATATTCAGATTCATTTGCTATTTTAATGGCATCATCTTTATCTTTAACCCTTATAATTGGTAATACTGGTCCAAAAGGTTCTTCCCAAGCTAATCTCATATCTTCTGTTACATTATCAAATAATGTTGGATATATAGTATTGCCTTCTCTAGTACCTCCTATTATAAGAGTAGCACCTTTATTTCTAGCATCCCTTATAATATCTTCCACAAAATCTGCTGATTTCTCATCAATTAATGGAACTATATCAACATTTTCTTCTAAAGGATTTCCTATCTTTAATTTTTCTATCTTTTTCTTTAATATATCAACTAACTTATCAGCAACTTTCTCTACAGCTAATATTCTCTTTACAGCTGTACATCTTTGTCCTGAATACGCAAATGCTCCTGATACAATATTATTTGCTACTAATTCTAAATCTGCATCTTCTAATACTATCGCAGCATCTTTACCACCTAACTCCATTAATAATGGCACCATTGAAACAAGTTTAGATATTCTTTGGCCTACTTGTGTACTACCAGTAAAGTTAATAAAATCAATTTCCGGATGAGTAATTATATGATCTCCAATTTCACTACCTTTTCCAGTTATAGAATTGATAACTCCATTTGGTATTCCTGCTTCCTCAAATACCTTTGTTAGATGTATCCCTGTTATACTTCCTTGAGTAGCAGGCTTAAATACTACAGAATTACCAGCCATTAAAGCTGGTGCTATTTTTGATGCTGCTAAATTTAATGGATAATTAAAAGGAGATATAGCTAATACAACTCCTACTGGTTCTCTTTTTACTATAGATATCTTTCCTCTTTTATATCCTGGAAAACTCTCACCTGGTAGACTTTCTCCTACCAAATTTTTAGCTGCATCTGCTGTAAATCTGATAAAATCTGCAGTCCTTTCTACTTCTGACATAGCACTTTTTTTGTCCTTACCAACTTCTCTCATTATTATCCAAGATATTTCTTCAATGTTATTTTCCAATATGCTAGCTGCTCTATGAAGAATCTCTGCTTTTTCACTTAATGGTACTGCTCTCCATTCTAATTGAGCCTTTTTAGCAATTCTTACTGCTTTGTCAACTTCTGCTGTATTCATAGCACTAACTTTTCCAACTAATCTACCATCCACTGGTGATTTAATTTCTATAAGTTTACTATCATCAGCAATAATCCAATCTCCACCGATTAAATTTCTATATACTTTATCTTCGTCCTTCAAATTGCTAAACATACTACCACCTCAACATTTGTAACTAAAAACTATTTATTAATATATTTTTCTGACTCTAATGCCGCTATAGTACCATCTGCTACAGCTGTAGTTATTTGTCTATATACTTTATCTCTAACATCTCCTGCTGCAAATACACCAGGTACATTAGTTCTCATTAGTTCATCAGTTATAATATACCCATTTTTATTTAGATCAATGTACTTCTTAAATTCATCAGTCTTTGGTTCTGTTCCTATATATCCAAATACTCCATCTACTTCAACTTCTTCAATTTCGCCTGTTTCAAGATTCTTTAATATTGCCTTATTTACAAACTCAGCTCCTTCCACATTTATTAGGTCAGTATTATACATGATTTCTATTTTAGAATTATTATTTACTTCTTCAAGAACTGATTTTTCACCTCTAAAGTAATCATATCTTCTAAATATATAGACCTTCTTTGCAAATTTTGATAAAAACATCGATTCTTCTAAAGCCGCATTTCCACCTCCAACAACAGCTACAACTTTGTCTGTATACATAGCACCATCGCAAACTGCACAGTAATGAATTCCCTTACCAGAGAATTTAGCTTCATTTTTTATAGGTAATTTTTTTGGTGTAGCACCTGTTGCTAATATAACTGTTTTTGTTATATATATATATGTTTCAGTTTCTATTATCTTTTCATCATCAGTTAGTTTTATATTTATAACTGGATCAAACTCATCAATTATAGCCCCAACACCTTCAGCTTGTTCTTGAATTTTATCAGCTAACTCAGAGCCTTTTATCTCTTTAAATCCAGGGTAATTTTCTATTACATAACTGTTTCTGACTTGCCCACCTACAAATGCATTTTCTAAAACTATCATACTCATTCTAGCTCGTGCTGCATATATTGCTGCTGTTAACCCAGCTGGTCCTCCACCTAAAATAACCAAATCTATATTTTTCACTTCTTTATTCACAATCATTTCTCCTTTTAAGCTTTTATATTATTTTATCATAAATTAATAATAATTATTACTTAATATTAAACTCCTCTTATTAATAAAAATACCTAATAGCTTTAAACTACTAGGTATTTTTTAATTACAACACTTCTTCTCTTTCTTTTATTTCACTGAATATAAGTTTATCATCTCCAACCGATACTTCTATACTATCACCTATATTTACAGTACCTTTTAAAAGTTCTTCACTTAATCTATCCTCAATTTCTTTAGTGATCACTCTTCTTAATGGTCTTGCACCATAATCTAAATCAATTCCTTTATCTAATAAGAACTTTTTACATCCTTCTCTAAACTTTACATTCAGGTTATTTCCTTTTAGTTTTCCTACCATAGATTTTAACATTAAATCTACTATATCTAACATATTATCTTCACTTAATTTATGGAATACTATTGTATCATCTATTCTATTTAGAAATTCTGGTCTAAAGTTCTTTTTAAGCTCTTCCATTATATTTTCTTTCATTTTTTCATAATCAGAATTTGATTCTACATTAGCTGCAAAACCTACTGTTTTTTGTTTTTTAATAGAATGTGCGCCAACATTGGATGTCATTATAATAATGGTATTTTTAAAGTTTACTAACTTACCCTTACCATCTGTCAATCTACCATCTTCCATAATTTGAAGTAATATATTAAAAATATCTGGATGAGCTTTTTCTATCTCATCTAATAATATTACTGAATAAGGCTTTCTTCTAACTGCTTCCGTTAATTGCCCCCCTTCATCAAATCCTACATATCCTGGAGGAGCTCCTATAAGTCTTGATACTGAATGTTTCTCCATATATTCTGACATATCAATTCTAATAATACTATTTTCATCCGCAAACATAGCTTCTGCTAACGCTTTACAAAGCTCCGTTTTTCCTACACCAGTTGGACCAAGGAATATAAACGAACCTATCGGCCTTTTTTCATCTCTAAGCCCTACCCTAGCTCTTCTTACAGCTTGTGCTACAGCCCTTACTGCTTCTGATTGTCCTATAACTCTCTTATGGAGAGTTTCTTCTAACTTTAGAAGTCTATCACTCTCTTTTTCGGTAAGCCTCTCTACAGGTATTTTAGTCCATGCTGCTACTACACTTGCTATATGTTCTCTCCTAACCGTTAACACTTGCACTGAGCTTTGGGTACTCCAATCTCTTTTTAAATTATCAAGCTTTTCTTTTAATTCTTTTTCATTATCTCTTAAAGTAGCTGCTTTTTCAAAATTTTGAACTCTTATAGCCTCTTCTTTCTCTTTTATCAAATCATCTATATCTAGTTCAATTTCCTTTAAATCAGGCGGTGCTACTAAATTTTCTATTCTTATTTTAGATGCTGCCTCATCCATAAGATCAATAGCCTTATCAGGCATAAATCTATCACTTATATATCTATCAGATAATTCAACTGCTGCTTCTAATGCTTCATCTGATATCTTAACTCTATGGTGAGCTTCATATTTATCTCTAAGTCCTACTAATATATTTAATGTTTCTTCCTTAGTTGGTTCTCCTACCATAATTGGTTGGAATCTTCTTTCTAACGCTACATCCTTTTCAATATGTTTTCTATATTCATCTATAGTTGTAGCTCCTATACATTGTATTTCTCCCCTAGCTAATGAAGGTTTTAATATATTTGATGCATCTATAGCGCCTTCTGCTCCACCTGCTCCTACAATAGTATGAATCTCATCAATGAAAATAATAATATTTTTATTATTTTTGATTTCTTCCATAACTTTCTTTAATCTTTCTTCAAATTCCCCTCTATATTTAGCTCCAGCAATCATACCACTTAAATCCAAAGAATATACTCTTTTATCTTTTAATATTTCAGGTATGTTACCCTCTACTATTCTTTGAGCTAATCCTTCTATAACAGCTGTCTTACCAACTCCTGGTTCCCCTATTAAACAAGGGTTATTTTTTATTCTTCTGCAAAGAATCTCTAAAACTCTTTGCGTTTCCAAATCTCTTCCTATTACTGGATCTAAATTTCCCTCTTCAGCATATTTTGTTAAATCTCTGCTATATTGATCAAGTAAAGGTGTTTTATTATCTTTATTTGTTTTACTATTTCCATCCACTACTTGATCAACATTTTTACCAGATAAAATAACTAATAATTCTTTTTTTAAATCATTAAAATTTAAATTTAATTTACTTAATATAGTGTAAGCTACACCCTCTTGTTCATTAATTAATGCTAATAATAGATGTTCAGGGCTAACATACTTATGTCCTAATTCCTTAGCCGCATTAAAACTTTCATCAAAAAGTCTCTTTGTTCTAGGAGTTAACAATAATTCTCCTTTTGGCATTAACACTTCTCCAAATCCCAAATAATCTTCAACGAGTTCACTAACCGAATCAATATCTATATCATATTTGTTTAAAAGCTTGCTAGCTTCTCCACCTTCTTCAATGATACCAAGTAATATATGTTCAGTCCCTATATAACCATGTTTAAACTTTTGTGACTCTTTTTGAGCCCCCATTATTACTGTTTGTGCTCTCTCTGTAAACCTACCATATGGCATAACAAACACCTCCCAAACCTCTTATACTAATATATCCTTTACTATTTTAGCTCTATATAATTCTTCTTGTACAGTATTGGACTCATCTATTAAGCTTGTTTTTATAACTAGTCGCCTAGTATTAACTAGTAATTTGTTTAATATACTTTTATTTATTTCTATTAAAGACATCTCAGTCCCCAACCTAATATATGATAATAACTCTAAAATTTCTTTTCCTTTAAGTAACCTTGCATTTTTCAAAATACCATATGCCCTAAATATTTTATCTTCTAGTTCATATTTATTTTTTTTATTAAATAATTCTCTAAAGTTATTCTCTTCTGAAATAATATTATCTATTATTCCTTCTAAGTTTCTAATTACATCCTCTTCCTTTACTCCTAGAGTAAGTTGATTAGATACCTCATATATATTTCCTACAGATTTTCCTTCTTCAGTATATAAAGATTCTATATTCATACCAACCTTAGTTAGGCCATCTGCAATATTTTTTAACTCGTTTTTTATAGTTATCGCAGGTAAATGAATCATAACAGAAGCTTTAAATCCAGTTCCTACATTTAGTATAGATGAAGTTAAATATCCTAAATTTTCACTAAAAGCATAAGATATATCTTCTTCAATATAATTATCGATTTTATCTATATAATCATAAGCTTGTTTTAAGTTTAAACCTCCTACTATACATTGTATTCTTAAATTATCTTCTTCATTTATCATTATAGATAAAGTTTCATCTTTATTAATAATAAAAGCACTTTTCTCTTTTCTTTCTACTAACTCTTTAGTTATAAGTTGTCTCTCTAAATATATATTTATAATATCACTATCAGTTTCCCATAATTTTATAAGGGTTAATTCTTCTTCAACAGCTTTACTTAATAGTATATTAAATATCTTTTCTACATTATCTCTAGCATCTTGAACCTTCATCTTATCTGTAAATAAAGAATCTCTGAAGTTTCTAACTAACCATACCTTACTACTAATAACTATATCTTCAGCTATAGTATCATATTCTATCCAATTATTCATTTGTAGTTTTTCCCCCTCTTGCCGATTCTAATAGTTTTATTTTATCTCTTATAACTGCTGCTTCTTCATATTCTTCCTTTATAATGGCTTGTTGTAATTCCTCTTTTAACTTATTAATCCTTTTTCTTTGAATTACCTCATTACTTTCTCTTTTAGGTATTTTTCCTATATGTTCTGTATCCCCTTGTATCCTCTTTATTCTTGACTTTAATAAATCTTGAAAACTTTTATAGCAATTGCTACATCCTAACTTGCCATTTTTCTTAAATTCAGAATAAGTTAACCCGCAACTTTTACAAACAACTTCTATTTTTTGATTCTTATTTCCTTTATCTAAAGTTTCAAAAAAGCCACTTAATATATTTTGAAAAGTTATTTTATTATCTGGTATAAATTTATTATCAAAAGGAACCTCAGTTAATTCTTTTGCACATTTTTCACATAATAATGTTTCAGACTTCTCTCCATTAATAATCTTGATTATATGGACCTTAGCCTCATTTTTTTTACATCTTTCACAAAGCATTATATTTTCCCCCTTAAACTAATATAGCCATAAGCATTCCCTTAAGTACATCTGCTCTTACTTTATTTCTTTCTTCTGCTGATGATAAGGTTCTATCATTTACTGCCATCTTCATTATTTCTAGTTCCCTAATAGTTATTAACTTTGATTCATACAAACTTTGAAGCAAAGTTACAGCACCATTATTTGTTATAGAATCACCTATTACTTGATAAATCAAATTATTCCTTTCATTGGCTCCCTTGTACGTAACTTGCTTTATTACTATATATCCTCCGCCACCTCGTCTACTTTCTATAACATATCCTTTTTCATATGTAAATCTAGTAGTTAATACATAATTAATTTGTGATGGTGCACATCTAAACTGATCTGCTAATTCATTTCTTTGAATTTGAATTTGATTTCCACCATTCTCTATAAGTAAATTTTTAATAAATTCTTCTATTATATCAGAAAGTCTTGCCATAATATCTCCTTCTTAAACATCTGTTTTTGACTTACTTTGACTTTGTATTATATTTTATATTAATATTAATTACTTCTTATTTCAAGTTTATTATTTATAGTTTATGTAAATATAAATTCAATTATTTACACAAACTATAAATAATACATGATTAAAGGAGATTTTTTATGATTATAAAATGGTTTGGAAATAGTTGTTTTTCTCTACAAGATTCCTTAGGACATAAAATTTTAATTGATCCATTAGATAATATAACCTCTTCAAAAGTTAACATAATAACCTTTAGTCAAAAACCCCTAAATTACTTTTCATATCCTTATTTAAAAAATAAAAATATCTTAATAGATTGTATTGGTTTATTTAAATATAATTATGTAACTATTAAAGGTTATAGTTCTTATACAGATAATATAAAGGGGCTTAAAAGAGGAGAAAATATCTTTTTTACCTACAATATTGATAATCTTATTCTTTGTCATCTAGGACATTTAGGACATATTATTGATAATGACTTAATTTTAAGGACTGGAAAAATAGATATTCTCTTTGTTCCTATAGAAGGAAATATAACATTAAACTATCTTGATTCAACAAAATTAATAGAAAAACTATCTCCTAAAATAATAATCCCTATGTGTTATAAATCTTCTTATAATGAACCTTATAAAAATACTTTAAAAGATTTTTTATATTTTAATAAATCCAAACCTAAATTTTATGTAGATACATTAGATACTGAAGATATATTAGATAGTTCTTATCCCAATATAGTTATCTTAAAGAGACATAAATACATAGATATATAATAATAAATAAAAAGATCGCCTAAAAGACGATCTTTAACACCAGACTATTCTTGTTCTGGAGCTCCAACTGGACAAACATTTGCACAGTTTCCACATTCTATACAAGTATCAGCATCAATAACGAATTGAGCATCTCCTTGGCTTATTGCATCAACTGGACATTCTGCTGCACAGGCACCACAGCTTACACATGAATCATTAATTACGAATGCCATCAAAACACCTCCTAATATTATGGTATTACACCACCACTATTCTATCACTTTTTAGAGTCAATTTAAAGCATTTTATAATTTTTCCTTATATAAGCTATACAACCATATATCCCAAATTTTCTATATTTTCTGTAATTCCATCAATTTCTATACAACTTTCATTGTATATAATTTGTATCTCCTTCTTTTTTATAGATATTTCACAAGCTAAAATACCTTCCATATTAGATATTGTTTTTTGAATTTTAATAACATCTTTTTGTGTATTTATACCATAAACTTTTATTATAGATTTCATACAGTACTCCCTACTTTTCGTTTATTAAATCCCTTATTAATTTTTTGTCTTCTTCTGATTCTATTTCCAACTTAATATCTTTATCATCAACTGTATCTTCATAGCTTCCAGATATAAGCTTTATATTATTGATTTTAAAATCTCTAAGAACTTCTTCATCATCAAGTCTTAATTTTACCTTTACAGACTCTTTCACTACACTATTAGAAACCACTTCCCCCTTACCTAGCTCTGTTTTAACTATCGAACCAGTTCTTGGAAGATGTTTTCTAATGCTTTCATATGTACTTTGTTCATAATTTAAACAGCACATTAGTCTTCCACATATTCCTGAAATTTTAGTTGGATTTAAGGATAAATTTTGTTCTTTAGCCATTTTAATAGATACAGATGTGAAATCTCCCAAAAAAGTTGAGCAACACATAGGCCTACCACATGGCCCTAAGCCACCCACCATTTTAGCTTCATCTCTTACACCTATTTGTCTAAGTTCAATTCTTGTCTTGAATATAGTAGCTAAATCCTTAACTAATTCCCTAAAATCAACTCTTCCATCAGCTGTAAAATAGAATATTACTTTATTATTATCGAAAGTATACTCAACATCTATAAGTTTCATATCTAATCCATGACTTTCAATCTTTTTAGTACATATTTCTAATGCTGATTTTTCTTTTGATTTATTTTCTTTATGCTTTAATATATCTTTATTATCTGCAACTCTTAAAACACTTTTCAAAGGAGCTATGATATCTGATTCATCTATTTCTTTAATTCCTATAACACATTCACCAAATTCTATTCCTCTAGCAGTTTCAACAACAACATAATCGCCTTTTTGTATTTTTAAATCTGCTGGATCAAAGTAATATACTTTTCCTGCTTTTTTAAATCTTACTCCTATTACTTCTATCATTAATTAACCCTCCAAAAATCCTATAAGCATAACACTCATAGTCATTGAATAATTCACATTACTTATAAAATTCTTTCTAGCTTCCTCCACATATCCTAACATAGAATTTAATTTCTTATAGGATAATGCCGAGGATAATTTACTTATGTCTTTACCTTTATCTACATTTATAAGTATATTTTTATCTTCTAGTTCTTTATAAATTATAATATCCCTTATAAATGAAGCTATTACACTTAATATTTCTTCTTTTTCATCTTTAAACTTATCAAACTTTTCTTCATATTGTACTATACAATTTATATCTTTATTAATTACTTCATTAAATAATTTGATAACTAAATTTCTTAAGTTCTCTAAGTTTTCATCATGTAATATTCTTTCTGCTCTTCCCGGTATTCCTTCTGCATAAGCTAATGCTGACAGAATACTCTCTTCTTGTGTTATATTTATCTTTTTTATAAAACTTAACATATGTTCTTTATTTAATGGAGTTAACTTATACACTTGGCATCTTGATTTAATAGTATCTAATAATAATTCTAAACTTTCACTTAATAATATTATAAATACTCCTTTAGGTGGTTCTTCTATAGTTTTTAATAAAGCATTTTGAGCTTGAATTGTTAACTTATCACCTTCATGTATGATTATTACCTTTTCATTACCTTCATATGGCTTTTTACTTACTTCTTCAATAATATTTCTAACATCATCCACACCAAATGAAGCTTTTTTAGGGCTATAATTTATTATATCAATATAATCTGCTTCCTTATCTTTCCTTAATATTTTAAGTGCAAAAATTTTAGCTAATATGCTTTTTCCTATTCCATCAGGCCCAACGATAAGATGAGCATGTGAAAGAGTATTATTATCTGCTCTCTTCATAAATCCATTAATAATATTTTCAAATCCTATAAACTCCTTCACAATCTACACCTACCAAATCTATATTCTTATAAATTGATCAACATCAATAACAAATATTGTTGCTCCACCAACTTGAATTTCTACTGGATACTGCATATAACTTTCTGAATTTGTTACAAATGGCGTTGGAGATGCCATAATTTCTTTTCTTCTCTTGCAAATATCCTTAATTATTAAAATAACCTCATCAACCTTATCATCATCTACTCCAATCATAAGAGTAGTATTACCAGCTCTTAAAAAGCCACCGGTTGTTGCTAATTTAGTTACTCTAAAACCTTTATCAGTAATACCTTCAATTAAATCTAATGAATCATCATCTTGAACTATAGCTATGACCATCTTCATACTTTACCCCTCCATAAATATACATTAATATAATTTATTTTACCATAAAGCCATTAGTATTATAATAAAAAACAAAGTTACTATAAATACTCTTTAATAATTCCTTTAACATCTTCAAAAACTTCGTTTATAGACTTTAACGCATCTATTTTTACCATATTATTATTTTTACGCAATAACATAGTGTATCCTTCTCTTACTTTATTATGAAACTCTATTTCTTCTAAGTCTAATCTATTTACTTCTCTATCCTTATTTTTATTTATCCTTTCTAAACCTATTCTAGGTTCTAAATCAAAAAATATTGATATATCAGGGAAGTTATCTTCTATAGCAAACTTATTAATTTCATATATTTCATCAATACCAAGACCTCTTGCAAAACCTTGATATGCAAGGGATGAATCTAGGAATCTGTCACAAAGAACAATTTTTCCTTCTTTTAATGCAGGTATAACTTTTTCTACTAAATGTTGTCTTCTAGCAGCTGCATATAATAATGCTTCTGTTCTACCATCCATTTCTGTATTTTTTGAATCTAAAATCACAGATCTTATTTGTTCCGAAATTTTAATTCCTCCTGGCTCTCTAGTCTTTATGCAGTCTAAGTTTTCTTCTTGTAACCAATTATATATTTTATCTAATATTGTACTTTTACCAGAACCTTCTCCACCTTCAAATACAATGAATAAACCTTTTTTCATTACTTGTACCTCTTTCTTTTTTCAAGATAGTCTATTGTTATTATACCATCATTTATAGTTTCGGAAACAATATAACTTAAAGTTCCATTATTATTAATATTTTTATTACTTAATGTTAAAAATAATAATAACTATAAGATTAGGGAGGCTTTATTTATGAAACAAGAAATGATATCTTTCTTTTACAAGATTGAGTCTGAAATAAATGATTTATGTAATTACTTATACTTAAATCCAGAAGAAAGTTATAAAGAATTTAAAAGTTGTGCTTATATATGTGAGTTATTAAATAAATATGGATTTAATATTGAAAAAAATTACTTAAATATTTCAAATTCATTTTATGCTACTAAAGGTACTGGTTACCCTAAAATATGTTACCTTTGTGAGTATGATGCAATAGTTAATGAGGGACATATTACAGGACATAACGCTCTTTCTTCAATGTCTGTAGCTGCTGCATTAACTCTTGGAAATATAGTAGAAAAAATAGGTGGTACAGTTATTTTAATAGGTTGCCCAGGTGAATATTTAGGTGGTACAAAGGCTACTATGGTTAAACAAGGAACATTTGATGATATAGATGTAGTAATGGAATGCCATCCTGATTTAATTACTGCTGAAAGTGGATCTTCTTCAGCCATAATTCCACTAAATGTAAAATTCACAAGTGATAGTGGACTTAGTTTTTTAAATAAAAGTAAATATACATCCTTAGATGCTATACTACTAACATTTTCAATTTTAAACTCATTACTTAAAGGTTTCCCTGAAGATGTTGATATTAACTTTATTTTATCTAAAGGAGGCTATACCCCACTGTTATTACCATTAGAAAGTGAAGCAAAATTTTATATTCGTGCTAAAGAAACAGATATGGCAGAATTAGCTGAAAATAAATTACGCGAAATCACAAGATATGTATCAAACTTAACTCATATACCAAATACTATTTCACTATATGAACCTCCAAACGAAGAATTAGTTACTAATAGAACTTTAAATAGATTGTTTAGCCATAATTTAAAAGAAAATGGTATTATTTCAATACAACCATCTAAAAATATTTATTCAGGATTAAGTATAGGAATAGTAAGTCAAAAAGTTCCTTGTATTCATCCTTATATATCAATAATTAATAATACAAACATAAATTATGGCACAAAAGATTTTGCTGATTCGACTATAACAGAATTTGCCTTATCACAAATAAAAAAAGCAGCACTTGCTCTTTCTTTTACAGGTGCAGATTTAATTGAAAAAGAAAATTTATTATTAGAAATAAAAAATGAATTTTTCAAGTGTAAATAGAGCAATTATTTAATTGCTCTATTTTTCTATATTCATATCTCTTTTAGCTTTTATAAAATCATTTAAAATAGTATAATTAAAATGTACTTATTTAGGAGGTTATGATATGATTCAAATTTATAAAAGTTCTAATGAACATGATCCAACCTTAAAACTACTAGATACTATTGAACCAGGTTGCTGGATTAATATAGTTGCACCATCAGACGAAGAACTTATACTAACATCTAAAAAAACAGGAGTACCTATCGAATTCTTAAAAGCTCCTCTAGATGATGCTGAAACATCACGTATTGAAATTGAAGACAATAATATAGCTGTTATAGTGGATATACCTTTCACTGAAATGGAAGACAACTCGTTAACTTATGATACATATCCACTAGCAATTATTCATACAGATACATTATTGATAACCATTTGTCTGAAAAATAGTAAAATACTTACCGACTTTTGTAATGGTAAGATAAAATCATTTTATACATTTAAAAAATCAAGGTTTATTCTTCAGATATAAAATAGAATTTCTACTTACTATCTTCTATATTTAAGACAAATAGATAAAAAAAGCTTAATGATTGAAAAAAGACTCCATAAATCTATGAAAAATAGAGAACTTATTCAACTTCATTCTTTAGAAAAATCATTAGTTTATTTTTCTACTTCCTTAAAGGCTAATGAAGCAACTCTTGAAAAAATGCTTAAACTAGATGTGATGCAAAAATATGATGATGATACAGATGTTCTAGAAGATGTAATTATTGAAAATAAACAAGCTATAGAAATGACAGAAATATATAGTAATATACTTGCTAGTACTATGGACTTTTTTGCTTCGGTTATCTCAAATAATCTAAATATAGTAATGAAAATATTAGCTTCAGTTACTATTTTATTATCTATTCCAACTATTATTTCTGGTATATTTGGAATGAATGTAAATGTTCCATTTGGCCAAGATAATCCTTATGGATTTAGTATAGTAATGGCAGGTATAATTGTAACATGTATTATTTGTGCAATATTTTTATATAAGAAAGATATGTTCTAATATAACAAATTCTTTTGCTTTTTCATATAATATAATTAATTAAGAGAGCTTAAGGCTCTTTTTTTTAGGAGGTTTTTTATGTTAAAAGGCAAAACCTTAAAGGCAGGTTCCACAATAGGTATAATATCTCCAGCTTCATGTGAGGATGAAAATGTAATAAAGGAAAAGCTTAGAGTATTTTCTAATCTTGGATTCAAATTAAAATTAGGTGAACATCTTTTTGATAAATACGGATATTTGGCTGGAACTGATTATTGTAGAGCATATGATCTTAACAATATGTTTTCAGATAATTCTATAGATGGAATTATATGTTTTAGAGGTGGTTATGGATCTATGCGTACATTACCCTATATAAATAAACATGTAATACGTTCCAATCCAAAATTCTTTTGTGGCTATAGTGATATTACTCTTTTACTAAATTATTTTTCTAATCTGGGATTAATCACTTTTCATGGTCCTATGATAAATTCAAGCTTTTCAGACAAAATCACCCTTGATTCATTCAAAGAAATATCCTCATATAATCAAAAAGGATATACTTATAATCTAAGTAAATTTGATAACATAAATTATATTAATCCTAATGACTTTAGCGGAAAATTAGTAGGTGGTAATCTTAGCATGATATATTCTTCTTTAGGAACTCCCTATGAAGTGAAAACAAAAAATTCTATTCTCTTATTAGAAGAAGTAAATGAAAATCCTTATGCTATTGATAGAATGTTAACTTCTTTAATCTTCAATAAGAAAATCTTTAAATCTTGTAATGCCATAATATTAGGTAGCTTTGAAGGATGTACTCTTTCAAATTATTCTAAAAGTTTTACTTTAAAAGAAATTATTATAGATAGATTAAAACCTTTAAATATACCTATTATCACAGGTTTTCCTTTCGGTCATAGTTATCCTAACATTACTATTCCTATTGGAACTAAAGCTACTTTTTTTTATAAAAAAAAGTTATTAACAATTGATGATTCATTTCTAATATAATTATCCACAATTTAATCATAACTTTTGTATTTATACATTAAAAAATCCCTTAGAAAAATCTAAGGGATTTCTATGGAGGCGCCACCCGGATTTGAACCGGGGAATAAAGGTTTTGCAGACCTCTGCCTTACCGCTTGGCTATAGCGCCATACCTGGTGGCTCGACCAGGAATCGAACCAGGGACACGAGGATTTTCAGTCCTCTGCTCTACCGACTGAGCTATCGAGCCACATTTACCTGGCAACGTCCTACTCTCCCACACGGTCTCCCATGCAGTACCATTGGCGCTGTAGAGCTTAACTGTCCTGT